>JAHCJV010000081.1 GCA_026126105.1 Enhydrobacter sp.
GCCGCGGTGTTCACCGGCGACCTGATCCACTCGCCGATCCAGGCCCGCTATCCCGACCTGGTCATGCGCGTCGACACCGACCGCGAGCAGGCCATCCGGACGCGCCGGAGCTTCCTCGAGCGCTACTGCGACACCGACACCTTGTGCTGCACCATGCATTTCCCCTCGCCCTCGGTCGGCCACATCAAGCGCTGGGGCGACGGCTTCCGCCTGGAATACGCATGAGTCCGAGCGTGACGCCGAACCGATGAAGGGGCGGTTGGTAGCGGTAGAGAGAGCCCGATCCTTACAAAGTACGTCCACGCACTTGCGGTAGCGTACGTTGAAGCCGACATGGAGCCTGACTGGAATCACTGACCCGTCCGATCTGATCCTGGAGGAGACACGAAGTATGAGCCCATCCGACATCGCCTATACGCCGATCCTGCCGGACGGCTGGTCGCGGCCGCGTGGCTTCTCGCATGCCGTCGTCGCCAGGGGCACGAAGAGCGTGCGCATCGCGGGGCAGATTGGCCGGGAGCCCGGACAGGCCCATATCGCCCCGGGGACGGACGCCGGCACGCAGTGGCGCGTGGCCCTGAGCAATGTCGTGGCCGTTCTGAAGGCGGCGGGAGGCGAGCCAGGGCATCTGGTGATGCTGCGCGCCTATGTGACGGACATTGCGGAGTTCAACGGCGCCGGCGCCGCAATCGGTGCGGCGTGGGGTGCGACGTTGGGCAAGCATTTCCCGGCGATGACGTTGGTACAGGTCTCGGCGTTGATCGATCCGCAGGCAAAGGTCGAGATCGAAGGCGAAGCCATCCTGCCCTGAGCTTCGGTGCCTCGGCAGTCGGTGCCGTGCCGCGCACGACGAACGACGTGATTGTGATGGTTTATCGTGGTCGGGCCGCCTATTTTGGCGTGCCGGACCTCGGCTGCTTGCATCGAGGAAGGAGATGAGATGGCAGACCAAGCCAACGAGAACTGGCAGCGGTTGGGGGCCGTCGAAGACCTGAAGAAATGCGCTCTTCAGCAGCTCGAAGTCGGCCGTGTCCGCATTGCCCTTTCCTACCGCGACGGCGAGTTCGGAGCAGTCTCCGGCGTCTGCAATCATGCCGGCGGACCTCTCGGCCAAGGCTCACTGAAGGACGACTATATCGTCTGTCCCTGGCACAACTGGATGTTTCATCGCTCGACCGGCCAGGCACGGCCAGGAGTTGCAGCCGCGGTGCCGAGCCACGCGTTGCGCATTCAAGGCGAAGATCTCTACATCGATCTCACCCCTGTCACCCGGCGGATTCAGGCACCGCATGTCAAGCACCCGTTGAGCCGGGCCATCGTGCGCGAACCGGGTCCGCTGCGGGTTGCCGGAATCTCCACGACGGCCATGAACCGCGAGTTCCCGCGCTATTCCACTTCCGAAGGCCTGCTTCAGACGTCGCTCGGCCACGCCAGGGAAGCTGGAATGGAAACACGTTTGATCCGTCTCAACGATCTTCGCTTCCGGGCGTGCGAGGGCTATTACTCGAAGAGTGCCCATGCCTGCACGTGGCCCTGTACGATCACGCAGATGGACGCCACCGATCAGCTCGACGCGGTCTATGAGGCGCTGGTTTTTTGGGCCGACATCGTGTTGATCGCCACGCCCATCCGGTGGGGCGGTCCCGGTTCGCTCTACGTCAAGATGACGGAGCGGCTGAATTGCGTGCAGAACCAGATCACGATCCATGATCGAGTGCTGATCCGCAACAAGGTCGCCGCCTTCATCGTGATCGGCGGGCAGGACAATGTTCAGGCGGTCGTCGGCCAGATGATGATGTTCTTCGGAGAGCTCGGTTTCTCCTTTCCGCCGTTTCCATTCATCGCCCACAGTCGTGGCTGGTCGGCCGAGGACATGGAGAATCACATCTCCGAGGTTCGAAACAGCGCCGAGCTGCACCAGGGCGCTCGTGAGCTCGTCGACCGATGCGTCGAGCTGGCGGGACATCTGGTGAAGTCCGACGTTGCGGCAACCCACGTCGCGCGAGGCGGCCGCAAGGCTCATCCCCTGGATTCCGAGGATCGCTAGCAGGTTTGCGCGTGGCGAAGGCCTCGGCGGGACGCAAGACGGGTCGCTCTATCCAACCTGTCCTCCCATCAGCGATTCAAGGAGCGGACGAGCAACACGTCGACCGGCATCGTGGTGCACGCCGCGATCAACGGGATCGGCTTCCTGACCGTCACTCTCGGCCTGCTCCCCGCCGACGGCGGCTGACGCCGCGTGACGGAGCGGGCGCGGCACGAGTGGACGGCCGCCGTCCGTCCCTACGCGACGATCTTGAAGTCCGAGGCAACGAGAGACTGACCCGGCGTCAGCCTTGCGAACGCCACCGCGGCCGCGCCGCCGATCCCGTCGCTGTCGTATGAGACGAGTCCCGTTGCCGAATTGTGGATGATGCGGTGCGCGGATGTCATCGCGGCGGCCGCCTGCACGAAGGCAGCCGCCGACAGGTCGCCGGCAGGCAGCTTCGTGAACACAGCACGCGAGAGCTCGAAGTGATCCATTCCCGAAACGAAATCGGCGACGGTGTCGACGTTGGTCGCGGCGTCGAGGGCGGTGTTGAACACGAACGTGTCGCGTCCGGCACCGCCGATCAGCCGGTCGTTCCCCTCGCGTCCGCGCAGCGTGTCGTCGCCGGCGCCTCCATCCAGGACGTTCCGATCCTTGTTGCCGACCAGGATGTTGCCGGCGGCGTTCCCCGTGCCGTTGATCGCCGGTCCCGACTCGACCAGCACCAGATGGCGCTTGTCGGCGGCAAGAGCCGACACCGTCTTGTAGGAGTAGACCGTGTCGGCGCCCCCCAGTCCGTTGCCTGTTAGCCCCGCCTTTCCGTCGATCCAGGTATCCAGCGTCTCCTTGGCCACCTCGAAATGCATGGCGTCTTCGCTGTTGCTGAAGCCCGCACCCGAGAACCAGCCGAACTCGTTGAAACGAGGAATGAGAGCATGGAGGCCGGTCATCATGTAACCGTCGTTGTAGGCATCGATGAGCGGCCCGATTCTGAGATCGACGCCCACGCCCCAGGCGTGATTGGACCACTCTGTCGTGGAACCGGTGGACAAGCGTGCGTTCCACATGCCGTGGCTTACCAGCAAGTCGGCCAGGTCCGACTGGCTCGCCCTTATGTCCGCGATGATGGCGGTCAGCGCCACGACGGCGGGCTGAAATCCTTCGACCTTCAGGGTACCCTTCGTCGCCTTCGACACATCGACGTCGACAAGTCCGCTCATCAGACCTTTCAGGCCCGGGGCGAGCTTCCCTTCCGCTGGCGGAGCGCCGAAGATCGATTCGAGATAGCCGGCATGCGCAGAGGGCGACGTTAGCCCCTTGGCGTTCAGTGCCAGGCGCTCGGTCTTGCTGAACTTGTGGGGGCTGCCGTTGCGTTCGTAAAGCTTGCCCCAGGTGCCCAGGAGCTCCTCCGACTCCGCCTCGCCGGCAAATCTTATCCGTTCGACGTTCCAGATGACGTCGGTCTTGTAGGAGCCGAGCTTTCCGTCGGCATTCTTGCTGGATTCGCTGAGCGTAAGGACAGTGCTTGCCGCCTCGAGCTTGACTGCGGTGCCGGCGTTCGTTCCCACCTTGGTCCCGGCTTTTAGATAGGTGACTTCGAGTCCCCGGAAGCCGTTCTGGAGTTCAGTGCGCGTGTACGGGACGATCAGGGTGTCCTCGCCGGCGCCGCCATTGATCGTGTCCTTGTCATCATTCTTGTGGTCGTTCGACTTGTCCTGAACGCCGATGCGCCCGCCGAGCAGCACATCGTTGCCCGCCTCGCCATTCAGGGTGTCGTGCCCCAGCCCTCCGATCAGCGTGTCGTTTCCGTTTCCGGCCTTGACAGTATCGTCCCCGCCCAGTGCGTTCAGGAAACTGTCGAAGGCCGGGTTCCAGAAACCGGTGCTTGCCGGAAACTTCGCGCCATCGGCGGGAAACTTGTCCGCCTGGTTCGTGAAGCCGCTCGTAAAAAGTTGTGCGGCCCCCAGCCCAAAGGGGTCCGGGTACGGCTCGTTCATCCAGCTGAACGTAATGGCACCATCGCCCGAGACACCGACATGGGGAAAGCCTTCGGAGAGATTGCTCTCGGCGCTTACCGCGAACTCTCCGCCTATCCTGTGCCCGTTGCCGTCGAACAGCTGGGCTTTGGTGTTGGACTCGCGCGAGCCTGCGGCCGCCGCGTCCATCCACGTAACGATGAAACCGCCGCCGGGCACACTGGCCACATCGGCTTGCAACTGGCCAAGCGATGTTTTCGTGTTCACCCTGAACCGTTCGCCGATCCGGGTTCCTGTCGCGGCAAACAGCTGGCCGTAGATATCGCTGTCGGCGAGGTCGCTGCCATTCGCCCAGACCATGACGAACTTCCCGTCGGAGAGGTCGGTCACTTTCGGCGAATTGAGAAGGTGTGACGTCGACTCGACGATCTCGCCGCCAATCCTGGCGCCTTTGGCAGAATAGATCTGGGCACGCGCCGATGGGCCGCCGTTCCCGTCCGTCCAGGAAACGACGAAGTTGCCGTTGCTGAGGCCGACCACCTCGACGAGTTCGATGGACTGAAAGCCAGGCCCGGCGTCGACGGCGATCGGTCCTCCCACCTTCTTGCCGGCCGCATTGAAGATCTGGCTATAGGCGGTGGTAACGCCATCGTAGACGACCGTCCATCCCACGACGAAGCCGCCGCCTGCGAGCCCTGCGGTGTGAGGCGGCGCCGCCATCATCGCGCCATCGGACGTCCAGCCATTGCCCGCCGGCTGCCGCAGGACCTCCACGGTGGTCAACGCTGCGCCGGCAGCGTCGTAGACGCGGCTGGTAATCACCAGATCCGTCTTGGGGGGCTCCCCGGGCTTTTCTTCCGTATGCCAGTAGGAAACGATGAATCCGCCCGCGGCCGACCGGGCAACCGAGTAGAACCCGAACCACTCAGGCGAGATGACGATCGGGCTGCCGACTCGAACACCGGTCGGACCGAATATCTGCACATGGATCGCACGCTGTCCGTCGACCGTGTCTCCCCATACGGCGACAGTATTGTCTCCCGCCAACCCTGCTACGCGTACCGGAAAACCGCCGTCGCCAAGAGTAAACGCAGCCGGCATTTACCTTCCCCCCTCACACCTGCGTATACGCTAACAACACAAGCGCTCTGGTGCAACCAGTGGTAAGCTGCCTCAGCCGTACGTATGCCAGGCTGCGCCGTTGATACCGTTGGCCAAGCTGGCCACGCACGGGCAGGAAGATGGGCAAGCTCCCAGCGCGCGTCGTTTGCCGCCGGCCGCTACCGGCGCGCCCGTCTACCTCGCCACGCCGAAGAACAAATTCGGGAAGTACAGCGCGATCTGCGGGAAGGCGATGATGATCAGGACGCCGACGACGGTCACCAGGACGTACGGGATGACCGACCAGTAGATGTCGCCCATCGTGACTTCCGGCGGCGCCACCGCCTTGAGGTAGAACAGGTTGAAGCCGAACGGCGGCGTCATGTAGCCGATCTCCATCATGATGATGAAGATCACGCCGAACCAGATCGGGTCCCAGCCGTAGGCCTGCACTACCGGCAGGAAGACCGGCAGCGTGATCAGCATGATGCCCACCGGATCGAGCACCATGCCGAGCAGCAGCAGCACGACCAGCATGAAGGCGAGCGCACCCCATTCGCCGCCCGGAATGAGCGACATCATATGGTTCATCAGCTCGTTGGCGCCCAGCGTCGTGTAGGCAGTCGAGAAGGCGTGCGCGGCGAACAGAATCCACATGATCAGCGCCGTGAGCCGCAGCGTCTGCATGCCGGCATCGGTCAGCACGGCAAGCGACAACTTGCGATGGACCGCCGAGGCGAGCAGCGCGCCGAACACGCCGAGTGCCGCCGCCTCGGTCGGCGTCGCGAAGCCGCCGAAGATCGCGCCCAGCACCAGGAACACGATCAGCAACGGCAGGAACACCGCCTTGAGCGAGCTGATCTTGACGCCCCAGTCGCCGCGCTCCTCGACCGGCAGCGCCGGCCCGAGCGACGGCTGGATCCAGGCGCGCACGCCGATATAGATCGAGACCAGCACGAACAGCAGGATGCCCGGGCCGATACCGGAGGCGAACAGCCGGCCGACCGAGACCTCGGTCAGGAGCGCGTAGAGCACCATCAGGATCGACGGCGGAATGAGGATGCCCCACCCGCCGCCGCAGTTGATCGCGCCGACGGCGAGGCGCTTGTCGTAGCCGCGCTCGAGCATGCGCGGCAGCGCGATCGTTCCCATGGTCACGACGGCGGCGCCGCTGATGCCGCTCATCGCCGCGAAGATCGCGCAGATCGCGACGGTGCCGATGGCGAGGCCGCCGCGGATGCCGCCGAACCACACATGCATCATGCGGTAGAGGTCCTGCGCGACGCCGGATTTCTCCAGCAGCATCGCCATGTAGACGTACATTGGGATGGCGATGAGCGTGAAGCTCATCATCGAGTCCCAGAACTTGGACGCCACGATGTAGAAGCTGACCGGTCCCATCGTGAAGAACAGGAAGATCACCGAGATGCCGCCCAGGGTGAAGGTGAGCGGCGTGCCGATGAACAGGAAGACCAGCAGCGAACCGAAGAAAAGGAACGTGAGGAGCTCGACGGGCACGGGATCGTCCGATCAGTGGGAGGGTTCGTCGGTGGCTTGCTTGCCGAAGATCGCGGGATCGTTCTCCAGCCCCATGACGGTGCGGATGTCCGAGGCGATGCGCACGAGCCCCTGCAGCAGCAGCAGGACGCCGGCGACCGGGATCGCGACCTTGACCGGCCAGATCTGCGGATTCCAGATGCTGTAGGAGCTTTCCAGTTTCTCCGCCGACTCCCAGGCCATGTCGGTGCCCTGCCAGATCAGCACGCAAAGGAAGAGGAAGAACAGGAACGAGGTCGCGAGATCGACCTTCGCCTTCGCCACGCGGCTGAACCTGCCGTAGAGGATGTCGACGTTGACGTGCGCGCGCTCGACCAGGAGATAGCCGCCGGCGATGACGGCATAGACGCCGAAGATCAGCTGCGCGAACTCGGCAGTCCAGATCGCGGCGCTGCCCACGACGTAGCGCATGATCACGTCGGCCATCAGCAGGAAGAACATCGGCGCGATCAGCCACGCGGCGATCCTGGCGATCCACATGTTCAGACGGGTGATCGCCGCGGCAACCTTCAGCATCCTCTCACCTCACGATTTGCAGATGCGGCCGGGCCTGCCGCTCATAGCCGCGCTCCCAGCTGTCCGAAAGAATACGGTCAGACGTAGCCGAGGTCGGTCATCAGCTTGGTGAGGGCCTGGGCCCCCTTGGCCGAGATCTCGCCCTTGGCCGCTTCCTTCTTGAGGATGCCGGTGGAGGCCTCGGCGAACTTCTTCAGCACGTCGTCCGGCCAGCGCAGGACCTCGACGTTCATCTTCGCCTTGCCGGTGTTGAGCGCGATCGCCTCCTGCTGGAGATACTCCACCGAGCGCAGGAAGTAACGTTCCTCGACGAGGGAGGTGAACTGCAGCTTGAGGTCGGCCGGCAGCTTGTCGAGCGCGGCGGCGTTAATGATCCAGGCGTCGTTGGCGATGCCGAGAGCGGGCTTCATGTGGAAGCGTGCGACTTCCCAGAACTTCATCGAGAGCGCGCCGATCGCGGCGCCCCAGTGTGCGCCATCGACCACGCCGGTCGAGATCGCCTGGTAGATTTCCGGGCCGGCGATCTGCTGCGGCGATGCGCCGGCGGCCGCCAGGTATTCGAGCATCGTGCCGGCCGAGCGGATCTTGAGCGAGCTGAGATCGCCGGCCGACTCGATCTTCCGGCGCAGCACCACCTCGGTCGGATAGGCCTTCTCCGCCATGATCACGACGCCCTTGGGGCGCAGCTCGTCGTTGACCATCTTCTCGATTCCGAGATTCTTGGTCAGCTGCATCATCTCCCAGGTCTCGCGCAGCGTGCCGGGCACGCCGTACAGCAGGCCCATCGCCTGCGCCTCGCCGAGGATGTAGGCCGGCGAGATTGTCCCCATGGGCACGACGCCGCGGCGCACGATGTTGTAGATCTCGCGGTCCTTGGCGATCTCGCCGGCACCCAGCGGCTCGAGCACGAAGCGGCCGCCGGTGCGCTTCTCGAGCTCCTTGGCGAGCACGCCGAGGCTGTCGTTGAACGAGCCGGACGCCTTGGGCCAGTGCGATTGCACCTTCCACGTCACCTTGCCCTGCGCCATCGCCGGACCGACGATGGCCGGAGCCGCGAGCACGGCGGCCGAGCCCGCCATGAGGCGGCGCCGCAGAACGTTCTTGCCGGTATCGAGCACGCTTGTCCTCCACTGATGCTTTTGCCCTAAAGACACGGCTCGCATCGATGAGTCAACACAGCGTGTGCAATCGCGCCTTCCGCATCACCCGGCGCCAGGCTCAATCCGGGTCCGACGGCGCTGCGAGCAGGATGTAGGCCGCGACGAGTGCCGACAGGACCGCCTTCGTCACGACATAGGCCGCCAGTGGCCTGAGGTCGAATACCGAAATCAGAAGCCAGCCTCCGCCGATCTCGGCGACGAGAAGAACGATCACCAGGCGCCACATGCCATCGGCTGCCGGTGAGAAAGCGTATGAGCACCCACGCGCATTCGGAACGAATGGATGCCGGCCAACCTGGGAGCGACCTGCTCGAGGATTGCCTGGCCTTAGGCGTCACAAGACGGTGGTGAAGCTGCCCTGCGTGATGTTGCTCGCGCCCTCCAGGCGAACGACGATGTCGTTGCCGGTTCCACCGATACCGTTCGCCAGAAGGAAGGTCGATCCTGCCAGGTTGCCAGAGGTCGCCGTGTAGAGCGCGGCATGACCTGCATCGAGGCCATTCAGGGCGTCGTCGATGGTTGCGTTGAAGCTGGACTTCGTCAGCTTGCCCTCGATCGTGCCATCGTACACCACCGCGTCGGTGAATGCGAACTGGTCCGCTGCTCCATCGAAGCCGCTGACCGTGTCGTAGCCGCTGCCGAACCCGCTGCCGAGCATCGACTGCGAGGCCGCGGAGTAGCGGACCGTATTGGAGCCCGATCCGGCGAGGATCGTATCGGCGCCCGTACCACCCGTGAAGCTGTCGCTCCCGGCACCGCCCACGAAGGTGAAGGTGCCGGTCGTCTCGGCCGAACCGTCGAAGAGCAGCAAGTCGCCTCCCGCGAGAGCCGACCCGTCCACGAGCAGGTTCCTGCTCCCTTTGACGGTCGCGTCGTCCGTGGCGATGTCGAATTGTCCCGACCCGAAGACGATGCTTTCCACCTCGGCGAGCGTTTCGGCACCGAATACGAGCCTGGAAGAGTAGTCGCCCGCGAGCGTGAGCTGATCCTCGCCGCCCGAACCGCGGACGCGGTCGGCGGGGTCGAGGATCTGCGTCGAGAAGTCGAAGATGTCGTCGCCCGACGTGCCGGTGACCGTCAGCGCCGTGGCGGCCGACAAGAGAACGCCGCCCAGAGCGTCGAACTGGGCGAGCGAGAAACTGACCTTGCCGTTGGCCGACTCCATGACATCCACCCCCTTCGTGTCCATCGACGCGATGACGGTCGGGTCCAGGGGGGCAAGGATGGAGTCCTTGGCCCTCAAGGTGGCCGAGGTGAACGACGGGTCGTTCAACTCGTCGGTCAGGATGTAACGCTCGTACCGACGAAGGTTGAACACCACCTCCGGAGCGGCATTCACCACCGGATTGGGATTGAGGGTCGACGCGAACACTTCCGTGCTGTTGCCCGCCGTGTCGATGATCTCCATCGACACGACGACCTTGCCGTCGGCCAGCCCCGTCAAATCTGTCGGGTCGCTCGGCCCGTTTGCGCTTACCGCCTGGGTGCGGAAATCCCCGTTGATGTCGGTGAACTTGAGCACACCCGTCGCATCCCCGTCGAGGCCCGCGACCGTGACCGAGACGGACGTCATGTCCCCGGACGAGATCAACGGGTCGACGACTGCCAGCGTGGCCTGATCGCCGCCATCGGCGGTGGTGTCGACCACGATGCTCCGGATGCCTGCGTGGGCAGGGTTGCCCGCGACGTCGGACACGTCGGCCATGACCGTGTAACTGCCATCGGCCAACAGCAGCGCGTCGACGGGCGACACGGTGACCGTCCAGGCGCCGCCGGCTTGGATGACCGGCATGTAGGTTGCGATGACGTTGTCGCCCACATCGACGATGGTGACCGTCGCCGTCTCGCCGTCCGCCCCGGACGAGGTGCCGGTGATATCGAAGCCGGACAACTTTTCACTCTGGTTGACGATATTGTCGTCCGCAACGGTCGCCGCGACCTCGATGGTCGGCGCCACGGTGTCGATCGACAGCGCAAGCTCGCTCGCCGCCAGGTTGGCATTGCCCGCCCCGTCGACGAACCCGCCGCCGGCAACGTTGATCGTCGCCCCCGCCGTGCTGTCGGCGTCCGGCGTGAAGTCGGCCGTGTAGCTCGTGCCCGAGCCCGCGAAGTTGCTCAACGTGCCGCCCGTCACAGCGACGTCGTCCGCCCCAAAGTCGGCAGACACCTCGCTCAAGGTGAACGTCAGGTGAGCCACGTCGCCGATCTTCAGCGCCGTGTCGTCGCTGCCGATCGTCGCCATCGGCGGCGCCGTGTCGTTGACGGTCTGCGACAGTGCCACTGCTGCTGCCGAGATATGTGTCGTCCCGCCCGTCAGTCCGGTCAGGTCGATCGTGTCGCCGCTCGTGAACGCTGCCTGCCCGCTCTCGATGAGGTTGGCGCTCAAGGCCGTCGCCAGGCCGCTATAGTTTGCCGCCGGTACGAAGCGCAGCAGGTCCGTTGCTTTGAGCTGGATCGCCGTCGTCGACGTGGCGCTCGCCAGCGTCGTCCAGTTGCCGCCGCCGTCCGTCGAGTACTGCCAGTTGCCCTTGGCCTCATCGACCGTGTAGCTGCTGATCGCGATGCCCAGGAAGGTATTCGCGGTCGAGCCGCCGCTCACCTGGTCGAGAGCGTCCGAGAAAGTGCCGCCGAACAGCGAGGACACCGTCGCGCCGGGCGGATTCCCGGTGTCTTGATCGATCGCTCCCAGCGTAGCGCTGCCCGATGCCACCGGCGCATCGTTCACCGACGTGATGGTCTCCGACAGCGCCACGGTGGCCGACGAGATATGCGTGAGGCCGCCCGTCGCCCCGGTCAGGTCGAGCGTGGTGCCGCTGACGAACGCTGCCTGGCCGGTTTCGATCAGGTTGGCGCTCAAGGCCGTCGCCAGGCCGTTGTAGTTTGCCGCCGGCACGAAGCGCAGCCGATCCGTCGCATTGATCTGTATCGCCGTCGTCACCGCGGCGCTCGCCAGCGTCGTCCAACTGCCGCCGCCGTTCGTCGAGTACTGCCAGTTGCCCTTGGCGGCATCGACCGTATAACTGCTGATCGCGACGCCGATGAGGCTCGAGGTCGTGTCCGGATCCGAGAGGTTGGCGGCGAACAGGGACGATACGGTCGCGCCAGCCGGCGCTGCAGCATCTTCGTCGACTGCTGCGAGCGTTGCGCCGCCAGACGCGAGCGGCGCATCGTTCAGCGCCGTCACGGACATCGTTACGGTCGTTGCGCCGTTGGTAGCCGCTCCGTTTCTGGCTGTTACACCGATCGTAACGCCTGAGGTCCGCGGCGCGTCGCTCGTGTTGACGTACTGGACGCGGGAAAGCAGATACGTCCAGATGGAATTGTTCTTGTTGACGCCGGACAGGGTCAGGGTACCCGTTTCCGAACTGTAGCTCACCGTGACGTTGTCAACTGTTGCCCTTGATTGACCAACCGCGTTCAGCGACAGGCTCTCGGTGGCCGTCGCGCCGTTGAGCACGAGCCTCAGGCTGTCAATTTCGTCACTGTCGAAGCCGTCCCCGGAGACCGTCGCCAACGGTGCAATCAGGGTCGTTCCCTGTTCGGTGTAGGCAGTGGACAGAGTGGTTTGAGTGAGGCCTTGAGCAGAGGTCAGGTCAACGGTAACGGTCATGACGTGACGGTAATTCGCCATGGCGTCCGCGCTCAGGGGCGGGAGCATGCCCGGCTGAGCCCCTGCGTCGAGCTCCCACCGTCCGCCCTGCTCCGCAGCGCCAACCCGTCCGGATGACGCAAGGACTGGCGCCCCGACAGTTCGCGAGAGGCGGTCCACGAACGCCTTCCCACGGTCTCCGCGAGCGGCGTCGCAGACCCACAGCCGGACGTCGCCATCCGCGGACAGCGCTCGTCCGATCGCGGCGAGATGGTCCTGGCTGTCCTCCACTGTCTCGAGCGACAGCGGACCGCCGGAGAAGTTGACCTCGCCCGGCCGGCCGTGCGCAAAAATGTGGACGGCCGCGATATCCTGCCGATCGGCCACGGCGCTCGCGATCTGCGACAGCCCGGACGTGTTCGGGTCCAGAACGAACGCATCAATTCCAGGTAGCAGGTCGCGCAGGAGAACATCTCTGTCCGCAACGGCGGCATCGACGAAGATCAGTTGTGCAGTTGCTTGCATTCCATCCTCCTGGAGCGTGCCGGAGCCGTGTCAGCTAAATGAGGACGCTCAGCGCGGCGCAAACGACTTCGTTATTCGGTGCAATGCACGGGTCGTTGACGCGAAAAAATCCATTGTCATTCCAGCGGTAACTGAATTTGCACCTGAAGCGGCGGCGCACCGCGACGATACCTTCGCGTACGTTCATCACCTGGCGCCTGGCTCAATCCGAGTCCGACGGCGCTGCAAGCAGGATGTAGGTTGCGACGAGTGCCGACAGGGTCGCCGTGATCGCGACGTAGGCCACCAGGGGCGAAAGGTCGAATACCGAGATCAGAAGCCAGCCTCCGACGATCTCGGCTACGACGAGAAAGAGGATCACGCGCCACATGCCCTCGGCCCCCCGAAGAATAGTCGCGCCACACGAAACCCGTACCCACAGCGACAGAGGATGCTGCAGGACAATCCCGATCGTGCGCGCGTCCTCGACCTGGTCTGCGACCCGGGGTCGGCCGCCTGGCTCGACAGGCCTGCGTCTACGGGACTGGGAGGCCGGATTCTTGAAGCACGAATGAGGGACACTCCTTCGGCGAAGCGGGAGCCCCTACTCGCTGGCCGGGAGCGGGATCACGGCGGTGAGGACCAGCCGGACGAGGGCGACCTGCGAGTTGGTGCCGGTCTTGGCCATTGCCCGCGACAGCAGGGTACGCGCCGTGTTGACCGTGACCCCCAGGCAAGCGGCAACCTCGGCCAGCGATTTGCCCGCGGTGAGCGCCGCCACCACCCGCGCCTGCGCCGGCGTGAGCCCCAGCAGGTCCGCGATCGCGGACGGGTCCGGGTCGTGCCGTGCTTCCGAATCGATGACGAACAGCACGCAGCAGGTCTGATCGGCGACCGCGTGATGCGCACGGTCGATCGACGTCAGCACCACGCCGGTCGGCAGCCCGCTCCGCCGCCGGATGCTGAACCGGTGAACATAGTCGCCGCTCCGATTGGCGATCGCTCTTGCGATGGCGTCCTGAAGGTGCACCTCGTCGGCCTCGGTGGCGGCATGCACCCCTGCCGTGGTTATCGTCAGCCCGTCGCCCGCCTGGGCGATCCGCAGCGCCGCGCCGTTCAGTTCCAGCACGGCGCCGTTGCGGTCGAGCTGGATGATGCCCACCGCCGAGCGGTCGAGGATCTGAGACGTGGCATGGAGCTGCGCGGACATCGAATCGATCCGGGCCGAGATCTCGACCGCTCGCGCCAGAAGCCGGACCACCGCTTCGACGAACTCGCGATCCTTGGGCTCGACGGCGCTGCCTGGCGCGTCGGGGCCGCATGCCAGGCAGAGGTAGGTGGCCTCCGACGTTCCAAGCAGGTGACCTTTGACGAACGCCCCGTCTGGCTCGAGGAACATCCGCCACGTCGCGAGATCGCCGACCGTGTCGGCCTTGGAGCGCGCATGGTTGCTGCCGACCAGCCTCGAGCTGGGGAGACGCGCCTTGAGGCGGCGGGCCTGGCGCCGCCCCGCTTGCAGAAAGCGCTCGGGGACCTTGTCGAGATTGGGCGTGCTCGACGCCAGCAGCTTCGCCGCTTCGGTCCGTGCATCGAGCATGAACAGCACGACGCGCTCGCCGCCCAGCAGGTCGGACAGCTTGGCGGCAAGCGAGGGCCAGCCCGCATTGCCGCTCGCCACCTCGTGAGCCAGCGACAGGGCGTCGAGGACGGAAGCTCGATCCGACATCGAGGCGAAATGCGGCTCGCCTACAGACACCGTGGCGTCGAATGCGTGTATGGCCACTCCCGTCTCTCCCAGAATCGCAAGCCCCCGATTGCCGGTGCTGTGTGCGATCGACCCAGCCTTCTTTTCCGCAGTATAAAATTGCACCCCAGATGCGGTATGGTTGTATCGCAATCCGTCGGACTTACGTCATACGTTTGCATGACGTCATGCGCGGCATCTTGAACTCCGAACGAAGGACGCCGTCCCCGCGCTCCTGACCTGAACCCTTGCGGACAGCCTCTTCATGATCTGTGTGGCCTCAAATGCGATGCGCTTGTAAGCCCCTGCGGACTGGTCGGGAGCGGGTCTAATCGGCGCGCGCAGCAAGTTGGTGAAGCAGCACGCATCGACATTCGATAGTTTAAGTACCCTATAGGGCCGGGCTTACGCGTAGCTTTCGAAGAAAGATTTCTCGCGCGCGAACTAATAGGGACGTAGTCGGATTTCATCGCAGAAGCCGGATTATCCACGCCTCCACGACGCGGCCTATCACTCTTTCTTGAGGTTGAATAATTGCAGTAGGATCGATCGACGGCTCACCGCTCGGCAAGAACATCAATGATTGCGGTGACTCCTTATATAATTGCACTCGACCAATCGTTCGCGGATCCGCCGGCGCCTGACCGCGATAAGTGTTTTGACTCCTGAGTAATTGTGGAATGCAAGATAGGAGATTTCGTTTAATTCGCGGTTCCGGCGAGCCTCGCCGCAGTCGGACTTTCGCGATTGTTGTACGGTCCGCTTGCGGGCGCGAGTGCAGTTACTACCATGACGTTTATTTTGCCCTGCCTTGGCGACAGCGCGGTGACGCGTTCGTTTTTCGGATACAGGACATTCTCTTTTCCTGCATGACGAACAGGAAGCCCGAGGCGACTGTCACACCATTGCGGACAGTAAAGACGCCTGACGGCATCACCCGGATTTCCGGGATCGCGCGATATTGCGTTTCGCCCCGTGCTTTCTCTCGCCGTTCCCGGCCGGCACCTCGACGAACGACAGCAGCAGTTCGCACAGCACGCACTTGACCGACGGCGAGGCGATGCGCAGCGGGCCGCGATCGACGACCGCCACCTGAATGCCGGTCCGCAGCCGCAGTGTCGCGGCCGGGATGCAGGATCCGCCCGCGCCACGATGCCGTTCAACCCGGGCCGGAGCAGCGCCCTCTCGCCCCGGCGGCTGCGCTCCTGTTGCGGCGGCTCGAGGCTCGGAGCGGGCACGGTCAACTCGAGGCGGGATCGGGTTGCGACCATCTTCGAGTTCTTGTTGCGCCTTTCGATTGCGGCCGCCCTTTCGGCGTCCGGCCCCGACCGATGCTTCCCACTGGCGGCCGGCGCAGGCTTCGGGCATGCCGGGGACCGTCGGAGACGATCCCGACGGGAGTTTCATGCACGTGCTTCTGACCTCTTCCCTTTTTCTGGCGGCGCTGCATGGCGCGATCATCGCGGCCGTCGGCCTGCGCGTCGTCATGCACCGGTCGGCGCGCGGCGTGGCGCTGGCCTGGCTGCTGCTGGTGGCGGCGCTGCCCTATATCGGCGCGCTCGCCTATCTGCTGATCGGCGAGCGCCGCATCGGGCGCAAGCGCTTCCAGGGCATCGGCGCGCTGCGCACCTCCTTCCGCGAGATCGCCCGGGTCACGATCCCCGCAGATCATGCGGCGGTCGACTGGCCGGCGCTGCCCGGAGCGGCGCAGGGCATGGACCGTCTCGGGCGGGCGCTGGTGGGCGCCGCGACCGTGCGCGGCAACCGCTTCGAGCTGCTCTCCGACACCCAGCAGATCCTCGCCGCCTTCGTGCGCGACATCGATGCCGCGCGGTCGAGCGTGCTGATGGAGTTCTATATCTGGAACGAGGGCGGCGCGGCGGACGACGTGCTCGAGGCCGTGATCCGCGCCGCCCGGCGCGGCGTGCGCTGCCTGGTGCTGATCGATGCCCTCGGCGCGCGGCCGTGGTGGAAGGGCAGCCAGCCGCTGCGGCTGCGCGACGCCGGCGTCGAGCTGCGCCCTGCCCTCCCCGTCGGGCTGCTGCGCACCCTGGTCGGCCGGACCGATCTTCGCCTGCACCGAAAGATCGTGGTGATCGACGGCGCGGCGGCCTGGACCGGCAGCATGAACCTGGTCGACCCGCGCTACTTCAAGCAGGACTCCGCCGTCGGCGAATGGATCGATGCGATGGTGCGGGTCGAAGGTCCGGTCGTGAACGTGCTCGCCGCGACGCTGATCGGCGACTGGAGCCTCGAGACCGGCGAGCCGGTAGGGACGCTGATCCAACGCGCACATCTGGGCGGCGCCCAGCCCGTGGGCGCGGCCAGCATCCAGGTCGTGGCGTCCGGTCCGGGCGAGAGCGGCGACGGCCTGCTGCAGATGATCCTGGCGCTGCTCAACGCGGCGCGGCGCGAGCTGGTGCTGACGACCCCCTATCTGGTGCCGGACGATTCGATGATCCTGGCGCTGCGCGGCGCCGCCGCGCGCGGCGTGCAGGTGACGCTGATCGTTCCCGAGAAGGTCGACTCCCTGCTCGCGCGCTACGCCAGCCGGTCGTACTACGACGAGCTGCTCGAGGCCGGCGTCACCATCCAGCTCTATCGCGGCGGACTGCTGCACACCAAGTCGATCTCCGTCGACCGCACGCTCGCGATGTTCGGCACGGTCAATCTCGACATGCGCAGCCTGTGGCTGAACTACGAGGTGGCGCTGTTCGTCTACCAGCCCGATTTCGCCGAGACCCTGTCGGCGCTCCAGCGCTCCTACGTCGCCCAGTCCGTCCCGCTCGACCCCGCCGCCTGGGCCGCCCGCCCGTTCCGCGAGCGCCTGGTCGAGAACATCCTGCGCCTGTTCAGCCCGCTGCTGTGAGGCGATGGCGACCCGAGGCGCGTGCGATCGGGACTGTCCGCTACGGCGCGACGGCGGTCCAGCGGCAGCCGATCTTCGGTTCGACGGCTTCGAGGGTCTTGGGGGACGCCGTGGTGTTCGCGACGATCTCCAGCCTCGCGCCGCTCAGAGCAAACGTGGTCTTGTAAATGCCGGGCTGGGTCTGCTTCAGCGTGTCGTTGATCCCGCCCGACGACTTGAGCGCGGCCTTGTCACCCGTGACGGTGACGCTGTGCACGCGCGACATCGACGCGTCGAGGTTCCTGCAGCCCGAGGGATTGCCCTCGGCGGCCACCATCCGGAATTCGACGGGGCCGCCCTGCGCGACTGCCTGGGCCGAAAAGACGGCTGCGACCGCGCCGGCCAGGAGGAAGACCCGAAGTACAGTTGATTTCACGATGTCCATCCTTGTCTCAGGGCGCGACGATAGTGCAGGCCTGACGCAGGATCGCAGGACGCGGCCTCGACGCAAATCAAATACACGCCATCCCGCGGCGCCAGCTCTCAGTTCGCGGCTCGACCGTCGGCGCGTCGCTCCGGCGCGTCCTTGCCGAGCCGGTCGACCGCGCGCCCATAGAGCGCGAGCCCGGCCCCTGCGCTCGCGCCGTGCGCCAGGATGCTGAGCAGGACGGTGGCGAGCACCGCGAGCCGGATCGTCGATTCGCCGGCGAGGTGGATCTCGCTCTCGAGATAGACCAGTCCCAGCACGATCGACGCCAGCCCGCGCGGGCCGAACCAGCCCATGAACAGCACGGTCGGGCGCGACAGGCCCGAGCCGATCAGCGCGATCGCCACCGGCAGCATGCGCACGACCGTCAGCGACGCGATCGCGTAAGCCGCCACCGCGAGATCGATGCGGTGCCAGCTGCGCGCGGCGATCATGCCGAACAGGAAGAACACGGACAGGTTCAGCAACTGTCCCCAGGTCTCGCCGAAGGCGACGCTGAGCCGGCCGGCGGCGCCGTATCCCTTCTGGACCGCGAGGCCGGCGACGAAGGCGGCGATGAACATGCTGGCCGAGACCGCCTCGGAGACCAGCAGGCACAGGACCGGCAGCGCCACCACGCCGACCGGCCGGAGCGAGTCGGAGATCCAGTCGCGGCGCGACGCCCAGCCGAGCAGCCAGCCGCCGGCGAGGCCGATGCCCGCGCCGACCGCCACGCCGTAGCCGAGCTGCTCGACGACGTAGCGCACGAGGCTCGCGGGCGCGCCTTCGCTTACCGCCGCCAGCGCGATGAAGAACAGCAGGAAGGGCACCGCCAGCCCGTCGTTCAGGCCGGCCTCGACATTGAGCGCCTGGCGCACGCTCACCGGCGCGCGCGGGTCGGTGACGATCACCTGGCCGAGACCCGCGTCGGTCGGCGCCAGGATGGCGGCCAGGATCGCGGCTTCCCAAAGCCCGACGCCGGGCAGCATCAGCCAGGCCGCGAGCGCGCCGATCGCCAGGGTGAGCGGCAGCCCGATGCCGAGCAGGCGCGCCGGCAGGTTGCGGATGTTCCACAGCACCGACAGGTCGGTGTGCGCCGCATCGCTGAACAGCAGCAGCACCAGCCCGACCTCGGCCAGATGGAGGAAGAACCGGCCGTTCTCGCGCGTATCGAGCTCGACGCCGCCCAGCGCCGCCACCGCGAAGCCCGCGGCTGTGAAGAAGATCGGGCCGGTGACGACCGTCGCCTCCAGCCGGCGCGACACCAGGCTGTAGGCGAAGGCGAGGAGAGAGAATACGACGAGCAGCATCGTGGCCGGTCCTCATATCACGGGCCTGGACCGACAGGGCCGGCGACGCCACCGTCGGGCGGACGGGCGGCGACGGTCATTGACCTGGATCATTGCCCGGACGGCGGGCCTGCGGCAAATTTTAAAGACAACAATGAACGGCGGGGAGGCCATGCGATGGCGAGCGTCGATGACGGCAACGGGGACGATGGCGGCAAGCTGAAGCGCAAGCCCTACGAGAAGGAGCTGCGCAAGCTGCAGGAGGAGCTCTGCTACCTGCAGGCCTGGGTGCGCAAGACCGGCGAACGGATCGTCGTCATCTTCGAGGGCCGCGACGCCGCCGGCAAGGGCGGCACGATCAAGGCGATCACCGAGCGCGTCAGCCCGCGCGTTTTCCGCGTCGTCGCGCTGCCCGCCCCGTCGGACCGCCAGAAAGGCCAGATGTACACCCAGCGCTACATCGAGCATTTCCCGGCCGCGGGCGAAGTCGTGATCTTCGACCGCAGCTGGTACAACCGCGCCGGGGTCGAGCGCGTCATGGGCTTCTGCACGCCCGAGCAGCACGAGCGGTTCCTCACCCTCGCGCCCACCGTCGAAAAGTTCATCGTCGAGGGCGGCATACGGCTGATCAAGATCTGGCTGGAGGTCGGCCAGGAGGAGCAGGAGAAGCGCTTCCGCGCGCGCATCGACGATCCGATCCGGCAGTGGAAGCTGAGCCCGATGGACGTCGAGTCCTTCACGCGCTGGTACGACTATTCGAAGGCGCGCGACGAGATGCTCGACCGCACCGACACGCCCCATGCGCCCTGGTACGTCGTCGATTCGAACGACAAGCGGCGCGCCCGCCTCAACATCATCTCCCACATCCTGTCGACGATCCCCTACGAGCGCGTCGAGCACGAGAAGGTCAGGCTGCCGCCGCGCTCGAAGAAGCACAGGTACGACGACCAGGCGACGATGAAGGGACGCAAGTACGTCGAACGGATATTCTGAGCAGGAGACAGACAGCCATGGACAATTTGCCGACGGCCAGGGACTTGCGGGCGAAGATGGCCCAGATCGAGGGAGAGCGGGCGTCCGCCGCGATGAAGGCGCATGCCGCGGCCGAAGCGGAGAAGAAGGCGTTCATCGATCGCCTCAGCCGGCCCTCCGGACTGACCGACGAGCAGGTGCTCGAGAAGGCGTCGCACATCGTCTCGCGCGCCGTCGCCAACGGTCTGACCTCGGTCCAGGTGCTGCGCTTTCCCAACCACCTGTGCACCGACAACGGCCGCGCCATCGACCAGGCCGAGGAGGGCTGGGAAGAGACCCTGACCGGCATTCCGAAGGAGCTCCTCGCCTTCTCCAAACGCCAGCTCGAGCCGCGCGGCTACCATCTCACCTTCGCGGTCGTCGACCGCCCGGGCGGCCTGCGCGGCGATATCGGCGTGACGCTGAGCTGGGGGTGAGGCGGCGCGAGGCTTCAGCCTGTGCTTGACCGATCAGAATAACCGGTAGAAAGCCTGCTCATGCGTAAAGTCCGAGCGGCCGATGCCAAGGCGCATTTCGCCCGGCTCCTGGCGGACGTCGAGCGTGGCGAAACCATCGTGATCACCCGGCACGGCCGCACCATCGCGCGGCTGGTGCCTGAAGCGAGCCCGCGCCAGGCCGACATACGCAAGGTGAAAAAGCAGATTGCGGCCCTCCGCAAGACCATGCCGCGCTTGAGCGCGAGCGACATTCTCTCTGCACGCCATGAGGGCCATGAATACTGATGCCGTTCGTCGTCGACACATCGGTGGTACGACGCGGGTGACCGTGAAACCTGATGACAGGCTGCCTCGGGGCGCGACCGATTGGGCGCGGCTCGAGGCCATGACCGATGAGGAAGTCAGGGCGGCAGCGCTGTCCGATCCCGACGCCCGGCCGCTCACGGCGGAACGGCTTTCCGGGATGCGCCGGGTCTCGCGCATCAAGGTGCTGCGGCAGCGCCTCGGCATGGCGCAGACGGAGTTTGCCCGCGCGTTTCATCTTCCGATCACCACCCTGCGGGATTGGGAGCAGCGCCGAACCACGCCCGATGCGCCGGCGCGGGCGTTGTTGCTGGCGATCGAACGAGACCCGCAAGCGATGCGGCGGTTGTTGGCGGAAGCGGCAGAGTAGAATTCGAGGGTCGCTGCCGCCGGCCCCCGCTCCTTCACCTCTCCCCCACCGGCAGCGGCCTGATCTCCGCCCTGGCGAGCGCGCCGAGCGCGAACACCCGGCGCGCGACGATCAGCGCCTCGCCTGCCGTCCCCGCCACCGCGGCGGCGAGGCGGTCGTGCGCGGCGCGCATGGCGAGGTCGACCATCGTGCTCATCACCGCCGTCGACGACGCCGTCACCAGCGAGTGGGTGAGCACGCGCCACAGGCTGCGCGCGCTGTGGCGCAGGCCGTAGATCGACATCAGGTCGCGCACCATCGCGACGCTCACCGCGACCACGACCAGCGCGTCGAGCGCGGGGTGCGGGCAGCTCGACACGCCGACCACCGCGCGGATCGCGGCGCGCTGGATGCGCTCGTCGGCGGCGCGGTCCATCGCCGTGAAGATGTCGCGGTTGAGCAGCTCGATGACGTCGCGGTCGGTGTGGTGCGGCTGGATCGCGCTCGCCGCCGCGGCGACCTGGCCGAGCACGATCGGGTTGCCGGCGTAGAGCGCCTGCAGGACCGCGAGCAGGCGCGCGCCGCTGCCGGCGCTATCGAGCCGCACCAGCCGGCTCGCCATCTCGCGCGCCCGCTCGGCCGACTTCAGCTTGGCGACCGCCTGCGTCTGGCGCGCGAGCATGGTGACGATCGAGCCGGCCAGCACGGCCAGCGCCGCGAGCAGCAGCATGTCGACGACGCTGCCGTCGCGGATCGCGTTGGTCGCGAAGGAGACGGCGGCATTGCCGACGACGATCGCCAGGATCACCGCCGACGCGCCGAGCGCGAGCCACGCCGCGAGGCTGGTGCGCTTGTTGTCGCGCAGCACGTCGCGCTCCTCGCCGGCGTCGGGCCGCAGCACCGCCTCGGCCGCGGGCAGCTCGCCCGGCCGGAATTCCATGTCGACGAGACGCTCCGCGCCTGGACGCTTCGTCGTCCGCTCGTCCGTCGATACGCTCATGTCTTCGCCCTCACGCGATCAGGAACTGCAGGATCTTGTCGAGGTTGATATGGGGAAGCGGCCGCGCGTACGGAATGGCCAATCGCGGCGCCAAAGTCCGCAACGCGTCGCTTGCCACTATGGCAGGTGGTTCGGTAGCGTCAGCTATGCAATTGCAGGAAGTGGTTCATTCGCTTGACGGCGCGTCTCGCGCGCGCCCGTCCGCGCTGGTGCTGTGCGATAAGGGCCAGGAATGAGACTTCTCCCGAATAGCGGCAACGAGCGTGTGATCGACCGGCTTCGTGACTGGCTTCACCCCGGCGCATCCATCGACCTCATGTCGCCCGCGTTTTCGCTGCATGCCTTCGCCGAGACGCGCGACCTGCTGGCGAAGCCCGGCCGCGTCCGGTTGCTGCTTGGCGAACCGCAGGGCCTCGTGCAGTCGCTCTTCGGCGGTGCGGCCGACATTTCCCATCGCGGCAAGCTCCAGGGGCGCTGGCTCGCCCGCGCCGCCCACGAGTGGATCGTGAAGCACGCCGAAGTGCGCCATGCCGCCGCCAGCCCTCCCCAATCCATGATCGTCGTGAACGGAGCAGCAGAGCAACGCGCGGTGCTCGGTACCTGCGCCTTCACCACCGAGGGGCTGGGCATCACGCCGAACGCCCAGCTTGGCCTGATCCAGACCACCGACACCGGGGAGGAAGCCGCCACCTTCGCCAACTGGTTCGAATCGAACTGGAACGCCCTGAAGCCGACGGAGTCAGAGGGCGACGCATTCACCGCACAGCTCGCCGAGGCGGCCTCGCAGCGCGCGCCCTCCCTGCTCTACTTCAAGTTCTTGTACGAGCTATTCAGGGACATGGGCGACGAGCTCGACGAGGAGCGCATCGTCAAATCCGCGACCGGCATTCGCGATACGGCCGTCTGGAAAAAGCTTTTCAAGTTCCAGCGCGATGGCGCCATCGGCGCGATCGACAAGCTCGAACGTATGGGGGGCTGCATCATCGCCGACAGCGTCGGCCTGGGTAAGACCTTCGAGGCGCTCGCCGTCATCAAGTACTACGAGCTGCGCAACGACCGCGTCCTGGTCCTCTGTCCGAAAAGGCTCCGCGACAACTGGACCCTCTACAAGGCCAATGACCGCCGCAACACCCTTGCCGGCGACCGCTTCAACTACGATGTGCTCAACCACACCGATCTATCGCGTGATGGCGGCATGTCAGGCGACATCGACCTGTCGCATGTCAACTGGGGCAACTACGACCTGGTCGTGATCGACGAGTCGCACAACTTCCGCAACAAGGCGACCCACAAGGATCGCGACAGTCGCTACGACCACCTGATGAAGCGGATCATCAAGGCCGGCGTGAAGACCCGGGTGCTGATGCTGTCTGCCACGCCGGTCAACAACCGGCTCGCCGACCTCAAGAACCAGATCGCCTTCATGACGGAGGGCAACGACACCGCCCTCATGGGGCATGGCATCGCCAGCATCGAGGCGACGATCCGCAAGGCGCAGGGGCAATTCAACCGCTGGCTCGACTTCCCCGAAAGCGAGCGCCGATCCGCCCGCCTGATGGACATGCTCGGCTTCGACTACTTCAAGCTGCTCGACATGCTGACCATCGCCCGGTCGCGCAAGCATGTGCAGCGCTACTACGGCACCGCCGAAACCGGCCAGTTCCCGGATCGGCTCCGGCCGGTCAATATCAAGGCCGACGTGGACCTCGCGGGCGAGTTCCGTCCGATCCGCGAGATCAACAACGAGATCAGACGCCTCACGCTCGGCGCATACGCGCCCTTGCGCTACGTCCTGCCGCACAAGCAGCCCGCCTACGACGCGAAATACAGTACCAAGATTCGCGGCGGCGAGAGCTACTTCCGGCAGGTGGACCGCGAAGAAAGCCTGATCCACCTCATGCGCGTCAATCTCCTGAAGCGCATGGAAAGCTCCGTCGCGTCCTTCGCGCTGACCATCAAGCGCCTGTTCGACGACGTGAGCGGGCTTCTCGCCAGGATCGACGCGCATGAAGAGTCCGTGGATGAGCTCACCATCGAAGACGTCGACATCGACGATTCCGCCTTCGAGTCGCTGCTGGTCGGCCGCAAGGTCAAGGTCCTGTTGCAGGATGTGGATCGTGTCCGCTGGCGCCAAGACCTGATCGAGGATCGCAACCGGCTGGCGACGCTGCTGTCGGCGGCCCGTGCCGTCACCGCCGACCGTGACGCCAAGCTCGCCGCGCTCAAGGAGCTGATCGCCCGCAAGGTCCACGCGCCGATCAACGGCGACAATCGCAAGATCCTCCTGTTCACCGCCTTCGCCGACACCGCGAACTATCTCTATCGCGAGCTTGCGCCGTGGGTGCGGTCCACCCTCGGGATCAACGCTGCGATTGTCACCGGCACCGGAGCCAACAAGACGACCGTCCCTACCCTCCGCTCGGACATGAGTTCAATTCTGAGCGCCTTTTCGCCACGCTCGAAGGAGCGGCCGGCGGACCTTGCCGCCGAGGGCGACGTCGACCTTCTGATCGCCACCGACTGCATCTCCGAGGGCCAAAACCTTCAGGACTGCGATTTCCTCATCAACTACGACATCCACTGGAATCCCGTCCGCATCATCCAGCGCTTCGGCCGCATCGACCGCATCGGCTCGACGAACGCGCGCATCCAGCTCGTGAATTTCTGGCCCAACATTGAGCTGGACGAATATCTCGACCTCGAATCCCGCGTCAGCGGCCGCATGGTGCTGCTCGACGTGTCCGCCACGGGTGAGGAGAACGTCATAGAATTTCAGGCCGGCAACCAGATGAACGATTTGGAATACCGCCGCGCCCAATTGCAGAAGCTCCAGGACGCGGTGATCGACCTCGAAGACCTGTCCAGCGGCGTTTCCATCGCCGACCTCACGCTCAACGACTTCCGAGTCGATCTCGCCGGCTCTCTGCGCGAGAACCGCGAGCGGCTCGACTCCCTGCCTCCCGGCACCTATACCGTCGTCTCCATACCAGACGAGCGGGCCGGCGACGGAGACAACGACATTCCGCCCGGTGCGATCTTCTGCCTGCGAGCGGTCGGCGAAGCGGCGGAACGCGCGGCCGAGCCCGGGTATCCCCTCAGCCCCTTTTTTGTCGTGCATGTCAGCGAGGCCGGCGAGGTGCTCCTTCCCTATACACAGGCAAAGCAGGTTCTCGACCGGCTCAAGAAAGCCTGTATCGGCCGTGATCTTCCCGACGCCGGGGCTTGCGCGCGCTTCGACAAGGCCACCCGTCTCGGCAGGGACATGGAGCCCTATCGGAAGCTCCTGTCGAGGGCCGTCGCATCAATCGTCGGCAAGAGCGAGGAACGCGCTGTCGCCAGCCTGTTCTCGCCGGGGGGCACGCACGCCTTGAAGGGAGAGTTTGCTGGAATTTGCGATTTCGAGGTCGCAGCCTTCGTCGTCATCCTCCCCGGAGCGGCGGCGGCGTGACGGTGGATGGCGACATGCGCGCCGTGTTCGATGCTTTGGGCCTGCCGCCCGATGCGCGCGTCGATGCCCGCGTGCCGAAGAAGCTACTGATCGAACAGGGGGCGCCGACGCCGGCCGACAAGCGGGCCATTCAGGACGGGATCGACGAGCTGCAATGGTTCGCAGCGTGCAAGCCCGCAACCATCGGCGTGCCGAGCTTCGTCGACGATACGCGAGAGTATCTGGAAATCGCCGTCGTCGGCTGCGCCTTCCGCTCGAACGCTAATGGTAAGCCCGCGAATGCGCCGCGGCTGATCGAACTGATCCATCGCGCCATCCCGTATCCCGTCCTGCTCATATCGTCCGACGACCAGGGTGTAACCATATCTGCGAGCCACAAGCGTCGGGCGCAGAATGACGCCGGCCGCACCGTGACCGAAGCGGTCACCGCGGCGATCGCCTTAAGGCCGCATACGGCGGACGCTATCGAAGCAGCCTTCCTACAAGGCCTAGCGCTCGCCGAGCAACAGCACACTGACCTGTATATCCTCTACGATTCCGAGGGCGTGGAACGCAGCTTCGCGGAGCAGCTCGAAAAGAATGACGCGGTGAAGGTTTACGCCAAGCTGCCGGGCTGGTTCAAAGTCCCGACACCGCTCGGGAGCTACAATCCCGATTGGGCGATACTGGTGCAGATCGACGGTCAGGAGCGCGTGTATTTCGTCGTCGAGACGAAGGGCAGCCTTTTCGCCGACGACCTCCGCGAGCATGAAGCCGCGAAGATCGCCTGCGGTAAAGCGCACTTCGAGACCCTCGCAGGCGACGAGAAGCGGGTCCGCTATATTCCCGCGACCAAACTCGACGACGTGCTGAGCAACGCCTAGCTGGTCAGGTCAGGCCACGCCTCCCCTCACCTCTCCCCCACCGGCAGCGGCCTGATCTCCGCCTTGGCGAGCGCGCCCAGGGCGAAGATCCGGCGGGCGACGATCAGCACCTCGCCCGCGGTGCCCGCCACCGCGGCGGCGATGCGGTCGTGCGCGGCCTGCATGGCGAAGTCGACCACCGTGCTCATCACCGCCGTCGACGATGCCGTGACCAGCGAATGGGTGAGCACCCGCCACAGGCTGCGCGCGCTGTGGCGCAGGCCGTAGATCGACATCAGGTCGCGGATCAGCGCGACGCTCACCGCGACCACGACCAGCGCGTCGAGCGCGGGGTGCGGGCAGCTCGACACGCCGACCACCGCGCGGATCGCGGCGCGCTGGATGCGCTCGTCGGCGGCGCGGTCCATCGCCGTGAAGACGTCGCGCTCGAGCAGCTCGATCACGTCGCGGTCGGTGTGGTGCGGCTGGATCGCGCTCGCCGCCGTGCGCAGCTGGCCGAGCACGATCGGGTTGCCGGCGTAGAGCGCCTGCAGGACGGCGAGCAGGCGCGTGCCGCTGCCGGCGCTGTCGAGCCGCACCAGCCGGCTCGCCATCTCGCGCGCCCGCTCGGCCGACTTCAGCTTGCGCAGCGCCTGCGTCTGGCGCGCGAGCATGGTGACGATCGAGCCGGCCAGCACGGCCAGCGCCGCGAGCAGCAGCATGTCGACGACGCTGCCGTCGCGGAACGCGGCGGTCGCGAAGGAGACGGCGGCATTGCCGACGACGATCGCCAGGATCACCGCCGACGCGCCGAGCGCGAGCCACGCCGCGAGGCTGGTGCGCTTGTTGTCGCGCAGCACGTCGCGCTCCTCGCCGGCGTCGGGCCGCAGCACCGCCTCGGCCGCGGGCAGCTCGCCCGGCCGGAACTCCATGTCGACGAGACGCTCCGTTTTCTCGGCCGTCGATACGGTCATGTCTGCCCCTTCACGCAATCAGGAACTGGAGGATCTTGTCGAGGTTGATATGGGGAAGCGGCCGCTCGTGGGGAATGGCCAGGCGCGGCGGCGCGAAGCGGCGGATGTTGAACTCGAGCGCGGGCCAGTCCGCCGCCGCCGGGATCTGGCCGGGGATCACGCCCGGGCGGACCTCGACGGCCGCGCCGGCGCGTTCGGCGACGCGTCCTTCCGGCACGCCGAGCAGGAAGGGCAGCGTCTCGCCGCGGTACTTGCGCAGGAGCTGCGTGGTCGCGCGCACCGAGGCGGCGGCGAACAGGCCGGACTGGCGCGCGTTGGCCTGCACGAAGGGCTCGCCGATCATGTCGCGCAGCAGGCCGACCATGTTGTTCATCTGGTCGGCGGTGACGTGGTCGGCCTTGGTCGCGACCAGCGCCAGCCGGTCGACGCCGCCGAGCGACAGCGCGCGGAGGATCGGGTTCTGCAGCTCCTCGAAGGCGTCGGTCAGGCTGCGGGTGGCGAGCGCGAGGTCGGCGAAGGAGTCGTGGCCGTTCTGCAGAGCGGACAGCAGATCGACCAGCACGACCTGCCGGCGCAGGCGTCCGAACACCTGGCCGTAGAAACGGCGCACGAGGGCCTGATAGTTCCCGTAGCGGGCGGCAAGGGCTGCACCGTTGCTGCCGCTTCTCGCCGCTTTTGCCGTCCGTTGCGGGGGCAGCGGGAAGAAGACCGGGCCGCGCTCGGGGTCGGCCTCCGGGCCGTCGTTGAGGAAGCGTCCGGGCTGCACGAAGTGGAGCCGCCGCTCCGACTGGCAGCGCCGGATGTAGTCGAGATAGAGCTCGCCGACCCGCTGCAGCGCCGCCGGGTCCTCCGGCGCCGCGGGATCGAGGTCGCGCGCCGCCTCGCGCCACGGCCGCGCCAGATCCGAGCGGCTGGCGGCGTTCGCCAGCTCCTCCATCCGCGCCGACCATTCCTCGTAGGATTGCGTCAGCATCGGCAGATCGAGCAGCCATTCGCCGGGATAATCGATCAGGTCGAGGTCGACCGTTGCCGTCGAGAACAGGCTCCGCGCCAGCCCGCTGGTCGGCGCGTAGCGGATGCGGACCCGCACCGCCGTCAGCCCGGTCGTGCGCGCGGGCCAGGCCGGCGGGTCGGCCAGCAGCTCCCCGAGCCGCGCGCGGTAGGGGAACGGCGGGAGGCCGGGAACGTCCATCACCGTCACGTCGCGCACCTGCCCGCGCCACGGAAAGAACGGGAAATCGGCCACCGGAGCGTCCGCCGCGTGCAGCAGCGCGTGCACGAACGAGGTCACGAACACCGTCTTGCCCGAGCGCTGCAGGCCGGTGACGGCGATGCGATGGGTGTCGTGATTGAGGCTCAGGACGCCCGGCACCTCCGCCAGCGCCGCCCCGATCGCATCGAGCGACGCGCCGGCCAGGTCGGTCAGCCACCGCAGCGGCGTCATGGATCGGGAGCTTTCATGCGCCGACTATAACCGTTCTCCGGGGGCACAGGATGCGCGGCGATTGCGGTGGCGGCAGGCCGGGCGGAATGGCACGGTTCGCAACCCGGCGCGGCTGGAAGAGGGAGACGAACCATGGCATCAGGCATTCGCGACAAGGTCGCCATTCTCGGGATGGGGTGCACGCGCTTCGGCGAGCATTGGAACATGGGCGCCGAGGAGCTCATGGTCGGCGCCTTCGAGGAAGCCCTGGCGGATGCCGGCATCGAGCGCGGGCAGGTCGAAGCGGCCTGGCTCTCCACCTGTCTCGACGAGGTGAGCGTCGGCAAATCCGGCCTGCCGCTCTCCGAGACGCTGCGCCTGGACTACATCCCCGTGAGCCGCGTCGAGAACTACTGCGCCTCGGGGTCCGACGCCTTCCGCTCCGCCGCCTATGCCGTGGCGGCCGGGGCCTGCGACATCGCCCTCGCTCTCGGGGTCGAGAAGCTGAAGGATACGGGTTTCGGCGGCCTGCCCGGGCTGACGGCCGGGACTTCGGCGCCGCTGTGGTGGTCGAACCTCACCGCGCCCGGCAGCTTCGCCCAGCTGGCGTCGGCCTATCGCGCCAAGCACGCCATCGGCCGCGACGATCTCAAACGCGCCATGGCGCACATCTCGGTGAAGAGCCATGCCAACGGCGCCAAGAACCCCAAGGCCCATCTGCAGCGCGCCATCACGGAGGACGAGGTGCTGAATGCGCCGCTGATCGCCGATCCGCTCGGTCTCTACGACTGCTGCGGGGTCAGCGACGGCGCCGCCGCCGCCATCCTCACCACGCCCGAGATCGCCCGCGCCCTCGGCAAGACGGACGTCGTCGCCGTGAAGGCCCTGCAGCTCGCCGGATCGAACGGCATCGAGGAGCAGCACAACAGCTGGGACGGCAGCTACTTCGCCACCGCGCGCATCGCCGCGACCCGCGCCTACCGCGAGGCCGGCATCGAGCGGCCGCGCGAGCAGATCAGCCTGGTCGAATGTCACGACTGCTTCTCCGTCACCGAGCTCGTGACCCTGGAGGACCTGCACATCTCGCCCGAGGGCGGCGCGGTGAAGGACGTGCTCGACGGCTTCTACGATGCGGACGGCGCCATCCCGTGTCAGATCGACGGTGGCCTCAAGTGCTTCGGCCATCCGATCGGCGCCTCGGGCATCCGCATGCTCTACGAGATGTACCTGCAGCTTCAGGGTCGGGCCGGCGCCCGGCAGCGCCCCGACGTCCGCTTCGGCCTAACCCACAATCTCGGTGGCTTTCCTGCCCGCAACGTCTGCTCGGTAGCGATCGTTGGTCAGCTCGGCCGCTGAATACATCGGAGCCCGCATGTTCGATCTGATCGTCACGAATGCCGACGTCGCCGACGGGCTCGGCAGCCCGCTGCGCAA
>JAHCJV010000082.1 GCA_026126105.1 Enhydrobacter sp.
TTCCGCCTTCACCGCCTTGTAGCCATTGGTCCAGAAGCTCGCGAGGTCGCGCGTCACCTGCACCGGCCGCCGTGCCGGCGACAGGAGATGGATCAGCACCGGCACCTTGCCGCCGCCAACTCTTGGAGTGTCGGTGAGGCCGAACATCTCCTGCAGTCGGACAGACAGCGTCGGCTCGGCGGGATTGGTGTAGTCGATCGGAATGCGCGAGCCGCTGGGCACCTCGATGTGGGTCGGCGCCAGGCTGTCCACCTGCCGCTGCCGGTCCCACGGTACCAGCGTCTTGATTGCCGCGGCGAAATCGATGCGCTTCGATCCTCCGTCGACGAAGGGCGCGAGCCAATCGTCGAGCGAGCCGCGCAAGGCCTGGTCCGAGAGATCGGGCCAGCTCTCGTCGAGGGCGCGCAGAAAGGCGATGCGTTGACGCCAGTCGCGCAGCTCGTCCGTCCACGGCAGGCCGCGCTGGCGGAGGCCGTCCAGCATCGCGGCCTTCACCCTTTCCGGATCAGGCCTGGCGATCGGCTTGTCCTCGATCAGCAGCGCACCCAATCGCCGCCGCCGGCGGGCCAGCACGCTGTCGTCGCGCGCATTCCACTGCACGACCTGCTCGTCGACGATCCGATCCTCGTAAAGCGCTTCGATCTCGCCCGCGGTGATTGCCGCCGCCAGGAAGATGCGCGCGTCCTGGGGCGCACCGTCGGTCTCGGCCACGACGATGAACTCCTCGTTCGACATCGGGTCGCCCTCCGGCACGACGGCGCCACGCCCGCCCGACAGCAGGTAGCGGTTCGCCGTCGCCGCGCGCCTGCGCCCAATCCGGTCGGGATAGGCGAGCGCCAGCAGGCTGCCGGTCATTGCGGAGTCGGGCGTCTCGTCGTTCGCCTCGCGCATTGTGAGTCGACGCGCCGATTCCTGGATCAGCCTCGGCGCGCGGCCGCTCAGGGCGATATCGACGCGGTGGCGCAGATCGACGTCGCGCTCACGCAGAAAGTCGCGTTCGCCCAGGATGGCCGCGATCAGCGCCGCGACCTTGCCCTGCTTCAAATCGCGGCCTTTGAGCACGAGATGCGCGAGGCGCGGATGCTGGCCGAGCCGCACCATGGCGCGACCATGCTGCGTGATGGCGCCCGTCGCCTCGATCGCGCCGAGGTCGAGCAGCAGCTCGCGCCCCGTTGCCAGCGCCGCGGATGGCGGCGATGTGAGCCACGGCAACGCGCTGGCGTCATTCACGCCCCAGGCCGCCAGCTCGAGCGCGAGCGGCGCAAGGTCGGCATCGAGGATTTCCGGCGGCGTGAAGGGCAGCAGTCCGCGCTGCGCCTCCTCGGTCCACAGCCGGTAGCAGACACCGGGCTCGAGGCGTCCGGCGCGGCCGCGGCGCTGGTCGGCCGAGGCCTGGCTCACCCGGACTGTCTCCAATCGTGTCATGCCCGAGCGCGGCGAGAAGCGCGGCACCCTCATCTGCCCGCCATCGATCACGATGCGCACGCCCTCGATGGTGAGGCTGGTCTCGGCGATCGAGGTCGCGAGCACGACCTTGCGCCGGCCGGGCGGCGAGCGGGCGATCGCGCGATCCTGCTCGGCCGGCGACAGGTCGCCGAACAAGGGCGCCACGTCGATGTCGGCGCCGAGCCCGCTCAGCCGCTCCTCGACCCGGCGGATCTCGCGAACGCCCGGGAGGAAGACCAGCGCGCTGCCGGTCTCCTCGGCCAGGGCTTTGCGCACCGCCGCGGCGACGGTGTCTTCGATCCGGCCACCCGCCTCGCGATCGAGGTAGCGAGTCTCGACCGGAAACATGCGCCCGGCCGATTCCACCACCGGTGCGCCGCCCAGCCGTTCCGATACCGGTCCGGGATCGAGCGTCGCCGACATCGCGATCACGCGCAGATCCTCGCGCAGGGCCTGCTGCGATTCACGGACAAGCGCGAAGGATAGATCGCTCTCCATGCCGCGTTCGTGCAATTCGTCGAAGATCACGCAGCCGATGCCTTCGAGCGAGGGATCGTCCTGCAGCATCCGCAGGAACAGGCCGTCGGTCACGACCTCGATGCGTGTGCGTGGTCCGACCTTCGTGTCGAAGCGAACGCGATACCCGACGGTTTCGCCGACCGGCTGGCCGAGCGTTTCGGCCATGCGCCGCGCCGCGGCGCGCGCGGCCAGCCGCCGCGGCTCCTGCATCACGATCTTCCGTCCGCCGAGCCATGCCGCATCGAGCAACGCCAGCGGCACCCGCGTCGTCTTGCCGGCGCCCGGCGGCGCGACCAGCACGGCCGCCGTGCTCCCGGTGAGCACCGCCTTCAGGCGCGGCAGGGCTTCGTCTACGGGAAGGATGGTGCTCATCGCGCACGACGTCGGTCGGCGGCGGATAGCAATAGTCAGTCTGCAGGGATGAAGCGAAGTGTGCCTGCCCGACGCGTCGGCTTGCCGGTGTCGTTCGTATGATTGACGCCGTCCATGACAGGCACCTCTGGGAAGTCCAACGGGCTTATCCCCTCCAGGCAAGCGACGTTCACGGCATACAGATTCTGGTTAGATCGCCGCTGGTGATGGGTGTAGATCCCACAGCGAGAACAGAAGAAGTGCTGCACCGATCCAGTATGGAAGCGGTAGCTCGTCAACGCATCCTCACCCTGCAGAAGCTTGATCCCGCCCATCTCCGACGTGGCGACAACGGCGCCGCGCATTCGGCAATAAGAGCAGGTGCAGCGGCGGATCGACTTGAAGCCGTCGCTTAGCGTCACCTCGAAACGCACGGCACCGCAATGGCATTGGCCAGTCCTGACGTTCATGTCGTCCAACATGTTGTTGCCTGCATCTCCTGCTCGGGTCGCTTCTACGCCGGTCTCGGCTTCCCCGCCACGGCCTCGCAGTCCAGCCCGCAGCCATGGAGCCGATGAACTACAGCCCCTCGCCTTGTGCTTGCGTCCGTCAGGCGCAGGCGGAAGTCAGGGCCACAGGCGATCCGGTTACCAGAATCGCGCCAGCGCCGGCCAGGGCAGTGGCGAGGCTCACCCGCTTCTCGAACTTTGAAGGTGCGGCCCACGCCAGCCGGATGACCGAGATTGCAGCCAGCAACAGCAGCACCCAGCAGGAGACGAGCATCCATCGGAACACCGTCCCACCGAGCATCTGCACCTCGGTCCAACCGCCGGCGCAACCCATTCCGTGCAGCGCATAGAGGAGGGAGAAGCCGAAGGCCCAGAGCAGAAGGCCGGCGCTGATCCGAGCGAGGAGGATCACGGTGTCACCGCCGGCGCCAGTACGCAGGCGAGCACGATCAGCGTGACCGCCGCCGAATAGTCGCTGAACAGGCACGCCACCGAGAGGTCCAGCGTGCGTGAGCGCGAGACGTAACCCGAAGCGATGCGTGCCTGACCGAAGGCGGCGCAGAGCAGCGCTATCGCGGAATGGAGCCCGGCATAGATCAGGAGCGCCCATCCGCAGGCGGCATAGGCGTGGCTCTCCGGCGCGGGCAGCGCCGTGATGCCGAGCCCCGCCAGCGCGACCAGAGCCACCGCCTGGGCGCACGAGGCCGCGATCGCCGCACGGCGGCCGGCAGCAGCCGCATTTCCCGCCGTGCCCGCGGCCGCCAGACTTCGACGCGCGAGCACGGCACCCGCCAGTGCTGCCGCTGCGGCCACGATCCCGATCGCGATGCCGCCCTCGATTAACACCGGCGGCGGCCAGTTCGGCGCGACGACCCACAGGAAGGCGTAGCCGAACAGCAGCGACGCCAGAAGCGTACCATCGGCTACCAGCAGGAAGGCGCTGCCCCACCATCCGGGCGCACCTGTAGTCTCCCGATGGACCGGTGCCACTTGCCCCCGCCCGATCGGAAGCAGCCCGATTTCCTCGCGCCATCCAAGCACCCAGGCCCACCGCCAGCCGAGGCCAATGACGCCGACTATCGGCAAGAGCGACAGCCAGTAGTAGCCGGCCAGCAGGCACAGGAAGAAGCTTCCCGTCACCGCTGCAGTAATGATAGGCAGGCCGGTGTTGCCGGGCAGGACGACCACGTGGTCGATCGCACCGGTGGTGGTCTCCACGGCCATGGTCTCGCGCCAGCCGTGCCGCACCTCCGCGAGATAACCTTCCCCTCGCGCCAGCGTCAGGGCCAGCCCAGGGTCGGCTGCCAGCGGCTCGCGATTCCCGACATGAGGCTGGCTGGCAATATTGTAGGCGGGTGTGGGTATCGGCAGCGCCCATTCGAGAGTGCCCGCGTTCCAGGGATTCCGGCGGCGCCGGCGCGACAGGTAGATCTGCAGCGCGACGTCGATCGCGAAAAGAGCGAAGCCGAAGGCCATGACGAAGCTTCCGACCGAGGAAACCAGGTTGAGCACGGTCCATCCCATCTCGTCGGGATAGGTCTCGATCCGCCGGCGCATGCCCAGCAGGCCCGTCAGGTGCATCATGAAGAAGGTGACGTTGAAGCCGAGAAAGATCAGCCAGAATGCTGCCCGGCCGAGCAGGTCGTCCCGAGCGCGTCCCGTGAAGTGCGGCAGCCAGTAATAGGCGCCGGCGAGCATCGGAAAGACGAAGCCGCCGATCAGCACATAGTGCAGATGCGCGACGACGAAGTGGGTGTCGTGCGCCTGCCAGTCGAAGGGGACCATCGCCAGCATCACGCCGGTGAGCCCTCCGATCACGAAGATCAGAAAGAATCCCAGCAGGTACAGCATAGGAATTTTCAGCTCCGGCCGGCCGTTCCACAGGGTGCCGAGCCAGGCAAAGACCTGCAGCGCCGTCGGCACGGCGACCAGCGCCGAGGCCGCGGAGAAGAAGCCCAGCGCCATGTGCGGGATGCCGGTGGTGAACATGTGGTGCACCCACAGCCCGAAGCTGAGGAAGGCGAGTGCAAGCAGCGCGGCGACGATCCAGCCGTAGCCGATGATCCGGGTGCGCGCCATCACCGGCAGCACAGTGGAGATCACCCCGGCCGCGGGGAGGAAGATGATGTAGACCTCGGGATGGCCGAACAGCCAGAACAGGTGCTGCCACAGCAGCGGGCTTCCGCCGCGCGTGGGATCGAAGAACGGCCAATTGAAGGCGCGTTCCACTTCCAGCAGGATCGAACCCAGGATCAACGGCGGAAAGGCGACGATCATCATCAGCGCGGTGATGAGCAGGTACCAGGCGAAAAGCGGCATCTGGTCCATCCGCATGCCCGGTGCCCGCAGCTTCAGGATCGAGACGGTGATCTCGATCGCGGCGGAGATCGCGGAGATCTCGACGAAGGTGATGCCCAGGAGCCAGACGTCGGCGTTTATGCCCGGCGAATAGGTCTTGGAGGAAAGCGGCGTGTACATGAACCATCCGCCGTCCGGCGCCACACCCAACAGCAGGGCGGCGATCAGGATCGATCCGCCGAACAGGTAGCACCACCAGCCATAGGCGGAGAGCCGGGGAAACGCCATGTCGCGGCTGCCCAGCATCTTCGGCAGCATGTAAAGGGCCAGGCCCTCGAACATCGGGATGGCGAAGAGGAACATCATGATGCTGCCGTGCATCGTGAACAGCTGATTGTAGATGTCGGGCCCGACGAAGGCGCTGCCGGGCGTCGCGAGTTGCGCGCGGATCAGCATTGCCAGCAAGCCGCCAATCACGAAGAAGGCGAAGGCGGCCACAACGAACCTCTTGCCGATATCGGAGTGGTTGACCGACACGGCCGTTCCGCGCCAGCCCTTCGGCGACCCCCACACGGCGGTGAGTGCACGATGGCGGCGGAGCGCGGTCACGGCTGCTCTCCGCGCTCGAAAGCTGCCCATCCAACTTCGTCGTGGGAGATCACGCGGAATAGGTGCGCGGAATGCCCCCGTCCGCAGAATTCGGCGCACTGGCCCTCGAAAGATCCAGGCTGCGCGGCCTGCAAGCGAAGGACGTTGACCTGACCGGGGATGGCGTCGATCTTTCCTGCCAGCCGTGGCACCCAAAAGCTGTGGATCACATCGACGGCAGAAATGCGCACGACGACCGGCTGGCCGGCGGGAATGTGCAGCACGTCGCGCGTCACCGTCGTGCGATCCCTGCTGCGATAGATAAATTCCCAGGACCACTGCCGGCCGGTTGCCTCGATCACGACCACGCCGGAAATGGAGCGAACGATCGTTCGCTCGCCGAGCATCAGTGCCGATCCCAGCAGAACGATCAGGACCAGAATCGGCATCGTGACGCCGAGCCAGCCGATCCACAGCGACTCCTTGGTGGTGTCCTCCCGTGCGCGACGACGGAACGCCAGGGCCAGCAGCCCGACCACCAGCAAAGTCAGCACCGTCGCGCCGGCCAGCATCGCCCACCAAAGGGACGCCGCACGTGCCGCGTCGGGCCCGGCCGTGTCCAGAGTCGACAGGGGACCGGAACATCCGCCGGCAGCGATCGCTAGCGTCCCTACGCACCCGAGGTGTAGGATGCGGTGATGGTATCTGTTCCCGAGGTTTCCAGACCTGAGACTTCCGATGTCGACGAGATCCGGGTCGATCCCATTGCGGCGCAGCCACATTTTCACCGGACCGAATCGCGGATCGCCGTCGCGGGGCATCCGATCCACGCGATGCTGGTCGCGTTTCCGATCGCGCTGACGATGTGCACGCTCGGCGCCGACGGATTCTACTGGTGGACCGGCGACGGCTTCTGGGCGCGTGCCGCGCTGTGGTCCAGCGGCATGGCCTTTCTCTTCGGCGTGGCGGCGGGACTGGCGGGGACGGTCGAGCTGCTGCTGGTGCCGGGCATTCGCGCCCGCGCCGCGAGCTGGACGCACTTCGTCCTCGCAGTAATGCTCCTGTCCATCCTGGGCGCGAATTGGGGCTACCGCCTGACGGGTTACGAGCAGGCGGTGCTGCCTTGGGGATTGCTGCTCTCCGTTCTCGCGGCCGGTTTCACCGGGGTCACGGGGTGGCACGGCGGCAAGCTCGTCTTCGATTATCACCTCGGCACCTCGTCGACCGGCAAGGCCTGACCACGCGGCGTGAGGAGCCAGGTCGGGGCCAGCCCGTCGCGCATAAGGGGCTTGCCCAACACAACGATCAATATCGCGATCATGACGATGCCGGATGCCGCCAGGAGCGGTGCGGGGTGTGGCAGACGGTAGGCGCCCTTGCGCTCGCCAACCTGGAGCGTGACGTGGCCGATCCAGGCGTGAGCCAGGACCAGCAGCCCTACCAGGGCGAGCTTCACGAACATCCAGGGCACGAACGCCTCCCGCACGAAGACCAGCACCGTGCCCAGCGAGATCGCGATGACGGCGGCGGGAGTGACGACCGACACATAAGCCCGGTGAGTGACCATCCTCAATCTGGAGAAGTGCGCCTGCTCATCCGCCGGATGATGCAGCGCAAGCAGCAGCGGTAGTCCGACCAGCCCGGCACACCAGATCGACAAGGCTGCGATATGAAGAAACTTCAACGCCGCGATCATGTCGCGACTGCTATCCTGCTCCAGGCACGCCGGACGATCAGCGCCGTCGCCAGGGCATAGGGGATCACGCCCGGCACCCACATCACAAGGCCGGCCAATTGCTGATCGGCGACCTGATCCAGCCCCCAGGGCAGCGTTGTACCGGCATGGGCGGCATAGAGCGGCTCGCGCGCGAAGGTCAGCACCGCCCCCAGCATGCCCATCTGCGCCATGCCGAGGACGGAAACCAGCGCTGCCGGTACGGGTGGTGCGGCAAACAGCTCCCGCCAGAACCACGTCGCGGTGGTCAGCAGGCTCGCCTGCATGACCCAATAGAGCAACGTGTCGTCCAGCGCGCGGTCGTAGAGCGAGGGCAGGTGCCATACCCACAGCGTCGCGGTAGAGACTAGGAAAGCCACACCGAGATACCTGGACTCCCGGCCGGGAGAGGCAAGCGCCGCCAGAGGTGCGGCGACCGCGACGATCAGGACGTGATGCACGGCGCGCGCCGAGAACAAGGCGACGCTTACGGCGCAGAGGGGCGAAACGAAGGCCAAGGCAAGGGTTCCGACCGCGGCGAGCGCGAGCCTTGGGTACCGGGACCGCAGGGCCACGACGACCGCAAGACCCAGCGCCACGAGCAGGATCGGATCCAGGTTCCAGCGGAAAACCCAGTCGTAGGGATGTGGAGGGGCGCCACAGTAGCTCGTCATGGGTCCGTGACAGTTCTTGTCGGATTGACTTCGCAGGGTCTTGGCCCGACTAGACGGTCTCGATCCTCACGGGAACGGCCTTCGACGCCGGCGTCTTCGACTCGCGATCGTGGTGCTGCAGGGAAATCAACGGGTTGAGTTCGGGAAAGTAGCCGGCGATGCTACCATCGGGAAGGTCGAACGGCACGACCTCCAGCCCATCGATCCGACGCGCATGGCCGTCCTTCGCATCCCCTACGAGAGCCACACGCTGCCCCGCCACGATGCCCGCGCGGGCCATGTCGTCGGGGTTTATCAGGACGACGTCGCGGGTTCCTTCGATTCCACGAAGCCGGTCGCTATAGCCGTAGATGGTCGTGTTGAACTGATCGTTTGAGCGCAGCGTGATCAGCCGGTAGCGACCGTGAGCGTCCTCGACGTCGGTGGCAGCCAGCATGTCGGGGGCTGTGAAGTGCGCGCGGCCGCTCGCCGTCTTCCAGCGCCGCTCGCGCGCCGAGTTGCCGCGATAGAAGCCGCCCGGCTGGAATATCCGGTCGTTCATGTCGTGAAACTCGTCGGGATAAGTCTGCGCAATCAGCTCGCGGACCAGTGCATAATCGGCCGTCCAGGCGTCCCAGCGAAGCCGAGGATTGGGCGCCAGTGTTTCCTTGGCGATCCCGGCGACGATCGCCGTCTCGGAAAGGAGATGCTCGCTGGCAGGAGCCCGGTGCCCGAGCGATCCGTGGATGTGGCTGAAGCTGTCCTCGACCGTTACCGTCTGCGGTCCGCTCGCCTGAATATCCTCCTCGCTGCGACCCAGGCACGGCAGCAGGAAGGCGGTACGACCGTTGAAGAGATGGCTGCGGTTCAGCTTGGTGCCGATCTGGACGGTCAGGTGCATGTCTTCCCAGGCAGGTTCGATGCGCGCCTGATCCGGAATTGCACGCAGGAAATTACCACCCAGTCCGATGAAGGCTTCCACCTCTCCTTTGAGGAGTCCTTCGCAGACGTCGATAGTGTTCATGCCTTGGGCGCGCGGCGGATCGAAGTCGAACAGTTCGGCAAGCTTGTCGAGCGGAACCAGCTCAGGCTTCTCGGCAATGCCCACGGTTCGCTGTCCCTGGACATTCGAATGGCCGCGCACCGGGCAGATGCCCGCGCCTTCCCGCCCGATATGGCCTCGCATCAGCAGGAGGTTGACCAGCATCGCGATGTTCTCGAAGCCGTGGACGTGCTGGGTAAGACCCATGCCATACACACCGACAACGCGCTCAGCGGCGAGATAAACCTGACCAGCCGCCTCGATGTCGGCACGGCTGAGGCCCGACTCCTGCTCGATGCGTTCCCACGAGGTCGCATCGGCCTTGGCGCGAAAGGCCTCGAACCCGGTGCAGTGCTCGGCGATGAAGTCATGGTCGACAACGGTGCCGCCTCGGCGGTCATCCTCGGCCAGGACCACTTTGCACAACCCCATGATCGCGGCGATGTCGCCGCCGGCGCGCACCTGCAGGTACTGGCAGCTGATCGGGGTTTCCTGCCCGGTCAGCATTTGCACGGGGCGCTGGGGATTGACGAAGCTGGTAAGCCCCTTCTCGCGGATCGGATTGAAGGTCACCACCTTGCATCCCCGCTCGACCGCGGTTTGCAGCGGGTGCAGAAAGCGCGGGCTGTTGCTGCCCGTGTTCTGGCCGAAGAAGAATATTGCGTCGCACTTCTCGAAATCCTCGAGCACGCAGGTGCCGACCGGCGAGCCGATCAGCTCGCTGAGCGCCACCGACGTCGTCTCGTGGCACATGTTGGAGCTGTCGGGCAGGTTGTTGTGGCCATGCAATCGCGCGAACAGAGCATAGAGATATGAAGTTTCAAGGCTGGCCCGACCGGAAGCGTAGAAGACGGTTCTTTTCGGATCGGCCTTCTTCAGTGCCGCGCCTATGGCCTCAAATGCCTCTTGCCAGCTGCAGAGAACGTAGCGGTCGCTGGCGGCATCGTAGCGCAGGGGGTGTGTGAGGCGGCCTTCCTGTTCGAGATCGTGGTCTGTCCAGTACCGCAGTTCGGTGACGGTGTGATCCGCGAAGAACTCGGGCGTGCAGCGCCGGGTGGTCAATTCCCACAACGTCGCCTTGGCGCCATTCTCACAGAATTCGAAGGCGTGCGGGTGCTCGGGCTTGCCCCACGCGCAGCTGACACACATGAAGCCACCGGTCTTGTTCTGCCGCCGCAGTGTATTCAGCGCTCCCGGCGACGACATCTCTTGCGCCATTGTGTCAAAGATGCCCCGCAGCGAGCCCCATCCGCCGGCCGGGCCGCTATAGTCACTAGGCTCGGTCTGCTGCGTCATGGCAATCCTCATTTCACCCCCTATGCAAAGCGGGAGCGGCCCGAAGGTTCCGAGATCACATGAACAGAATTGCTGAGACATCGAGAAAGCCGTTGCTGAAGCTCACCTTCTGCCTGCGTCGGCGACCAGGCCTGTCCTTGCCGGAGTTCCAGGATTACTGGGTGAACAAGCACGGTCCGCTGGTGCGCCGCCTGCAGCCTGCGCTCGGAATGGTGCGCTATGTTCAGGTTCACCGGCTCGGTGGCGATCTCGCGGACGGCCTCCGCCGGGCGCGCAGTGCGCCGGAGCCGTATGACGGCGTGGCCGAACTGTGGTGGGAGAGCGAGGAGAGCTTTCGCGCGGCGGGCAAAAATCCCGGCGCACGTGAGGCGGGACGGCTGCTGCTTGAGGACGAAGCGCGGTTCATCGACCTTGCCAATTCGCCGCTCTGGCTCAATCGTGAGCATGTGATCTACGCGGGGGACGCATGCTGAGACGTACGCTTGTGACCTTGGGTGTTGCGTCGCCGATCATCGGCCCGGCGCTGGCGCAGCCGGTTTACCCTGTGAAACCGATCCGGCTGGTCGTCGGCTACACCCCGGGGGGCGGCAACGACCTTATCGCGCGCATCGTCGCGGCCAAGCTGCAGGACAAGCTCGGACACCCGGTGATCGTCGACAACAAGCCGGGCGCGCAGTCCATCGTGGCAGCCGAGATCGTCGCCAAGGCCGCGCCCGACGGCTATACGCTTCTGATTGCGCCGAGCGGGCCGATGACCATCAATCCCGCCGTCTACAGCAGGCTGCCGTATGATCCGGTGAGGGACTTCGCCCCAGTCACGCTTCTTGCCGAGTTCCCGTTGCTGCTCGCGGTCGGCGCCATGCAGCCGGTGAAATCCGTCCAGGAGCTCGTGGCGTTCGCGCGCGCCAATCCGAAGCTCGCCAACTACGCCTCCAGCGCCACGCCGTTCCAGCTCGCCGGCGAGCTGTTCAACCAGCGCACCGGCTCTTCCTTTCAGAACATCCCCTATCGCGGCAGCGGCGATGCCGTGCAGGCGGTCGTGGCCGGCCAGGTGCTGATGACGATCTCCGATTCGGGGCCGATGGCGGGACCGTTGAACAGCGGCAAGCTGCGCGCGCTGGCGATCACGACCGCCAAGCGCCCGCCGGCGTTCCCGGATGTGCCGACCTTCGCCGAATCCGGTGTCGACGACATGGAGATCGAGCTGTGGACCGGCATCGTGGCGCCGGCCGGCACGCCAGACGCGATTGTCGAGCTTCTGCAGGATGTGATCAGCGACACGCTCGATGTACCGTCCGTACGCGCCGCCCTCGAGGCAATCAATGTCGACCCGCGTGCGACCACGGTAACCGAGTTCCGCGAGCTGATCGTCCAAGACATCGCGCGCTGGAAGGCGGTCGCCACCAAAGCGAACATCAAGCTCGACTGAGGCAGCCATGGACAGCAACGAAGCGCACCACTCCGCCGCGCATTATTTTCTCGAAGGGCTGAACGAGATCGGTCTCGACTATCTGTTCTGCAACTTCGGCACCGACCACGCGCCGCTGATCGAGGCGATGGCAAGCTTCAAGCGCGCCGGACGCAGGATGCCGGCGACGGTTCTCTGCCCGCACGAGAACACGGCAGTGCACATGGCGGCGGGCTATGCGATCGCCACCGGGCGCGGTCAGGGCGTGATGGTTCATGTCGACGCCGGCACGGCCAACTCGGCGATGGCGCTGCACAATCTCTGCCGCGCGCGGGTTCCGGTGATGCTGATGGCGGGCAAGGCACCCTACACCACGCGGAACGAGCTGCTCGGCACGCGCGACACCTACGTGCACTTCGTGCAGGAGCCGTTCGATCAGGCGAGCATCGTGCGGCCCTACACCAAGTGGGAGTACAACCTGCCGTCCGGCGTGATCGCCAAGGAGGCGCTGCGGCGCGCCCACACGGTGATGGAGAGCGATCCCAAGGGCCCGGTCTACATGACCTTCCCGCGCGAGACGCTGACGGCGACCTGGGGTGAGGGCGAGATACATTCCTACCCGGCCGATCGCTTCGGCGCAGTCGCGGCGCGCGGCGTCGATCCCGGTGCGCTCGAGCCACTGGTCGCGCGCCTCCTCGCGGCGGAGCGTCCGCTGCTGATCTCGGCCTATGCCGGCCGCAACCATGCGACGGTTGCCGTGCTCGACGAGCTGGCGCGCTTCGCCGGCATCCGCGTCGTCGAGTTCAATCCGCTCTACGTCAACCTGCCGCACGATTCGCCCTGCCATGGCGGCTTCTCGCCGGCGAAGGCGCTGACCGACGCCGATGTCGGCATGCTCGTCGATGTCGACGTGCCGTGGATTCCGAGCGACATGCCGGACAATCCCGCGACCTGGTGGGCGCATATCGACGTGGATGCCGAGAAGCGCAATTTCCCGATCTGGACCTTTCCGGGCAACCTGCGGCTCCCGGGCGATAGCCATCGCATCCTGTCGGATCTGCTGGCCGCCCTGAAAGCGCGGGCCGACGAAGGGTTCAAGACCCGCGCCGCCGCCCGCGTGGCGAAGATGGCGGAGGAGGCCGTGGCTCGGCGCGAGCTGGCGGCGAAGCTTGCGACCGATCGCGGCAAGCCGGGCGAGATCAGCCCGCACTACCTTTGCGCCGTCCTGGCCAGTGCGCTCGAACCTACCGACATCGTGCTGAACGAGGCGATCCGCAACGGCGCAACGGTCTTTCAGCAGATGCCGCGAACCAGCGCCGGCACCCTGGTGGGCCTGGCCGGCGGAGGGCTCGGCTTCTCGGGTGGCATGGCGCTCGGCCTGAAGCTCGCCTGGCCGGAGCGCGCGGTCGTGCAGATCGTCGGCGACGGGACGTTCTATTTCTCCAACCCGCAATCGACGCTTTCGGTCGGCCGGCAATACAAGCTGCCCGTTCTGACCGTCGTGCTCGACAACACCGGCTGGGGTGCCGTGAAGGCCGCGACCTTGCGGGTCTATCCCGAGGGCGTTGCGCGCGATGAAGGCGAGTTCGGCGCGACGCTCGCGCCCGACATGGATTTCTCGAAAGTGGCCGAAGCGGCCGGTGCTCACGGCGAGCTGGTCAGCGATCCCGACGCTGTCGAGCCTGCCGTCGCGCGCTGCATCGCGGCGGTCAAGGGCGGCCGTTCAGCCGTGCTGCACGCGCGTGTCACAAAGATATAGGAGCGGGTCATGTCTCTTTCCGTCGAAGCCCTCGATCATCTCGTCATCAACGTAAAGGATGTCGAGACCGCCGCCGCCTGGTACGAACGCGTGCTCGGCATGAAGCGCGAAACCAAGGAGCGCGCGCCGGGCAAGATGCGCACCTCGATGCATTTCGGCCGCCAGAAGATCAACCTGCGGCCAATCTCTGCCACTCAAAAAGAATGGTTCACCGGCCGACAGGTCGCTGCCGGCAGCGACGATCTCTGTTTCCTGACCAGTTCCACGCCACAGCAGGTGGTCGATCACCTGAAGGCCTGCGGTGTCGAAATCGAAGTCGGCCCGGGCGACAAGCAGGGTGCCATGGGCACGATCGTCTCGGTCTATTGCCGCGACCCCGACGGCAACCTGATCGAGGTCTCATCGTACAAGTAAATCAGGGCTTGCCAGCCAGGAGCTCGATCGTCTCGATCACGCCGGTCGGATCGGCGACGCCCTTGCCCGCGATGTCAAAGGCGCAGCCGTGCGCGACGCTCGCGAAGAGCAGCGGCACGCCGATGGTCATGGCCGAGGCGCGCAGCGGCGAGATCAATTTGATCGGGATGTGGCCCTGATCGTGGAACATGGCGAGGTAGACGTCGTGCTTGCGATGGCTGAGCAGCAGGTCGCCGCCGATCGGTCCGTCAGCGGCGATGCCGCGCTTCCTCAGCTCGGCGACGGCCGGCTTGGTGATGCGCTCGTCGTCGTCGCCGAACAGCCCGTCCTCGCCGGCATGCGGGTTGATGCCGAAGACGCCAATGATGGGAGGCTTCTCGCCAAGGCGCTCTGCGGTCGCCACGATCGCCTCGACGGCGGCGATCACGAGTTCCGGTGAGAGCCGGGCAAGCGCGGCGCTCACCGACTCGTGCAGGGTCGCGTGCACGATCTTGAGGCCCTTAGCCGTCAGCATCATGAAGGCGCGCTCGCGCGGCGTGCCGGTGAGGTCGGCGACCAGACCGGGATACCCGCTGAAGGCAATGCCGGCGCGGTTCACCGCCGTCTCCGAGTGGGGGCAGCCGACGATCGCGTCGGCCTTTCCCTCGCGCACGAGCCGCGCAGCGGTCTCGACATATCCGACGGTCGCCTTGCCGGCGCGCGGATCGAGCGTGCCCGGAGCGTAGCCGGTAGGATCGAGCGCTTCGGCGTCGACGAAGGGTGGTGTGGCATCGAGGCCGAGGCGATTCGCGGTGTCCTCGATCACGAAGCCGTCGCCGACCAGCAGGGGCTTGATCCTCGGGTCGCGCGCGAAGTGCTGCGCGGCCTTGATCGCGACTTCCGGCCCGATGCCGTTCGGATCGCCGAGGGCGATGGCGATCCTCAAAACGGAATCGCCACGAGGGTGTCGAAGCGGCCGCCGTCGCAGACGACGATGCGTTCGGCGAAGCGGGGCGTGTTGGCGGCGTCCAGGCGGACCTTGTCGCGGTAGCAGCCGGTGGCGAAGACCTCCATTTTTCCATCGTGCATGATGCGCACGATCAGGAATGGCGTCTCAACATCCGCCGTGCCGCCGTCCTCGCCGAGCACCACGGGAAGACCGACGATGTGGCGGTAGCGCTGGCGCTCGTAGATGTTGGCCTGGCGCAGCGCCGAGATCCGATCCTGCAGCATGCCGCGCGAGTCGGCGTACATAACGCCGGACTCGAGGCCTTGCGCGACGTTGTCGGCCGTCGTCACTTTGTAGAGGCAGGGATCGAGGAAGAAGTCCGGCCACTCCTCGAACTTCTCGGTGTCGATCGCGCGCGCGTAGGCGGCGTTGAGTTCGACGAGTCGCGAAAGCTCCATCGGCTCAGTAGCCCATATGATGGCGATAGGCTTTCCAAAAGCCGCGCACCGAGGCTTCGGTCGCGCGTGTCTCCTGGCTTTCCGCGCCGGTGCCGCCCATCTCGACCACCGAGTCCAGTCGGCCGGCTGCGGCGATACCCCGCTGCACGAATCCGCCGACGCAGCCGTCCTCCATCGACACGAAACCGGCCGGTCCGACAAGGTTCTGCTGCTTCAATCGGCGCCGCGTCATCTCGGGCGAGTCGTCGGCGAAGCCGAAATAGGTCCATTTGAGATCCATCTCGCCCGTGCCCTTCGGGACCACCTGGCGGACGGCGAGACAATTGTGGATCTGCTGCAGGATGAAGCCCGGGAAGACCGACAGGATTTGGAGCTGGATGTCGTCGCCGAACTCCTTGACCGTGTCGAGCAGGCTGGGGTCGGTCAGCTTGTAGTCGGCGCTCTCGGTGCGGATGCCCTGGTCGCGATAGGCGGTGCTCTGGCGGTCGTCCGACTTGTCGATCGTGTAGCTCGCGTGGTGGCCGCCGTCGGCGCTCACGAGCACGCCGCCACCCTGCGTCAGGCGCGTGATGCGGAAGGTGCCGAAGAACAGGTGCAGCAGGGACGCGTGATAGGTGTCCTTGACGTTCTCGACATAGAGCTTCCAGTTGTTGGGCAGCACCTGCGTGAAGCGGCCCATCACCTTGATCGGCCGATTCAGCACGCGCTTGATGCGACCCAGGATCTCGGGACCAAGGAACTCCTCGATCGGCGGCGTTGCATCCGAAAGCGTGGCGAACACCAGCCCGCACAAGGTCGTCGTGCGCAACCGGCGCGGCCCATGCGCGTCGCGCCTGAAATCCTTCGACATGCCGCCGACACCGTTGATGCCGCGCTCGAAAGCGATGCCGCGCAGCTTGCCTTCGAGGTCGTAGCTCCAGGCGTGATAGATGCACTTGAACTGGTTCTGCACGTTGCCGCCGTCGTCGAAGGCGATCAGCGCACCGCGATGGGCGCAGCGATTCTCGAAGCAGTTGACCCCGCCGTCCGCATCGCGCACGACGATCACCGGCATCGCGCCTACGACGTTGGTGCGGTAGTCGCCTTTCTCCGGAATGTCGGCCTCGAGGCAGACATAGTTCCAGGTCGCGCCCTCGAACAGGCGCTGCAGCTCGCGGGCGTAGTTCGCCTGGTCCTGGTAGACCCAGTAGGGAACGCGGGCGAGGGATTCGGCGGGCCAGATAGTGCTGTCCATGCGGTTACTCCAACGTCACGTTGGCTGACTTGATGACGGCGCGCCAGCGCGCCTCCTCTTCCTTGATGAAGGCCGCGGTCGCCGTCGGAGAATCGCCCTGCGGCTCGGCGCCCTGTTCGAGAAACTTCGCGCGCACGTCGGCCAGCGCCAGAGCGGCGGCGGTGTCCCTGTTGATCTTCTGTACGATCGTGTCGGGCGTGCCGGGCGGTGCCACGATGGCGAACCACGCCGAAGCGACCAGATCGGGCAGGCCGATCTCTGCGGCGTCCGGCACGTCCGGTGCGACGGGGCTACGCTTTCTTGCGGCGAGACCGAGGAACTTCACCTGGCCGCTCTTCTCGAAGCGCAGAGCGGCGGAAATGTTGCCGACGAAGATGTCGACCCGGCCCGCCGTGATGTCGGTCAGCGCCGGCCCCTCGCCCTTGTAGGGCACGTGCACCAGGGAGAGCCCGGCCTGTGTCGCCAGCATCTGAGCCGACAGATGCGAGGTCGAGCCGTTGCCTTGGCTGGCATAGGTCACCTTGCCGGGATTGGCCTTGGCGTAGGCGATGAACTCCCGTGCCGTTGCAGCGGGCAAGTCCTTGCGAGCGGTGATGACGTTGGGCGTCAGCGCCAGCACCGCGACCGGCGCGAACTTGGACCAGTCGTAGGGCAGCGTCTTGTAAAGGTTGTGGTTGATCGAGAGCGGACCGGGCGGGCTGCACAGCAGGGTATAGCCATCGCCTGCCGCCCCGTAGACGATCTCTGCGCCGATGTTGCCGCCGGCGCCGGCTTTGTTGTCGACGATCACCGGCTGCTTCCACTCGCCCGACAGCTTGCCGGCGACGATCCGGCACAGCGTGTCGTTCGAGCCGCCAGCCGGGAAGGGCACCACGATACGCACCGCTTTCTGCGGCCACTCCTGGGCGTGGCCTGCGCCGGGCAGGGCGATCAACAGGGCGAGCAGCGCCAGGCTGAAGCGGCTTGTCATTCTCCTATGTTAACCTCAACCCAAGATGAGTGACATGCTTTCCCCACCGTTCAAAGGTCCGCTCCGCGAAGCGATAACGTCCGCCTATCGCCGGCCGGAGCCGGAATGCCTGCCGCCCCTGATCGCCGCCGCTAAGCTCCCACCCGAGACGATGCAAGCGGCGACGGCGCTGGCCCGGCGGCTGGTCGAGCGGTTGCGCGCGAAAGGCCATGGCGGCGGCGTCGAGGGGCTGATCCACGAATATTCTCTCGCCAGCGAGGAGGGGGTGGCGCTGATGTGCCTCGCCGAGGCGCTGCTGCGGATCCCCGACGACGACACGCGCGACGCGCTGATCCGCGACAAGATCGGAGGCGGCGACTGGGAAGCCCATCTCGGCAGGAGCCCGTCGCTGTTCGTGAACGCCGCCACGTGGGGGCTCCTGCTTACCGGCAAGCTCACCGCGACCCACAGCCAGCGCGGCCTGTCGGCGGCGTTGACCCGGATCGTGGCGCGAGGGGGAGAGCCGCTGATCCGCGCGGGCGTGAACATGACCATGCGCCTGATGGGAGAGCAGTTCGTTGCCGGCCAGACGATCGACGAAGCTTTGGACAGCAGCCGCCCGTGGGTGCGGAAGGGTTTCCGATACTCGTACGACATGCTGGGCGAGGCCGCGGTTACCGCGGCGCAGGCCAGGAGATACCTGGACGAATACCATGCCGCGATCCAGGCGATCGGGTCAGCGTCGGCGGGCCGCGGGGTCTATGACGGTCCCGGCATCTCGATAAAGCTCTCGGCGCTGCACCCGCGCTACAGCCGCAGCCAGATCGAGCGCGTGCATGCCGAGCTCTATCCGCGGCTGAAGGCGCTGGCACTGCAGGCGCATGCGCTCGATATCGGCCTCAACATCGATGCGGAGGAGGCCGAGAGACTGGAGCTTTCGCTCGACCTGCTGGAGCGGCTCTGCTTCGAGCCGGAACTTGCAGGCTGGCACGGTATCGGCTTCGTGGTGCAGGCCTACCAGAAACGCGGCACGTTCGTGATCGACTGGCTGATCGACCTCGCGCGGCGCAGTGGTCATCGCCTGATGGTTCGGCTGGTCAAAGGCGCCTACTGGGATGGCGAGATCAAGCGCGCCCAGCTCGACGGGCTGGAAGGCTTTCCGGTCTTCACACGCAAGTTTCACACCGACGTTTCCTACATCGCCTGCGCGCGGAAACTGCTGGCGGCGACCGACGCGGTGTACCCGCAGATCGCGACGCACAATGCGCTGAGTCTCGCGACGATCCATGCAATCGCGCCCAAGGGCCAGTTCGAGTTCCAATGCCTGCATGGCATGGGCGAGAGCCTGTACGAGGAGGTGGTCGGCGGAGACAAGCTAGGTGTTCCGTGCCGCATCTACGCGCCGGTCGGCACGCATGAAACCTTGCTGGCCTACCTCGTGCGACGGCTGCTCGAGAATGGCGCCAACACCTCCTTCGTGAACCAGATCGCCAACCCCGACTTTCCGGTGGATCGGCTGCTGGCCGACCCGGTCGAGCAGGCGCGCACCCTCGAGCCGCCCGGCCGGCCGCACGATCGCATCGCCCTGCCGCGCGATCTGTTCGGGGCGGAGCGGGCAAACTCGATGGGATTCGATCTCACCAACGAGCAGCGCCTCGCCGCGCTTGGCAAGGCGTTCGGCCGCGAGAGCTGGCGCGCCCAGCCTATGCTGGGTGACCGGCCGCGCGAGGGCACTGCCCGCGAGCTGCGCAATCCTGCCGACTCCGCCGACGTGGTTGGTGCTGTTGTCGAGGCAACGCCCGAACTCGTCGACGCTGCCTGCGCCCGTGCCGTGACCTGGAGTGCCTCCCCCGCGGCACGGGCCGAGTGCCTGCGGCGCGTTGCTGACCGGATGGAAGCACGCATGCTGCCGATGGTTGGACTGATCGTGCGCGAGGCCGGAAAAACCTACGCCAACGCCGTCGGCGAAGTGCGCGAGGCGGTCGACTTCCTCCGCTACTACGCGGCACAAGTGGCTGATTGGACAAATGAATCGCACATACCGCTTGGTGTCGTGGCCTGCATCAGCCCGTGGAATTTTCCACTGTCAATATTCACCGGACAGATCGCCGGTGCGCTTGCCGCCGGCAATGGCGTGATCGCCAAGCCGGCGGAGGAGACGCCCCTGATTGCCGCCCAAGCCGTGCGGCTGTTTCTCGGCGCCGGCCTGCCGCCTGGCGTGCTGCAGCTGCTGCCGGGCGACGGCAAGATCGGCGCCCGGCTGGTGGCCAACCCGACGATTGCGGGCGTGGTGTTCACCGGCTCGACCGAGGCGGCGCAATCGATAAACAAGGAGCTGGCGAAGCGCGGCCGCGTGCCGTTCATCGCCGAGACCGGCGGACAGAATGTCCTGATCGCCGATTCTTCGTCCTTGCCCGAGCAGCTCGTGAACGATGCGCTGACCTCGGCCTTCGATTCGGCGGGCCAGCGCTGCTCGGCGCTGCGCGTGCTCTGCCTGCAGGACGATATCGCCGACCGCGTGCTGCCACTGCTGAAAGGCGCGATGGTGGAACTCGCTGTCGGCAATCCGGAGCACCTCTCGACGGATATCGGACCGGTGATCTCGTCCGAGGCGCAGAAGCGGCTCACCGATCACATCGCCAAGATGCGGGCGAACGGCCACGTCGTGACGCAAGGGGCGACGGCGACGGGGCTGTTCGTGCCTCCGACGATCATTGAGATCTCGTCGATCGCCGATTTGCCGGGCGAAGTGTTCGGGCCGGTGCTGCATGTCCTTCGCTATGCGCGCGAAGAGCGGGACGATACCGTGCGCCGGGCCAACGCGACGGGCTTCGGCCTGACCTTCGGCGTACACAGCCGGATCGACGAGACGATCGAGCGCGCCACGGCCTTGAGCGCGGCGGGCAATCAGTATGTCAACCGCACCGTGATCGGCGCTGTCGTCGGCGTTCAGCCCTTCGGCGGTCATGGGCTGTCGGGGACGGGGCCTAAGGCGGGCGGTCCTCTTTACGTGCGCCGACTGCTCTCGGCGTGTCCGCCGCTGCAGCTGGAGGCGTTGGTGGGCGAACTCCCCGGCCCGGTCGGTGAACGCAACGAGTATGTATTGCGATCGAAGGGCACGGTCCTCTGCGTCGCCCGCGATCCCGCCGAGTTCCAGAGGCAGGCCGATGCCGCGCGCGCCACCGGCAACCGGGCCACGATCGACCCGGACGATCCGAATATTTCCGCAGCCTTGTTTGCCGGCAGCCGCGACGAACTGCTGACGCTGACCCGAAGGCTCGCCGAACGGGACGGCCCGATCGTGCCGGTGCATGTGGCGCCCTATCCGCTGGAATTCCTCGTCGACGAGGTGTCGCTCAGCGTCAACACCGCCGCTGCCGGTGGAAATGCGAGCCTGATGTCGATCGACTAGGGAGGCCGAAATGGTGCAGCAGCTGGTAACGCGTGCGCCGCAAGAGGGCTGGGCCGCCAATGCTGTCCGACGCCTGCTGGCCTGGGCTGGAAGCGTCGGGACCGACCCGAGCGACAGCACCGAGACGGCGTTGCAGAAGCGCCTCATGGTGGCGCTGTCGGTCGGGCTCCTGCCGCTGACCTTCCTGTGGAGCGCGATCTATCTGGTCGCCGGCGTGCCGGTGTCTGCAGCCATTCCCGCCATTTATACGGCTGTTGCACCTTTCAACACGCTGCTCTTCTCCTGGACCCGAAACCTCGGCTTCTACCGCTTTACCCAGCTCCTGATGTTCCTTGTCCTGCCATGGCTCCTGATGATGAGTTTGGGGGGCTTCCGGGAATCGAGCGTCGTCGTGATCTGGGCCGCGTTGTGCCCGCTTGCCTCGCTTCTGATCGAGGATTTGCGCGATACCTTGCTGTGGATCCTGGGTTTCGTGGTTCTACTGGCCGTGAGCGCGATCCTGCAGCCCTACCTGGTTCCGCCCGGCCTGCCCGAGGCTTTCGTGAACTGGTTCTTCGTTCTCAATGTCGGTGCCGTGATCGCGATCGCCTTCGTCCTGCTCTACTACTTCGTCGGTCAGCGCAACTTCTTTCAAGAACGGTCGGAGATGCTACTGCACAATATCCTCCCCAAGGAGATCTCCGAGGCACTCAAGGCCGAGCACAAGACGATCGCCGCCCAGCACGACTCAGCGAGCATCCTGTTCGCTGATGTCGTCGGCTTCACGCCAATGGCGGCGACGATGACGCCCCTTGCCCTGGTCGAGCTCCTCGACGAGGTTTTTCTCTGCTTCGACGGTCTGGTCGAAAAGCACGGGTTGGAGAAGATCAAGACGATTGGCGACTGCTACATGGTTGCGTCGGGCGTGCCACGCCCGCGCCCGGACCATGCGACCGTTCTGGTCCAGTTGGCACTCGACATGCGCCAGGCCGTTTCAGAGCGCAGCTTCGGGGGGCGCAAGCTCGCATTCCGGATTGGCATCAATTCCGGCCCCGTCGTCGCCGGTGTGATCGGCCGCAAGAAGTTCATCTACGATTTGTGGGGGGAGGCGGTGAATCTGGCCAGCCGCATGGAATCGCATGGTTTAGGTGGGGCAATCCAAATCGCCCGCAATACCTACGATCTGGTCGCGGACGACTATCAGTGCGAAGCGAGAGGTACGATCGACGTGAAGGGCGCAGACCGCATGGAGATCTGGCACGTGAAGGGTCGCAGAGCGGCTGATTCCTGACGGCGCCGCGTCAGAGCGGCTCCACCTGCAGTTTCGCGGGCGGCGTGGAGGTGTAGGGCCCATATGGTCCGGGCTTCATCTTCTCGTTGATGCAGAGCATGCGCGCCGAAGTTTCGTATTCGACGCGCTTGGCTTCACAGGCCTCGTAGCTCATCGGGCCGGCGAAGATTTCCGGGCCGCTGACCAGTAGCAGCCGTGGACGCTCCAGGTACCAGCCGGGGCCCTTGTAGGCTACGTCGGGCCCTGTGCTGCCACTGCAACCGCCCAGCGTCGCCGCCAGGACGAGGCACGCAAAGATCGGATGCTTCACCATTCTTACCCCCGATACAACTCTCACCTGACAGGTTACAAGGGCTCTTGCGATGCAACAATCGGTTTTGCCCCGCCCCTAAAGCCGGCTAAGAAGGGCGACATCAAGGGGCTCAGGGGAGAGCTGCTTCGAAAAGGGAGCAGCCAGCGCAATTTGAACGATTTGCCGCAGAAACAGGGACTGTACGACCCGCGCAACGAACATGATTCTTGCGGAGTCGGCTTCGTGGCCAACATCAAGGGCCAGAAATCCCACGACATCATCCGCCAGGGCCTTCGCATCCTGGTCAATCTCGACCATCGCGGGGCAGTCGGCGCCGATCCGCTGGTGGGCGATGGCGCCGGTTGCATGATCCAGACGCCGGACGGCCTGCTGCGCGATTGGGCGAGGAAGAGCGGATTGCACCTGCCTGAGCCCGGTCACTATGCCGTGGCAATGTGCTTCCTGCCGCAGAACGAAAAGGCGCGGCAATTCGCCGTCAGGCGGCTGGAGCACTTCATCAAGGTCGAAGGCCAAACTCTGGTGGGCTGGCGCGACGTGCCGGTCGACACGACTGGCCTCGGCGCTGCGGTCATCGAGCGTATGCCGGTGATTAGAATGGCGATCGTCGGCCGAAATCCCAAGCTGGCCGATCAGGACGCCTTCGAGCGAAAGATTCTGGCGATCCGCAAGCAGACCCAGAATCCGCTGGTAGAGCTGGAGAAGAAGCACAAGCTGCCGGGCCTGGCGGAGCTTTACATGCCGTCCTTCTCGTCGCGGACGGTTGTCTACAAGGGGCTGCTGCTTGCCCCCCAAGTCGAGAGCTTCTACGCGGACCTGCGCAATCCGCTGACCGAGTCGGCGCTCTGTCTGGTCCATCAGCGGTTTTCGACCAATACCTTCCCGTCGTGGAAGCTCGCGCATCCCTACCGGTTCATCGCCCATAACGGCGAGATCAACACGGTGCGCGGCAACGTCAACTGGATGTATGCCCGGCGGCGCACGATGGAATCCGACCTGCTCGGCGCCGATCTCGACAAGATGTGGCCGATCATCCCGCATGGTCAGTCGGACACCGCCTGCCTCGACAATGCCCTGGAGCTGCTGGTCAACGGCGGCTATTCGCTGTCGCACGCCATGATGATGCTTATTCCGGAGGCGTGGGCCGGAAATCCGCTGATGGATACCAGGCGCAAGGCCTTTTACGAGTACCACGCCGCGCTGATGGAGCCGTGGGACGGCCCGGCCTCGATCGCCTTCACCGACGGCCGCCAGATAGGCGCCACGCTCGACCGCAACGGCCTGCGTCCGGCGCGATTCGTCGTCACCGACGACAATCTCGTGGTGATGGCGTCCGAATCGGGCGTGCTGCCGATCCCGGACGAGAGAATCGTTCGCAAGTGGCGCCTGCAGCCGGGTAAGATGCTGCTGATCGATCTCGAGCAGGGCCGCATCGTCGAGGACGAGGAACTGAAGCGCAGCCTCGCCGAGGCGGAGCCCTACGAAGAGTGGCTCAAAGAAACGCAGTACAAGCTCGAGGAGCTTTCGGAACTGCCGGATGCGCCGTTGCCCGCGCCGTCGAACGACCCGACCACCCTTCTCGATCGCCAGCAGGCCTTCGGCTACACGCAGGAGGATATCAACTTCTTCCTCGAGCCGATGAGCCGGGAGCCCGACGATCCGATCGGCTCGATGGGCACCGACACGCCGATCGCTGTGCTCTCGCGCAAGCCCAAGCTGCTCTACAACTATTTCAAGCAGAACTTCGCGCAGGTGACCAACCCCCCGATCGATCCGATCCGCGAGGAGCTGGTGATGTCGCTGGTCTCGATGATCGGCCCGCGTCCGAATCTGCTCGGCCAGCATGCCGGCACGCACAAGCGGCTCGAGGTCACGCAGCCAGTGCTGACCAATGCCGAGCTCGAGAAGATTCGCTCGATCGAGGAACTGCTGGACGGCGCCTTCCGGACCGCGACGATCGATACGACCTGGCCGGCGTCGGAGGGCGCAGCTGGGCTCGAGGACGCGCTCGACCGCGTCTGTGCCGAGGCGATCGACTGCGTGCTGGCGGATCGCAACATCCTCGTGCTTTCCGATCGAGCCGTCGCACCCGATCGCGTGCCGATTCCGGCCCTCCTGGCGACCGCGGCGGTGCATCATCACCTGATCCGCCGGGGCTTGCGCACCCAGACTGGCCTGGTGGTCGAGTCGGGGGAGGTGCGCGAGGTCCATCATTTCTGCTGCCTCGCGGGCTACGGCGCCGAGGCGATCAATCCTTACCTCGCCTTCGAGACGCTCGAGGCGCTGCGCGTCCAGAACGGCCTGCCGCTCGCAGCTTACGAGGTGCAGAAAAACTACATCAAGGCCGTCGGCAAGGGCCTGTTGAAAGTGATGTCCAAGATGGGCATCTCGACTTACCAGTCCTATTGCGGCGCGCAGATCTTCGATGCCGTCGGACTGCACTCGGGCTTCGTCGAGAAGTATTTCACCGGGACGGCGACCACGATCGAGGGCGCCGGCTGGCAGGAAATCGCCGAGGAGACGGTACGTCGCCATCGCGACGCCTACGGCGACAATCCGATCTATCGCACCATGCTCGATGCCGGGGGCGATTATGCCTTCCGCCTGCGCGGCGAGGACCATGCCTGGACGCCCGAGTCGGTCGCCAAGCTGCAGCATGCGGTGCGCGGCAACAGTTCGGTCGAGTACAAGGCTTTCGCCCAGACCATTAACGAGCAGAGCGAGCGCCTGCTGACCATCCGCGGCTTGATGGAGCTGAAGTGGGCCGACACGCCGGTGCCGATCGAAGAGATCGAGCCGGCGGCAGACATCGTCAAACGGTTCGCAACTGGCGCGATGAGCTTCGGGTCGATCAGCCGCGAGGCGCACACCACGCTCGCCATCGCGATGAACCGGATCGGCGGCAAGTCGAACACGGGGGAGGGCGGCGAGGAGGCGGACCGGTTCAAGCCGATGGCAAATGGCGATTCGATGCGCTCGGCCATCAAGCAGGTCGCGTCGGGACGCTTCGGCGTCACGACAGAGTATCTTGTCAACGCCGACGATCTCCAGATCAAGATGGCGCAGGGCGCCAAGCCGGGCGAGGGCGGCCAGCTGCCCGGCCACAAGATCGACGAGAACATCGCCCGTGTCCGCCGCTCGACCGCCGGCGTAGGCCTGATCTCGCCGCCGCCGCATCACGATATCTATTCGATCGAGGATTTGGCGCAGCTCATCCACGACCTCAAGAATGCCAACCCGCGTGCTCGCGTGTCGGTGAAGCTGGTTTCTGAAGTTGGGGTCGGCACGGTCGCCGCGGGCGTCAGCAAGGCGCGTGCGGATCATGTGACGATCTCGGGTTTCGAGGGCGGCACCGGCGCCTCGCCGCTGACCTCGCTTACCCATGCCGGCTCGCCGTGGGAGATCGGCCTCGCGGAGACGCAGCAGACGCTTGTCCTGAACGGGCTGCGCGGACGCATCGCCGTTCAGGTCGACGGTGGTCTTCGCACTGGTCGCGACGTTGCAATCGGGGCGCTGCTCGGTGCCGACGAGTTCGGTTTCGCGACCGCACCGCTGATCGCCGCCGGCTGCATCATGATGCGCAAGTGTCATCTCAACACCTGCCCTGTCGGCGTGGCGACCCAGGACCCTGTGCTTCGCAAGCGCTTCACCGGCCAACCCGAGCACGTCATCAACTACTTCTTCTTCGTCGCCGAAGAGCTGCGTGAGATCATGGCGCGTCTGGGCTTCCGAACAATCAACGAGATGATCGGCCGGGTCGACCGCCTCGACATGCGGAAGGCCGTCGACCATTGGAAGGCGGGCGGGGTCGATCTCGCCAAGCTGTTGCACCCAATGCCGGCCAAGGCCGGAGTCGCGATCTGGAACAGCGAGAGACAGGATCACGGGCTCGACAAGGCGCTTGATCACAGGCTGATCGAGGCGGCCGAGCCAGCTCTGGAGACCGGCGAGCCGGTGCAAGTCGAGCTGCCGGTCAGCAATGTCAACCGCACGGTTGGCGCCATGCTCTCGGGCGAGGTCGCTCGGCGACACGGCCATCCCGGCTTGCCGGAGGATACGATCTCGGTGCGACTCACGGGTACCGCGGGCCAGAGCTTCGGCGCTTTCCTGGCGCACGGCGTGTCGCTCGAACTGGCCGGTGATGCCAACGACTACGTTGGCAAGGGCTTGTCGGGCGGCCGGGTTGTGGTGCGCCAACCGGCTGGGTGCAAGCGCAACCCGTTAGAGAACATCATCGTCGGCAACACTGTGCTCTATGGCGCGATCGCTGGCGAAGCGTACTTCGAAGGCGTGGCCGGCGAGCGCTTTGCCGTGCGCAACTCGGGCGCGGTCTGCGTCGTCGAGGGGACTGGCGATCACGGCTGCGAGTACATGACTGGTGGCGTGGTCGTCGTGTTGGGAGACACCGGGCGCAACTTCGCGGCGGGCATGTCTGGCGGCGTGGCCTATGTCTACGACCCACGCGGGCGTTTCAAGGATCTGTGCAATCCGGCGATGGTCGAGATGGAGACGATCGCGGCGCCGGCGAGCGAGCCGTCGGATGCTCCTGGACGCCCGCGCCAGCGCAGCGTGGATGTCGAGGACGGCGGCATGGGCGACATGCTCCGCTACGATGCCGAACGGTTGCGCATCCTGGTCGAGCGGCACCATCTCCATACCGGGAGCGCAAGGGCACGCGAGCTTCTCGAGGGCTGGGATCGCGCACTGGCTTGCTTCGTCAAGGTGATGCCCAAGGATTACAAGCGCGCGCTTCAGCAGGCACGCGATCTGGCGATGGCAAGCGCCGTCGCGGCGGAGTAGGGCGAATGGGTCTGGTTACCGGCTTCCTCGAGATCGAGCGCAAGGAGCGGCCTTACGAGAAGGTCGAGGCGCGGCTCAAGACGTGGAAGGAGTTCGTCCATCCGCTGCCGCCGGCGGAGGTCGGCAGGCAGGCGGCGCGCTGCATGGATTGCGGCATCCCCTTCTGCCACAACGGCTGCCCCGTCAATAACATCATTCCCGAATGGAATGAGCTGGTGCGCCGCGATCGCTGGCGCGACGCGCTCGAAGTGCTGCATTCGACCAACAATTTCCCGGAGTTCACCGGCCGCATCTGCCCCGCGCCGTGTGAGGCGGCCTGCACGCTGAACATCGATGACGATCCGGTGACCATCAAGTCGATCGAATGTGCCATCGTCGATCGCGGCTGGGAGGAAGGCTGGATCCAGCCGGTGGTCCCCCCAACGAGGACCGGCAAGCGCGTCGCCGTCGTCGGGTCGGGTCCGGCCGGCCTCGCCTGCGCCCAGCAACTTGCCCGGGCCGGCCATTCGGTGACGCTGTTCGAGAAGGCTGACCGCGTCGGCGGCCTGCTGCGCTACGGTATTCCCGACTTCAAGATGGAAAAACACCTCATCGACCGCCGCATGCGGCAGATGGAAGCCGAGGGCGTCGAATTTCGCACCGGGGTCGAGGTCGGTGCCACCCTTGCGGTTAAATCGCTGCTCGAGGGTTATGATGCGGTCGCCTTGACCGCCGGTGCGGAATGGCCCCGCGACCTGCCCGTGCCGGGCCGCGAGCTGGCGGGAATTCATTTTGCGATGGACTTCCTGGTCCCGCAGAACAAGCGCGTCGCCGGCGATGACGAGGCGCGGGCGGCACCCAAGGGCACGATCAGTGCCAAAGGTAAGCATGTGGTCGTGATCGGTGGCGGCGACACCGGGTCGGACTGCGTCGGCACCTCGAACCGGCACGGCGCGGCCTCGGTTACGCAGCTCGAGGTCATGCCGCAGCCGCCCGAAAAGGAGAACAAGGCGCTGACTTGGCCGGATTGGCCCCTGAAGTTGCGCACATCCTCGTCGCATGAGGAGGGCGTGGAGCGCGATTTCGCCGTTCTTACCAAGCGGGCGATCGGTACCAATGGGAAGGTCGAGGCCCTCGAATGCGTACGCGTGACGGGCGCTGCCGGAACGATGAAAGAGATCGAGGGCAGCAGCTTTCGGCTGAAGGCGGATCTCGTCCTGCTGGCCATGGGATTCCTCGGGCCGCGCAGGTCAGGGATGATCGAGCAGTCGGGGGTGGCGTTGGATGCTCGCGGCAACGTGGCGGCGAACGTGCAGGACTACAAGACATCGGTTCCAAGGCTATTTGCCGCCGGAGACATGCGTCGAGGGCAGTCTCTGGTGGTCTGGGCCATCAGGGAGGGCCGCCAGGCCGCGCGGGCAATCGATCTGGACTTGATGGGTGCTACGACATTGCCGCGGTAGCGAAAAATGTGTCGAACCCGCAGCAGCCGGTGTGGCCGAAAAGCCACGAGCTGGACGGATACGGTCCATCCCACGGCAAAAATGGGGAAATCGAAACCCGGACGATCTATATACGCCGAGCTGGATAGCGAATTTCACAGCTTCCGCCCAACGACGAGGAGTCTGTTTTGATCAAGAAGGTTCTAGTTACCGCAGCTGCTCTGGTTGCTCTGCCCGCGCTGGCACAGGCGCAGTCGCTGCAGTACCCGGGATTCTACGCCGGCATCGAAGGCGGCGGGACCTGGATGTTCAACAACAACGTGACGACGCCGTTCGGTCAGACCGGCACGATGTACCCGCAGATCGGCTGGGCCGCGGGCGGCATGATCGGTTACGACTTCGTCGGCCCGAGGGTCGAACTCGAAGGCATCTATCGCAACAATATGGCCACGGTCGGCAGCGGCACCTTCAACGCCTTCGGGGCGAGCAAGGACGATATCGGCATCCTCGCCAACATCCTGTATGACTTCAATGCTGGCGGAAAGATCGTTCCGTATATCGGCGCCGGTGCCGGTATCGCCTTCGTCCGGACCTCGGCGCTGAACACGGCGACCGATACCACGCAGTTCGCCTACCAGGCGATCCTGGGCGTCGGCTACAACATCGACCCGATGTTCCGCGTCAACGTCGATGCCCGCTATTACGGCACGACGAACCCATATCTGGGCGGCACGGGCTATACGAACAACAATCTGAGCGCGATGCTGAGCCTGCAGGTGAAGTTCGGCGCCCCGACGGCTGTTGCGCCTCCGCCGCCTCCGCCG
>JAHCJV010000083.1 GCA_026126105.1 Enhydrobacter sp.
GCACCCCGCCGCCGCTCCTGGGATGCGGCAATCCGAAGAAGAGCGGCTCTGGAGAGCCGCGCTCCCAGCGAACAAGAGTGGCAGAGTCATCGATCTTGGTCCTTGGCGAAGACGTAGCCCGTGCCGCGCACCGTCACGATGCGCTTCGGCTTTTTCGGATCGTCCTCGATCGCGGCGCGGATGCGGCTGATGTGGATGTCGACCGAGCGGTCGAAGGCCTCGAGCTTCTCGCCCTTCATCAGGTCCATCAGCACGTCGCGCGTCAGCACGCGGCCGGCGCGCTCGGCCAGGGTCAGCAGCAGGGTGTACTGGTAGCCGGTGAGCGGCCTGTCCTCGCCGTCGACCCGCACGCTGCGCGCGCCCTTGTCGATCTCGAGCCGCCCGAAGCGCAGGATCTCGGACCGCTGCGGCGCGCCGCGCCGGCGCAGGATGGCGCGCAGCCGGGCCTGCAACTCGCGCGGCTCGAACGGCTTGGCGAGATAGTCGTCGGCGCCGACCTCGAGCCCGATCACCCGGTCCATCGGCTCGCCGCGCGCCGTCAGCATCAGGATCGGCACGTCGGTCGTGCCGCGCAGCCGCCGGCAGACGTCGAGCCCATCGCCGTCGGGCAGCATGAGGTCGAGGATCACTGCGTCGAAGCTCTCGCGCCTGAGCAGCGCCTCGCCGTCGCGCGCGGTGCCGGCGAGCGTCAGACGAAAGCCCGCCCCGCCGAGATAGTCCGAGACCATCCCGGCGAGGCGGTCGTCATCGTCGATCATCAGGATGCGCTCTGCCATGTGCCCAGTATCCGGCCGTCGCGCTCCCGAGGCCACCGCAGACCGTCGACTCTAGCCGCGCTTGCCGCGCGGGCCGTGCTCGCGCTCGCTCCAGTTCTTGAAGAACGCCTGGCGCTGCTGGACCGTGAGCACGTTGGCAGCATCGGTCAGCGCCTTGGTGAAGCGCTGCGAGCTCTCATCGGCGATCTTCATCTGCTCGGCGCGGATCGCCTCGATCCTGGCCGGGTCGATGGTCGGCGCCTGCAGCGCTTCCGTCATCGCCTTGCGGTTCTGGATGCGCTGGTCGTGCGTGGCCCGCATATCCTTGAAGCTCTGGCCAAGGATGTCGGCGATCTGCTTCTTCTGCTCTGCCGTGGCGTCGGTGCCGCTCAGCGCCTTGTCGATGCGCTTGGTCAGATGCTCCTGATAGCGTGCCGGGTCGAACGTGCGGCCCTCGGCGTTGCCATCGGGCTTGGCGAAGGCCATGCCGCCGGCGGTGGCCGCCAGGCTGCCGGCGAGGAGGGCCGCGATCATCGTCTTGAGGGTTGCCATTTTCCGTCTCCGTCTGGGGGGTGAGGGTGAAGTTTCCCCGTCCCAGCCATATGGCGGAGGGCGGTTTCGCGCCCGCGTCGCTCGTGTAAAGTTATGTAAAGATGAGCGTGCTCCACACGGAGCGGCTGACCCTTCGCCCGCTGGTCGCCGCCGACGCCGAGCTTTATGCGGGAATGCGCTACCACCCCGACGTGGCGAAGTGGCTGGCGCCCATGCCGGACGGTGCGGACCCGCTCGAGTCGGCGCGGGCCTCGATCGCGCGTTTCGAGCTCTCCTGGCAGGACCGCCGCTACGCGCCCTGGGGCGTGTTCCGCGACGGCGCACTGATCGGCCATGGCGGGCTGAACTGGGTGCCCGAGTTCGGCGAGACCGAGGTGCTGTGGGCGCTGCATCCCGACGCCTGGCGGCAAGGTTACGCCACCGAGATGGCCCGCGCCGCGCTCGACTACGGCTTCAGGGATCTCGGGCTAGAGCTGATCTTCGCCATGACCAAGCCGGACAACGATCCCTCGCGGGCGGTAATGACGCGGCTCGGCATGGAGTACCGCCGCAACGTGGTCTATCGCGGCTTCGACGCGGTGTGGCTGGATATCGGCCGGGAGAAGTGGCTGGGATGATCGGATCGCATGGCAAGGGCTGCGCGCGATCTGCCTTATTGATTCACCGTCCTGCCACCCCGCCGCCACGATCTGACTCGTAGAGGATTCAAGGAAGGCGCTTTTCAACATCCCTTCCTCGGAGCCAGCAAGATGATCGATTTGAGGGGGATCGCCGCGATAGCGCTTCTGCTGTCGACCACGGCGTGCGTTCCGGCCTATCAGACGGCCGGTCCAACCTACGGTTACGGCAACTCGGGCTATTCTGGCAGCGGCTACAGCGTGCCCCCGCCGAGCTACGGCTATGCCGCGCCGAGCTATGGCTATGCCACGCCCAGCTACGGCTACAGCCAGCCGAGCTACCGCCAGCAGAGCTACCGGCCGCCGCCGGTGACCAACAACTATTACACCACCGCCCCCGCGCAGCCGCAGACGCGCTATGTGCCCGTACCGGTTTCCCGCCCGTCGACCTCCGGCGGCTGGAACGGCAATCGCGACAGCGACCGGGACGGCATCCCGAACCGCGTCGACAACCACCCGTACCGGCCTGCCGGTGATCGAGATCGCGACGGCGTTCCGAACCGCGTCGACAATCACCCGAACCGGCCTGCCGGGGACCGGGATCGCGACGGCGTCCCGAACCGCGTCGATAACCGGCCGAACAGGCCTTCCGGTGACCAGGATCGGGACGGCATTCCGAACCGCGCAGACAACCGCCCGAACCGGCCATCCGGCGACCGCGACAGGGACGGTGTCCCGAACCAGGTCGACCGCAATCCGAACTCGCCGAGAGGCAGATCGTAACCGCGACGCCCTGATCGCTCACCGCGAACGGCGTCCGCCCAGGCGCTGCGCTGGTCGGCCCTCTCGCCGCCGACCCCTCGGCCCTGAACCTTCGGAATGCTGGGAGCGCGGCTCTGGAGAGCCGCGCTCCCAGCAGGATGATCTGCAGTCGAGGACAGTCGCAAGTCTGAGAACGCAAAGCTGCCGAGCATCTCGGACGGTGGCGCCAGCCCCGTCGCGGGAATCTCCGATACCGCCAATGCAGCGTTCTGTCATCGCGGGGCGTTTTCCGTGTGTACCCCACGACGGAGAACCCTCATGGCGAAGCCTCCTCCCGTTCCTCCCGAGAACCGCAGCAAGAAAGGCACCGGGTCCGATCCCAAGGCCCCGGCCGACGACGCGCACAAGCCCGGCCCGCCGCAGAACCTGCGCGAGCAGGGCCAACAAGGCAACATCCACCAGAATACCCATCATCAGGGTTACCAGCAGGATCGCTGACATGCCTCGGAAGCACCCCGACACGGAGCGGATCGGCGGCCCCGGCGCCTCGCACGAGAATCGCAAGCATCCGGCGAAGTCGCAGCCGAGAGGGCCGCGCCCCGAAGACACCACGCCGGGCACTCGCTCGAAGGTCTCCGGCGGTGGCGGCGAACCCGATTCGCACCACACGCACGACCCCGAGCTCAAGGGGCAGACATAGGGGGATATCTGTTCGGCCGCGGGATGACCTCGGCCCCTCTCGGCCATCGGAGTGCGGAGCCTGCTGGCAAGAAGGCCCAGGTCGTGGTCCCGAAGGAGGCCTGACAGGCTTGGCTTGAGACCGGGCTGCGGCCGATGCGTCGAAGGAGAAGACGGTATCGCCGCGAAACCGGCGGCCCTCGCTGGCGTTCAATGCCTCTGCGAGGTCGCTGGGCGCCGCGAAGGCCTGGATGCACGCCGATCCTGAACGACAGCCGCCGGCCCTCCGGCAACGCGTGGTTGATCGTCGCCATCTTCCGTTGGATCTCGATCGCCATCGACGACGCAAACGCCGACGCCCCTTCTTCGACGCTCCGATGTGCTCTAGCCTCGCGGCATGAGCGCACCCGTCCAACCCGACCGTCCGCGGCTCCCGTGGGACCCGCCCGAGCACTTCGAGAAACGCATTCCCGAAGGCGACAACCGCGAACGCCTGATCTGCGGGCGCTGCGAGTTCATCCACTACCAGAACCCGAAGATCGTCGCGGGTGCCGTGTGCACCTGGCCAGACAACAAGGGGAACGACAAGATCCTGATCGCCAAGCGCGCCATCGAGCCGCGCAAGGGCTTCTGGACCCTGCCGGCGGGCTACATGGAGCTGGGCGAGACGACCGAGCAGGCGGCGCAACGCGAAGCGAGAGAGGAGGCGTGCGCCACGATCGAGATCGACCGGCTGCTGGCGATGTACAGCGTGGCGCGTATCGGCCAGGTGCAGATCATGTATCGCGCGCGGCTGATCAGCCCCGACGTCGCCGCCGGCCCCGAAAGCGAAGAGGTGGCGCTGGTCGACTTCGCCGATCTGCCCTGGGAGCAGCTCGCCTTCCCGACGGTCGTCTGGGCGCTCGCCCATTTCCACGACTCGCGCGGCAAGGCCGACTTCGCGACCTACTCGAACCCGACCGGCGATCTGGCGAAGATGTGGCCGCCGCGGAAGCCCGCGGGGCTGTGACGTGCGCCGGGAGCGAACCTCTCACAGGCATCAACTCTAGCTTCTTCCCTCGTGCTCCTCGCCCTCGTAGGGGGAAATTGGGAGAGGGGTTCAGATGTCCTCTGCCACACGCCACATCCATCGTGCCGCACCCGCGTACGATGAGCATCGGGTGGGCAAACCCCAACGGGCGTCGCCCCCTCTCGCCGCCTCTCCCCCTATCGGGGGCGAGGAGCATGAAGCCACGCCGATGAGAGAAGCTCTCCGGCAACGAAAAGGGGAAGGACACGGGCGTGTCCTTCCCCTTCGAGCGTGTGGGAGGATGAGCCTCCTCAGGCGCCGGCGATCGCCTTGACCTCGAGGAAGTCCTCCATGCCGTACTTGCCCCACTCGCGGCCGTTGCCGGACTGCTTGTAGCCGCCGAACGGGGCGGTGCGCTCGTTCGGCACGCCGTTGAGGTTGACGTTGCCGGCGCGGATCTTCTTGCCGACGCGCTTCGCGGCCTCGACCGAGCCGGCGGAGACGTAGCCGGCGAGGCCGTAGGGCGTGTCGTTGGCGATCTTCACCGCCTCGTCCTCGTCCTTCGCGCCGAGGATGGTGATCACCGGCCCGAAGATCTCCTCGCGGGCGATCGTCATGTCGTTGGTCACGTCGGCGAACACAGTCGGACGAACGTAGAAGCCCTTGTTGACGCCCTCCGGCAGGCCAGGGCCGCCGGCGACCAGCGTCGCGCCTTCGTCGACGCCCTTCTTGATCAGCGCCTGGATCTTGTCCCACTGCGTGCGATTGACGACGGGTCCGATCGTGGTGCCCTCGGCCTTCGGATCGCCCGCCTTGGTCTTCTCGGCGACGCCTTTGGCGATTGCCTTCACTTCCTCCATCTTCGCCGCGGGGACGATCATGCGAGTCGGCGCATTGCACGACTGGCCCGAGTTGTTGAACACGTGGGCCACGCCGCCGGTGACGGCCTTGGTGAAGTCGGCGTCCTCGAGGATGACGTTCGGCGACTTGCCGCCGAGCTCCTGGCTGACCCTCTTGACCGTATTGGCCGCGCGCTTGGCGACGTCGATGCCGGCGCGGGTCGAGCCGGTGAACGAGATCATGTCGATGTCGGGATGCTCGCTCATCGCGACGCCGACCTCGGGGCCGAGGCCGTTGACGAGATTGAACACGCCCTTCGGCACGCCGGCGGCATGCATCACCTCGGCGAAGATCAGCGCCGAGGTCGGCGTGAACTCCGAGGGCTTCAGGATCATGGTGCAGCCGGCGGCGATCGCGGGCGCAACCTTGCAGGCGATCTGGTTGAGCGGCCAGTTCCACGGGGTGATCATGCCGACCACGCCGATCGGCTCGCGCACGACAGTGGCCGAGCCGACCTTCTCCTCGAAGTGATAGTCCTTCAGCACCTGCAGGGTCGACATCAGGTGGCCGAGGCCGGCGCCGGCCTGCGCACGCTCCGCCATCGGCTGCGGCGCGCCCATCTCGTCGGAGATGGCGGTGGCGATCTCCTTGGAGCGGGCCTTGTAGGCGTCGATGATCTTCTCGAGCAGCGCGATGCGCTCTTCGCGCGTGGTGAGCGAGAAGGTCTCGAACGCCTTCTTGGCCGCGGCGACCGCCTTGTCGACATCCGCCTTCGAGCCGACGGCCACGTCATACATCTTCTCTTCGGTGGCCGGATTGACGACCGGGACCGTCTTCATGACGGCCGGGTCGACCCAGGCACCGTCGATGTAGAACTTCATACGATTGGTCATTTAGTGTTCCTTCCTTGAGATTCCGGAGCCGACGCGGGCGGTGGCAAGTCGGCCTTGGACTGTAGAATTCTAGCTCCTGAGCGGCGGCCTGCCTACGTTCATGAATGTACGTCAGGGTCCTTGGAGAGCGCAATGCGCTATAGCCGTTCAACTATGACCCTGCAGCACGTCCAACCCGGCTGGCCGCCTCACAAAGGTGTGGCGGCTGAGCGCCTCAGCAGGGCCTTGGCAGATTGCGCGGAAACGACGGGCCTCTGCTCGCTATACCGCTGCTGCGAGCTGTGCTGGAATTTGAAGGTTCACGACGATCCCATATTTGGCCGCGTGCGTGTGAAGTTCTTGCCACGGAACGAGGAGACATCGATGCCCCCTGAAATGATCGATACGCTCGTCGTCGGGGCCGGGCAGGCGGGGATCGCCATGAGCGAGCACCTCGGCAAGTGCGGTATTCCCCATGTTGTCCTCGAACGGCACCGTATTGCCGAACGCTGGCGCTCCGAACGATGGGATTCGCTGGTGGCCAACGGCCCCGCCTGGCACGACCGCTTTCCGGGCATGGAGTTTCCCGACGTTCATCCCGATGATTTTGTCCCGAAGGAGAAGGTCGCCGATTACTTCGTGGCCTATGCCGAGATGATCAGGGCGCCGATCCGGGTCGGCGTGGAGGTGCAGAAGGTCCGGCGACTGATGGGCCGTCCAGGCTTCAGTGTCGAAACCTCGCACGGCACGATCGAGGCGACGAATGTGGTCGTGGCGACCGGCGCCTTTCATCATCCGGTCATTCCCGGCCTCGTGCCGCACGATGCAGGGGTCCTGCAACTCCACTCGAATCGCTACCGCAATCCCGCCCAGCTGCCCGAGGGAGCGGTACTGGTCGTGGGGGCAGGCTCTTCGGGCGGACAGATTGCCGACGAGCTCTTGCGTGCGGGCAGACGTACCTACCTCTCCGTCGGGCCGCATGCGCGCCCTCCCCGGGCCTATCGTCAGCGGGACTGTTGCTGGTGGCTGGGCGTGCTGGGCAAATGGGACGCGGCGGCGCCCACGCCGGGCGCCCGGCATGTCACGATTGCCGTGAGCGGCGCGAACGGCGGGCATACGGTGGACTTCAGGCGGTACGCCGCGCGCGGCATGACCCTGTTGGGCATGACCCGATCGTACAAGGACGGCACCGTTTTCTTCAGCCCGGATCTTGCCGACAATCTCGCGCGAGGCGATGCCGACTACAGGGCGCTGCTGGACGAGGCCGATGCCTATGCCGCGCGCAACGGCCTCGACCTGCCGGAGGAGCCGGGCGCGCGCCTCATCGACCCCGACCCGCCCTGCGTCACCCATCCGATCCTCGAGCTGAACCTTCGCGATGCCGGCATAACCTCGATCGTCTGGGCGACCGGCTACACCTTCGACTACGGTTGGCTCGAAGTCGATGCCTTCGATGAAGAAGGCAAGCCCAGGCACCAACGCGGCGTTTCCATCGAGCAGGGACTCCATTTCCTGGGATTGCCGTGGCAGTCGCGCAGAGGGTCCAGCTTCATCTGGGGCGTGTGGCACGATGCGCGGTATCTTGCGGAGCAGATTTCAATCCAGCGTTCGTACCGCACCTACAACGACGACCCTCGTCGAGCGCGAACAGGAGCCCGACCGAAATGAGGCTGGCGTTGCGTTGCCCATGATCGACCCCGAGGTCGGTGGCGATTCAGGGGCGATCCGCGATTTCGCGCAGGCCGCGGAAGAGATCGGCTACGGGGATTTGCCGCGCCGGACCATGTTCTCGGCGTCAACGCGGCGATCCGCCGGGGGTGGGTAGAAATCACTCTCTGCCGAACGGAAAGCGATGAGACCGGCGGCGCCCATCGATGCGCGCGTCCGGGTCGGTACGCCAGGATCGCGGTCCCGGGACAATCACGACGGCCGGCGTGGTAGAGAGATCGATGGCCCGCAGTCGATATCGATGGTTCATCGTCTTTCTCCTGTTCGCGATCACGATCGTGAACTACATCGACCGCGCCGCGATTTCCTACGCCATCCCTCTCATCCAGCGGGATCTTGCCCTGTCGTCACCGGACGTCGGCGTCATCCTGGGGGCATTCGGCCTTGGCTATGCCGTCACGACCCTGATCGGTGGCTTCGCCGTGGATCGCTATGGCGCGCGGCTGGTGCTCACGGTCGCCGCCGTGCTGTGGAGCCTGTCGATCGGCGCGACGGCGAGCGCGAGCGGCTTTGCGCTGCTGTATGCCGCTCGCCTGCTTCTCGGCGTTTCCGAAGGGCCCAACTTTCCCGCGCTGACCGGTGCGGTCAGCCATTGGCTTCCGCCGCACGAGAGGACGACGGCCTTGGCGAACGCCCTCGTTGCGGTCCCCTTGGCGCTCGCGATCGGCGGTCCCGTCGTCACCCAGTTGCTGAGCTGGCTGGATTGGCGTGCGACCTTCGCGGTCCTGCTCGTCGTTTCGCTCGCGTGGGTCCCGCTGTGGTTCTTCCTGTTCCGCGACGACCCTGCCCGCTCCCGCTTCGTGAATGAGACGGAGCTGGCCCACATCCGCTCGCAGGATCGCGCGGCGCCGCCAGCGTCGCACGGTCCCCTGAAAACGTGGCCGAGCGCGCGGTCACTCAAGGCCTTGCTGACCAACAGGACCCTGGTTGCAAACTACTGGGCCTTTTTCGTGTTCGGCTATTTTCTGTTCTTTTTCATGAGCTGGCTGCCGACTTACCTGGAGCAGAAATATGGCCTCAACCTGCGGACCGTCGGCCTGTTCTCCGTGCTGCCCTGGATTTCCGCGGCCGTCGTCCTGTGGCTGCTCGGCCGATTGTCCGACCATCTACTGGCGACGACAGGCCGCCTGCGCGTCTCGCGCTCCTATCTCATCGCCGGCAGCCAGTTCATCGCGGCGCTTGCCGTCATTCCCGTGGCCCTGACCGACAATCTCGCCATTGCCATCGCGGGCATCACGGTCGCGGTTGCCGCCTCCATGGGTGCGAATGCCGCCTATTATGCCGTGAACGTCGACATCAGCCCGCAGCGCGCGGCAACAGCTCTGGGCATCATGGACTTCGGCTTCGCGATCGCGGGTTTTCTCGCGCCGGCCATCACCGGCTGGGTGTTGCAAATCCGCGGTTCGTTCGGCGACGGATTCCTCTTGATGGCAGGCCTCGCGCTGTCGTCGGTGCTGGCCGTTCTCCTGTTTCATCACCCGGACAGGGATCGAGAATCAGCAAGGCCGACGGCATCCTGGCGCCGGCTGACGAGACCTGCGTGAGAGCGAACATACCTTCGATGTCGAGTCCTCAGACGACGAGGCGTTTGCCGAACAGGCGCCCGGTTTCGTCACAAGCGCTGAAATTCGAGACTCGCGGGTTTACCTCGTTTCCGCTATAATCGTACGAACGTTCGTAGAGCGTACAAATCGGAGGAAATCATGCTCACAGCTGCCGCCAATGAGATGCTGACGCACATCGGCCCGGGTACGCCGATGGGCAATCTGATGCGCGAATACTGGATTCCGGCCTGTCTCTCCTCGGAGCTCAAGGCCGATGGCGAGCCGATGCGGCTCCTGCTGCTCGGCGAGCAGCTGATCGCCTTCCGCGACACCGACGGAAAGGTCGGCATCATGGAGCATCGCTGCCCCCACCGCTGCGCCTCTCTGTTCTTCGGCCGCAACGAGGAAGGCGGCCTGCGCTGCGTCTATCACGGCTGGAAGTTCGACGTCGAAGGCAACTGCACCGACATGCCTAACGTACCGCCGGCGCAGGATTTCAAGCACCGCATCAAGGCCAAAGCCTACAAGGTGGTCGAGCGGGCGGGCTTGATCTGGACCTACATGGGCAAGCGCGAGAAGCCGCCGGAGCTGCCGGCGCTGGAAGTGCTGAACCTGCCGGAGGACGTGCGCGTCACCCGCGTCCACCAGCGCGAGTGCAACTGGTTCCAGTCGCTCGAAGGCGACATCGACACCTCGCATTTCGGCTTCCTGCATATCGGCGGGCTGAAGATGGAGGAGGTGCCGCAGGACACGATCCACAAGTGGGGCGTCGGCGACCGCGCGCCGGACTACAAGTCGACCGAGACCGACTGGGGCACGATGTACGCCGCCTACCGTCCGGCCGACCCGGGCAATCTCTACTATCGCTTCGCCCATTTCATGTTCCCGTTCATCACGCTGACGCCGAACGGCTCGTTCGAGGACCAGGTCGCCTGCACGCTGAACGTGCCGATGGATGACACCCACACCATGACCTACAACCTGAACTGGGTGAAGAAGACGGCGCCGCTGCAGACGCTCGCCAACGGCGACTGGATTCCGGGCCTCAAGCCCGACATGGAGTACCTGCCCAACACCAACGACTGGTACGGCCGTCACCGACTCGTGGCGCGGCGCGAGAACGACTACTTCATCGACCGCGAGATGCAGAAGCACACCAACTACACCGGCATCCAGGGCATCGGCCGCCAGGACCAGGCTGCGGTGGAGTGCATGGGCGAGATCGTCGATCGCAGCCTCGAGCATCTCGCGCCGTCGGACCGCATGATCGCCATCACGCGCAAGCGGCTGCTCGAAGCCTGCCAGAAGCTGATGAACGACGGCACCGTGCCGCCGCTGGTCGACGATCCGCATGCCTGCCAGCGCGCGCGCGGCGGTTCGTTCATCGCGCCGGAGAAGCAGGACTGGCTCGACGCCTATGCCGACAAGCTGCAGGGCGCGCTGAGCCCGCTCGGCATGCTGCAGCGACTGCCGCTCGCAGCCGAGTAGTTGAAAGCGGCGGGTAGGGGGCTCTCTCATGCTCCTCTTCCCCGCTAGGGGGAGAGGTTGGGTGGCGGAGTGCAGGCGTATCCGCCACCGAGCGTAACCCCCCTCAGCCAGCCTTTCCCCCTAGCGGGGGGAGAGGAGCATGAGGCGTTCGAGACTTTCCTGATCGATAGCGGGATTCGATGACGGTTGCCGTTCCTCTTGAGCAACAAGGAGCCGCGTTCCCGCGCGGCCTTGCCCGCTATGGCCGGCCAGCCGGGATCGCGCTGCTGATCCTCGCCCTGGGCTTCCTGACGCTCTATCCGATGGCGATGCTGCTCTACGGCAGCCTTCATTCGACGCCGCCCGGCATGGCGGGAGAATTCAACCTCGACGGCTACGCCAACCTCGCCACCGAGGAGAACTTCCAGGCGCTGATAAACACCACGATCCTGTCGGTGGTGAAGACGGTCCTTTCGCTGGCGCTCGCCATCCTGCTGGCCTGGATCGTGGCGCGCACCGACACGCCGGGACGCGGCGTGCTGGAAGTGCTGATCACGCTGCCCTTCTTCATCCCGCCGATCCTGACGGCAACCGCCTGGGCAATGCTGGGCAACGCGCAGGTCGGCACGATCAACCTCGCCTGGCGCTGGCTGACCGGCAGCGAGGGCACCCTGGTCGACGTCTATTCGTACGGCGGCATCGTCTGGCACATGATGCAGTACTCGACGCCGTTCATCTTCCTGTTCATCGTCGACGCCTTCCGCGCCATGGACCCCTCGCTCGAGGAGTCCAGCCGCATGTCGGGCGCCACGCGCTGGCAGACCTTCTGGCGCATCACCTTCGGCCTGATGCTGCCGGTCACGACCAGCGCCTTCCTGCTGAGCTTCATCCGCGGCATGGAGTCGTTCGAATCGGCCGTGTTCTTCGGCACGCCGGTCGGCATCAAGGTGCTGACCACGCAAATCTACGACCTGATCACGCAGCGTGCCCAGCCCGACTACCAGGGCGCGACCGCGCTGGGCTTCGCGACGCTCGCCCTGATGTTCCTTCTGCTGGTGGTGCAGAGCCGGGTGCTGCGCGGCAGGAGCTTCACGACCGTGACCGGCAAGGCCTATTCGCCCAACGTCACGCGCCTCGGCTGGATGCGCTGGGTGACGTTCGCCATCTGCGTCGCCTTCTTCGTCCTCACCGTCGCCCTGCCGGTCGGCCAGCTGATCCTCAGCTCGTTTTTCCAGTTCTTCGGCTTCTACCAGCTCGACATGCTGACCCTCGATCACTACCGCAGCGTCTGGGAGAACCGCCAGTTTTGGGGCGCCTTCGGCAACACACTGCTGCTCGGATTCCTGGGAGCCACGGCGACGATGGTGCTGGGCGGGATCATCGCTTACATCACGACCCGCACGACCTGGCGGGGCCGGCGGCTGATCGACATCCTTGCCTGGCTGCCCTGGATGATGCCGGGCATGGTGCTCGGCATCGGCTTCCTGTGGGGCTTCGCGATCCTGCCGCACGCGGTCCCGATCTACGGCACCCTGTGGGCGCTGCTGCTGGCCTATGTCGCGCTGGGCACGCCGGTGGCCGTGCGGGTGACGTCCGGCGCCTATGCGCAGATCGCCAAGGACCTCGAGGAATGCTCCCGGGTGCATGGCGCGGGATGGTGGCAGACGCTCGGCCGCATTTTGGTGGCGCTCGCCTGGCCCGCCTTCGCGGTCGGCTGGGTGCTGATCTTCTTCGGCATCATGCGCGAGCTCAGTGCCTCGATTTTGCTCTATGTGCCGGATACGGAGGTCCTCTCCGTGGTGATGCTGAAGATGTGGAACGGAGGCAAGCCGGAGGCGGTGAGCGTGATCGGTCTGGTCATGCTGGTGATGGTGCTGATTTTCCGCTGGGTGCAGCTGCGATTCATCAAGCGGCGCATCAGCACGCTGTAGATCAACGAAGACGGGCACAGGGAGTGTGGCAATGAAGAGAAGAACGGTACTGGGGCTGCTTGCGGCCTCGCCGGCGATCGTGCGGTCCGCGGCGGCGCAGACCGACGACTGGGCCAAGGTCGTCGAAGGCGCCAAGAAGGAAGGCAAGCTGCTGATCTACACCGCCTCGATCGGCTCGCCGTTCCACCGGACGGTGATCACCGCCTTCGAGAAGAAGTACGACATCAAGGTCGACCTGCTCGAGGCGCGCGCCAGCGAAGTGCGCGAGCGCGTGCGGGTCGAACAGTCGGCCGGGCGCTTTCTCGGTGACCTCCATCACAACGGCTCGACGACGACCGGGATGATGCAGCGCGACGGCAATTTCCAGCCGCGCGGTTTCGTTCCCAACGTGAAGAACATCGAAGCGCCTTACGAGGCCGACGACATCAAGATCCCCGCCGAGGTGATCAGCTACTGCCTGCTCGTCAACAAGAACATCGTGAAGCCGGACGACGAGCCCAAGAGCTGGAAGGACCTGCTCGATCCCAGATGGACCGGCAAGATCCTGTCCGACGACTATCGCGCCCTGGGCGGCGGCGCGGTGTTCTTCGTCGTGATGCAGAACACCTTCGGCCGCGAGTTCCACGAGAAGCTCGCCGCGCAGAAACCTGTCTTCGCGCGCGACATCCAGAACAGCGAGCGTCGCACGGCGCGCGGCGAGTTCCCGCTCTACCTGCCCTTCTCGCTGCAGAACCTGAACAACCTCAAGGGCCTGCCGGTCAAGGCGATCGTCCCCGCCGAAGGCCGGCCCTACGTCCGCTTCGACCTGTCGACTCTGAAGAACGCGCCGCATCCCAATGCCGCGCGTCTGTTCATGAACCATTATCTGGAACCCGAGTCGCAGCTCGTCTTCGCCAACGCCGGCTACAATCCGGTGATCAAGGGCGTGGTCGAGAAGACGCTGCCGGAGATCCGGCCGCTCCTGGCCACCAAGGCGTTGGGCACGACCGACTACACCAAGCAGGACGAGATGCTCGCGCTCGCCAAAGAAATCTACAAGTAGCCGCCGGTGCCCAGCGTCACGCTACAGGGAGTCGGGCGCCATTTCGGCGCGCTGAAGGCCGTCGATTCAGTGGACCTCGCCGTCGAGCACGGCGAGTTCCTGACCCTGCTGGGCCCATCGGGCTGCGGCAAGACCACGACGCTCCGCATGGTGGCGGGGCTCGAGCGCAACGACACCGGCACGATCGTGATCGGCGGCCGGACCGTGAGCGACGCCGCGGCGGAGCTCTTCGTGCAGCCCGATCAGCGCAAGCTCGGCATGGTGTTCCAGTCCTATGCGATCTGGCCGCACATGACCGTGTTCGACAATGTCGCCTATCCACTATCGGTGCGGCGCCTGCCCAAGGCCGAGATCAGGACGCGCGTGATGACGGCCCTGCGGCTGGTCGAGATGGAAGCGTACGCCGAGCGGCCGGCGCCGGCCCTGTCCGGCGGCCAGCAGCAGCGGGTGGCGATCGCCCGCGCGCTGGTGTTCGAGCCCGAGGTGCTGCTGCTCGACGAGCCGCTCAGCAATCTCGATGCGCGGCTGCGGTCGCAAATGGGCGACGAGTTCCGCGCCCTGCAGCGGCGGCTCAAGATCACCACGCTCTATGTCACGCACGACCAGGAAGAGGCGATGGCGCTCAGCGATCGCGTCGTGGTGATGGACAAGGGCCGCGCCCTGCAGGTTGGCGCCCCGGAGACGGTCTATCGTCGCCCGGCAAGCCGCGCCGTCGCCGCCTTCTTCGGCGCGCCGAATTTCATCGACGCCACGGTCAGGGAGTGCCGGCCCGAGGGCGACAGCCACGTTCTCACGATCGAGGGCGCTGGGGCGCAGGGCGAGTGCCGCACCGCGCAGGCCCAGCGTCCCGGCGACACGGTGCTGGTCATGATCCGCGCCGAGGACGTCGCGCTCGGCCGGTCGAACGAACCGGCGCGACCCGGGCAGCTCGTCTGGCGGGGCCGCGTGACCGACGGCGTGTTCCGTGGGTCGCGCCGCTCGCTCGCCGTCGACGCGCTGGGCCGGCGCTTCAACGTCGAATGCCCGGCAACGCGCGCCGCCGCGGTGGGCGACGACGTTACCCTGAAGGTCGACGCCGAGAATGCCTGGGCGCTGAGCGGGTAGATGGCGCGGCTTCGGGAGCAGGACGCGCAGGCGCGTGTCGCCAGCGGCTACGGTCCGGACTTCCTGGAGGCCTTCGCGCGCGGCTTGCGCGTGATCGGGGCCTTCAGCAAGGACCGCGCGCAGATGTCGTTGAGCGACGTGGCGCGCGCCACCGACCTGCCCAAGCCGACCGTGCGGCGCGCGCTCTATACCCTCACATGCCTCGGCATGGCGACGAGCGACGGCCGCAGCTTCCGCCTGACTCCGAGGGTCATGGAGCTGGCCTCGGCCTATCTCGGCTCCAACATGATCTCGACGGTGGTCCAGCCGGCGTGCGAGCGCCTCGCCGACCGCACCGAGCAATCCTGTTTCGCCGCCGTTCTCGACGGCCACGACATCGTGATGATCGCCCATTCGCTGCACGGCCGGCCGGACGTGCTGGCGCCGACCATCGGCCTGCGCCGCCCGGCCTTCAACACCGCGGCCGGCCGCGCGATCCTGAGCCAGCTGCCCGACGACGCGCTCGACGCCTGGCTCGACAAGCTCGAGCCCAAAGGGATGACCGACTTCACCATGACCAACAAGCGGGCGCTGCGTCAGGAGATCCTTCACGTCCGCAAGCAAGGCTTCGCGATCACCGCACAGGAATTGCGCCGCGGCTACCACGCCGCCGCCGTGCCGCTCAGACGCTACGACGGCGCCACCCTTGCCGCGCTGTGCATCGCGATGTGGGTCGAGGATTCCTCCGCCGGCTCCGTCGCTGAGCGCTTCGTCCCCGTTCTCCAGGAAGAGGCGGAGGCGCTGAAGCCGCAGCTGTTGTAGGCTATGACGATGCGCATCAATGCCAAAGGCCAGGTCACCATTCCGAAAGCCATTCGCGAGCGCGCGCTGCCACGATCATGAGGTGCATAGGCACTGCGCCTGTTGCTACCCTTCGAGACACTCCGCTTCGCTCCGTTCCTCAGGGTGAGTTGGGTGTGCAGAGGTGTTCTCTGGCTCGGGCGAAAAGGCACTAAGCAAATGGATTGTCGTCGCCGTCCCAGTAGCGCCTGAGCAGCCGGACCTGCAGGAAGGCGAAGACCAGCGTCGCGGGGAAGCTTACGAACATCTTGCTGGCGATCCAGGTCTCGGTCGAGAAGGTGCGCCAGAAGAACTCGTTGATGCCTGCTAGGACGAAAAAGAACAGTGCCCAGCGCAGGGTGAGCTTGCGCCAGCCCTCGTCGGTGAGCTGGAACGCCGCACCGAAGATCGGCTTCAGCAGCGGCCGCTTCAGCAGCAACAGGCCGCCGCCGAGGATGACGCCGAAGAGGCAGTTCACGATGGTGGGCTTCAGCTTGATGAAGGTCTCGTCCTGAAGCCAGATGGTGAGGCCGCCGAACACCAGCACGAAGAACCCGCCAACCATCGGCATCACCGGCCAGCGTCCCTCCATCCAGCGATAGAGAGGCAGGCAGACCGCGGTCGCCGCGACGAACACGGCGGTGCCGACGAAGATGCCCCATTTCGAATTGGCGGCGAAGAAGAGGAGAAGCGGTCCGAGCTCCAGCGCCGTGGCGTAGAGCTTGCGCATGCCCTTCTCGGGCTTGATGTCGTCGCTCATGCCGGCAATCCCATCAATCCCCGCGCAAAGGCGCGCGCCTCGAACGGCCGCAGGTCGTCGATGCCCTCGCCGACGCCGATCGCAACCACGGGGAGCTTGAACTTCTCGGCGAGCGCCACCAGCACGCCACCCTTGGCGCTGCCGTCGAGCTTGGTCACGACCAGCGCGTCGACCGGTGACATGCTCTTGAAGGTCTCGACCTGGGCATGGGCGTTCTGGCCGACCGTCGCATCGAGTACCAGCAGGCAGGAATGCGGTGCCGAGGGATCGAGCTTGCGGATGACCCGCACGATCTTGGCGAGCTCTTCCATCAGGTTCGTCTTGTTGTGCAGGCGTCCGGCGGTGTCGATCAGCAGCACGTTGCAGTGCTCGGCGCGGGCCTTCTCCAGCGCCTCGTAGGCGAGGCCTGCCGCATCGGCGCCCGTGCCCCTGGCGATCACCGGCACGCCAGCGCGCTCGCCCCACACCTTGAGCTGCTCGACCGCGGCAGCGCGGAAGGTGTCGCCCGCCGCGAGCATCACCTTCTTGCCCTCGCCCTTGTAAAGGTGCGCCAGCTTGGCGATGGTCGTGGTCTTGCCGCTGCCGTTGACGCCGATCACCAGCACGACATGCGGCGTGCGCGCGGCATCGATCGTCAGCTTCTGGGCCACAGGCTGGAGAATCTCGGCGATGTCTTCGGCGAAGGCCTCGCGCACTTCCTCGTCGGTCACTTCCTTGCCGAAACGCTCCTTGCCGAGCTTGGCGATCAGCCGCGCGGCGACCGCGACGCCGAGATCGGCCTGGATCAGCACGTCCTCGAGCTCGTTCAGCGTCGCCTGGTCGAGCTTCTTCTTGGTGAAGATCCCCGGAATGCTCTCGGTGAAGAGCTGGGTGATGCTCTCGGTGACCTTCCTGGTCGACTTCGAGAGCCCGTCGCGCAGGCGGCCGAGCCAGCCCTTCTTCTCGGTCGCTTCCTCCGTCTCGACGTCGGCGCTTGTCTGAACGGCGGATCCTTCGCGAGAAGGAGGCGCAACCAGGGTCTCCGCCGCAGTCTCGACTTCTGGAATTGCCGGCGGGGGCGGCTCGGCTGGCATCCGCAGCTCAACCGGCTGAGGCGACTCGACTGGCTGAGGTGTTTCGACCGGCCGGGGCGGCTCGGCCGTTGGCTGCGGCTCGCTGGTCGGCGCCACCCGCGATCGCAACCGCGCAAACCAGCCTTTCTTTTCGGGTTCGCTCACCGGGACACCTCAGGAAAGCAGCGAGCGGTCGAGTTCGCCCTTGAAGGCGAGCGCGATGCCGCCGGTCATCAAGACGTGGTCGTCACGCAGCCACTCGATCGTCAGCGTGCCCTCCTGCAGAAGGACGCAGGCCTTGCGGTCGACCAGCCCCCGGCGGCTTGCGGCGACGACCGCTGCGCAGGCGCCGGAACCGCAGGCCAGCGTCAGGCCGGCGCCGCGCTCCCAGACGCGCAGCTTCATCCTGGCCGGCCCGACCATCTGCGCGACGCCGATGTTGGCGCGCTCGGGAAAGAACGGGTCGTGCTCGAGCCGCGGCCCCAGCTCGGCGAGCGGGATGGCGTCGAGATCGTCGACGAAGAAGGTGGCGTGCGGATTGCCCATGCTGGTGCCCACAGGATCCTGCAGCGGACCGGCGCCGACCGGCATGTGCCTGGTGTCGCAGGCCCGGGCGACCGGGATGTCGCGCCAGTCGAGCTTGGCCGGTCCCATATCGACCGAGATCTCCGGCAGCCCGTTGTCACCCAAGCCGGCCTTCTGCGATTCGAGCAGGCCCGACACGGTCTGCACCGTCACCAGGTCGGTCTTGCGCTCGTCCATCAGCACCGACGCGACGCAGCGGGTGGCATTGCCGCAGGCGCCCGCCTCGCCGCCGTCGGGATTGTAGATGCGCATGAAGACGTCGGCCGCGCGATCGGTCGGCGGCTCGAGAACGATCAGCTGGTCGCAGCCCACGCCGAGACGCCGGTCGGCGATGGCGCGGCGGCGCGCGACCGGCAGGTCGAGCGGAGTCGTGCGGCCATCGAGCACGACGAAGTCGTTGCCCAGCCCGTGCATCTTGAGGAACGGCGTTGCACCCACTTGCGCTATATGGCCGTTCGACCGGGCCAGCGCAACGAGCGCGCCCGGACCTCTCCAGCATGGGATCCACCCAGCTCGCGCACGTCCAGTGTCGCCAGCCGCTTGGTGTAGATCGTCATATGCAGGATGCCGAGCGGGTCGTAGGGCATGGCCGGCTCGACGAACAGGCCGCGCTCGGCATCCCAGGCCGGCGTCGCATGATGGATCGGCCAGTTGCAGCGGCTGGGCAGCGGCTCGCAGGCAAAGCCGTGGTCGTAGACCAGCACGTTGAGCGCGATCTGGTCGGTCATGTCGGCCGACCGCTGCAGCGACTCGCCCAGCAGGTCGGCCCAGCCCTGCCAGTGCGGCGCATCGGCCTGCAGCGCAAAGACACCGGCGTTGATCAGCGGAAAGCGGATCAGCCGATCGGCGGTCTCCTGGCCGAAGGCCGCGGCATAGGCCGCGCCGTTGATCGTCGAGAACTCCGTCCAGGCATGATGATAATGACGCATCGAGCGATGGATCTCCGGCGCCGCAGCCAGCGCACCGGACCGAGCGGCGCGCAGCAACAGGGCGACGGCGTCGCCCTGCTGCACCCAGCAATCGGCGTCGATCCAGAGATAGAGATCGAAGCCCGGAAAATAGCGCGGCAGGAAGGGCCGGGCCGTCAGCGCCTTGTAGCCGTCCTTGAGTCTCGCGCGACCGGGAAAGTCGAAATCCCACTCGGGTACGACGAAAACCGCGCCCTGTTGCGCGAACCACGCCCGTTGCTCGGTCGTCAGCCCGCAATCGAGGATGCCCAGCGCCATCGCGCGGCCTTCCTCGGTGGCACGCAGCGAGCCGACGCAGTCGCGCAGCAGCTCGAAGTAGTTGGCGTCGCCGCCGGTTATCGCGATGGCCTTTTCCGTCACCAGCGAAAGATGCCACAGTCCAGCCCCCCGGAGGAAATCATGGCCAAGCACGTCGACTATTACGTTTCGCTCAATTCGCCCTGGACGTACCTCGCGTCGAAGCGGCTCGAGGCCATGGCGAAGAAGTACAATGCCGACGTGACGATCTGGCCGGTCGATTTCGGCTCGGTGTTCGCCGTCTCCGGCGGCCTGCCGCTGCCCAAGCGCGCGCCGCAGCGCCAAGCCTATCGCATGATGGAGCTGAAGCGCTGGCGCGACCATCTGGGGGTCGAGCTGACGCTCGAGCCCAAGTTCTTCCCGGCCAACGAGGTGCCGGCCGCGCGCTGCGTCATCGCCCTTCGCGAGCAGGGTCGCATGGCCGACGCGATCAAGCTCGCGCATGCGGTGCTGCGCGCCCTGTGGGCCGAGGAGAAGAACACCGGCGATCCGGAAACCCTGAAGGCCATCATCGCCGGCTGCGGCCTCGACGCCGACGCCGTCATGAAGGCAGGCGACGCGCCCGAGATGGCCGCCAAGCGCGAGGAATACACCAAGGCCGCGATCGACAAAGGCGTATTCGGCGCCCCGTTCTTCATCATCGACGGTGAGGGGTTCTGGGGCCAGGACCGCCTCGACTTCGTCGAGCGCAAGCTGGCCTCTTAGCTTTGCGTCGTCCTGAGCGAAGCGAAGGACCTCACCTTAGCTCCAAATAGCGCCTCTGGGGTTAGCTGTAGATCCTTCGCTGCGTTCAGGATGACAGCCGGCTTGTGGCGACGGTTCAATGATCACACGCCCGGCAGGTACACCGCCGCCAGCACCGCGAAGCCGTTGTTGAGGATGTGGGCGACGAGAGACGGCAGCAGGGAATCGGTGCGCCAGCGCATCCAGCCGAACAGCAGGCCGAGCGGCAGCACCAGCACGACGTGGGCCGGCTCGAAGTGGGCGGCGGCGAAGGCCAGCGAGCTGACGATCAGGCCCGCCATCCCGCCCCACCGGCCGGCGACCCAGCCATAGATCAGCCCGCGGAATACCAGCTCCTCCACGAGCGGCGCGAGCACCGCCAGCAGGAGGAGGCTTAGAACGAGCCGGTTGGGCACGAAGTCGAGCACCTGCTTCATCCCCTGCGGCTCGATGCCGAGCTGGCTGACCGCGACCGACAGAGCGAGCGTGGCGAGCGGGCCGAAGACGAGGTATTTCCACTTGGCCGGGCGCAATCCAAGCGCTGGAATTGCCGTGCGGCCGAGCGGGGCGACCGCCATGACGACGGCCAGCAAGCCGATCACAAAGAAGGCCCCCAGGACCGTCAGCATCTCGCGATCGGGCAACAACCACACGAATAGGGGTGCCAGGACGGCGCAAGCTGCCGGGAAGAGCAGGAGAGACCAGCCCGGAACGGGCCTGTAAGCTTTGTGGATCAAGGGGTTAGCATCTGACGGCAAGCCTTTTGACTCCTTGGCCGGCAGGCCTTATACCCCGGCCGCTCAATCGGTCGTGCCGATTTCAGGTTCCCCCTGCGGGGAGCTCCGCTGATTCGCGAAGGTTCGCGCATCGGCGCGATATCTGTTTGGGCGAACGGAGTGGCGGAACTGAGATGTTCGAAGGTCTGAGCAAACGTCTGGGCGATGTGTTCGACCGGCTGCGCGGGCGCGGTGCGCTCACGGAAGCCGACGTCGATGCCGCGCTCCGGGAAGTGCGCACGGCCCTGCTCGAGGCCGACGTGGCGCTGCCCGTCGTGCGCCAGTTCGTCGACGAGGTGCGGCCCAAGGCGATCGGCGCGGATGTGATCCGTTCGGTCACGCCGGGCCAGATGGTCATCAAGATCGTCAACGACCACCTGGTCGAGATGCTGGGCGGGACGGTCACCGATCTCGACCTCAGCGCCATCCCGCCGGTCGTGATCCTGATGGTCGGCCTGCAGGGCTCGGGCAAGACCACGACCTCCGCCAAGATCGCCTACCGGCTGACCCAGGGGCCGCAGGGCATGGCGGCCGAGGTATTCGGCACCGGCGGCACCTTCTCGACGCGGCGCAAGGTCATGATGGCCTCGCTCGACACGCGCCGTCCCGCCGCCCAGCAGCAGCTCAAGATTCTGGGCGAACAGACCGGCGTCGCCACGCTCCCCATCGTGCCGCTCGAAATGCCGCTCGCCATCACCCGCCGGGCGATGGAGACGGCGCGCCGTGAGGGCTTCGACGTCCTGATCCTCGACACGGCGGGCCGGCTCTCGATCGACGAAGAGCTGATGACGGAGGTCAAGCAGATCTCCGACCTGGCCCAGCCCAAGGAGACGCTGCTCGTCGCCGACGCAATGACGGGCCAGGACGCCGTCAACGTCGCCAAGGCATTCAATGAGCGCCTCGCGGTCACCGGCATCGTGCTGACCCGGGTCGACGGCGATTCCAGAGGCGGCGCGGCGCTGTCGATGCGCGCCGTCACCGGCCGTCCGGTCAAGCTGATCGGCGTGGGCGAGAAGTTCGACGCCCTCGAGCCGTTCCACCCCGATCGCATCGCCTCGCGCATCCTCGGCATGGGCGACATCGTCTCGCTGGTCGAACGCGCTGCCGAGACGATCGGCAAGGAAGAGGCCGACCAGCTCGCCGCGAAGGTGCGCAAGGGCCAGTTCGACATGAACGACCTGCTGAGCCAGCTCCGGCAGCTGCGCAAGATGGGCGGCCTGTCGGGCCTGATGGGCATGCTACCCGGCGCCATGCAGGCCAAGGCCGCGATGTCCAAGGCCAAGATCGACGAAGGGGCGCTCAAGCGCCAGGAGGCCGTCATCCTGTCGATGACGCCCAGGGAGCGGCGCAATCCCGACCTGATCCATGCGTCGCGCAAGAAGCGCATCGCCAAGGGGTCGGGCGTGCAGGTCCAGGACGTCAACAAGCTCCTGAAGCAGCACGCCGACATGCTCAAGATGATGAAACGAATGAACAAGCTCGGAGAGAAAGGATTCATGCGCAGCCTCGGAGGCATGACGCCCCCGCCGGGCCTCCCGCGCTGAAATTTGAAGGAGACAGAATGCTCGCCATCCGTATGACTCGTCACGGCACCAAGAAGCGCCCGTTCTTCCACATCGTGGTCGCCGATTCGCGCAGCCCGCGCGACGGCCGCTTCATCGAGAAGCTCGGCACCTACAATCCACTGCTGCCGCGCGAGCACGCCACGCGCATCACGCTCGACAAGGAGCGCATCGCGCATTGGCTGAAGGTCGGCGCGCAGCCGTCGGACCGGGTCGCGAAGTTCCTGGCGACCGCGGAGCTGATGAAGCCGCGCGAGCGTCGCGAGCAGACCAAGAAGAACCAGCCGCGCGCGAAGGCGCAGGAGCGGATGAAGGCGGCCGCCGCAGCAGCCGAGGCCGGCAAGGAAGCCGCGGCCAGCTGATGACGATGGGCTCTGATGAGTAAGGGGGATCGCGTCCTCCTGGGCGTCGTCGCGGCGCCGCACGGGGTGCGCGGCCTGGTGCGCATCAAGAGCTTCACCGAGGACCCGATGTCGGTCGCCGTCTACGGCCCGCTGTCGGACGAAACGGGGAAGAAGGAGTACCGGGTCGAGGCTCTCAGCGCTGCACGCGGCGCAGTCCTGGCCCGGATCGAGGGCGTAGCCGATCGCACGGCGGCGGAGGCATTGCGCGGATTGCGGCTCTATGTGGAGCGCAGCCGACTGCCGACGACGGGCGATCGGGAATGGTATGAAGCCGATCTGGTCGGCCTCGCGGCGATCGGCAGGGACGGTCGGGATTGGGGCAAGGTCACAGCCTTCCACGATTTCGGCGCCGGGTCGGTGATGGAGGTGTCGGGCGGGATGATGGTGCCCTTCAACGACGAGTCGGTGCCCGAGATCGATGTCGAGGGCGGCAAGGTTGTTATCGATCCGCCGGCCGGCTTGCTGGCGGGCGGCAAGGAGAAGGAGGCAGGGAGCTGACGTGTGGCGGGCGACGGCGCTGACGCTCTTCCCGGAGATGTTCCCGGGCCCGTTGGGCGAAAGCCTGGCCGGCAAGGCACTCAGGGAGGGAACGTGGGGGCTGGAGGCGGTCGATATCCGGCGGTTCGCCCGGGATCGGCACGGCACCGTGGACGATGCTCCTTTCGGGGGCGGCGCCGGCATGGTGATGAAGCCCGACGTTCTGTCGGACGCGATTGTCGCCGTTGCGCGGCTGGACGTGCCGAAGCTGCTGATGTCGCCGCGCGGCGCGCCGTTCACTCAGACGCGCGGTCGGGAGCTGGCGGCGGGGCCGGGCGTGCTGCTGGTCTGCGGCAGGTTCGAAGGCGTGGACGAGAGGGTCATCGAGGCCCACGCGCTGGAGGAGGTTTCGGTCGGTGATTTCGTGCTTTCGGGCGGCGAGATCGCGGCCATGGCGGTGATCGATTGCTGTGTGCGGCTGCTGCCCGGTGTGATGGGCGCGGCGCATTCGGGAGACGAGGAGAGTTTCGAGGACGGACTGCTGGAGTATCCGCACTTTACGAGGCCGGCGGCGTGGACCGGTCCGGACGGGATCGAACGGCGCGTGCCGGAGGTTCTGGTCTCGGGCCATCACGGCAAGGTTGCCGAGTGGCGAATGCGGCAGCGGGAAGAGATTACGCGGCAGAGGCGGCCCGACCTGTGGGGACGCCGGATTGCCGCGACGGGAAACGAAGAGAAGTGACGAAAGGATGGATGCGATGAACATTCTCGACGCGATCGGCCAGACGACGATCGACAAGGTGGAGAGCGAGCGGCCGGTGCCGCGCTTCGAGCCGGGCGACACGCTGCGCGTGCACGTCAAGGTGCAGGAAGGCAACCGCGAGCGCCTTCAGGTCTATGAGGGCCAGTGCATCGCGCGCAAGAACGCCGGCGTGAACTCGAACTTCACCGTGCGCAAGATCAGCTTCGACGAGGGTGTCGAGCGCGTGTTTCCGCTCTACAGCCCGAACATCTGGGAAATCGAGGTTGTCCGTAAGGGCATCGTGCGCCGCGCCAAGCTCTATTACCTGCGCGCCCTCCGCGGCAAGGCGAGTCGCATCGCCGAGGACACCGAGGCTCAGCGCGAGTTGCTCGCGACCCAGGCGGAAGAGGCTCTGAAGCGTCCGCGCCGCGAGAAGCTCAAGAAGGAAAAGCCCAAGGAAGAGAAGGCTTCGCGCGCCGCCAAGGGCGGCGGCAGGAAGTAGGCGCGCCATGGCGCTCCGCAAGAAGTCGGCTACGCCGCCGCCCCCGCCTCCTCCGCGGACCCTGTTCGAGAAGATCTGGGACAGCCACGTCGTCTCCAGGCAGGACGATGGCACCTGCGTGATCTACATCGACCGTCACCTGGTGCACGAAGTGACCAGCCCGCAGGCCTTTGAAGGCCTGCGCATGGCCAATCGGCAAGTTCGCCGGACCGACGCGACGATCGCTGTCGCCGACCACAACACACCCACCACCGAAGGTGCGATGGACGAGGAGTCGCGCATCCAGGTCGAGACGCTCGAGAAGAACGTCGCCGATTTCGGCGTGCCCTATTTCGGCCTCGACGATCCGCGCCGAGGCATCGTCCATGTGATCGGTCCCGAGCAGGGGCTTACGCTGCCGGGCATGACGATCGTGTGCGGTGACAGTCACACCTCGACGCACGGCGCATTCGGCGCGCTGGCCTTCGGCATCGGCACCTCCGAGGTCGAGCATGTGCTGGCCACCCAGACCGTGATCCAGCGGCCGGCCAAGAACATGCGGGTCAATGTCGAGGGCAGCCTGCCGCTCGGCGTTACGGGCAAGGACGTCATCCTCGCCATCATCGGCAAGCTCGGCACCGCCGGCGGGACCGGCTACGTGATCGAGTATGCCGGCCGCGCGATTCGCGAGCTGACGATGGAAGGCCGCATGACGGTCTGCAACATGTCGATCGAGGCGGGCGCGCGCGCCGGCCTGATCGCGCCGGACGAGACGACCTTCCAGTATCTCGAAGGCCGGCCCTTCGCGCCCAAGGGCGGGGCCTGGGATCTCGCGCTGAGCCAGTGGCGTCGTTTGCCGTCCGACAAGGGCGCGCAGTTCGACATGCAGCTCGACTTCAACGCATCGGATATTCCGCCGATGGTCACCTGGGGCACCAGCCCGCAGGACGCGCTGCCGATCACCGACGTGATCCCCGATCCCGCCAATGCGCCGGACGAGAACATGCGCGAAGCCTGGACTCGCTCACTCGCCTATATGGGCCTGACGCCGGGAACCAGGCTGGTCGATGTGCCGATCGACCGCGTGTTCATCGGCTCCTGCACCAACGGCCGTATCGAGGATCTGCGCGCTGCCGCCGAGATTGCGCGCGGCCGCAAGGTCGCCTCGACCGTCTCGGCGATGGTCGTGCCGGGCTCGGGCCTGGTGAAGGCCCAGGCTGAGAAGGAAGGCCTCGACAAGATCTTCCTCGAGGCCGGCTTCGAATGGCGCCTGCAGGGCTGCTCGATGTGCCTGGCGATGAACGCCGACCGGATCGAGCCCGGCCAGCGCTGCGCCTCGACCTCGAACCGCAACTTCGAAGGTCGCCAGGGCCGCGGCGGACGCACCCACCTGGTCAGCCCGGCGATGGCAGCCGCCGCCGCCATACGAGGCACCCTGGCCGACGTGCGCGATTTCCAGTAGGCGCGACAACAGATAGCCGGCTCTCGTCGAGCAATGATATCGTTCCGGGCGGTGCAGAAAGCACCGCCCGCTTCGTTTGGGAGATTGCGATGCCTTCCGTTCCCAATTCCGGCCCCGCTGCTCCGCCACCCCCGCCGGTGTGGGACGCAAGGCCGCCTGCGCCGGGCACGCCGACCGGATATGGCGGTTTCTGGCTCCGCGTCGTCGCGTACATCATTGATGGCATAATCCTGAACATCGGACTTGGCGTCGTCGGCGCGATCCTCGGAGTCAGCCTCATTCCCGTAGACCCCGCCCAGATGGACCCGGCCGATGCGATGTCCGAGATGGGGACTTTCCAGGCCATTGCCCTGGTCGCTTCGTGGCTCTATTTCGCGCTGATGGAAAGCTCGGCGCGGGGTGCAACCGTGGGCAAGATGGCGGTCGGCCTGCGCGTGGTGGACGAGAACGGCCAGCGCATCTCCTTCGCGCGGGCGACCGGTCGCTTCTTCGCCAAGTTCATCTCCGCCCTGATCCTGTTGATCGGCTACCTGATGGTGGCCTTCACCGACCGCAAGCGCGGCCTGCACGACATCATGGCCGGGACGCTGGTCGTGAAGATTCGCTAGCGAACCGGTCGTGGCCACCGCGGTCCTCATGCGGCACAGCGCGTCCGGCCTGACACGCAGGGGCTATGTCGGATTCAGCTGGACCTATCTGTTCTTCGGCTGGTTCGTGCCGCTGTTCCGCGGCGAACTCGTCGTCGCGGCCCTTCATCTCCTGTTCACGCTCGTCACGGGAGGCCTGTGGCAACTCATCGTCTGCTTCCTCTACAACAGGCAGTACATGACCCGGATGCTGACTTCGGGCTGGGTCCTGGCCGACAGCGACGGGCGAAACGCCATGGCCGCGGCGAAGCTCGACATCGTTCCGCCGGCCCGTCCGCTCGCTTGACGGCGGAGGCGAAAGCCCGTTTATTCCGGCGAATCGCGAGGGAAACATGGAAAAATTCACGACGCTACGGGGCGTCGCCGCTCCGCTGCCGATGGTCAATGTCGACACCGACATGATCATCCCCAAGAACTTCCTGAAGACCATCAAGCGCACCGGTCTCAAGGAAGGCCTGTTCTACGAGATGCGCTGGACCGCCGACGGCCAGAAGAAGGACTTCGTCCTCGACCAACCAGCCTACCAGAACGCCAAGATCCTGATCGCGGGCCCCAACTTCGGCTGCGGCTCGAGCCGCGAGCACGCGCCGTGGGCGCTGCTCGATTTCGGCATCCGCTGCATCATCTCCGAGGACTTCGCCGACATCTTCTACAACAACTGCTTCAAGAACGGCGTGCTGCCGATCAAGATGCCGAAAGAGATCATCGACAAGCTGATGGACGATGCGAGCCGCGGCTCCAACGCCATCATCGAGATCGACCTGGAGAAGCAGGAGATCAAGGGCCCGGACGGCGGCACCGTCCATTTCGAGATCGACCCGTTCCGCAAGCGCTGCCTGCTCGAAGGCCTCGACGATATAGGCCTGACGATGGAGAAGAAGTCGGACATCGACGACTTCGAGAAGAAGCAGAGAGAATCGCAGCCCTGGCTGCACGCGGCGGAGTAGCCGACCACCTCATCCTCGGGAGGCGCACGGCGCACTTTCGAAGTATGACAACAGGCACGGTGCTCGTGCCCACCCTTCGAGACGCGGGCTGCGCCCGCTCCTCGGGGTGAGGTTTAATTCTTAGCCAAGGACGAACAAGACAATGGCTTCCAATCGCACTCTGCTGGTGCTGCCGGGCGACGGCATCGGGCCCGAAGTCATGAACGAAGTGCGCAAGATCATCGCCTGGATGGGCAAGAAGCGCGCGGTCGGCTTCGACATTCAGGAAGACGTGGTCGGCGGCGCGGCCCTCGACAAGCACGGCGTGCCGCTCTCCGACGACACTATGAAGCTGGCACTCGAGGCCGACGCCGTGCTGTTCGGCTCGGTCGGCGGCCCGAAGTGGGACACCGCGGATTTCAGCAAGAAGCCCGAACGCGGCCTGCTGCGCCTGCGCAAGGAGATGGACCTCTTCGCCAACCTGCGCCCGGCCAAGGTGTTCGACGCGCTGGTCGATGCGAGCTCGCTCAAGCCCGAGATCGTCAAGGGCCTCGACATCATGATCATCCGCGAGCTGACGAGCGGCGTCTATTTCGGCGAGCCGCGCGGCCGGCACACCAACGCCCAGGGCGAGGTCGAGGCCTTCGACACGCAACGCTACACCGCGGGCGAGATCCGCCGCGTCTGCGCCGTCGCCTTCGAGCTGGCGCGCAAGCGCAAGAACAAGGTCCTCTCGGCGGAGAAGGCCAACGTCATGCACACCGGCGTGCTGTGGCGCGAGGAGGCGACCAAACTGCACAAGGAGCAGTACGCCGACGTGAAGCTCGAGCACATGTACGCCGACGCGCTCGCCATGCAACTGCTGCGCTCGCCCAATCAGTTCGACGTCATCGTCACCGACAACCTGTTCGGCGACATCCTGTCGGACGAAGCCTCGATGCTGACCGGCTCGTTGGGCTTGCTGCCGTCAGCCTCGCTCGGTGCCCCCGACGCGACCGGCCGCCGCAAGGCGCTCTACGAGCCGATCCACGGCAGCGCCCCCGACATCGCGGGCAAGGGCCTGGCCAATCCGATCGCCGAGACGCTCAGCTACGCCATGATGCTGCGCTACTCGTTCGATCTCGGCAGGGAAGCCGACCTCGTCGAGCAGGCGGTCGAGAACGTGCTGGCCGCGGGCTACCGCACCGGCGATCTCATGGTCGGCAAGACCGAGGGCACGAAGAAGGTCGGCACCCAGGAAATGGGCGACGCCATCGTCAGGGAACTCGACCGGCTGGCATAGCTACCGCCGCAGGATCGACCCA
>JAHCJV010000084.1 GCA_026126105.1 Enhydrobacter sp.
CAGCTCGATGCGCTCCTTGTAGATCTCCTTGCGCTGGCTGTTCATGACGTCGTCGAAGCGCAGCAGGTTCTTGCGGATCTCGAAGTTGCGCGCCTCGACCTTGCCCTGAGCCGTCTCCAGTGCCTTGTTGAGCCAGCGATGGGTGAGGGCCTCGTCGTCGGCCATGCCCTTCTTCTGCACCCAGTCGAGCACCTTGTTGTTGCCGAAGATGCGCATCAGGTCGTCCTCGAGCGAGAGGAAGAACCTCGAGGCGCCCGGATCGCCCTGGCGGCCGGAGCGGCCGCGCAGCTGGTTGTCGATGCGGCGGCTTTCATGGCGCTCGGTGCCGACCACGAAAAGGCCGCCGGCCTTCCGGACAATCTCGCGGTCACGCTCGACGCCGGCGCGAATCTCGGCCTCGACGCGCGCGAGGGCGGCGTTGCGCTCGGCCTCGTCGGCGAACTGCGCGATGATCTCCGGCTCGCTCTGGCTTACCAGCATCTCGACGTTGCCGCCGAGCTGGATATCCGTGCCGCGGCCCGCCATGTTGGTGGCAATCGTCACCGTGCCCGGCCGACCGGCCTGGGCGACGATCTGCGCCTCCTGCTCGTGGAAACGGGCGTTTAGCACGCTGTGCTGAATCCCGGCCTGCTTCAATGCCTCCGACAGCGCCTCCGACTTCTCGATCGACACGGTGCCGACGAGCATGGGCTGGTTGCGCGCCTGACACTCCTTGATGAGCTTGACGATGGCTCGCGTCTTGTCCGCCTGGGTGCGGTAGATCTCGTCGTCCGCGTCCTTGCGGGCGACCGGCACGTTGGTGGGGATTTCGACCACTTCGAGCTTGTAGATCTCGGCGAACTCGGCCGCCTCGGTTATCGCCGTGCCGGTCATTCCCGCGAGCTTCGGGTACATGCGGAACAGGTTCTGGAACGTGATCGAGGCGAGAGTCTGGTTCTCGCGCTGGATCTCGACATGCTCCTTGGCTTCGAGCGCCTGGTGCAATCCTTCGGAGTAGCGCCTGCCGCTCATGGCGCGACCGGTGAATTCGTCGATGATGACGACCTGGCCGTCGCGCACCATGTAGTCGACGTCCAGGGTGAACAGCTTGTGCGCGCGCAATGCCTGCGTCACGTGGTGCAGGACCGTCACCTGGGTCGGTGCGTAGAGACTGATCCCCTCGGGCAGCAGGCCGTCGCTGCGCAGGATCTCCTCGACGGACTCGACGCCGGCCTCCGTGAAGGTGACCTGCCGCGCCTTCTCGTCCTTCTCGTAATCCGTGGGCGCAAGGCGCGGGATGACGGTATCGACGCGGCGATAGAGCTCGGAAGAATCCTCGGCCGGCCCCGATATGATCAGCGGCGTGCGGGCCTCGTCGATCAGAATGGAGTCGACCTCGTCGACAATGGCGAAATGGAAGGGCCGCTGGACCATGGCGTCCACGTGGTACTTCATATTGTCGCGCAGATAATCGAAGCCGATCTCGTTGTTCGTGCCGTAAGTGACGTCGCAGCGGTACGCCTGCGCACGCTGCTCGTCGCTCATGTCGTGCACGATCACGCCGGTGCTGAGGCCGAGGAAATGGTAGATCCGGCCCATCCACTCGGAATCGCGCCTGGCCAGGTAGTCGTTCACTGTCACCACGTGCACGCCCTTGCCTTCGAGGGCATTGAGATAGACCGGCAGGGTAGCCACCAAGGTCTTGCCCTCGCCGGTCTTCATCTCGGCGATCTTGCCCTGATGAAGGACCATGCCGCCCTTCAGCTGCACGTCGAACGGGCGCTGGCCGAGCACGCGCTTGGCGGCCTCGCGCACGGTGGCGAACGCCTCGATCAGCAGATCGTCGAGCGTTTCGCCTTTGGCAAGCCGTTCGCGGAACTCGACCGTCTTGGCCTGCAACGCGTCGTCGGAGAGCTTCGAGAACTCCGGCTCGAGCGCGTTGATCTTCGCCACGGGCTTGTCGAAGCCTCTGACGATCCTGTCATTGGCCGTCCCGAACAAGCTTCGGGCGAGCGCACCGAGCATGAAAACCTCGATATTTTAAAGACTTAGGCGGGCACGCGGCCCGCCATGCCTAGGAGAGATAGAGAGCCGGTCCGGCAGTGTCAACGCAAGCGGTCGCGGATCGGCGGGCGGGCGAAGTCGTCTCACGAAAAATTGGCACAATTCATTGTCATTCAAGATGTTACCCGGAGGCAATGCTTGCTAGTGCCGAACGGGCCTGTGTAAACGGGGGCCCGCCTGCCCCTGCGCCTCGAAACGTTGTCGGAGTCATCCATGAGCCTGTGTCCGCGCACGCTGCGCCTCGTCCTCCCTGTGTGCGCAGTTGTCGCGTTCTCGGGCTTGGCAGTCGCCCAGACTCCGCCTCCGGCCCCGAAGCCGCCTGCCGCAGCGCCCGCCGCCGGCCAAAAGCCGCCGCCGCCGCAGCTCAGCGCCCCGGCTACCAAAGATCCCGTGGTGGCCACAGTGAACGGACAGCCGATCTATTTGTCGGAGCTCGAAATCGCCCAGCAGGCGCTACCGCCGCAGTACCGTTCCATGCCGCTCGCCAGCGTCTTTCCGGCCCTGCTGGACCGTATTGCCGACAGCAAGCTCGTGGTGGGCGACGCCAAGAAGAACAAGATCGAGGCCGATCCGACGTTCAAGAAGCGGATGGCGTTCGTCGAGGATCAGGTGATCCAGGACTACTGGCTGCAGCGCGAGATCGCCAAACGCATCACGGCCGACAAGTTGCAGCAGCGCTATCAGGAGAAACTGAAGTCGATGCCGCCCGAGGAGGAGGTGCACGCGCGCCATATTCTCGTTGCGACGGAGGCCGAGGCGAAGGATCTGCTGGCCGAGCTCAAGAAGGGCACGCCGATCGAGAAGCTCGCCAAGGAGAAGTCGACGGACAAGGCGTCCGGCGCCGAGGGCGGCGACCTCGGCTGGTTCAAGCGCAACGACATGGTGAAGGAATTTTCCGACGCCGCCTTCGCGCTCAAGAAGGGCGAGCTCAGCGAGAGCCCGGTCAAGACCCAGTTCGGCTACCATGTCATCAAGGTCGAAGACCGCCGACAGGCGCCGCCGCCGACATTCGACGAGATGGCCGAGCAGATTCGCGAGGACCTCGCCCGTGAGACGGTAACGTCCTACATCGACCAGCTGCGCGCGGGCGCCAAGATCGAGAAGTTCAATATCGACGGCAGCAAGCCCGCGCCGGCAGCGGCCAAGCCCGCAGTGTCGCCCGCGGCGCCGGCTGCGCCCGCGGCTCCCCCCGCTCCCCCCGCCTCTCCCCCCAAGTAAAACTGACGTTTTGCGATGTTTCTGGTGTAGTCTGCGGCTACGGCCGCCGGCGCAGAGACACGGCAGGCCTCGAGGGGAAACCGATGTCCATGAAGCCTGCCGTATCGCCGCTTGCGCCCAAAACGACGCCGACGCTGCCGCGCATCTCCGGTGTCAAGCTGGCGGCGGCGGCCTCGGGGGTCCGATATCAGGGCCGCGATGACGTCATGCTGGCGCTGCTTCCGGCTGGAGCCACCATCGCAGGCGTGCTGACCAAGTCCAAGACCTCTTCGGCGCCGGTCGACTGGTGCAAGAAGAACCTGACACGCGGCAAGGCGCGCGCAATCATCGTCAACGCCGGCAACGCCAATGCCTTTACCGGAAAGCTGGGCGACAAGGCGGTCGAGGAGAGCACACGCGCGGTAGCGCAGGCGTTGGGCTGTCCGCGCAACGAGGTCTTCATGGCGTCGACAGGCGTGATTGGCCAGCCGCTCGACTGGGAGAAGATCGCTGCCGTGGTGCCGGCGATGATCAAGGGGGCGCGCGAGGACGGTTGGGCCGCCGCGGCAGCCTCGATCATGACGACCGACACCTTTCCCAAGCTGTCGACCCGCCAGGCCAAGATCGGCGAGCGGAGCGTTACCCTGAACGGCTTTCTAAAGGGCTCGGGCATGATCGCGCCCGACATGGCGACCATGCTGGGCTTCGTCTTCACCGACGCCAAGATTCCGGGCGGCGTGCTGCAGAAGCTGCTTGCCGATTCCACCGACAAGTCGCTCAACTGCGTCACTGTCGACGGCGATACCTCGACCAGCGACACCCTGCTCCTCGCGGCCACCGGGACGGCACGTCATGCGCCGATCGAGGAGGCGGACGATCCGGTGCTGGTCGATTTCAAGCGCGCTCTCGACGAGGTGCTGATCGACCTCGCCCAGATGCTGGCGCGCGACGGCGAGGGCGCCACCAAGTTCGTCACCATCAATGTCGGCGGCGCCTCGTCCAACGGCGCGGCGCGCAAGATTGGATTGGCGGTCGCCAACTCGCCTCTGGTCAAGACTGCGATTGCCGGCGAGGACGCCAACTGGGGCCGGATCGTCATGGCAGTCGGCAAGTCGGGCGAGCGCGCCGACCGCGACAAGCTCCGGATTTCGATCGGCGGCGTGCGCATTACGGACGGCGGCCAGGTCGTCCCCAATTATGACGAGACACCGGTCGCCAAGCACATCAAGGGCACCGATATCGTGATCGACATCGATCTCGGTATAGGCCGCGGCCGCGCCACCGTGTGGACCTGCGACCTGACGCACGGCTACATCGACATCAACGGCAGCTACCGTTCCTGAGTTGGCGCTCTTGAACGCGACGGCGTTCGAACACGAGTGTCCGGGCGGCCCGCCGCCACTCGGCGACAGACCGCTCGTGCTGGTCGCAGCAGTGGCGCTGGTCGATCCCGATGGTCGCGTGCTGATCGCACAGCGGCCGGAGGGCAAGTCGATGGCCGGACTGTGGGAGTTCCCCGGCGGAAAGGTCGATCCCGGCGAGACCCCTGAGCAGGCGCTGGTGCGCGAACTTCACGAGGAACTCGGCATCGAGACGGCGACCAGTTGCCTGGCGCCGATCGCCTTCGCCAGCCATGGCTACGAGAAGTTCCATCTCCTGATGCCGGTCTTCGCCTGCCGCAAATGGACCGGCGTGCCGCAGCCGCGAGAAGGACAGGCGCTCAAGTGGGTCTTGCCGGGGGAATTCGTGCGATACCCGATGCCGCCCGCAGACGTGCCGCTCGTCGCGCTCCTGCGTGATCTCCTATGAGGGGGGAGGGCCGCTGAGCGGCACGCCCTCCCGCCAGCCAGTGAGGCGGCGCCAGACTACCGCCTGAGTCGTGGCGACCAGGGCGGCGCTGCCATAGGAGACGAGAATCGCAATCGTCCAGGTGACGACCGCGGCGGCGATGTCGGCGCCGAGATTGCGCATCAGCGCCAACGGAATAATGACGGCAACGCTGGTCACGACCGCACCGGCGAGCAGGACGAGGAACAGGCTGCCGATGATCGTCCAGCTGTTGCCGCGGCCGTAGGCCCAGGAGCGGCGCGGCGACCAGGGCAGGTCGACTGCGGTTGCCGCGAGCCCGAAGCTCACCCGCAGCGCCAGCAGGGCCGAGACGATGAAGCCGGTCCCGAGCGGCGCCGCCATCGCCTCCCGCCGGACCAGGTCTGGATCGGTTGCAGCCTCCCCCAACGTCGCGGGATCGATCGTGCCTACGGTGAGCGTGAAGGCCACGATCAGTGCGAAGGTGACTCCGGCGACCTTGAGCAGGTGAAGCAGAAAGGCGGTCTCGCGACGCGACCAGCCGAGGCCGGGCAGCCGCTCGACGCGCTCCGGCCCCAGCAGCACCAGCCGCATCCAAGCGACCTGGAACATGATGGTCGGGATCACGTCGATGGCTTTCTCGGCCAGCACCGTGAGCAGGCTCTGCTCGGTCGCCGCGGAGATGAAGATGCGCAGCGCGAGCGACAGGATCCAGGGAATCGTCACGAGCTGGAAGAACAGACCGAGGCGGGCAAACAAGAAGCCGAAGCTCTCGGACAGGATGGCGCCGAAGGATAGTTTCATACCGGTTGCATTCTAGCGTGGCTCCGCTTTCTCGCCCGCGTTTAATTCGGTCGTCTCGAGCGCCGCCGCCAGCCGATGCGCGGCGCTGCCCGGCCGGAGCGGCCGGGGCTGCGACTCGTGCGGTGCCCAGCCGTGCAGAAACAGAACCTCGAAGCTCGCCTCTATTCGCCCGGATGGGCAGGCGAAGCGCTCGTCGTAGATTTGCGCCGCTCGCAGCAGGGTGCTGCGCCGGCTGAAGCCGCGGCGGCGTTCGGCCACCAGATTGCTCTCGCCCATGGCGCTCAGGTCGCGCATCAGGGCAAGTGGGCTTTGGTATTCGACGTCGATCGTCTCGCTGTCGGCCACCGGCATGGCGAACCCGGCCCGTTGCAGCAGGCCAGCGGCATCGCGCAGGTCCGCGAAAGGCGAGACGCGCGGACTTAGCCCACCTTCGATCTCGCTCTCCGCGGCGGCAAGTGCCTGACGCAGCTGCCATAGCGTGACGCCCCCCAGCATGCCGGCAAGGAAGAGGCCGTCCGGCTTCAGGATGCGGCTGATCTGGATCAGCGTGCCGGGCAGATCGTTCACCCAGTGCAGGCTCATCGCGCTCAGCACAAGATCGAAGGAGCGGGGCGCAAACGGAAGCGCTTCCTCGTCGGCCACGACGGTGGGACCCTGCGCCCTCCGGCCGAACTCGAGGCCCATGTCGGCACGCAGCAGAGCGCCGACTGAACTGCGCGAGCCCAGGGCTGCCGCGACCTCGTCGCCGTGGCATCCGAGATCGAGGGCGAGCGGAAAGGTGCGGCGTACGTCGTCGAGCCGCTCGACGACACGACGGGCGATCTCGCGCTTGAGGAAAGCCTGCTCACCCCACCGGAGGGCGGCACGCTCGCGCCGTTGGCGCAAAATCGTGCGGTCGAAAATCAGCAGCGGATCGGTCGTCACCGGGTGTATGTAGGGGGAAAGCCCGACGGCGGGTAGGGGTTGCCTTTTGCCAACGCGTTTACACGGCTCAATCCGGCCGATGCTGGGGGAATGGCGCGCCACGGCGATGCGACGGCTGCTCGATTCGGTTCTGCCGCCGCTCTGCCTAGGCTGTAATGAAATCGTCGCCGAGCCTGGCGCGCTCTGCCCCGCCTGTTGGCCGGGCTTCAGTTTCATTACCGCACCCCACTGTGCTCGTTGCGGTGTGCCCTTTGCCGAGGACCTCGGGGCGGGGACGGAGTGTGGCGCTTGCCTTCGGCGCGCGCCGCGCTTTCGCCGTGCCCGCGCCGCGCTGGTCTACGACGACAAGAGCAGGAGGCTCGTGCTGCCGTTCAAGCATGGTGACCGGACCGACATGGCGCGTGCCTGCGGCCGCTGGATGGCGAGCGCGGGCAGTGAGCTGCTGGCTGACGCAGAGCTGATTGCCCCGGTGCCGCTCCACTGGCGGCGGCTCTTCACCCGCCGCTATAACCAGGCCCTGCTCCTGGCGCGGTCGGTTTCAAAGGCAAGCAAGGCGCGGCTCGCGCCCGACCTGCTGCGCCGGGCGCGCTGGACCGGGTCGCAGGCCGGGCTCAAGGCGCAGGAGCGGCGGACCAACGTGCGGCGCGCCTTCGAGCTCAATCCGCGCTGGGCGGCGATCGTCAGGGACAAGACCGTCCTGCTGGTCGACGACGTGCTGACCACCGGCGCGACGGTGGAGGCCTGCGCCCAGGCCCTGCAGCGCGGAGGGGCCCGGCACGTTGATGTCCTGACGCTGGCGCGGGTTGTCCGCGCGGCGTAATAATCCGGGCAAGGAGTTTCCGATGGCCAAGATCGAAATCTACACGACGATGTGGTGCGGCTACTGTGCCCGCGCCAAGAGCCTGCTCGAGAAGAAGGGCGCGGCCTATCAGGAGATGGACGTCATGGAAGACGCCGCCAAGCGCGCCGAGATGCGCGAGCGCTCGAAGCGCACGTCGGTGCCGCAGATCTTCATCAACGGGCAGCATATCGGCGGCTCCGACGAGCTCGCGGCGCTGGAGCAGGCGGGCAAGCTCGATGCGCTTCTCGCCCAGCCGGGCTGAAGGAGAACGTCCATGACGACCACGCTCAAGGCCGCCCTTATCCAGACCAATGTCAGCAACGAGATGTCTGAGAACGTGGCGTTCGTGCGCGAGCAGACCCGGCTCGCGCGGGATGCGGGCGCCGACTTCGTCATGACACCGGAGAATACCGGCCTGATCGGCGCGAACCGCACCGAGACCCTGCTAAAGGCGCAGACCGAGGATGAGCACGCGATGCTGGCCGCCTGCCGCGCCGCAGCGCGCGAAACCGGCACCTGGTTCCTGCTCGGGTCGATCCATGTCCGCGTGCCGGGCGAGGAGCAGATCCGCAATCGGTCCTATCTGCTCGATTCAGAGGGCGGCATCGTCGCGAGCTACGACAAGATCCACATGTTCGACGTCCAGCTCGCCGGCGGAGAGAGCTACCGAGAGTCCTCGACCTTCCGGCCGGGCGAGCGCTCGGTGCTCGCGGAGACGCCGTGGGGCGTGCTGGGCATGACGATCTGCTACGATCTTCGCTTCCCCTATCTCTATCGCGATCTGGCCCATGCCGGCGCGACAATGCTGTCGATCCCGTCATCCTTTACCGTGCCGACCGGACAGGCGCACTGGCACACGCTGATGCGGTCGCGTGCGATCGAGACGGGCTGTTTCGTGTTCGCGCCTGCTCAGGTCGGAACCCACCGCGGCTCGAATCGCAAGACTTACGGTCATTCCATCGCAGTGGCGCCTTGGGGCGAGGTGCTGGCCGATGCCGGCGGCGAGAACGCCGGATTCGTGATTGCCGACGTCGATCTCGCGAAGGTCGCCGAGGCGCGGCGGATGGTGCCGTCGCTGCAGCACGACCGTGAGTATTCGCCTCCGGCGCTGACGAAGGCGGCAGTCGCCAAGGCGGCGGAATAGGCGTCAGCGCAGGCGGCGAGCTGCAATCCTCTGGACCATTGCCATGGGATCGCTGATCAGGCGCGCTTCGTACGCCGTTACCGAGAATCTGCCGCGGGCCAGCTCGAGCAGCTCGCCATCCTCCAGCAGGAATTCCGGCCGGCTCGGCTTTCCAAACCGTTCGTTGCCCTTCATGAAGGTCTGGTAGAGCAACACGCCGCCGGGCTCGATCGCGTCGATCAGGGCGGGCATCAGCGGACGGTGCAAGTAGTTCGTCACTACGGCGGCAGCGAACCGACGGTCCTGCAGCGGCCATGGGCTACCATCCTCGAGATCGGCTGCGAGCGGCTCTATGCAGGGATGTGCCGGCAGTTGGCTGACGTCTCGATCGATCGCCACCACCTTGTGCCCTCGTTCGGCAAAGAACTGCGCATGTCGTCCACGCCCGGCGGCGAGGTCGAGCACCGTGGCAGCGGGTGGCACCAGCCCGGCCCATTGTACGATCCAGGGAAGCGGCCTCCCTCTTGCATCATCCGTCATCACACCCCATCATCCTTGGCACTCTCCGCTCGTCAGTGCCAACTCCCGGAACCGCAGCTTACTTTCATGATCCTATACCGACTGCGCTGCTCCAACGGCCACGAGTTCGACAGCTGGTTCAAGGACAGTAAAGCCTATGTCCGTCAGGAAAAGAAATCCCTGATCGGGTGCCCCGCGTGCGGCGACAGCAAGGTGGCGCGCGCGATCATGGCGCCGCGGATCGGCAAGAAAAGCGGCGCGGTAGAAGTCGAGGCGCCTGTCGCTGCGCCGGCTCCGACGGCAGAACAACAGCAGGCGCAGCAGCAGATGGCGGCACTGGCGCGCCACATGCCAAAAGAACTGCGCGAGGCGCTGATCAAGGTCCGCGCCGAGGTCGAGAAGAATTGCGAGCATGTCGGCGACAGATTCGCCGAGGAGGCGCGCAAGATTCATTACGGCGAGAGCACCAAGCGTGGGATCTACGGCGAGACCTCCGACGAGGAGGCCGAGGCGCTGGCCGAGGAAGGAATCGAGTTCGGCCGTCTGCCGTGGCTGCCCCGCGGCAATTAGAGCCATGTTTAAGGTTTCTTCGCCGTCCGGAGATTGAGCAGATTACCCGCCAGGATCAGCGTGGCGCCCACGGCAGTGAAGAGATCGACCCTTTCGGCATAGACGAGCCATCCGGTCAGGGCCGCAAGCGGCACGCGCAAGAAGTCCATTGGCACCACGATCGTCGCGTCGGCGTGCAGCATCGCCCGTGCCATGCAGTAGTGCGAGTAGGTGCCGCAGAAGCCGATCACCGCGAGCCAGCCCCACTCGGCCGGCGACGGCCACTGCCACACCAGGAGCGCCGGCACCAGTCCAAGCACCGACTGGATCGCCACCATCCACACGAGGATGACGGTGACCCGATCGGTGCGCGTGAGCGCCTTCATCAGGATAACGGACGCGCCGAAACCGACTGACGCTGCCAGTGCGATGAGTTGCCCGGCGCCGATCTCGCCGCCGAATGGCCGTACGATGATCGCGACCCCGACAAGGCCCAGGAGCACCGCGATGTTCTTCCACAAGCCCATTCGCTCGCCGAGGAATGCAACCGCCATGATCGCCACCCAGATCGGCATGGTGAACTCGATCGAAACGACCTGCGCTATGGAGATCAGGCCGAGGGCGACCAGCCACCCGCACTGCGCTCCGTAGTGCACCACGTTGCGCAGGAGATGCACCCATGGACGTGCGGTTTTCATTGCCCGCAGGCCGCCGGCCCGCCGGATTAGCGGATAGAGCAAGCAAAAGCCGATAAGCGAACGTAGCTCCATCACCTCGAAAACGCTGAGCTCGCGCGTTGCCTCGCGACCTGCCACGGCCATGACGGCCATGCAGGCGAGCCAACCACCCATCCACGTCGCAGCCTTCAACAAGGACGGCGTCGGGTTCGCTTCAGCCAATGCCCTTGCTGCCGTACAACATGTAATTGACGTCGAGATCGCGCTTGTTGAGCGACCAGGCGCGGCTGAGCGGGCTGTAGACGACGCCGACGATCTCAGCCGCTTCGACGCCGCCGTTGCGCAGGCCACGCACCACTTCGGAGGGTTTCCGGAACTTCCGCCAGTCGTGCGTGCCACGCGGTAACCAGCGCAGCACATATTCCGCGCCCGCGATCGCCAGAGCCCAGGCCTTGGCGGTACGGTTCAGCGTCGAGAGGAAGACCAATCCCCCCGGCTTGGCCAGGTCGCCGACCGATCTAAGGAAAAGATCGACGTCGGCCACATGTTCGACGATCTCCAGCGCCAGGACGATGTCGAACCGTGCGCCGCTTTCCGCGATCGCCTCGGCCGTGCTCGCTCGATAGTCGATCTGGAGATTCTGGCCGGCGGCATGCAGGCGCGCTGTTGCGATGTTGCGCTCCGCCGCATCGACGCCGGTAACTTGGCCGCCGAGCCGCGTCATCGGCTCGCAGAGCAGTCCGCCGCCGCAGCCGATATCGAGCACCGACAGGCCCTCCAGCGGGGCGCCAGATTGCGCGTCGCGCTGCCAATGCCTCGCGGCGCGATCACGGATGAAGCCAAGGCGAACCGGATTGAGCTGATGCAGCGGGGCAAACTTGCCGACGGGGTCCCACCACTCGTCGGCGATGCGCGCAAAGCGCTCGACCTCGGCCGGATCGACCGTGGAGCCGTGCGGAATAAGCGGTGACTCGGCCATGGATGCCCTTGACCCTAATGGTGCCACCGGTGTCTATACCCCGCTTTCGAGCAGGTCCATGGCGCGCATCGTTCTCAAATTCGGCGGCACTTCCGTAGGCGACACTGATCGCATCAAGAATGTTGCGCGCAAGGTCAAAGCTGAAGTCTTGCGCGGAAATCAGGTCGCCGTCGTGGTTTCTGCCATGTCGGGCGCCACCAATCAGCTCGTGAAGTGGGTCAACGAGATTGCACCGTTGCACGATCCGCGCGAGTACGACGTGGTGGTGGCAACGGGGGAACAGGTGACGATCGGCCTCCTCGCGATGGCGCTGCAGCAGGAAGGCGTGAATTCCCGATCCTGGGTCTCGTGGCAGATCCCGATCCGCACCGACTCCGCGTTCGCCAAGGCTCGCATCCAGGAGATCGACACGACGGAGATGGCCAGGACCATGGCGGCCGGCGAAGTCCCGATCGTCCCGGGCTTTCAGGGTATCTCGCCGGACGGGCGCATCACGACACTGGGCCGCGGCGGCTCGGATACGTCGGCGGTCGCGCTGGCCGCCGCCCTCAAGGCCGACCGCTGCGACATCTATACCGACGTCGATGGTGTCTATACGACCGATCCGCGGATCGTCGAGAAGGCGCGCAAGATCGACCAGGTGACCTACGAGGAGATGCTCGAGATGGCGTCGCAGGGCTCCAAGGTCCTGCAGACGCGTTCAGTCGAGCTGGCAATGAACCATCACGTGCGGGTGCAGGTGCTGTCGTCCTTCGACGCGGCGCTGGGCAGCGATTTTCCCGGCACGATGGTCGTGGACGAGGATGAGATAATGGCCCAGGGGCTCGAGAAATCAGTCGTGAGCGGCATCGCCTTCGCCAAGGATGAAGCCAAGATAACCGTCACGCGCGTGCCGGATCGACCGGGCGTCGCGGCGGCCATCTTCGGGCCCTTGGCCGAGGCCAACATCAACGTCGACATGATCGTGCAGAATGTCTCGCTCGACGGCAGCTCGACTGACATCACCTTCACCGTGCCGCGTGCCGACCTCGCGCGCGCCGTGGAGCGGCTGGAGAATGCCAAGGCCGAGCTCAAGTTCGTCGAGGCGAAGGCCGACACCAACGTCGCCAAGATATCGGTTATCGGCGTCGGCATGCGCAGTCATGCCGGCGTCGCCCTTCGGATGTTCGAGACCCTGGCGGCGAAAGGGATAAACATACAGGTGATTTCGACCTCGGAGATCAAGGTGAGCGTGCTGGTCGCCGCCGAGTACACCGAACTCGCCGTGCGCGCCTTGCATACGGCTTACGGCCTGGACGCGGCCTGAGATCTTCTCACGCTCGTCGACGGCGCTCTACCCGCTCGCTCATGAGGCAGAGAGTTGTCACCCGGCGGTTCGGCAGCATGAGCTTACCTCATCCTCATGTCGAATAAGCGGGTAGGCAGTTCGGCGCACATCTTGCTATAATTCAACTATGCACGGCACGCGCAATCACCTGGCTGCCACTGGCGCCCGCCAATTGGCGGCACGGCGAGTTTGCGCCTGCATCATAGACCGCAGCTTCGTCGTCATTCGACTCAAGCATCTCGCGGGCTGACCATGGAGAGAGGGACTCCCTTGGCCGGACCGCGAATGCTCCTCAAGCGGCTCCGGGACACGATGGCGCGTGGCGCGACGCCCGAGGAAACCCTGGGTGAGGTCGTGCGCCTGGTCGCCAACGAGATGGTGGCCGAGGTTTGCTCGATCTACCTGCTGCGCGCCGGCGAAGTTCTGGAGCTGTTCGCTACCCAAGGGCTAAACCCCTCGGCCGTGCATCGCACGCGCCTGAGAGTTGGGGAGGGTCTGGTCGGCGACATCGCCGCCCATGCCCGTCCGCTGGCGCTCGACGATGCGCAGAGCCATCCGCAATTCGCCTATCGTCCGGAGACCGGGGAGGAGATCTACCATTCCCTGGCCGGCGTGCCGATCGTCCGCGCTGGCCGGGTGCTGGGCGTTCTGGTCGTGCAGAACCGCACGAGGCGCCTCTACGACGAGGAGGAGATCGAGACGCTGCAGACCATCGCCATGGTTCTGGCGGAGATGGTTGCGGCGGGACACATCGTCAGTCCCAACGAGGTGCAGCAGGTCGATGGCCTGGGCCTGCTGCCTTTGCGCATCGACGGTGTGCAGCTCACGCCAGGCGTCGCCATAGGCTACGCAGTCCTCCATGAGCCCCGCATCGTCATCCAGCGCGTGGTAGCCGAGGACGTCGGCGTCGAGCAAAAGCGGTTCGAGGAAGCTCTGGGCGCGGTGCGTGACGATGTCGACCGCTTGCTCGAGGCCGACGACATGCAGTCGGGCGAGCAGCGGGAGATCCTCGAAACCTTCCGCATGTTCGCCGATGATCGCGGCTGGATCGAGCGCGTGCGCGAGGCGATCGCTTCGGGTCTTACCGGCGAAGCAAGCGTACAGCGCGCCTTCGACGATGTGCGGACACGGCTCGGCCAATCGACCGATCCATACATCCGCGAGCGGCTAAGCGACCTTCAGGACCTCACCAATCGCCTGCTGCTGCGCCTCACCGGCCGCGTTGCCGTGGATCCCAGCGGCCTGCCGGAAGACATGATCGTCATTGCCCGCGACATGGGACCGGCCGAGTTGCTCGACTACGATCGCGCGCGCCTGAGGGGGCTGGTACTCGAAGAAGGCTCCGCGCTCAGCCATGTCGCGATCGTGGCGCGTGCGCTGGACATTCCGGTGGTCGGCCGCGCTGCTGACGTGCTCTCGCGAATCGAGCCCGGCGATCCCATCGTGGTCGATGGCGACCATGCCCAGGTTCTGGTACGGCCGGCCGAGGATATTCTCCAGACCGTCCATCTCGCGATCGAGGCGCGCGCCGAGCGTCTGCGCAAATTTGTCGCGCTGCGCGATCTGCCGTCGGCCACGCGCGACCAGGCGCGCATCGGTTTGCACATGAACGCCGGCCTGTTGATAGACATGCAGCATCTCGACGAGACGGGAGCCGACGGCGTCGGGCTCTATCGCACCGAGATTCCGTTCATGGTGCGGTCGGAGTTTCCCGACGTCGATGCGCAGGCCTGGCTTTACAGCCGTGTTCTCGATGTCGCCGACGGCCGCCCTGTTACGTTTCGCACACTCGATGTCGGGGGCGACAAGGTGCTGCCTTACGTTGGAGCGCTAGGCGATGAAAATCCTGCAATGGGTTGGCGGGCCATACGAATCGGGCTCGATCGTCCGGCGATGCTGCGACGCCAGCTGCGGGCGCTTCTGCAGGCGGCCAACGGCAGGCCGCTGTCGGTGATGTTTCCGATGATCGCCGACGTTGCGGAACTTCTCGGCGCGCGGAGATTGCTCGATCTCGAACTCGATCGCGCGAAGAGTCGAGGGAACGTGCTTCCCGAGCGGTTACGTGTCGGCGTGATGTTCGAGGTGCCGGCGCTCGCGTGGCAGCTCGACAGTCTGTTGCCGCACGTCGATTTCATTTCAGTGGGTACGAACGATCTGCTTCAGTTTCTTTATGCTGCCGATCGCGGCAACAGCCGATTGGCCGGACGCTACGACAACTTGTCTCCAGCGCTGCTGCGGCTCCTACATTTTGTAGTCGAGAAGGTGCGTCCGAGAGGGGTCGATCTGGCCGTATGCGGCGAGATGGCGGGGCGCCCGGTTGAAGCGCTCGCCCTGCTCGCGATTGGCGTGCGCACTCTTTCGATGTCGCCGGGCGCGATCGGACCGGTGAAGGCGATGGTCCGTTCGCTCGATTTGAACGAGGCCACAAATTTTGTCTCTTCGGTGCTGACGCGGCCAGATCGCCCTCTACGCGAGACTTTACGTCTCTTCGCTGCCGATCACTCCATCGAAATCTAGCCTCGAAACTCGAATCGCTTTTGCCCTCCCAAATGCCCTCTGATAGAACCGCCAGCAGGGGGCAAGATAGAGGGGCTCATGCCGGACCAGGTCGATTGGCGGAGCATGGAGCGTGAGGCATCTCCCGGTCATGCTGTCGGCCGGCTTTTGAGAGATCAGCGTGAAGCACGCGGGCTCTCGATCGAGGATATTGCCAAGCGCCTGCGCATTCGTCGTGCTTACCTAGAAGCGATTGAGCAGGGTCGATTCGACCAGCTGCCAGGCGCCGCCTATATCCCCGGGTTCTTGCGTGCGTATGCTGCGCACCTGGAACTCGATGCGGAGAAAGTGCTGTCCGCTTATCAGGCTTCCGGGCCGGTGCCGATTGCGCGACCGGTTGCTTTGCCTTCCGATTTTCCAGTGCTCGACAAGCGGGCGCCGATCGGCCTTGCCGTGCTGACGGTGCTGCTCGTGGTCGGCGCAGGCTATGCCGTCTGGCACTACCTGCCGCGGCATGAGAGCATCGTGGCGCAGAAGGTGCCGCCGGTGCCGGATCGGCTGCTTGCCTCCCGTCCGGCAACGGAGCCGGAACCCGCTTCAGCCGTTCCGCAGGCGGCAGCGCCCGCTACGGAACGCACCCAGATGCCGACGACCGCATGGCCTGCGCCGAAGCAGGAAAGCGCGGCCGTTCCCGTGACGCCACCCCCAGTCGTGGCGATTCCAGCCCCGCCACCGCTGGTGGTGATGCCTGCACCTTCGGTCGGTCAGGCGCAGGCGGCACAGCCTCCGCTGGGCGACCGTGCGCCAAGTGCCGATCCCCAGGAGGCCGTTTCGCGGAGCGCTGCGGAGCAGAGCAATGTGGCGCCTGTCGCGAGGCCGCCGGTGAAGGCCGATACACAGATCATCGCGCGTACCAATAGCTGGATCGAGCTGCGCACGCCCGGCGGCGATGTCCTCGCACAGTCGTACATGCGTGCGGGCGAAAGCTACACGGTGCCGGCAGGCATTTCGTACCGGCTGACCGAGGCGCATTGACGGCTGCTGCCGTCACCGTGCGTTAACCTTTCGGCGGTGGATAAGAAGGCAACCCGCGAGTACATTCCGGGCCATGAGCATTCGCCCCTATCGGGACATCGTGCGCCGCAAGTCGCGACAGGTCATGGTCGGACCCGTAGCGGTAGGCGGCGGTGCGCCGATCACCGTTCAGACGATGACCAATACGCTGACCGCCGACGCCGACGCGACGATCGAGCAGATCCGCCGCTGCGAAGAAGCAGGCGTCGACATCATTCGGGTTTCCTGTCCGGACGAGGAGTCGACAAAGGCGCTGCACAGGATCGTCAAGACAAGCCGTGTGCCGATCGTGGCCGACATCCATTTCCACTATAAGCGCGCCATCGAGGCGGCCGATGCAGGAGCAGCCTGCCTGCGCATCAACCCGGGCAATATTGGCAACGCCGAAAGGGTGCGCGAGGTGGTGAAGGCTGCCAAGGATCATGGCGTTTCGATGCGCATCGGCGTCAATGCCGGCTCCCTCGAGAGGCATCTACTCGAAAAGTATGGGGAACCCTGTCCGGAGGCGATGGTGGAGTCGGCGCTCGATCATGCGCGCATTCTGGAGGACCACGACTTTCGCGACTTCAAGATCAGCGTGAAGGCATCGGACGTCTTCCTGGCAGTTGCCGCCTATCAGCAGCTTGCCGAAGCCTGCGACTATCCGTTGCATATCGGGGTCACCGAGGCGGGTGGCACGCGCACCGGGACGGTGAAGTCGTCGATCGGAATCGGCTCGCTGTTGTGGGCGGGGATCGGCGACACGATCCGCGTCTCGCTGTCGGCCGAGCCAGAGGAAGAGGTGCGCGTCGGCTTCGAGATGCTGAAGGCGCTCAACCTCCGCCATCGCGGCGTCAATATCATCTCCTGCCCGTCCTGCGCCCGCCAGCAATACGACGTCATCCGCACCGTCGAAGCCCTGGAGAAGAGGGTCGCGCACATCACCACGCCGATGACGGTGTCGGTGATCGGCTGCGTCGTCAACGGTCCGGGCGAGGCACGCGAGACCGACATCGGTTTCACGGGCGGCGGCAACAACACGCACCAGGTCTATATTGCCGGCGTGCCGCATCACCGGCTGAAGGATGCAAGCGTCGTCGATCACCTTGTCGAGCTGATCGAGAAGAAGGCTGCCGAGATCGAGGCCGAGCGACATAGGCTCGCCGCGGAATAGCGGTTTCAGGCCCACTCTGTCCGATCTCTCTTCAAGGCGAATTCCCGTGAGCAAGATGCAACCCGTGCGTGGCACGCACGACCTCCTTCCCGACGAGTATCGGCGTTTCGCGCACGTCATCGACACGGCGCGCGACGTGGCGCGCCTCTACGGCTACCGCGAGATGGCGACGCCGATCTTCGAGTTCACCGAGCTGTTCGCGCGCGGCATCGGCGAGACGACCGACGTGGTCTCCAAGGAGATGTACACATTCCAGGATCGAGGCGGCGAGTCGCTGACGCTGCGGCCGGAATATACCGCCGGCATCTGCCGCGCCTTCGTGTCCAACGGCGAGCTGACGCAGCAGTTGCCGCTCAAGCTGTTCGCCGCTGGACCGATGTTCCGGTACGAGCGACCGCAGAAGGGCCGGCAACGTCAATTCCACCAGATCGACCTTGAAGTGCTCGGCGCGCCCGAGCCGGGTGCAGACATCGAGGTGATATCGGTCGCGGCCGACATTCTCGACCGGCTGGCGATCCTCGATCGTTGCGTGCTCAAGATCAATTCGCTCGGCGACCCGGCGAGCCGAGCGGCCTATCGCAAGGTGCTGGTCGACTACTATTCGGATCACGCTGGCAAGCTCTCTCAGGACTCGCGTGACAGGTTGTTGCGCAATCCGTTGCGGATCCTCGACAGCAAGGACGAGGGAGACAAGGCGGTCAACGCCGGCGCGCCGTCGTTTGCCGATCATCTCAATCAGGCCAGCCGGGATTTCTTCGGGTCGGTGCAGGACGGTCTGGCCGCCGCCGGGGTGCCTTTCGAGGTCGATCCCGCGCTGGTTCGCGGTCTCGACTACTACACGCACACGGCGTTCGAGTTCGTCACGACGCACATCGGTGCGCAGGGGACGGTGCTTGGCGGCGGCCGCTACGACGGGCTGATTGCCGAGCTGGGCGGGCCGCCGACTGCCGGCATCGGCTGGGCAGGCGGCATCGAGCGCCTGATGATGCTGTGCAACGAGCCGGCGGCCTTGCCGCGCCCCGTGGTGATCGCGCCGCTGGGACCGGCCGCCGAGAGCAAGGCGCTCGGCATCGCCCGCACCTTGCGCCGCGCGGGTATCGCCGTCGAGCAGGACTATCGCGGCACCATGAAGCGCCGCATGCAGCGTGCCAACAAGCTCAACGCCCGCGCTGCCGTCATTTTGGGCGACGACGAGCTGGCCAAGGGCGTTGTGCAGCTCAAGGACCTCGACAGCGGCGAGCAGCGCGAGGTGCCGCTCGACCAGCTCTCCGAGGTCCTGACACGGTAACGGGCACGGCAGGCGAGGCCCCGGGGTACAGACGAAGCGAAGGTCATTGCGGTGTACGTGGGGGCATTGCATTGCGCCCCGGCGGCAGCCCCCCGGGTCGATCGTCTCGATTTGCGTGTCGGGACGCTTTTGTGTAACGAGCGGCCCGTCCCATGTCCCTGCTTCAGAAACTCGACCAGATCGTTTCCCGGCATGCCGAGCTGCAGGCCAGCCTGTCGGCAGGCACGCTCGATTCCCAGAAGTTCGTCGCGGCATCGAAGGAATATGCGGATCTCGGGCCGCTCGTGGACGCGGTCAACGAGCTGCGCAAGACCGAGCAGGAGCTGAAGGACACGGAGGCGATGGCCGCCGACCCCGACATGAAGGCGATGGCGGAGGAAGAGGCCATGGCGCTCCGCAAGCGTCTTCCGGAACTCGAGAGAGCCGTGAAGCGGATGCTCCTGCCCAAGGACGCGGCGGACGAGAAGAATGCCATCCTGGAAATACGGGCCGGGACCGGGGGCGACGAAGCGGCGCTGTTCGGCGCGGACCTGTTCCGCATGTACCAGCGCTACGCCGCCGAGCACGGTTGGAAGTTCGAGATCATGGAGCTCTCCGACACCGGGATCGGCGGCTACAAGGAGGCGATCGCGACGGTGAGCGGCAGAGGTGTGTTCGCCCGGCTGAAGTTCGAATCGGGCGTGCATCGAGTGCAGCGGGTGCCGGCGACCGAGGGCTCGGGGCGAATCCATACCTCGGCAGCGACAGTGGCGGTGCTGCCGGAAGCCGAGGAGTTCGACGTCAAGATCGACGAGAAGGACCTGCGCATCGACGTCTTCCGTGCGTCCGGCCCGGGCGGCCAGTCGGTCAACACGACCGACTCCGCGGTGCGCATCACCCACATCCCGAGCGGCGTGGTGGTGAGCCAGCAGGACGAGAAGAGCCAGCACAAGAACAAGGCCAAGGCGATGAAGATCCTGCGCGCCCGCCTTTACGATGCCGAGCGCCAGCGCCGAGACGACGCGCGTGCCGCCGACCGCAAGGGTCAGGTCGGCTCGGGCGATCGAAGCGAACGCATCCGGACCTACAATTTTCCGCAGAGCCGGGTCACCGACCATCGCATCAACCTCACGCTCTACAACCTCGCCGAGGTGATGGAGGGACGGGGGCTGGACGAGATCATCGATGCACTGACCGCCGACGACGAGGCGTCGCGGCTGGCCGAGCTGGCGGGCTGAGCGCCACCTACGACGCGCTGCTGCGCGATGCCGCCGTCGCGCTGACGGCAGCGGGGATCGGGAATGCGCGATTCGAAGCGCGTCTGCTGCTTGCCCATGCCTGCGGACTCTCGATCGAGCAGCTGATCGCCCGTGGCCCGGAGGCCGCACCCGACGGCCTGCCGACGGCGCTCCGTTCCCTTGCGGCACGGCGCATTGCCCGCGAGCCAATGGCGTATATCCTGGGTGAGCGAGAATTCTGGGGCCGCCCGTTCAAGGTCTCGCCGTCCGTTCTGGTGCCGAGGCCCGACAGCGAGACCGTGATAGAGGCCGTCCTCGGCCTGCTGCCGGACCGGACGATCGCCTGGCGCATTCTCGATCTCGGGGTCGGCTCGGGCTGCCTGCTGCTGACGCTGCTTCGGGAATATCCACAGGCGAGCGGGACCGGTCTCGACGCCTCTCAGGACGCGCTGGCGGTGGCGCAGCACAATGCCGAGGCGCTCGGCGTCTCCGATCGCGCCCGCATGGTTGCGGGCGATTGGCGCAAGCCGGGTTGGAGTGATGCACTGGGCCCCCCGTTCGATCTCGTGGTTGCCAATCCGCCCTATATCGACAGCGGCGCCATCGAGGCGCTGATGCCGGAGGTTGCGCGTTTCGAGCCAAGGCTGGCCCTCGACGGCGGTGCGGATGGACTCGACGCCTATCGCCGGCTCGCAGACGCTGGGCCTGGACTGCTCGCTGCCGGAGGCCATTTCGTGGTCGAAGTCGGGGCGGGGCAGGCGCGCCGCGTGCAATGCCTTTTCACGTCCGCGGGCCTGATGCTGTTGCCTCTCTGGAAGGATCTCGGGGGGATCGAAAGAGTGGTGGCCGCCAAACAATAAAGGTTGGCAACTCAAAGGATTAGGGTTACGTTCAGTTCAGCCCCTTAGGGGGTATGGCCGGTGCCGGCGCTTCGCCGACGGCCAGACATCCCTCGCACCATTGAGCTTGGACGGCGCCCGAGGTAGGGCAGAGGGTAGCGGAAACAGAACCGTCCGGCGTGTAACTGGCCCAGGTTAATGAGACCAAACAATCGGCAGCGGTCGCGCGGCGGCCGCAGTGGTGGAAGCGGTGGTGGCGGTGGCCACAATCAGCACAAACAGCAGCACACTCACAATCCGAACCGCCCACCCAATCGAAACCAGATCTTCGATAGCAGTGGGCCCGATGTGCGGGTGCGCGGCAACGCCCACCAGGTCTTCGACAAATACCAGGCGCTTGCGCGTGAAGCGGCCGCGTCGGGCGATCGGATCGCGGCCGAGGCTTATTGGCAATATGCGGACCACTACTTCCGTGTGATCCAGACGATGGGCGGCTTTGTTCCGCGCGGCAATCAGGGTTGGGGCGACGGCACTGCGGAAGACGGCCAACAGCAGGGGCCCCAGCTGAACGGCGGACAGCAGGGCAACGGCACCGGCGTCGAGGAGGGCGAACATCAGCAGGGCCGCCAGCAAGGCGACGGCCAGCAGAATCGTCCGCAAGGCGACCATCAGCAGAGCCGCCTTCAGGCAGAAGGTCAGAATAATCGCCACCAGGGTGAGCCGCATCAGAACCGCCAGCAGGGCGAACCTCATCAACGCCAGCAAGGGGAGCCGCAACACGGCCGGCAGCACTCCGAGAGCGAGCAACAGCGCCAGGCGGGTGAGCCGCAACAGTCGGAGCTTCCGCACGCCCGTCAGCAGGGGGAGCCGCAGCAGAATCGCCTCCATGGCGAGCCCCAGCAGCGCCGTCAGGCCGGGGGGCGTAGCGACGGCGGTGGGCGTGGCGAGGGCGGTAGCGAGGTCGAGCCGGGGCTTGGCAGCGTCGCCTTCCTGCAGACGGGTCGCAGCAGCTCCCCGGTGACCCCGGATCGAGCCGACGAAGAGCAGCCGGAAATTCCGGAGTTTGTTCCGGCGGGGGCCGGCCGGCGCCGCTAGGCGCCGTCAGAGGTGAATCAGCGTCGGCGCGAGAAAGCCCAACCCGGCGAAGAACACCCCGAGCGCACCCAAGCCGATCGACATGAACATCAGCCAGACGACCGTGGTCAGGGCCGACGCGCCGGCGAGCACGATCGCGAGCTGAAAAGCCGCCGAGCCGTATTCGAACATGTGGTAGGCGGCCAGCGCCTTGTCGCGTGACTCCTCCTTGGCCTTGGCGCGGGCAGACAGTTCCTTTCGCCCTTCGTTCGTCTCCGGCTCCGATTCGTAACGCTGCGCCGTCTTTCGCCATGTGTCCAACTGGGCCTTGAGCGCAGCGGGCATGGGCTGTGCGCCGTCCTTGAATGGCGCCTCCACTGCATCAGCTGCAGTCCGCAGGGTTGTCTGCCGAATCGTCTTGGCCTGAAAAAAGGACCACAGGTTAGATGCCGTGATCTGCTCTGACAGGGCGTGGGTCTGGTTGCTCTTGCCTGCCGTCTCCGACACGGCCAGCAGGGCGGCCAGCACCGCTACCAGCAATGCAATCTTCTTGTTGCTGCTCTCGACATGGCCATGCCCGCCCGACATGAGATTCCCCCTCAAGATTGATCGAAATCATTCTGCAGCGCTTGATAGACCGGCATCGTTACAGGGAAAAGCCGTATCGCTTGTCCGGTCTTGCGCCCGCCGTCGGCCACACCATATCGAGCGCAGGATGCCCGGATAGGGGTCCGCTCTTTCGCCTGCCGCTCGACGGGGGCGTGAAAAGAAAGGGTAGAGCGATGAATCAAGAGAAGTATACCGAACGGATGCGGGGTTTCCTGCAAAGCGCCCAGATGTTGGCACTGCGCGAGGGACACCAGCGCTTCACCCCAGACCATCTTCTGAAAGTGCTGCTCGATGACCCTGAGGGTCTGGCGGCCAACCTGATCAGCGCTGCCGGCGGCGATTCGCGCGCCGTCCACCGCGCGGTCGAGGCCAATCTGGCCAAGCAGCCCAAGGTCGAAGGCCAGGGTGCAGGCCAGATCTACATGGCACCCGAGACGGCACGCATATTCGATCAGGCCGAATCGATCGCCGAGAAGGCGGGTGATTCGTTCGTAACGGTTGAGCGCATGCTGATGGCGCTGGTGCTCGCCAAGGGTACAGAGGCCGCGGACGCCCTAGCCAAGGCCGGCGTCAAGCCGCAGCCGCTCGAGAAGGCGATCGCCGGCCTGCGCAAAGGCCGCACGGCCGATACCGCATCCGCCGAGGGCAGCTATGACGCGCTGAAGAAATACGCGCGCGACCTCACCCAGGCGGCGCGCGAGGGCAAGCTCGATCCGGTGATCGGCCGCGACGAGGAGATTCGCCGCACCATTCAGGTGCTGAGCCGTCGGACCAAGAACAATCCGGTGCTGATCGGCGAGCCGGGCGTCGGCAAGACCGCGATCGCCGAGGGTCTGGCGCTGCGCATCGTCAACGATGACGTGCCCGAGTCTCTCAAGGGCAAGAAGCTCATGGCGCTCGATCTCGGCGCCATGGTCGCGGGCGCGAAGTTCCGCGGTGAGTTCGAGGAGCGCCTGAAGGCGGTTCTGTCGGAGATTTCGTCCGCCGAAGGCGACATCATCGTCTTCATCGATGAGTTGCATACGTTGATTGGCGCCGGCAAGGCGGACGGTGCGATGGATGCGTCCAACATGCTGAAGCCCGCGCTGGCGCGTGGCGAGCTGCATTGCGTCGGTGCCACCACGCTCGACGAATATCGCAAGCACATTGAGAAGGACGCCGCGCTTGCCCGGCGGTTCCAGCCGGTGTTCGTCGCCGAGCCCACTGTCGAGGACACGATCTCGATCCTGCGCGGCCTCAAGGAGAAGTACGAGCTCCACCATGGCGTGCGTATCGCCGATGGCGCGATCGTGGCGGCGGCAACGTTGTCCAATCGCTACATTGCCGATCGGTTCCTGCCGGACAAGGCGATCGACTTGATGGACGAGGCCGCAAGCCGCATCCGCATGCAGGTCGACAGCAAGCCCGAGGAGCTCGACGAGCTCGATCGCCGCATCATCATGCTCAAGATCGAGCGCGAGGCGTTGAAGAAGGAGACCGACCAGGCCTCTCGGGACAGGCTCGAGAAGCTCGAAAAGGAGCTGAGCGAGCTCGAACAGAAGTCCGCGTCGCTCACGGCGTCGTGGAAGTCTGCCAAGGACAAGCTCGCCGATTCCCAGAAGATCAAGGAACAGCTCGACAAGGCCCGCTCGGAGCTCGAGATCGCCCAGCGCAAGGGTGAGCTAGGCCGCGCCGGCGAGCTGGCCTACGGCGTGATCCCCGACCTCGAGCGCAAGCTCAAGGAAGCGGAGAACCACGAGGTCGCCGGCGGCAAAGGCGTGAAGGAAGAGGTTACGCCCGAGGACATCGCGGCTGTCGTGTCGCGTTGGACCGGCGTCCCGGTCGACAAGATGCTGGAAGGCGAGCGCTCGAAGCTTCTCCGCATGGAAGAGCAGGTCGGCAAGCGCGTCATCGGCCAGGACGAAGCCGTCCGGGCCGTGGCCAATGCAGTGCGGCGCGCGCGTGCGGGGCTGCAGGACCCGAACCGGCCGATCGGCTCGTTCCTGTTCCTGGGTCCTACAGGCGTCGGCAAGACAGAGCTGACCAAGGCGATCGCCGAGTTCCTGTTCGACGACGATCAGGCGATGGTGCGTATCGACATGAGCGAGTTCATGGAGAAGCACGCCGTCAGTCGCCTGATCGGTGCGCCTCCGGGCTATGTCGGTTACGACGAGGGCGGCGTGCTGACCGAGGCGGTGCGCCGGCGACCCTATCAGGTGATCCTGTTCGACGAGGTCGAGAAGGCCCATCCGGACGTGTTCAACGTGCTGTTGCAGGTGCTGGACGACGGTCGTCTGACCGATGGGCAGGGCCGTACGGTCGATTTCAAGAACACGCTGATCGTTCTGACCTCGAACCTCGGCAGCGCGCATCTCGCCGCGCTCAAGGACGGAGAATCGACGGAGACCGTTCGCGAGCAAGTGATGGAGGATGTGCGTCGCGCCTTCCGGCCGGAGTTCCTCAACCGTCTCGACGAGATCCTGCTGTTCAGCCGGCTGAGCCGGGCGAACATGACGGACATCGTCCAGGTTCAGCTCAGGAAGCTGGAGAAGCTCCTGGCCGATCGCAAGATCGCGCTCGAGTTCGACAGCAAGGCGCTGCAATGGATCGCCAACCGGGGCTACGATCCGGTCTACGGGGCGCGGCCATTGAAGCGCGTGATCCAGCGCAGCCTTCAGAACCCGCTGGCGACTCTGCTGCTCGAGGGGCGCATCCACGATGGCGATACTGTCGATGTCGGCGTCGAGAACGGCGAGCTCACCGTCGGAGGCGAGCGTGTGCTGAGCGAGGCCGCCGACTGATGTCGGTCGGAGAGCTTTCTGGGAAAAGGGCCGCTTGCGCGGCCCTTTTTCATTGTTCAGCCGCCGCCCGCAATTGACGTATCGCGCTTTCCCTGCGCTCCTCGGGTTTGCCCGCTGCCACCTTGGGAGCGTTCTTCAGCTGTGCCACGTACTGGCCGGCCAAGCCCTTGAAACGCACCAGGTCCTTGCCACCGACGGACGCCTGCATCGCGAACTTCTGCGCCAAGGGATTGACCGCGCGCCCGCCCCTGTAGAACTCGTAGTGGAGATGGGGGCCGGTCGACATCCCGGTCGAGCCCACGAATCCGATCACCTGGCCCTGGCGTACGACGACGCCGGGCTTGATGCCGGGACCGAGCCGCGACATGTGCCCGTACCCGGTGCCGATCTCGCGGGTGTGCTCGAGCTTCACGAAGATGCCGTAGCCGCCGTTATAGCCCGCCATTGTCACTTTTCCCGCGCCCGCCGCCAGGATCGGCGTCCCCATGGGAGCACCGAAGTCGACCCCGGTGTGCATGGCGCTGTAGCCCAGTATCGGATGCTCGCGGAGGCCGAAGCGAGACGTCACTTTCGATGCATCCATCGGAGTTCGCAGGAAGGATCGTACGACACTCTCGCCCTTTGGATTGTAGAACTGGTCGGCGCCGCCCTGCGGTCGGAAGCGGATCACCGTCACCGTCCGCTTGCCGAGATGGAGCTCGCCGGCCAGCAACCGGCCGGGATGCGTGATCTTGCCGTCGCTCGTGACCTGCTGCTCGAGCAGAACGGTGAATTTCGTGCCGACTTTCAACTCGCGCTGGAAGTCGACGTCGTAGGACAGGGCCCGGATGAACTCGATCATCGCGGCGGACGGTGCGCCGCCGGCGATGCCGCTCTGCTGCAGCGATCCGACGCGCTCGCCCTCGACCCGCACGATGCGCGGGCTGATGCGATAGGTCTTCTCTTCGCCGCGGTAGCTGCCATCGTCCTGGCGTGTGACGACGTACTCGCGCTCCGGTTGGGGCCTTACGGACAGCGAAAGCAGGCGCGGCGCGTCGAGCTGACCCGGCGTCGTCTGCATCTCGAGCTGAATCTCCTCTCCGGCGGCGATGCGGCGCTTCTTCAGGACGCCCTGCAGTGCCTGCTCGATCTGGCGCCGGTCGGCCTCCGGAACGTCGATATCGGCCAGCATCTTGTCGATCGTGTCTCCCTTTTCCAGGCGGAGAGTGAGGTCGTAGGGCTCGTTGGTGGGGGGCTCGGGGTCGGGCTGGCGGGGTGGAGCCGTGGAAGGCTTGGCTTGGAACCCCTGAAAGCCTTTGAACTCGGCCGCCGTGATGGGCGGCGGCTCAGGCGTGGGGGAGACGATCGCGATTGGCGTCGATCCGATGTCGGTCTCGGGAGGTGGTGCGCGCCGGTGAAGCACTGTCAGGGCGCCGAGCGTCAGGGCGATGGCGAAGCCCGTCAGGCCAACCGCCGAAACCAGAAGAAGGACAGGCCGGAACAGCGCAACCAGCGCCGATCTGGCGCTTTCCGGCCGGTCCGACGGAGGGGGGGAACCCGTCATGACCGTTGACCTATACGGATCCGGTAGGTCCGGACCTCGGCTTGGGTGAAGCCGATGGCGAGAGTCGTGCCAAACGGCGGGCGTCGCTACATATTGATGCCGGAAAGCCCTTGCAGACACAACAATGCAATAGATTGGTAGGCGATTTCAGAGCCTTACGAACATTTCAAAGATTCGTAATTTTTACGTTTGACACCCCGAAAGGTCGCCCATATAAGCGCGGCTCCCAAGGCGAACGGCGCCGACGGAAACGCCCCGGAAAGACGGGGCGGCGGGCGAGAAACCCGCACCGAAGCGCCGAAGTAGCTAAAGGTCTCGACCCTCGGGTCGTGTGCTCTATGCATCGTTTGTTTGGAAAGGGATACGCCGGCGGCGGCGATCATCAGTTCTGACCTTCGGGTTGGGCGATGTTTTCGTCGTCGCTAGTTCGAGAACCTGGCCTTCGGGTCGGGTAGTAAAATCTAGTGACGGGATCTATCGCTTCCCCTTCTCTTCGGAGAGGCGGGAGGCACGTTAAACTTGAGAGTTTGATCCTGGCTCAGAACGAACGCTGGCGGCAGGCTTAACACATGCAAGTCGAACGAACGTAGCAATACGTTAGTGGCGCACGGGTGAGTAACGCGTGGATATCTGCCTTTTGGTTCGGAATAACCTTGGGAAACCGGGGCTAATACCGAATGGTTCCTACGGGATAAAGATTTATCGCCAAAAGATGAGTCCGCGTCCGATTAGCTAGTTGGTGAGGTAATGGCTCACCAAGGCGACGATCGGTAGCTGGTCTGAGAGGACGATCAGCCA
>JAHCJV010000085.1 GCA_026126105.1 Enhydrobacter sp.
TGGCACCCTCGTTGACCATCGGATAGAGCGCGCGCTCGAGGATCTCCTGGTCGGAGATGGCACGACGGGTGATGCCGAGCTTCTTCGAGGTTTCCTCGATGATCTTCTCGACCTCGGGATCGGGGATCGGCGTGCGGTCGGGCAGATTGTATTTGTAGTATCCCGCGCCGGTCTTCTGGCCGAAGCGGCCGAGCTCGCAGATCGCGTCGGCGACATAACCGGTGTAGCGCACGTTGCGCTTTTCCTTCTCCTTCTTGCCCTGGCGGATGCGCCAGCCTACGTCGTTGCCGGCGAGGTCGCTCATGGCGAACGGGCCCATCGGGAAGCCGTAGTCGTAGACCACCTTATCGATCTGCTGCGGCAGGGCGCCTTCTTCCATCATGTAGGCCGACTGTATGCCTCGCTGGCGCAGCATGCGGTTGCCGACGAAGCCTTCGCAGACACCGACCAGGACCGGGATCTTGCCGATCTTCTTGCTGAGCGACATCACCGTGGCGATCACGTCCTTCTCGGTCGCCTTGCCGCGCACGTTCTCGAGCAGCTTCATGACATTGGCCGGCGAGAAGAAGTGCATGCCGATCACGTCACCCGGCCGCTTCGTGTATTGGGCGATCTGGTTGACGTCGAGGCCCGAGGTGTTGGTCGCCAGGATCGCGCCCGGCTTGGCGACGGCATCGAGCTGCTTGAAGACGCCTTCCTTCACCTCCATCGTCTCGAACACCGCCTCGATGATGACATCGGCGTCCTTGAGGGCGTCGTAGGAGAGCGTGGGCGTGATCAGCGCCATGCGCTTCTCGACGTCCTCGGCCTTCATGCCGCCGCGCTTGGCGGTGTTCTCGTAGTTGGTGCGAATGGTCTTGAGACCGCGGTCGAGCGCCTCCTGCTGGACCTCGAGCAAGGTCACGGGAATGCCGGCATTGGCGAAGTTCATCGCGATGCCGCCCCCCATCGTGCCGGCACCGATGACGCCGGCGGTCTTGATGGCACGTTGCGGCGTGTCGGCCGGGACGTCCTTCACCTTGGCGGCCTCGCGCTCGGCGAAGAAGTAGTAGCGCTGCGCCGCGGACTCCGACGAGGTCAAAAGTTCGACGAACAGCTCGCGCTCGCGCTTCATGCCCTCGTCGAACGGCAATTCGACGGCGGCCTGGACGCACTTGATGATGTTCCACGGCGCCTTGAAGCCGCGCGCGCGACGGGCGATCGACTTCTCGGTCTCGGCGAACAGGTCGGGCGATTCGAGCGTCGCGGTCAGGTCGCGCACCCTGCGCCGCGGCGCGTTCTGCGCCACCAGCATCTGGGCATGCGCCACGGCACCGGCCAGCAGATCGTCGCCATCGACCAGCGCATCGACGATGCCCTTGCTCTTCGCCTCGGGCGCCGGGATGTGCCGGCCCGACAGGATGGCATCGAGCGCGTACTTCGCGCCGGTGAGGCGCGGCAGGCGCTGCGTGCCGCCGGCGCCCGGCAGCAGGCCGAGATGGACCTCGGGCAGCCCGACGCGAGTCGAGGGCAGGGCGACGCGGTAGTGCGCTCCCAGCGCCGTCTCCAGCCCGCCGCCGAGCGGCGTGCCGTGCAGGGCCGCGACGATGATCTTGGGGCAGTTCTCCATCGTGGCGATGACGTCGTTCAGGTTGGCGCCCGCCGGCGGCTTGCCGAACTCGCGGATGTCGGCGCCCGCGATGAAGGTGCGGCCGCCGCCGATCAGCACGATCGCATCGATGTTGGGATCCGCTCCGAATGCCTCGACGCCCTCCTTGATGCCGTCGCGTACGGCAGCCGCAAGGGCGTTCACCGGCGGATTGTTGACGGTGAGGATGCCGATCCGCCCCTGGGTGGAGCGAAGCACTGCGTCGGACATGGTGTTTCTTCCCTTGATGGTGACGGCGTTTGCGCCGGTGGTCTTAGCAATCTCCGGGGCACTCGGACAGCGGGTCTTGATTTCGCCATGCGAAGATGAGTGTATATGCACAGTCTAGCTCGTCCGGGCCGCAGCGGCTATGCAGCGCCGCCAACAAAAGAACCCGGAGGCATGGGAATGACAATCAAGACGACGCGGCGGATCGTGTTGGGAGCAGGGATCGCCCTAGCCACGCCGTCGATCCTGCGAGCTCAAGGTGCCTGGCCAACCAAGCCGATCACCATCGTCGTCAATTTTCCCGCAGGAGGCCTGACCGATGGTATCGCCCGGGCCTTCGGCCAGCATGTCCAGCAGGCGACCGGGCAGCAGGTCATCATCGACAACAAGCCGGGCGCGTCGGGCAATATCGGCGCGGCCCAGGTCGCCCGCGCGCCGGCAGACGGCTACACCTTCCTTCATTCGGTCTCGAGCACGCTCATTCAGAACCGGGTGATGTTCAAGCAGCTGGGATTCGATCCGGACAAGGATCTCACGATCGTCTCCGGCACCTCCTCCGGCGTGCTGCCCGTCGTGGTCCACAAATCCTTGCCGGCCGAGGTAAAGGACCTCAAGTCGTTCATCGAATACGCCAAGGGCAAGCGGATCAACTGGGGTTCGTGGGCGCTCGGCTCCTCGTCGCACATCTTCGCGCAGCATCTCAACGAGAAGTATGGCTTGACGATCGAGGTCGTGACCTACAAGGGCGAAGCGCCCATGTGGCAGGACATGGGTGCCGGTTCCCTGCAGGCCGCGATGGGCAGTCCGCAGGCCATGAACGCGCTGCTGGTGAAGCAGGAAGTGCGTCCGATCGTGGCGCCCTCCAAGGTCCGCTACATCAAGCTGCCCGACGTGCCGACCTCGGCGGAGCAGGGCTTCGACGACCCCGCGCTCACCGTACGTGGCTGGCTGGCGCTCGCCGCTCCCGCGGCGACGCCGAAGGAGGTCATCAAGCGGATGTCCGACCTGTGGGTCGCGGCCGCCGATTCCGAACCCGGCAAGAGGATGATGGAGAGCTTCGGACTTACCGAAAAGCCGCTGACGCACGAAGAAGTCATGGCCGACTACGAGGTGCTCAAGAAGATTCTCATCCCCCGGATCGTCGCACTCGGCATCAAGCCGGAATAGCCACCCGGCCGATTGCGTCCGTCATCCAGCGGGCGATGCCGGTCATGCGAGCGTCTTCCTGCTGCTGGCCCATCACCTGGACGCCGACCGGCATGCCGTCGACGCTCATCAGCGGCATGGTGACGACCGGCGCGAACAGCATCGAGCTCGGCGCGTTGAAGACGAAGTCGCCGGTCGGGCGGGGCGCCAGCGGCTGGCCCGGGACGTCGCCCGACCAGAGCGGCGCGGGACCGGGGCAGGAGAGCGTGATAGCCGCATCGGCCAACGAAGCGACCGCGGCATGTGTGAGCTGCGCCGACTGCCGGGCGAGCAGGTTCGCCCGGTACTCGTCGGGCGTCATTGCCTCCGCCTTGAACAGTGCAGCCTTGGCGCGTTCGCTGAGACCCTCGGGCGCGGCGTCGAGCATGCCGCGCTGGTACCAGCGGTTTTCCCAGCTGGTGATGCCGTTGCAAACCGCTCGACCATTGGCGACTGCCCTCTCCAGAGCTTCCACGAACGGGTGATCGCCTCGTCGGATCAAGCCGATCCCAGCCGCCTCGAGCCGCTCGAGCACCTTGGAGAAGCCGCGCCTGGTCGCGTCGTCGAGCTCGGACCAGCCTTCCGTTTCCAGAACGATCAGCCGGTTCGGCCTGATCGCTGCGGGCGGGCTGTCAGGCCCCATCAGGCCGAGCGAGCCGCGGTCGCCGCCGCAGCGCTTGGCGATCTCGATCGCCACCTGCCACATGTCCTCGAGGCAGTTGGCATGCGGGCCATGGGTGCTCATGCTGGTCGCCAGCCGCTCGCCCCGATTGATGCCGCCCTGCGTCGGCTTCAGCGCGAAGTTGCCGCAATAGGCCGCCGGCCGAATGATCGAGCCGCCGACCTGGGTGCCGATCGCCGCCGGCACCATGTTGGCGCCGACGGCCGCCGCAGAGCCGGACGACGAGCCGCCGGGCGTGCGTGCCGGATCGAAGGGATTGGTGGTAGGGCCGGGGTGTGAGCCGCCCAGCTCTGCTGTCACGGTCTTCGCGAGGATCACCGCGCCGGCCTGGCGCAGCGCCCACACGGCGGCGTTGTCGCGTTTGGGGAAGTTACCCTTCATCGCGACACAGCCCATCTCGGTCGGCATGTCCTTGGTCTCAAGCAGGTCCTTGATGGCGATCGGCATGCCATCGATCGGCGACAGGGTCGTGCCCGCCTTCCAGCGCGCGCTGCTGGCGTCGGCTGCGGCCCGGGCACCCGCCTCGTTGATCGCGGTGAAGGCCTTTACCACCGGTTCGCGGGCGGCAATGGTTTCGAGGCAGCGCTCGAGATAGGCACGCGGTGAATCGCTGCCGTCGGCAAAGCGCCTGGCGGCGTCGTGGAAAGTGAGGGGTTCGTAGTCGGCGTAGGTGCTCATGGATGGTAGCCTAGCACGACATTTCCACACTTCTCTCACTGGGAGTTGCACATGGCTTTCGCCGGCATGAACGTTCTTGCGATCGTGGTAGCGGCCGTTGCGGCGTTTGCCTGGGGTGCCGTCTATTATATGGCGCTCTCGAAGCAATGGCTGGCGGCGGTGGGGAGGATGGAGCCGAACAAGTCGCCAGTACCCTTCGTCGTCTCCTTCGTGGCGCTCGTCATCATGGCCTGGGTGCTGGCCGGCACCATAGGCCATCTCGGACCGGGTCAAGTTACGTTGAGGAACGGCATCATCACGGCGCTGTTCATCTGGGTCGGCTTCGTCGCCACCACCGTGTTCGTGAACAACGCCTATCCCGGCCGCAAGTACATGCTGTCGGTGATCGACAGCATCCATTGGCTGGGCGTTCTCGTTATCGAGGGTGCCGTCATCGGCGCGATGGGAGTCTGAGCGATGAAACGACCGCGCATCGAAGGCTACGCCGTCATCTCGAAGGAGGGAATGATCGCAACCGCCGACGGCAAGTTCCCGGAAGACATCAAGATCCCCGCGGATCACAAATTCTACCAGGACTCCGTTGCCGCGGCGTCGGCTGTCGCCAACGGCCGCCATTCGGCCGAAGGCGGGATTGGCGAGAAGCATCGCAAGCGGATCATCCTCACGCGCCGCGTCGATGTCCTGACGCCGGATCCCGATAATCCGAAAGCGATCCTCTGGAACCCGGCTACGGCACCGTTCGACGAGGCCTGGGCGCGGCTCGGCATCGACGGCGGCACGCTTGCGGTGGTCGGCGGCACCGATACGTTCGGCCTGTTCCTGACGATCGGCTACGACGTCTTTTACCTCACGAGGACGGATGCAAGCGTGCCCAAGGGGCGGCCCGTGTTTCCCGGCGTGGGCACGACGACGACGGCCGACGCGGTGATGCACAAGCACGGTCTCGTTCACAAAGGCACGCGCATGCTCGATGCTTCGGTCAATTGCCGCGTCGAGGAATGGGTGCCGAAGGAACGGTCCTGAAGACGCTGCGCGACGGACGTGGGCTGCGGGCCGCAGATCGAATTTGGATATGTGAAGACCATTGCCGATATAGGAATGGTATGACAACGCTTGACCTGGTCCGCAATCTGCGCCGATGGGAGCCGCGTCATGAAGAGAAGAATGCTGCTAGCCGCTGCAGTGCTGCTCGGCCTGGGTATGGCGACGGCGGCGCATGCCCAGAAGAGCGGCGGTGTGCTGAGGGTCTATCACAACGATAATCCCCCGAGTGCGTCGCTCCACGAGGAAGTGACCATCGCGACGCTGATGCCGTTCATGGCGCTGTTCAACAACCTGGTCATCCACGATCAGGAAGCGAAGAAGAATACGGACGACACGATCGTGCCGGACCTTGCCGAGTCGTGGAGCTGGAGTCCGGACAACACGGTGCTGACCTTCAAGCTGCGCGACGGGGTGACGTGGCATGACGGCAAGCCCTTCAGCAGCGCCGACGTGAAGTGCACCTGGGACACGGTGATCGGGAAGCGGGACAGCGGCTGGCGCAAGAATCCCCGCAAGGAATGGTTCTCGAATCTCAAGGAGGTCACCGTCGAAGGTGATCGGCAGGTGAGCTTCCATCTCGGCCGGCCGCAGCCGTCCTTCCTGGGCTTCCTGGCGGCCGGCTTCTCGGCCGTCTACCCTTGCCATGTCCCAGGTCGCGACATGCGCACCAAGCCGATCGGCACCGGACCGTTCAAACTCGCGTCGTTCAGGTCCAACCAGAGCATCTCCCTGGTCCGCAATCCCGACTACTGGAAGAAAGGACGGCCGTATCTCGACGCTATCGAATGGCGGATGGTGCCCAATCGAGCGACTCGCGTGCTCGCCTTCTCGGTCGGCGAGTTCGACATGACCTATGCGCAGGACATCACCTCGCGGCTCGCTGGCGACATCAAGGCCAAGGCGCCGCAGGCGGTTTGCCAGCTCGCCCAGTACAACATCCAGACCCAGCTTCTGGTCAACCCGATCCCGCCGTTCGACGATCCGCGGATCAAGAAGGCGATGATGCTGGCGCTCGACCGCAAGGCGTTCATCGACATCCTGAGCGAGGGCAATTACCGCCTTGGCGGAGTGATGCAGGCACCGCCCGAGGGGGTCTGGGGAATCGGGCCTGACCAGCTCGCCGACGTTCCCGGCTGGACCGGCGACGTCGAGAAAAACCGGGAGGAGGCCCGCAAGATCATGAAGGAGCTCGGCTACGGCCCGGACAAGCCGCTCAAGATAAAGGTTCTGGCCCGCAATCTGCCGGCCAATCGAGAGCCGGGTGTCGTGCTCATCGACCAGCTCAAACAGATCGGGATCGAGGGCGAACTCGACGCGGTCGAGAGCACGGTCTGGTACAACCGCTTGCAGCGCAAGGATTACAACGTGGCGACCAACACGGGCGGCTCCGCACTCGATGATCCTGACGTCATGTTCTACGAGGCCTATGCCTGCGGCTCCGAGCGCAACTACACCAACTACTGCGACAAGGAAATGCAGGCCCGCTTCGACGAGCAGTCGTCGACTCTTGATCCAGCGAAGCGCAGGGCGCTGGTCAACAAGATCGACCACGACCTGCAGGCAGCGGGCGTACGGCCATCGATCATGCACAATCGCAGCACGACGTGCTGGCACCCCTACGTTCGCGGAGTCACGCTGCCGCTCAACTCGCACTACAATAACTGGCGTTTCGATGGCGTCTGGCTGGACAAATAGGGCGCACCGCCGGTGATAGTTCCAAAGCTCGAGTTCCCGCCTTTCCGGCTGCCGCCGGAGGCCGAGGCGCTACGCGAGGAGGTCCGCGCCTTCCTCAAGGAGATCCTGCCCAGGGTCCAGCAGAACACAGGTCCTGCCGCCTCGTGGACGACGCATAGCCCCGAGTTCAGCCGGGCGCTGGGTGCGCGCGGCTGGCTGGGCATGACCTGGCCGAAGAAATACGGCGGCCACGAGAAGAGCTTCCTCGACCGCTACGTCGTGACCGAGGAGATCCTCGGCCATGGTGCACCGGCCGGCCTGCACTGGCTGGCCGACCGCCAGTCGGGGCCGCTGCTGCTGCGCTTCGGCAGCGAGGAGCAGCGCCAGTCGGTCGTGCCGCGCATCGCGCGCGGCGAATGCTATACCTGCATCGGCATGAGCGAGCCCGACTCCGGCTCCGACCTCGCCTCGGTGCGCACGCGCGCCGAGCCCGTGCCCGGCGGATTTCGAATCAATGGTACCAAGGTCTGGACTTCCGGCGCCCATCGCAGTCACTACTGCGTCGCACTCGTCCGCACTTCCGGCCAGCATGGCGACCGGCACAAGGGGCTGAGCCAGTTGCTGATCGACCTGAAAACCCCGGGCATCAGCCTGCGCCCGATCATCAACGTCGCGGGACGCCACGACTGGAACGAGGTGACCTTCACCGACTGCTTCGTTCCCGAGGGCTCCCTGATCGGCAACGAGGGCGATGGCTGGTTGCAGGTCACCAGCGAGCTGGCCTACGAGCGGTCAGGACCCGAACGCTTCCTGCAGAACTTCTACGTCCTGCGCGAGCTGGTGCGCGTGCTCGGACGCCAGCCCTCGAAGCATGCCGGCGCGATCCTCGGCCGGCTCGTCGCCCGGCTCTGGACGCTGCGGCAGATGTCGGTATCGGTTGCAGGCTTTCTCGAGGCCGGCAAGTCGCCGACCATCGAGGGCGCGCTGGTCAAGGATCTCGGCACCCTCTACCAGCAGGAGTTGCCCGAGATCGCGCGCCGGCTCGCCGAATCGGATGCTACCAGCGAGGAGGACATGGCCGATTTCCTCGACCTCGCCCAGCACTGCACGATGATGGCTCCGACCTATACGATTCAGGGCGGAACGACACAGGTCCTGCGCGGCATCGTCGCGCGCGGCCTCGGCCTGCGGTGAATGGCGGGGAGACGTCTGTGGAGAAGCAGGACAGGCACGACGAACCGGGCCAGCGCGGCGGGCCCCTGGCCGGGCTGAAGGTGCTGGAGTTCGCCGGCGTCGGTCCGACGCCGATGGGAACCATGCTGCTGGCCGATATGGGCGCCGAGGTCGTGACGATCGACCGGACCGAGCCGATCGAGCTCGGCAGCCCGAAGACGCCGGGCTTCGATCTGATCCGCCGCAACCGCCTGCTGGTGAAGATGGACCTCAAGCAGACGGAGGCGCAGGCCTGCGCGCTCGAGCTGGCGTCAAAGGCCGATGTACTGATCGAGGGCTTCCGCCCCGGCGTGATGGAGCGACTCGGCCTCGGCCCGGAGGTGTGCCGCGCGCGCAATCGCGGACTGGTCTATGCCCGCATGACCGGTTGGGGCCAGACCGGGCCGCTGGCCGACCGCGCCGGCCACGATCTCAACTACATCGCCCTGAGCGGCGCGTTGCACGCGATCGGCCGGGAGGGCGGGCCGCCGGCCCCGCCGCTCAACCTGATCGGCGACTTCGGCGGCGGCGCGCTTTACATGGCAGTCGGCGTGCTGGCTGCCCTTCACGCGCGGCAGCAGACCGGCGAAGGTCAGGTGATCGACGTCGCGATGGTCGACGGCGCCCTGTCGCTCATGACGGCGTTCTTTGGCGGCTATGCGTCGGGGCGCCTGTCGTTGCAGCGCGGTACCAATGTCGTCGACGGTGGCGCGCCCTATTACGATGTCTATCAATGTGCCGATGGCGAGTACGTTTCCGTCGCCCCGATCGAATCGCGCTTCCGCCGCGAGCTGTACGAGAAGCTCGGCCTCGATCCCGACTCTTTGATCGGCAAGGACGGGCCGGCGGAACGCCATGCCGTGAAGCCGAAGCTTGCCGAGATCTTCCGCCAGCGCACCCGAGCCGAATGGTGCAAGGTTTTCGAGGGCAGCGACGCCTGTTTCGCACCCGTGCTGTCGGTCGCGGAAACGGCGCAGCATCCGCATCACGTCGCCCGCGGCTCGCTTCCGGTGATCGACGGCATCGCGCAGCCGGCTCCCGCGCCGCGCTTCGCCGGAACACCGTCGCCGCTGCCGCGACCGCCGCGGCGCTCCGGCACCGATACCGAGACCGTGCTGCCGCGCTGGGGGATTGATGCGGCGACTCTGGACAGGCTGCGGTCGCTCAAGGCGCTGCAGTGAGCGCTGACAACCCACTTCCTTGACTGAGGATCGAGACCCATGATCGCCCACGCATCCTACGCCGATATCGCTGTCGCGCTCGCCGACAGGGTCGGCACGATCGAGATCCGGCGGCCACCGAATAACTATTTCGACCGCGCACTGATCGCCCAGTTGCGCGAGGCGTTCGACACGTTCGATCGCGACGACGACTGCCGCGCACTGGTGCTCTGTGCGGAGGGCAAGAATTTCTGCTCGGGCGCGAACTTCGCCGCCGACGGCCGCGCGCAGGAAGGCAGCGCGATCATCCGCCAGCAGCAGGCCGGCTCGACCAATCTCTACAAGGAAGCGGTGCGTCTGTTCCGCATCGGCAAGCCGGTCGTGGCGGCGATTCAGGGAGCCGCAGTCGGCGGCGGCCTAGGGCTCGCGATGGTGGCCGACTTCCGCGTGACGTGCGTCGAAGGCCGCTTCTGCGCCAACTTCACGCGTCTCGGTACGCATCCCGGCTTCGGCCTTACCGTGACGCTGCCGCGGCTGATCGGTACGCAGGCGACGGAGATGATGTTCTATACCGGCGATCGCATCCCCGGAGACAAGGCCGTCGAGATGGGCCTGGCCGACCTGCTGGTGCCGCTCGCCGAGGTGCGCACGGCGGCGATCGGGCTGGCGACCAGGATTGCCCAGTCGGCGCCGCTGGCGGTGAAGGCCACGCGCGCCACCATGCGGCGCGGTCTGGCCGACGCAGTGGAGGCGGCGACCGACCACGAGTTCGTCGAGCAGGACTGGCTGTTCAAGACGGCCGACTTCCGGGAGGGCGTCCGTGCGATGGCTGCCCGCACCCTGCCGGACTTCAAGGGGAACTGAGCAATGACCTCTGCGCTGGAGGGAATCAGGATACTCGACCTCACGACGGTGCTGATGGGGCCGTCGGCGACCCAGATGCTGGGCGACATGGGCGCCGACGTGATCAAGGTCGAGGCACCGGACGGCGACGGGACGCGCAAGAGCGGCTATGCGCGCACGCCCGGCATGTCGGCATGGTTCCTCAATCTCAACCGCGGCAAGCGCAGCCTCGCGATCGACCTCAAGGCGCCGCAGGGCCGGGCCGCCCTGCTGCGCCTCGCCGAGACCGTCGACGTGCTGCTCTACAACATTCGGCCCGCGGCGATGGATCGGCTCGGCCTGTCTTACGAGGCGGTATCCGCGGCGAATCCCAGGGTCGTCTATGTCGGCGCGCTGGGCTTCGGGCGCGACGGCCATTATTCGAACCTGCCAGCCTATGACGATCTCATCCAGGCCGCGACGGGTATGCCGTGGCTCTACCGGTACGCCGGCGGCCAGGAGCCGCGCTTCGTGCCGACGCCGATCGTCGACCGGCTGATGGGCGCGCATGTCGCGATGAACATTCTGGGCGGCCTGCAGGCGCGCACGCGTACCGGCCGCGGCCAGCGTATCGACGTGCCGATGTTCGAGACCATGGCCTCGGTCATGCTGGGCGACCAGCTGAGCGGCATGACCTTCGAGCCGCCGCTCGGGCCGTGGGGCTACAAGCGTATGCTGGCGCCGGCGCGCAAACCCTATCCGACGAAGGACGGGTTCGTGGCGGCGCTGCCCTATCGCGACGACCAGTGGAAGGCCTTCTTCGGCGCGGTCGGAAAGCTCCATCTGTACGAGGGCGACCCGCGATTCACGACCGACGCCAGGCGCCTGGAGAATGTGAACGATCTCTACGTCATGGCCGCGGCGATCACCGTCGAGCGGACGACGGCCGAGTGGCTGGCGTTTTTCAAGACGCTCGATATCGCGGCCATGCCGGTCAACTCGATCGAGGACCTGATCGACAGCCGGCATCTCGAAGATGTCGGCTTCTTCCAAACCGTCGAACATCCGAGCGAAGGAACCTTGCGGCAGATGCGGCCGGCCGCCACATGGTCGGATACGCCGCTGACGCCCGGCTGTCCCGCGCCGAACCTCGGCGAGCATTCGAGCGAGGTGCTGCGCGAGGCGGGCTACACGCCGGAAGAAGTGGCGTCACTGGTCGAGCGCAATGTCGTCAAGCAATGGAGCGCCTGAATCGATGAGCCGACCCAAGCGCGTCGTCATCTGCGGGGGAGGGGCCATCGGCTGCGCGATTGCCTATTTCCTCAGCCGGCGCGGCGCGCAGCCGACCGTGATCGAGCGGCACACGGTGGCCGGCTCAGCCTCCGGCAAGTCGGGCGGTTTCCTGGCGCGCGATTGGTGTCGTGGCACCGAGCTCGATCAGCTGGCGCGGCGCAGCTTCGATCTTCACGCCGAGCTGGCCGAGGAGAACGGCAATCCCTGGAGCTATAGCAGACTCGAGACCCGGGCCGGTCACGCGGTCGAAAACGGAAAGCTGAGGATCACGGGCCGTATCGGTACGCCCGAAACCACGGCCGTGGTGGAACCTCGCGCCTTCACGATTGGCTTGATGCAGGCGGCCGAGAAACACGGTGCCGTGCTGCGCCACGGATCGGTCGCAGACCTGATGCGGCGCCCGGACGGCGCCGTGCACGGCGTCGTGCTGGACAGCGGCGAGAGCATCGATGCCGATGCGGTGGTCATCGCCATGGGGCCGTGGTCGATCCTCGCGGCGCGCTGGCTGCCGCTGCCGGCTGTCTATGGCTACAAGGGCCACAGCCTCGTGTTCAACTCGGGCGATGCCACCGGAACGGAGGCATTGTTCCTCGAGTACCGGGAGGCGAGCGGCGAGGTCCTCACGCCGGAGATCTTTCCTCGCGCCGACGGCACGACCTGGGTCTGTGCGATTTCCTCAACCGGCGCGTTGCCCGTGAATCCCGCCGATGTCATGGGCGACGCGGGTGCGCATGAGCGGCTGCTGAGGATGTGCCGGACCGTCTCGCCTGCCCTCGCGGCGAGCCCGATCGTGGCGCGCCAGGCCTGCTTCCGGCCCGTGACGGAGGACAGCCTGCCGCTGATCGCCCCGATCAGAGGAGCGGAGGGCGCCTACGTTGCCACCGGCCACAACGTGTGGGGCATCCTGAACGCGCCCGCGACCGGCGAGGCGATGACCGAGCTGATCCTCGACGGCGCGGCGACCCACGTCGACCTGTCGCCCTTCACCCCCGACCGCCTGCCGACGCTCGATCCGGCAAGGCTGCGGAACTCCGTTTAGAAATCGATCACGAGACCGTCGTCTGCGACTTCGAGGGCGATCTCGCTTCGGCGGCCGAGCAGCTCGGCGCTCATGTGGGTGACGATGGTGCGCCTTGGCGCGATCTCGGCGAGATGCCTGGTCAAGGTCATGTAGTCGATGTGGAACTTCATGACCTTGTCGAAGAAATACGCCTCGCAGACGAACAGGTCGGCGTCGCGGGCGGCGGGGATCAGCTCCTCGACCCATTCGGTGTCGCCGGAGTAGGTCAGCACCTTTCCCTCGGTCTCAATGCGCAGCGCGTAGGACGGCGCGCCGCTGTAGTGCTTCATGAGATAGGGCGTGACGTGCAGGCTGTCGATCTCCGTGCGCTCATGCACCGCGAGCTCCCGCACCGTCAGCGCGAACTTGCGCTCGATTTTCGTGGAGCCGGCGAACATCGCTTCCATGACGGTCATCAGCCGCGCCTCGAAGCCCGGCGGTCCGGCGAGGGTGAGCGGCGCGGTGCGACGGCTGACGAGTTGTGCGTCGAGCAGGAAAAAGGGCAGGCCGCCGAAATGGTCGCCATGGAGGTGGCTCACCAGCACGGTCGAGACTCCGTTGGGATCGACACCCCACTTGCGGATCGCCACCATCGAGGAGGCCCCGCAATCGATCAGCACGTTGCCGCCATGCATCCGCGTGAGGTGAAAGCAGGTGTTGAAGCGGCCGCCGCTGCCAAACGCGTCGCCTGAACCGAGGAATTGCAGGCGCATCGAGACTACGGCGCCTGCTCCAGGCTCGACACCTCGTTGGTGAGGGTGGTGCGGCGCATGTCGCGCACCTCGGTGTGATCGTAGCGCCGCGCGCGGTGCATCGTGGCGCGGTTGTCCCACATCACCAGGTCGTGCGGCTTCCAGACGTGGGCATAGACGAACTTGCGCTGGGTGGCGTGCTCGGTGAGGTCGCGCAGGAAGGCGCGCGCCTCGGGCACGGGCCAGCCCTCGATGGCGCCGGCATGGCTCGCCAGATAGAGCGACAGCCGCCCGCTCGACGGATGGCGCCGCACCAGGCGCTGGCGCACCGGCGCCCACTTGATGCGCTCCTCCGCGGTGAAGTCGGTGAAACCCAGGATGCCGCGCGAGAAGATCTGGCTGTGGCTGCAGATCAGGTCGTGCACCTCGCGCTTGGTCTCTTCGTCGAGCGCATCGTAGGCGGCACGCATGTCGGCGAACTCGGTGTTGCCGCCGGCCGGCGGAATCGTGCGCGCCGAAAGCAGCGAATACTTGGCCGGCACTTCCTTGAACGAGCTGTCGGAGTGCCAGAGCTGGTTGCCCAGCCCGAACAGGCGACGGCGGTCGTCGCGTGCCAGCACCTGGTTGTTCTTGTCGAGATTGGAGATGTCGTTCAGATCCATGCTCATGCGCCGGTCCTGCGGCGCGGCGATGTCGCCGGTCGCCTGCTCGAGCGGACCGAGCGCGCGGCTGAAGACGAGCTGCTGCTCGTCGTCGATCGGCTGATCGTGAAAGACCAGCACGGCGAACTCGTCCATGCCGGCATGGACGGCCTTCACTTCTTCGGGCGTGAGCGGCTTGCGGAGGTCGAGGCCCGTGACGACGCCCGCGAAGAACGGGCGGTTGACCGGATCGATAGGCTTGATGTCCATGTGGGTATTCTACAGCGCCGGCTTCTCCTTGGGGAGGGCCGACCATTCGCGAAACAGCCTGCCGCCGTGCTGGTCGAAATGCTCGTCGAGCACCCTGGAGGACTGGATACGCTCGACCCGGAAATTCCGGTAATCGCCCCGCAGCTCGCACCAGGCGCCGACCAGGGTGACGTCGACGTAGTAGGCCATGGCGATCGGCCAGATGACCCGATTGGTGCGCCGGCCCTCCTCGTCGGCATAGGCGATGTAGAGCTTGGCGGAGTCGCGGATCGCGGCGCGCACTTCGGCGAGGTCGGCGCCTTCGACTTCCGCGGCCATGCCGGGCGAGACATAGACCGGTGCGTCGGCGATGTGCGAGCGCAGGCGCTCGGGGACCACGACCGTGACCTTGGCGAGCACCGCATTGGCCGCCTCCTGCAGCTTCGGGTCCTTCAGGCGCCGGACCAGCCGGGCGCCCACGGCGATCGCCTCGATCTCTTCAATGGTGAACATCAGCGGCGGCAGGTCGAAGCCCTTGCGCAGCACGTAGCCCACGCCCGCTGCGCCCTCGATCGGCACGCGGCGCGCCTGCAGGGTCGCGATGTCGCGATAGACCGTGCGCGGCGTGACTTCGAGTTCCTCCGCGAGCGCCGCCGCGGTGGTCGGTCCGGAGGCCGTCCGCAAGCGCTGGATGATGTCGAACAGACGATCGGAACGGCGCATGTTGCTGCTGACATAACGCTGTCAGGAGCCGATTACTAGGCTGGCGCCTCCCTTCTTCAGGAGTCGCCAATGAACGAGATTTTCAGGGCTGCGGCACCCGCCCCGGTCAAGCTCTCCGAGCGCAACTCTGTGCCGAGCCTCACAGGTGTGGCGCTCGTCAGATGAGCAGGATCTGGTTGGGTACAGCGCTTTTGATCGCTTCCGCCGTGGCGTATTCGACCGGCGGTTTCTTCACGCGCCTGATCGAGGTCGACGCCTGGACCCTGCTGTTCTGGCGGGGGCTGTTCGGCGGCGGCTTCCTCGCGCTCGTGGTGGCCGTGCAACAGCGCGGCAGGGTTTGGCCGGCGATCCGTGCCACGGGCATGGAAGGCGTCCTGGTCATGATCTGTTCGGCGGTCGCGACGGTGTGCTTCCTGAACGCGATGCGGCTCGCCAGCGTGGCCGACGTGATGGTGATCGACGCGGGCATTCCCTTCGTCACCGCGGCGATGGCGTGGCTGATCCTGGGCGAGCGCGAGAGCGTCTGGACGCTCGCCGCAACCGCCGTTGCCTTCTCCGGCATGGCGATCATGGCCGGTCCCGCTGTGGCGCAGGGCCGTTTCCTGGGCGATGCCCTGGCTTTCGCCATGGCGACGCTGATGGCGCTGGTGATCGTGCTGATCAGGCGGAAAAGGGGCGTGAACATGGTGCCGGCAGTTTGCGCCTCGGCATTCCTGTGCTCGTTGATCGTCTGGCCGTTCGCGTCGCCACTCCAGGTCGACGCGCGCGAGCTCGGATTGCTCGCCCTGTTCGGCGTCAGCCAGTTCGGCCTCGGCCTCCTGCTGCTCGCCTTCGGCACGCCGCTAGTCTCGGCAACACGCGGTGCGCTGCTCGGCGTTCTTCAGACCCCGCTTGCCACGCTCTGGGTATGGCTCGCCTTCGCCGAGCAGCCGGCGGCGCTGACGCTGGTCGGCGGTGCGCTCGTGTTGGTGGCGGTGGTGGCCGACATGCTGCGTCCGCCGGCCCCTGCTCAAGCCGTCGGCAGCTTGTAGTCTTCGAAATGCTTGCGCAGGGCGGTCTTCAGGATCTTGCCGGTGGCGCCGTGCGGGATGGCGTCGACGAACTGAACGTCGTCGGGCATCCACCATTTGGCGATCTTGCCGTCGAGGTACTTCAGCAGGTCGGCCTTGGTGACGTCGGCCTCGGGCCGCTTCACGACAATCAGCAGAGGCCGTTCGTCCCACTTCGGATGCGCGACGCCGATCACGGCGGCCTCGGCGACGCCGGGGCAGCCCATGGCCATGTTCTCAAGGTCGATCGAGCTGATCCACTCGCCGCCCGATTTGATCACGTCCTTGGAGCGGTCGGTGATGACGACCGAGCCGTCCGATTCGATCTTGCAGACGTCGCCGGTCATGAACCAGTCGTCCTCGAGGAACTGGTTCTTGCCGTCACCCTTCATGTAGCCTTTCACGATCCACGGGCCGCGCACCACCATGTTGCCCGACACGCTGCCGTCGTGCGGCAGGTCGTTGCCGGCATCGTCGATGATCTTCATCTCGCAGCCGAACACCGGCCGGCCCTGCTTGGCGGTGATCGCGAAGCGCTCCTCTTCGGGCAGGTCGCGCTCGCCCTTGTTGAAGCGCGTCAGCGTGCCGAGCGGGCTCATCTCGGTCATGCCCCAGCCTTGAGCCACCTCGATCCCGTGCTCCTTCCAGAAGCGCGAGATCATGGCGTAGGGCACGGCCGAGCCGCCGATCAGGCTGCGCTTGACCGACGACATCCTGAGCTTGTTCTGGGCGCAGTAGTCGAGCAGGGCGAGCCAAACGGTCGGCACGCCGGCCGACAGGGTCACCTGCTCCTTGTCGAGCAGCTCGTAGATGCTGGCGCCGTCGAGCTTCGGTCCGGGGAACACCAGCTTGGTGCCGCAGATCGGGCCTGCGTAGACGAGGCCCCAGGCATTGGCATGAAACATCGGCACCACCGGCAGGATGGTGTCTTCCGGGGTCATGCCGAGCACGGGACCCGAGCACATCATCATCGAATGGATGACGGTCGAGCGGTGCGAGTAGAGCACGCCCTTTGGGTTGCCGGTCGTGCCCGAGGTGTAGCAGAGCGAGGAGGCGGTCTTCTCGTCGAAGGTCGGCCACTTGAGCGTGCCCGGCTTGTCGGCGATCAGTTCCTCGTAGCACAGCAGGTTGGGGATCTTGCTCGAGGCCGGCATGTGAGCGCGATCGGTCATGAGCACGACGTGCTTCACGGTCTTGAGGTGCTCCCAGACGCCCTCGACGATCGGCAGCAGATTGAGATCGACGAAGATGATCTGGTCTTCGGCGTGGTTGGCGATATAGGCGACATGCTCGGGCGCCAGCCGCGGGTTGAGCGTGTGCAGCACCGCACCGATGCCGGAGATGCCGAAATAGAGCTCGAAATGGCGATAGGTGTTCCAGGCGATCGTGCCGACCCGGTCGCCGAGCTTGATGCCGAGGCCCTGCAGCGCTTCGGCAAGCTGCTTGGCGCGCTTGGCTGCATCCTTGTAGCCGTAGCGATGGACCGGCCCCTCGACCGTACGGGTAACGATCTCGACCTCTGGGTAGTAGGCGGCGGCGAAATCGATCATCTGCGAGATGAGCAGCGGGCGGTCTTGCATCAGGCCGAGCATGGCGTTTCCTCTGGTTACGCGTGCCGCTCGATATGCAGGCTTCTGAGCTTTGCGAGCGGCTTCAGGTCAGGTTCTAGACCGAGTCCCTGTCCGCCGGGAAGGGAAACGCAGCCGTCGGTGACGGTCATGAGATCTTGCAGCAGGCCTTCGCGCAGCGGATTGGCATTGGCGTCGACCTCGAGCAGCCCGGAACCGCGGACGGCAGCCAGCAGGTGCAGCGAATGCATCAATCCGATCGCACCGCCGAGATAGTGCGGGCAAAAAATACGGCCGGCGGCGAGGGCGGCTTTCGCGACCGGCAGGCATCCGGAATGGCCGCCCCATTTCGCCACGTCGGGCTGTACAAAGCCGATCAGGCCGGAATCGATCATTGCCTGGAACGCGCCTGCGCCGCGCACATTTTCGCCGGCCGCAAGGCGCGCCGGGGCCGCGGCGGCGACCTGGGTCCATTCCGCTGTCGGTCGATCGGCCATCAATGGCTCCTCGATCCAGCCGAGACCGAACTCGGCCAGCTTGGGCGCCATTCGGCAGGCCGTGGCGACGTCCCACGCTTGATTGGCGTCGGCCATGAGCCGCTCGCCGCTCTTGAGAGAAGACGCTACCGGACGCAGCGATCCCAGATCGGTCTCCTCGCCGAAGCCGACCTTGAGCTTGAAGGTGCGATGGCCCTCGGCGCGGGTGCGCTCGACGGTGTCGAGCGCGGCGCGGCCGGGATTGATGCCCGACGCATAGACCGGGACAGGCGAGTCGTCGTTGCCGCCGAGCGCGCGCCATAGCGGCAGGCCGCGCTTGCGGGCGCGCAGGTCGTGAATCGCGAGGTCGAGGCCGGCGGCAGCGGCGGAGAAGGCACCAGCATCGCCGCTCTGGATGCGCAGGACGTGGAGGGCGCGGTCGAGCTCGGCCCAGAGCGCGACCGGATCGTCGATCGGCTTGCCGAGAGCGCGCGGCGCCACGATGTCGGCGCACAGCAGTGCGCGATGCTCTGCAGCCGCATTGGGAAAGTTGCACCAGATCTCGCCCCAGCCGCGCGCGCCGTCAGCATCCTCGACGCGCACGAAGACCGCCGCGCGCTCGGTCATGGTGCCGAAGGAGGTGCGGACGGGAACCTCGATGGGGGTTCGGAAGACGTGCACCTCGACGCGGTCGAGGGTCGATCCGGTCATTTGCGGTGCGTCATGGGAGTCACGCGCCGTGGCGTCGGCGGTTCGGATTGCTGGGAGCGCGGCTCTCCAGAGCCGCTCATGGGATGTGTCCAGACGAAGGCAGTGCGGCTCTGGAGAGCCGCGCTCCCAGCGAACCCGCCTCGAACTCGAAGCTCAATCCGCTGCCTGCTGCGCGTCGTTCAGCACGTCGTAGTTCCGCTTCTGGTACCAGATCATGTAGTCGGTGTAGTAGGTCGTCGGGTACTTCGGCGGCTTGTCCGGCCCGACCGTGGTCGGCACCGCGGCGACCGGCCAGTCGATGTTGCTGTCGCAGAAGAAGGGGATGGCATAGCGCTCCCCGCCGCTGCGGTTGATCGCGCGATGCGGCGTGGCGAGGAAAACGTCGTTGGTCCAGCGCTGCAGCATCTGGCCGCCGTTCACGACATAGGCGTTCTCGATCGCCGGCGCCTCAATCCAGTTGCCGTTCTGTGTGCGGATCGACAGCCCCGGTACATCGTTCGGCGCGAGCAGGGTCAGGAAGCTGGTGTCGGTGTGCGGGGCGAGGCCGAACTCGTCTACCACCGGACCTTCCTGGTGCGGGTAGTGCGTCATGCGCAAGGAGTATTGCGGATCCTGGAAAGCGGCATCGAAATACTGCGCCGGCAGGTCGAGGGCGCGGGCGTAGATCCGCACCATTTTCTGGACCAGCCGTTCCATGGTCTGGTTGTAGTCGAGGATCGTTTCGCGGAAGCCGGGCAGGTCGGGCCAGCGGTTGGGTCCGCGGAAGCGCCGGCCGCTCAGCACGTCGGGATGATCCGGCGGCAGCTCGCGCTTCACGAAGAAGGCTTCGTTGAGGTTGGGCTTGGTGCCGGCCTGGACCGTCGAGGTGCGCAGGGTATTGCCGCGCATCGGCAGGTAGCCGGTGCTGTGCGGGTCGATCTTCAATGCCAGCTTCTTCTCGAGGGGTTGGGCATGGAAGCGGCGGACCTGCTCGAAGGCGCCCCGGATCTTCTCCCGCGGGACGCCATGATTCACGATAAAATAGAAGCCGATTTCGGTGAGCGCGAACCGCAGCTCCTTCGCCGTGCGATCCAGCGCGCTGGGCTCACCGGCAAGATAGGGTCCGAGATCAATGACGGGAATCGTTTCCGTGGCGGCCATGTACGCTCCTACTCGCTGTCGCGGCTCCGGTACGGCAATCTCACGATAAGGACCAGCTGACGTCTCGTCCAGTTGTCAAGCTCCGCGAATCGCTAGCGGCCAGCCTTCAGCCGCGCGACCTCTTCCTCCAGTTCCTTGATGCGGGCGACGAGCCTGTTCATGCCCGGCGCGATCTCGACCTCGCTGTAGCGCGGCACGATGTGCTGCGGGCAGTTGATGTCCCAGGTCTCGAGCGTGAAAACGATGGCACGCTGCGGCCGCGCCTTGTAGGTCGGATCGACCAGCCGTTCCATCAGCTCGAGGTCGTTCTCGACTACCCGCGCGCGGCCCCACAGCTTTACCCGCTGCTGGGTCGCGAAGTGCAGGACGAAGATGTGGGCGCGGTCGTTCTCCTTGAGATGACCGAGCGTAATGTACTGCCGGTTGCCGGCGAAATCGGCGAATGCCAGGGTATGGGTGCCGATGGTCTTCAGGAAGCCGGGCGGCCCGCCGCGGTGCTGAATATAAGGTCGGCCATCGGCGCTCGCCGTCGCAAGGAAGAAGGTGTCGACGATGCCGAGGAACTGACGGAGATCGTCGGTAATTTCCGTCTTCCACTCGCGGCCCTCGAACATCGCCCGCGACCCGAGACGCGTCTGCTCCGCCTTGACCGCAGGGGAGAACATCACGTCGTCGGGATCGGTCATGACTACTCCAGCTTCTTGCCCAAGTTGCCGGCGACTTCCTGGATGAATTGCCAGGCGACGCGGCCCGATCGCGAGCCGCGGGTCACGGACCATTCGACCGCCTGCCTGCGCAGATCCTCGGCCGGCACCTCAAGCTTGTAGCGCCTGGCGTAGCCCTCGATCATCGCGAAGAAGGTATCCTGGTCGGCATTGTGGAACCCGAGCCACAGACCGAAGCGGTCGGACAGCGAGACTTTCTCTTCAACCGCCTCCGAGGGGTTGATCGCGGTCGAGCGCTCGTTCTCGATCATGTCGCGCGGCATGAGATGACGCCGGTTGGACGTCGCGTAGAACACGACATTCTCCGGCCGACCCTCGATGCCGCCCTCCAGCACCGCCTTCAGCGACTTGTAGGCGGCATCCTGGCCGTCGAAAGAGAGATCGTCGCAGAACACCACGAAGCGCCGATCTGTCTCGCGGATGCGGCTCAGCAGGGCGGGCAGGGACGGGATGTCCTCGCGATGAATCTCGATCAGGGCGAGCGGCCCCGGCGGGCCGCCCATCTCGCGGTTCACCTGCGCATGGACCGCCTTGACGATCGAGCTCTTCCCCGCGCCGCGCGATCCCCAGAGCAGGGCATTGTTGGCCGGCAGGCCCTTGGCAAAGCGCCGGGTGTTCTCGAGCAGGGTTTCCTTCTGCCGCTCGATGCCCTGCAGCAGATCGAGCTCGACCCGGTTGACCTTGGACACCGCTTCGAGCCGATGGCCGGCAGCATGCCAGACATAGGCCTCGGCGGCGGTAATGTCGGCATCTGCCGGCGCGGGCGGCGCCAGACGGTCGAGCGCTTCGACGATGCGTGAAAGGGTGGTTCTAAGGTCTTGATCCATCGTCATCCGGGCGCCATCTGGGGCCAAAAGGGGGCGACCATATCGCCCCGCCACTTGCGTTGCAAAGCGGCCAAGGGCCGCTATAGTCCGCCCGCTTTTCGGCGGCCGAAAGACAAGGAACGGAGCAGGGGATGTTGATCACGGAAGCTTGGGCGCAGGGCGCTGGCGGCGGCGGCTCGGACTTCCTCGTCCAGCTCTTCCCGCTCGTTCTGATCTTCATCGTCTTCTATTTCCTCCTGATCCGTCCGCAGCAAGCCAAGGTAAGGGCTCAACGCGAGATGCTGGCCGGCGTGAAGCGTGGCGATCGCGTTGTCACCGGAGGCGGCATTATCGGCCTGGTCACCAAGGTGATCGGCGACAACGAGCTGCAGGTCGAACTCGCAGATGGCGTGCGGGTGCGCATCATCAAGGCGACCATCACGGACATCCTCACCCGCGGTGAATCGGTGCGGGGTGCCAAGGATGGCGACGAGGACGACAAGCCGATGCTGCCCCCTCCGGCTCCCGCTCCCGAGCGCAAGAGTCTGCTCGGCAGCCTCTTCGGCGGCGGCAAGAAGTAAGGGCCGCACGGCTCCGTCATGCTGAATCTTCCGCGCTGGCAGGTCATTGCGATCGTCCTCGTCACGGCACTGGCCGGGCTCTTCGCCCTGCCGAACGTGCTGCCGGCCAGCCTGCTCAACCACCTTCCGGCCTGGTACACGCAGAACCGCATCAACCTCGGGCTGGATCTGCGCGGCGGCGCCTATTTCCTGCTCGAAGCCGACCTTCGCGGGGTGCTCAACGAGCGGCTGAACAACCTGTCGGATTCCGTACGCGGCGAACTGCGCAAGCAGCAGATCGGCTTCAAGGATGTCACAGTTCAGAGTGGCGCCTCCGTGACCGTGGTGCTGCGCGAGGAGGCCCAGCGCAGCAAGGCAATCGAGGCCTTGCGCACCATCGATCCCTCGCTCGCGGTGTCGGGACAGGGCGACACGATCCAGCTCGCCTTTTCCGAACAGGAGCTGGCTCGCAAGAAGAAGGAAGTGATCGACCAGTCGATCGAGATTCTCCGCCGCCGCGTCGACGAGACCGGCACCATCGAGCCGACCATCGTGCGCCAGGGCGACGACCGGATCGAGCTGCAGATGCCCGGCATCAAGGACACGACGGACCTCAAGCGAAAGATCAACCAGACTGCCAAGCTCACCTTTCATCTGGTGAACGAGGACGTGGCGCAGACTGGGCAGAACCTGCCCGCCAACCTGCCACCGACCACCTTTCTGGTGCCGACGCGCGAAGGCATGCAGGCGCTGCGCGCCACCAATCCCAAGGCCTTCGAGGATATTCAGAACGCCAATCCGCGGCTCACGCCCGAGCAGGTCTGCCGGCGCTACCAGCCGCAGTGCCTGCCGGTGTTCAAGCGCGTGATCGTGGGCGGCGAGGATCTCGACGACGCCAAGTCGACCTTCGAGAGCCAGCAGGGCGGGCGCCCGATCATCTCCTTCACCTTCAACACCGCCGGTGGCCGCGCCTTCTGCAACGCCACGCGCACCAACGTCGGCAAGCGGCTGGCGATCCAGCTCGACGGCGAGATCATCAGCGCACCGGTCGTGCAGGGCGCCATTTGCGGCGGCAGCGGCATCATCACGGGCCAGTTCACCACGCAGCAGACGCAGGAACAGGCGCTGCTGCTGCGATCGGGCGCCCTGCCGGCCACGCTGACCATCATCGAGGAGCGCACGGTCGGTGCCGACCTCGGCGCGGACGCCATCCGGTCCGGCACGATCGCGGCGGTGGTTGGCACGGTCCTCGTGGTGATCTTCATGCTCGTCGCCTACGGCCCGCTGTTCGGCGGCTTCGCCTCGATCGCCATGATGGTCAACATGCTCCTGGTGTTCGCCGGCATGTCGATCCTCGGTGCCTCGCTCACCCTGCCGGGCATCGCCGGCCTGGTCCTGACCGTGGGCATGTCGGTCGATTCAAACGTCCTCATCTATGAGCGTGTGCGCGAGGAGAAGGCCAACGGACGCTCGCCATTCAGCGCGCTGACCGAGGGTTACGGCCGCGCCCTGACGGCTGTCATCGATTCCAACCTGACGGGGCTGATCGCCGGCGTCCTTCTCTTCGGCTTCGGTTCGGGTCCGATCCGCGGCTTCGCCACGACGCTGACGCTCGGCCTGCTTACCCATCTGTTCACTGCTACCGTCTTCACCCGCATGCTGCTTGCATTCTGGGTGCGCTGGCGGCGGCCGACCGAACTTCCGATCTGAGGCGACGCAATGTTGTGGAAGCCTCATCGAGTTCTTCACGCCAAGACGAATTTCGATTTTCTTGGCAAGCGCAGGATAGCGCTGGTCCTCTCGACCACAATCAATGTTCTGTCGCTCGTCGGCGTGGCAATTTTCGGCCTCAACTTCGGCATCGACTTCCAGGGCGGCATTGCCATCCAGGTCCGCGGCAAGGAAGGCGCGGTCCAGCTCGACGAGCTGCGCAACACGCTCGGCAATCTCGGCGTCGGTGAGGTCGCGCTGCAGGAATTCGGCGACAGCAGCACCGCGCTGATCCGTGTCCAGCGGCAGGAAGGCGACGCCGCTTGCGTGGCGCATGCCGATAAGGTGATGAAGACGCGCGCTGGCGCCGGCTGGAGCGTCAAGCCTGTCGACGGGCCGACAGGCAACGTCATATTCAGTGCGCCGGGCGCCCTCGATGCCACCGGCTGGCGCGATGCGGTGAGCAGGGTCGGCCTGACGATCCAGGAACGGCAGCTGCCGCGTGCCAACACCAACACCGCAACGATCGAGTTGACCCAGGACCAGCGTGCGGAATGGTGCCAGCAGGTCGCGATCAAGCTCGTCGAGGACACGATCGGCGGCAAATACGAGCTGCGCGGCACCGAATCGGTCGGTCCGAAGGTCGGCGCGGAGCTGATGGAGCACGGTATCGTCGCCATGCTCGCCACCCTGGTGGCCATCGCCGTTTATGTCTGGTTCCGCTTCGAATGGCAGTTCGGCGTCGCTGCGCTGGTGGCCTTGTTGCACGACGTGATCGCGACAGTGGGCCTGTTCACGTTGCTGCGTCTCGATTTCAGCCTCACAGCGCTTGCGGCATTGCTGACCATTGCCGGCTTCTCGATCAACGACACCGTGGTGATCTTCGACCGGGTGCGCGAGAACATGCGGCGCTACAAGAGGATGAGCCTCGTCGAGCTGCTGAACCTCAGCATCAACGAGACGCTGTCGCGCACCATCATGACCTCAGGCACGGTGTTCGTGGCCGTCGCTGCGCTGGTCCTGTTCGGCGGTCCCGTGCTCTACAGTTTCTCGATTGCCATGCTGTTTGGCATCGTCGTCGGCACCTACTCCACGGTCTGGGTCGCCTCGGGAATGCTGGTCTATCTCAGGCTCCGGCCCGACCAGCTTCGCGAGAAGGACAAGGACGAGGCTACCCCGGCGAAGGCGTGAAGCCGCCGGCCCCCGGCCCTCTCGACAAGAGCCTGCCGGCGCCGGATCCTGCGCAGGTCCAGGTTATCCGTACCTACGGCCCCGGGCGCTTCCTGATCAGCGATCGCGAATGGCGCGAGCCGGTGCTGGTGATGCCGACCCTAACGGTTCCTTGGGCCGTGAGGCGAGCCGAGGAGCTGTCGCTCCCCAGCCTCGCCTCCCTGGCTGACGTCCGGCCCCCGACGGAGCTGCTCGTGCTGGGCTGTGGCGCCCGCGCGATCCTTGTTCCTCCCGCGCTACGCGCCGAGCTGAAGGGCGCCGGCCTGGCGCTCGAGGTGGTCGATACCGGTTCGGCCTGCCGGATCTACAATGTCCTGCTTGCCGAGGGGCGGCGGGTTGCGGCAGCCTTGGTCCCGTTATGATGCCGATCGAGCTCTATCTTGCCTTCATCGCCGCTACCGTCGTCCTGATGGCGATCCCAGGCCCGAACGTCGCGCTGATTGTCGCCAACAGCGTGGCGCACGGCACACGATTCGGCCTGCTGACGGTTGCGGCGACCAGCTGCGCGATGGTCGTTCATCTGGCGCTGACCGTCGTGGGAGCGACGGCGGTCCTCGGGTTCCTTGCGGCGAGCTTCGACTGGCTGCGCTGGGCGGGCGTCGCCTACCTGATCTATCTCGGCATAGCGGCCTGGCGCGCGCCCGTCACCGACCTGGGACGCACGAAGGCACAGGTCCGGGCAGCGCGCGTGATCTTCGCGCGGGGCTTCCTCGTCGGCATGACCAACCCGAAGACGCTGCTGTTCTACGGCGCCTTCTTCCCGCAGTTCGTCACTCCCGGACCGGGCGCCGTCGACCAGCTGCTGCTGCTCGCCGTGACATTCCTTGCCGTGGCCGTCGTCTGCGACAGCGGCTGGGCGATTCTCGCCGGACGCCTGCGCACCCTGTTGATCGCCCACGCCCGGCTGCGCAATCGCCTTACCGGGGGTTTGCTGGTGGGCGCGGGCGTCGGTCTCGCCCTCGCCCGCCGTCCCTGAGGAGGGCCGTGAGCGCGCTCTTCAGATCGGCGCGTTCTGTTGCGCCACCATGCAGTACAGCATGCCGATCGAGAACATGGTGTTGAAGCGGCTGGCGTAGAGCGCGGGCTTGACCGCAGCCGCCTTCTGCTCGGCTGTCGCCTCGACGAGGCCCAGGATCTTTTGCTGGTTCGGCCAGATGACGAACCACACGTTGAAGGCCATGATCAGCGCCATCCACATCCCGGTGCCGATCATGACGAAGCCCTTCTGGAAGGTCAGGGCCTCCAGCAGGTAGCGCTGCATGAATGCCAGCAGCAGCCCGGTGATCACCGTCGCGACGGCGGCATGACGGAAGATGAAAAGGACATTGGGGGTGATGTACTTGGTGAGCGCGACCCGATTCTCGACCGGGATGCTGGGCGTGGTCGGGACCTGCACGAAGTTCAGGTACCACAGCAGCCCGACCCACAGGACGCCGCTCATGACATGGAGCCAGCGCATGACGAAGGTGCCCCAAGCGTGATCGATGCGCGTCATGTGACCGGTCGCGGCGCCGATAACGATCAGAATGACGACCAGCAGGACGACGCCGGCGGCGACTGTCCGGCCAGGCGACGTGAAGATCGCACCCATGCTAGAATTCCCCCTTAACCTGTCGATGGGCCAAGACTCCCGTCGATCTCGGGCAATCTACACGCCTTTGCGTTCACCGTCGCACGAGACCTGTGATCTTCCCGATGGCCAGTTCCTATAGCGCGCCGGATGCGGCCCACGACTATGTGCTGGGCGAAGTCCGCGCGGCCGATCGCGATCGGTTCCTGGCGGCATTGTTCGCGTCGGAGCCGCAGCGGCGCGGATTGTTGACGCTGCTGGCTTTCGACCACGAGCTCGCGCGCACCCGGGCCGTCACGCGTGAACCGATGCTGGCCCGCATTCGTCTCGAATGGTGGCGCGAAGCTGTGGCCGAGGCCGCGGGCGACGGACAGCCGCGGGCCCAACCGATCGTTGAAGCGCTCAGCGAAACGGTGCGGCATTACCGCCTGCCGGATCGGGAGTTCGCAAACTTGATCGATGCCCGAGAAGAAGAAATCGAAGGTGCGCTGGATGTGGTACGCGCCGGGCACGCGCTGGCCGACCTTCAACTCGCGGTGCTGGGCGTCACGCACGAGCCGACACGCACCGCAGCGCGGGCCGTCGGAGCGGCATGGCTGATGGGCGAGGGCCCTGAGCGGGAAGCATTGCTCGCCGAGGCGCGCAGCCACCGCGCCGGCATCGATATGCGCGCGCTGCCGATCCTGCTGCCGGCGCGTCTGCTCGATCGCCAGTGGACGGCATGGCAGAAGCCGCTGGTGCTGTGGTGGGCGGCACAGAGACGGCGGTTCTGAAAACCGATGGCATCCACCTG
>JAHCJV010000086.1 GCA_026126105.1 Enhydrobacter sp.
AGGCAGGTCAGGAGTGTGAAAACGGCCTCGAGCGCGCGTCCGAGGGATAACACCTCTTTGTGGTGGCGCTGGCTGAAGTAGTTAGCATGAAGCTCCGCGAATTGGTCGATCGTCCAGGTTAGCTCGCCGCCAATCACTAAGTGGTAGGCGAGCTGCTCGATTGTCGGTTTTCGGAAATCGCCATCGTAGCGTTCGAACAGCTCCGCAGCTTGCGGGCGTTGATATTTCGGTCCTGCGAGGCACTGGAAAAGCGCATAAAGTACCAGCATTACCCGCCGGTCATTTGGTTTGATGTTGTCGAGGGATTGAGCCTCGATTTTGTCCAGCACTTTGGTCAGATCAGTCAGCTTCGCGTCAGGCGCGCGCTGCATCATACCGACTACCTGACCGAGGAAACCTTCCAGGTACATCCGGGCTGTTTGTGCGTTGTAGCCTTCCGCGCGCCAGATCCAGTACTCGGGAGCCAGAGTGCCCTTGATGATATTCGGAAGCGCTGAGCGCCAATCGAAGTCCTCCCGCTCAACTCTTGGCGCCCGTTCGACAAACTGAAAGATGACGTGCCGTGCAAGTCGCGCAAGGCCTTGAAACGTCAAATGGAGTTGCCCGTCGATCTCAATTGTCTCGGCATGATAGAAAGGCTCGCAGAGATTGCGCGGAAGGCTGGCCAAGCGGTGAACGAACGCGGAGCGGATGTCGTAAGCGGATCTGAGCAGACGTTCGAGATCCGGCTTAGCTATGGGAACGATTGCGCCCCTCGCTTCATCCCTGAAGAATGCGCCCGTGACGTGATCCATGGCGAAGCGGCGAAAGCGACGGCTTACGGCCACGTGTTCATTCTCCAACACTGCGGCCCGAACCCGGTCAGCAACTTCGGTGGGCGCGCCGGCTAATGCAACGTCAATGCACTGCCGCTTGCTTGCGTCATATTCATCCCACGTCGGAGCCTGCCGAACTGTGCCTTGCGCCAATGCCTCGATCGACATGACAAACAGGACATAGGCCAAGCTGGCATCGTCGACGATGCGATGAGTGGCCGTGACGTAGCGGCGGATGGCGCGCATCGCGTTCTCGTAAGAGGACCGATCGAGGGCAATCAGATTGGAAAGCAGCGAACTTATGAGTCCGGCATCTTCGGGTTGCGCCATAACCTCCGAATCGAAAACCCGTGAGACGGCACTTCGTCGTTGGGGCTGATCAGGGGACCGGGCTGACAGGCGGCGAACTAGATCAACATCCGTCGTGCACAGGACATTGAGGGCAAAACCGATGACGTCACTAACGCTTTCGACAAATTCCTGGCCGCCAGTGGAGATCAGTGTGCCTGGTCGCGCTTGCTCCCACTCGATCTTTTCAGTCAGCTCGTAAGTCAACGTGCCAATGGAGCCGCCGAGCTGGGTCGACGGGAGAAGATGTCCAATAGGCAACGGGACAGGATCGTCGCTAACCGTGCGGTAGTTCGTATAGTAGCTGCCGCGGTGCACCGTATCGTAGGTTTTATCAGTTGAGAAAAACTTGCCGCTGACGATCTGGAGCATCGTGTCGCCCTAGTCGATAACGAACGACGGCTGATAGGTCTTGTTCCCACGCCGATCAAAGTCGAATTCGTAAACAATGCAGGGGGCTATGCCCTGATGTTGCTGCCCGAGGAAGAACATGAGGCTGTTCGGGCACGCGGCGAAGATGTGGACGATGGCGTCGGGATCGTCGGCCTTGATTGCGCGCAGGTGATTGGACACCTGCTCGGCCAAGGCTGCGGCGTGCTCGCCGCCCATCACGCTCTGTTGGCCAGGGCCGGTTGGCATGGTGAATGAGACAAGCTTCCCAACCTCAGAAAGTTTGAGGCCGACGTAGGCGCGCGCCTGCGGTGTCGCTGCCTGGGACACACTGATGGCGACGGCAATCTCCCTACCGGAACTGAGCGCCTCTTCGGACCGCTCGAATTTTGCGCCTGTCGCCGCGGAGGCATCATCGGCGCGCCAGACGCGCGTCCCGACCCGCCCTTTCTGGACCAAATGGGTCTCAACGCCGGATTTCAGATCCAGAACGCTGCCGGCCAAGAAAGCAATCGAGGCATGCGCGTCGAGAATGAGGCGCGCCTTCGCACTGCGCTTGACCGCCTCTCTGAGAAAGCTCTCCACTTTGGGGCGGATGTCGCGCTGCCAGTCGCGCCCCTCCTGCAGGTAGCGTTGGCGAAAATCATCGGTGAGGAGCAGCGTATCGTCGGCTTTCGCTCCAACAATATCGGCCGCCGGCCCCAGGAAGCTACGGACCGCAATCGGCAGAAAGGGGTCGGGTTCAGCCGGCCGCCCGACGAACAATCCCTCTTCACGGCAGAGGCGTTCGAACAGCTCGCGGTTCAAGCTGTTGATGCCGCGCACCTTGAACTGGCGCGCTAGCTCGTCGTAGCGGAAATCGGACGACGTCGAGCAAGTCAGCAAACCCACCACCTGGGCTCTGAGGTTGATCTCGGTCCGCAGTTCGTCGAGCGACCGGTGACCGTCAATTATGCGTAAGCTCCGGACAACTTCTTGAAGCTCCTCGTCTGAGGCCAGTCCAAGATGGTTCCGCCAGCACTTACGCACCTTGCCCATGCGGCTCTTGTCGGTCGTGCCGTCGAAGAGGCGTTCGGTCAGCAAGGTCTTGTCATTCGCCGATACGAGTTCGGCAAGAGGGTCGCCGTCCTTGATGCGGTCGATGGTAATGAACGCGAAGTGCGCGCCGACGGGCGCTGTCGGGAGCGCCTGATGCAGGCGCTGCAAGAGCGAAACCGACTGCGCGCCAATGAAGGCCGGGTCGATGAAGTCTTCGTAGCCGAAGCGGCCGCCGCCAGCGACATGCCATTTGACCTGGTGGTACTCGGCGGGGACGCGCTGAACTCCTGACCGCGGGATCGGCGGATCATATTTGACGACGACATCGTCAAACGCCTTCGGGCCATTCGCCTCGAACGTGACTTCGATGACGCCTGACGTCGCGTCCAACAGGTTCAGCGCATTCTGCCAGAAGATACGGGCTTGGTAGTTGTGCCCATGCCACTGCGCCTTCACTGCATCAGCCATTGACGATCTCCAGCGGCATGTCTCGGCTGCTCCAATCCATCAGGATAACGGGAACTTGGGGCCGAATAGCGCGCGCCAGGCCTTCAGCGCTTCACCGTTGCGTCCCTGGCGAGCGTGGTCGATGGCGAGCGATGCTTCCCGGGTTGCCGTCTGAAGCAGCGTGCGGGCGCGTTGCTTCTGCTGCGCGTCCATCCCATCACTGATCGGCGGCCCCAACCCTGCCGGATCTGGCCAAGTGTCGAGAATCCGGTCGGCCAAGGTCGCGAAGAGGCCCTGGATTTCGTAGTCGAAGCGCCCCTGCCAATCGCCATAGAGGCACTGCAAGGCCATGACCTCGATCAGGAAGGACGGCTTGACCGGCTTCTCCTTGCCGTGCCGTGGGTTGTTGTTCCAATACTTGACCATCCGCACCAGTCCCTTCCACTCGCTGGAAAAGGCTTGGTGCGCGGCGGTCGCCTTTTCGGCATGAGTCTTCGGGTTGGTCTTGATCCACTTGCCTGTGTCGTCGTCTGGAATCTCGTAGTCATCGCCGGAGGCATAAGCCGGGACAACGTCGATGCTCATCACCCGATAGTCGGTGTTGTCATCAGCGTCGACCACCACGCCAAAATCGACATTGACCGACCGGCTTTGCTTGCGAACGGCGTCCTTGCCATACTTTTCAACCAGCGCATCGTAGAAGTCGCCAAGCACGACGGAGGGTGCTTTGGCGCGGTAATCCTTCCCCGCCTTCTTGAGGACGAAAAAGATGTCGATGTCCTTCAGCGGCTTTGTCTTGGTATAGCGCGCATAGGAGCCGGTCAAAAAGCTTCGGTCGATCTCGAACTTGGTGTCCAGATAATCGCGCACGTCGGTGTGACGGGCAGTGGCGTTGGTCTGCTCCTTCTCGTTGAGCTCAAGCCGGCTCTTGAATTTCCTGAACGCGTCGTTGACGGTGATCATCCTGCTTTCCTCCAGTAGGCCGCGCTACCGCCCAACCCGTTATGCTCGATCGTCGAACCCAGGCTGTGGCGAACAAAGCCGTCGGTGGACCGGAAGCTGGTCGAGTTCCATCCACGGACGTCCGGGCGGCCCGCCTTGTTCTGGAGGATCAGGCGATACCGGGCTTCGCTGGGCCAAAGGCCCGCCTTGCGGATGTGGTACTTGATCTGATCGGTGTCCGTCCAAAAGTTGCCATCGCCAGCAGCACCGTAGACCACGTCGACATCCCAGCGGCCAATCAGAGCATCGGTCTTGGGGTTGTAGACTTCGAGCACGACACAGGTGAGATGGCCCGATGCCAGCCAGGTCTTGAGTGCCAGCATCGTGCTGTCCCATTCCTCGACCAGGAGGGTCGGGTCGAGACCGCTGAGACGAATGATGTCCTTGAAGCTCTTGAGGATGTTGTCGGCCACATATGTGACCGAGTGCGTGTAGGAGTAGACGGCGACGCTGGTCATGATCCGAGGAATCCCTTGGGGTCGAGCACGAGGGCCCGCCCTTGCGCGGGTTGCTCGTCGGCGGCTTTGGTTACCTCGGCCTCGAGATCCCGTGCCGTGATGCGGTCGCTGTGCTTCTTCAGAGCCGCCTGCACCCAAGCGAGATCGTCCGCGAGACAGGGGAGCGACACGCGCCAGTCGCCATTCAGTGGATCGAAGCCGAGCGGATCCTCGTTGGCATCGGCGCCGTCGATGGCATCGTCGTCATAGACGCAATAAATGCGGGTACGAGGGCCGTCGCACGTCGTGACAATGGCCGCGTCCTTCGGTGCCTGATCTGCGATGACGCTGGCGGCGACGCCGGCGACGGCCAGAAGCTCGGTACGAGCTGCACTCGCCTTGTCACGGGTCAACAGATCGACGATTGCACGCCAGGTTGCCATGGCGTCGCGATGGGGCGTGCTGCGGAACGTACGGCTGGCGACTGTGGTCATTTGGCCTTGCCTCCCTCCAACCGTGCGGCCTTGGCGGCGCGCGCTGCTGCGAAGAGATCGGCGATCGTGACCAGTGCCGGGTTCATGGCGGTCTGCGGGCTGCTTGCGAGCGCATTCGCCACCATTTTGCGGATGGCCCGTCCGTCGAGACCCACGCACTCGGCGGCGCACCGCTCGAATTCGGGCGAAGCGGTCAGCTTGGCGATTACCGGGAATGTCCGGCCAAGCCCCTCTAGGCAATCCTTCAAAATGTGGCGACAGGCGTCGCGATCCGGCAGCGGCACATGAATGATCAAATCGCAACGCGAGGTGAAGGCGCTGTCGACCGCCTGCGGAAAGTTGCTGGTAGCGACGAACAGGAGGTTGGGATGCGTCTCGGCAAGGGCATCAAGTTGGACGAGGACGGCGTCCGTCGCGCGATGCACGTCAACCGGGTTGGCGTCGAGGCTCATCTTGGACCGGTCGGCGGCCAGCGTTTCGACCTCGTCGAGGAGCACAATGGTTGGGCCGGTCGCCGCGGCCTCGGCGACGGACTGCGAGAAGAGATCAGAGACGGCGCGCTGGGTCTTGCCCATGGCCGAGCTCGTGAGGCTATGGGGCTCGACCTCGAGCAACTGAAACCGGGCGGACGGGAACGACTCTGCCGTGCGATGGGCAAGGCCCCGGGCCAGGGAAGTCTTGCCGGTCCCCGGCGGCCCAACGAGAAGGATGACGCCGTGGAGCGGGATGACCGAGCGCTCGACCTTGCTGCGCAGGGTGAAGTTCAGGACTGCTTGGGAGAGCAGCTGCGTCTTGAGTCGGTCGTCAATGAAGATCGAATGCCAGAGGGCGCCCAGCTCCGGAGCCGGCAATCGACGAACGCGCTGAATGCCCTTGGGCCGGCCCATGTCGTCGTCCGGCACCGCTGAAATCTTGTGCATCAAATTCACCCCTCTCGCCTTCCCGGTTTTCTTGCCGGTGTCCTTCACCCCACGTGAAGGACACCTCTTACTCGTTAGCCCTTCGGCGGATACGGGTCCTTACCGTGGCTGTCGCTGTCGCGAATCTTTCCGTTCTTGCCGTGCGTCACCAACTCGACGCCCTCGCGGATGGCTTGGGGCCGGGCGCCCGCCTGTGCCTCCTTCTGGGTGTCGTAGTGCTTTCCAACACGTGACGATCCCTCCTTACGAGAGGCCCAGCCCCCTTGGTGGGGTACGATGTGGATGTCCTTCTTCGCCATGGTCCATCTCCCAGTTAATCGATACGATGCCTCGTGACCTGATGTAAAACGCGCGGAACATACAGTAAACGAGACGCGTTCCTATGCTTACCCCGCGAATTATCGCCAGAATACGTGTGTATCAGACGGACAAACATCAAGTAACTGGATGTGACTTTTTTCCAAGAATCGCGTTATTGGAGGTGACGGTGGGCGAATTGCCGAGGACGAAGGTCCGCTGGGGGGTCAAGCGGCGCCTCGAATTCATTGACTTTCGGCTGTTCTGGGACGGGCGCTTCAATCGGCACGACTTGGTGGACACCTTTGGCATTTCACCGCAGCAAGCGACGGCGGACGTATCGCAATACGAAAGAGAGGCCCCGGAAAACCTGATCTATGACAGGGGGCAGAAGGCCTATCTTCGAACTGCATCTTTCACGCCCGCATTCTCCGCCGAGCGCTATCTTCTGGAATTGGTTGCGATTGATAATCAATGGCTCAGACGTGAGGATACTTGGTTCGAAGCGTTGCCTTCGATTGAGTTCGCTACGCTGCGTCAAAAGACCACTGAACCGACAATCCTCCTTCGTATTCTTGATGCCATTCGCGATCGCCAGCATGTCGAACTCAAGTACGCGTCCGTTAGCGGCTCACCGGCCCCGCTTCGCTCGATTTCGCCTCACGCCCTCGCGTACACAGGCGGTGGTTGGTACGCGCGCGCATGGTCCGGCGAGCACAACGATTTCAGGGACTACAAGCTGAACCGAATCACCGGCATCGATCACTTCAAGCCCTCGAACATTGACCCGTCGCTGGACTTTGAGTGGGCGCATAAGATTGATCTGAAGATCACACCAAATCCACGTCTTAGCGCCGATCAGCGCGCTGCCGTCGCCGCCGACTACGACATGATTGGCGACGAGCTCACCCTTACTTGCAGGCTGAGCCTCAGCTTCTATTTGATGAGCACATACAATCTCGATGTTCCTGATGGAACGCTCGATCCGAAGAAGCAGCAACTCGTGCTGACAAATCGCGCTGAGGTGCTCAACGCTCGGGAAACGGCACGGAAGTTGGCGAAAGAAGCGCTCCTGCGCGCGACTGTCGATAAGTGACGCGACAGCGATTGTGTGAGCCCGGGCGATGACGATGTCATCAATGTTCCTGTTCGGGAGTCGAGCGCGCGGAGATCATGAAGCCGCCTCCGATACGGATCTGCTCATTGTTTGCGACGAGCCGCAGCCCCGACACGTATCGGTAGGGAAAGTGTCAATGTTTTTCTATCCTTGGCAGAAGCTGCTAGCCGATGCTGCGCACGGTGATCTGTTTGCAGGCCACGTCGCCCTCGAAGGGAAGCCCATATCGGACGAGTTCGATCAGCTTCGAGAGCTGAGGCGCACCTTCAGGCTTCGGTCTAGCTACGCTCCCGAGGTCTCTCACGCCCTAGATCTTGGATGGTTTATCTATCGCTTCCCGGAGGCATTGCGGCCTTCCTTGGCGGCAAAACGAATGATCTGGTGCGTGCGCACCATCTTGATTGCGAGATCGGCAGAAAATGGAAAGCCAATCTTCGCTCCTGGCCAACTCGCCAAGATCGCCCAATCCTCCGCAGGCGGAGAACTGCTCTCGATGCGTCGCCGACGAAGGCTGACCAAGGCTACCCTAAGACTCTTTCAGCGCTTCCTCTTGGAGGAGGGGCGCGGCGCTGACGAGCCTCGATGCTCGACACCGGCTCAGTTCATCGACCGGTTTGTACAATCCGAAAATGGAGTGGCGTTAAGAACTCTGAGGCAAAACGAGAAATATCAGCATCAACTCTATTCTTGAGCCCTCTCGACGTCTTGTCGGGCGCGACCCCGCCCGGAGCTCTCTCGGTCAGCTCAAACGTCAATAATCGTCCAACATAGCGTCCAACGCCACACTCGCCGAAGAGCAAGAAAACACTTGATTTTCAAGGCTTAAGCATCTACCTTCCTTTGCAGAGTAAGCGCTTCGCCCGCTCCAGATTTTCTTCAGTCGGAGGGTTCTCACCCCCCATCAGCGCGCGGCCGACGCGATGATGGTGCCAACCAATGCATTGGTTCCAATCCGGTGAACCCGGCGGAACGCGCCGCCCGACGGCTGATGGCAAGGCAACCAGCGGCACCAGAATTGGCCGCGTCGTGCCCAACGCATTCTTCAGCTGCATCGCGGTGGTGCGAGCGGCAATCGGCGAGCTGCAGCGTGAAATCGCGGTCATGCTCGGCGAATTTGGTGGCCGCCTGCACGACATTCGGGGCGTGGTCCTTCAGGACGAGCCGACCGCTGTGGACGGCCCGATAGTCTATCGCGCGACACTGTCGATCTGGCCATCGTGAAGGCGATGCCCACGGCGAGAGTGCCGGCCGGCATTTCGCGCACTTGGGGCACTTTCTGCTGAAATCATCTGATGTACGGCGTGTTCTGCAACACATCGCGATCGAACGCCTTCCGGTCCGCGCGGGATGGATGCACCTGCCGCATCTGCCGGAGGTTGCGAGCAGTGCATCGACGAAGCAGTTTATGGCGCTGAAACCAAACGCTTGTGGGATCGTTCCCCTACGAGACCGAGGTGACGACGGATGAGTCGTATGTGGCCAACCATCGACATCTGGATGAATGCCCTGTGGTTTGCGGCCGGCGGCAGCGCCTTGATCCTTGCCGCCGCGCTGGGCAGCGTCCTCGCGCAGTCGGCCGGTGGGAGGAAGTTGATGAAGGCTGCACCGATTGCGTTATGCTTCCTGATCGGCGCCTATGTGACTGTCGCCATCTTCCAACAACCGTCTAAGCCGGGCAAAGACTGCATCTATGCAGCAGCCCATCCCGCCGATTGCTGATTCGATCGTATCCGACAGGCGTCCGCCTCCCGCTCGGCCGCGCGACGGTCGTCTCGATCATATGAGAACCCGGCGGCACGATGGGCAGCAGCATATGCCTCCAGCACGCGCTGTCGAGGCGAACGGCATTGACGTGCGGATAGGCCAGCCGATGCGCAGCTGCTGGACGGGCCGGATACTCCACCGAAGCCAGCTCGGACAATCCGACCTGTTGCCGTAGATCCAGTCCGAAAAGCGCCAGCCAGCGTCGGAGCGGCAAGCCATCTCATGGATGCTCAATTTCGAAGGAGGTGGCCATGTCCAGCAATGCCATCAGTAAGACTTACGGAACTGTCGACGCCAGCGCGCGCAGCGAGATGACCGGACTGGAGTTTGTCCGGGGCATGGCGGTGGGGACGCTGCCGCTCAACACGATTGCCCGAACTCTCGGGTACGACATCGTCGAAGCCGAGAGCGGGCGGGTCGTAATCACCGCGCAACCAACCGCCGAGCACCTCAACCCTGCGGGGACGGTGCATGGCGGTCTCGCCGCGACCCTGCTCGACAGCTGCATGGGCCTCGCGATCCAATCGATGCTGGGCAAAGGGATCGGCTCGACGACACTCGAGATCAAAATCTCGTTCGTTCGGGCAATCACACCGGATACCGGCGTGATACGAGCGGAGGGCACAGTGCTCAATTGCGGTCGCCGGGTCGGCACGGCCGAAGGGCGCGTCAGCGACAGCAAGGGTCGCCTTTTGGTCCATGGCACGACGACCTGCCTAATTTTTGGTGGCTGAATCCGATTGCGCAGGGATTTGCCTGGCGCGCCGTTCAACGGGACAATGGCGGCATCGCTGATCCCGCCGCAGGAGTTTCCGATGCTACTCAATGCTCTCTTCCCCACACGCGACATCGGTACAGATCCCGCAAAGATCCGCGACTGGGCGCAGGCCGCCGAGGGCCTGGGTTACCACTGCATTGAGGTCGCCGATCATGTCTTCGGCGCGGCGCCGCGCGGCGACTGGAAGCCGACCTACAGCGAGCACGATCCCTTTCACGAGACCTTCACGACGATGGCCTTCATCGCCGCCGTAACGAAAACCATACAGCTGTGCAGCGGCGTGCTGATCCTGCCGCAGCGGCAGACCGGGCTGGTTGCCAAGCAGGCCGCCCAGGTCGACGTGCTGAGCGGCGGGCGGGTGCGGCTCGGCGTCGGCGTCGGCTGGAACCATGTCGAGTACGAGGCGCTCGGCACCGACTGGAAGACGCGCGGCGCGCGCCAGTCCGAGCAGATCGAGGTGATGCGCCGCCTGTGGACCGAAGACTTCGTCACCTTCGAGGGCAGGTTTCACAAGATGACGGACGTCACCATCCTGCCGCCGCCGGTGCAGCGGCCGATCCCGATCTGGTTCGGCGGCTCGTCCGACGCGGTTATCAAGCGGGCGGCGCGGATTGGTGACGGCTGGATGCCGATCCTGGCGCCCGATGCGGCCGGCGAGGCGAAGCTTGCGTTGCTCCATGAGCACCTGAAGGCTTTCGGACGCGATCCGGCGGCGTTCGGGCTCGAGGGTTGGCTGCGCATGGACACCCCCGACGAGGAACTCTGGTCGAAGGCGGTGCAGGGCTGGAAGCGGCTTGGTGCCCAGATGGTGATGCTCCATCCCATGTACCGGATGCCCTCCCTCGATCAGCAGATCGATCACCTGCGCCGCTTCAAGGAAGTGGCGGGGACCTGATCGTCGACCTTCTGCGGCAGCACCGTGAACTGTGTCTTTTCGCGCGGATCTGGCCGGCGGGACACCAATGCATTCTATCGAATGGTTGCATTGTGACTGCTATGCCTGAGCGTTAGGTGGCTTGTGAAGGAGACAGGCCTCCGGAGTTTCAAACGGACCGCGAGCCGCTGCGGGTCGTGTCACGCTGATGTCCAGAGCAGAGACAGCCATACCAGCGATACCTATTCCGGCGATGGCTTCGACGACCTGATCATCTCCTCCGTCGCGATTACCCGCCGCCGAATGATGGTAGGAGCGATACCGCGTCGATAGCATGCCCGGCGATCGCGGGCTCCAGCACATTCGCCATGTCGCGGGGGATCAGCCCAGCCGTCTCCGCGCAGACGAGGACCCCGCCCGTCCTGCCGAGGTCACGCGCCTCGCTTCCGCAGTCTCAAGCGCTCGACTGGGCTGTCGTGCCCGAACTGCCCTTTCTCACTTTACGCTGATCAGGTGAGGGAAGCGCCGGGCGGCGGCACGGACACGGTGTATGCCCGAGTTGACTGGACGATGGCGGCCGGCCAGGAGACCCAGGGTGCTACGCGCGTCCGGCGCCGTCGGCGTGTCGCTCACCGGCAACGAGTTCGCCAGCTCGCTGATCGGCGGACGCTGCGATGACAGGCTGAATGGCGGCGCCGGGGACGACTATCTCGTCGGCAGGAGCGGCGCCGACATCTTCGCATTCGGCGTCGGCTTGGGGCAGGATACCATTGGTGATTTACAAGGCGGGCATCAATCGTCTCGACTTCAGCGCCTATCACTTCGGCGATTTCGCCAGCCTCACGGCGGCGATGAGGAATACCGGCTCGGATACCGTCATAGCCCTCGATGCGAACAATTCGGTCATCTCGACCGGGGTGCGATCGTCGCAACTCCGCGCTTCGGACCTTATGACTTAGCGCGCCCGCCGGGCGCTCGATCCTCTTTACCTGCTGCCCGCTCGAGCCGCCAGGCGGCGAACGGCAAGCGCTTGGGCGATTGTCTCCGCCGTCGCCCGATTGCCCACCGCCGAGTGATGGTCGGAGCGGAACATCGCGTCAACGCCATACTTTTCGACCACGGGCTTCAGCACTTTCGCCATGTCGAGCGGGATGAGCCCGGCCTTCTCCGCGCAGGCGAGGACCGGACCAGTCTTGGCAAAGTCTCGCGCCTTGCCCTCGGCATCGGCCGTCCAGTGACCGCGGCTATATTCGGCTAGAACGATGACAGGCACGTCGAGCCGGGCGAGGCGTTGCATCAGCAGGCAGGAGATCTCCGGACCGCTGCCGCGCGGGGCGCCTTGCACTTCGTCATAGTACCAGCCGGCGAAGATGCTGAGCCGGTCGGCCACCAGGTCGGCAAGCGCGGACCAGCCGAACAGTTGCGCAGCGATCGGCGTTGGCACTGGCTCACCCGACCGCCCCGGGACCGGCACGTTTTGAAGCTCCAGGCGGCCGCCGTTCACCGTGAAATACGACTTGTTGCGGCTCCATGCGACCTTGAGTTCGGTGCGCCGAACGTCATCGGGTGTGAAGCTGGCGATTAGCAGCATCGGGTGGGATCGCGGGACCAGCGTCTCTGCGCGCAAAACCGTCTGATCGAGAGAGTATCCGCCGACGCCCGCATTCAGAACCCGGCGACTGATCATGCCCTGCAGGAATGACGGCCATGTTTCATTGTCGGCAACCTCGTCACCCTTTGCGAACGATGATCCGGTGACCAGCACCGGCGGGACCTCGACGCCCGGTTCCGACGGGGTCAGGCGATATCCTTCGCCATCGACATTGTACCCCGGCGACGTGCAGTTGGGCGGCAATGTCCAGCCCAGCTGCTGGTCATACGCATACATGCACGGGTCGGCCCCGTTCTCCGCATTGCCCATGCGCTGGCGGGCTATGTTCGGCCAGTGCACGAGCCCCTCCGGGCCCATGAGCAGCAGCCGGCTTCCAAACTCCAGAATCAATAGCGAAAATAGTACTGAGGCTGCGACCAGCACGACATGTCCTGCCAGCCCGCCCGCCTTACGCTCCGCGTCCATTTCTTCTGCCGCTGCTGCTCCAGACCGCTCCCCCTCAAGTGAAATCACAATATAGCCGGGGCAGGGTAAAGTACCAACACTGGGCTTATGGGCCGATCGTAGTCACGATCTGCATGACTACGTATGTATTGGCGGCAGTTCTCGGTCCGAGTGGCATCGGGTTTGCCTTGGACGGAGCATGACCCCGACGATCCCCCTTATCGATATTGCGCCCTTTCTGTCCGGAAACGCCGCGGACCGGCGAGCGGTGGCGAAGGCCGTGGATGCGGCCTGTGCCGACATCGGCTTTCTGCTCGTTTCCGGGCATGGTGTCCCATCTTCGCTAATCGACGATATGAGACGTGTTTCGGCTTCATTTTTCGAGCGGTCGCTTGAGGAAAAGCTGCGATACCGCATGCCACCCGACCGGTACCGTGGTTTCATCGCGTTCGGCAACGAAGCGCTGGCCTACAGCCTCGACGAGGAGACGCCGCCGGACCTCAAGGAGTCTTTCTCCATAGGACCGGTCGACGCGCCGGACGACGCCTATCATCGAGCCGCGACCCCGGCGAAGTTCTTCGCGCCAAACATCTGGCCCGAGGGATTGCCCGAGTTTCAGGCGACTTGGACGGCCTACTACCGACGAATGGAAGGGTTGGCTGCGACCCTGATGCGAATCTTCGCCGTAGGGCTTGGCATGGACGAGCACTATTTCGACGACAAGATCGACCGGCACATTACGAATTTCAGCGTGCTCCACTATCCGCCGCAGCACGAGGCGCCGCATCCCGGCCAACTCCGGGCCGGCGCGCATACCGACTACGGGAGCCTGACAATCGTCAAGCCCGACGGGGCCGAGGGCGGCTTGCAGGTGCTCGCCAAGGACGGAAACTGGGTGGACGTTCCGCACGAGCCCGACGCGTTCGTCGTCAACCTTGGCGATCTGATGGCCGAATGGACCAATGATCGTTGGGTTTCGACCTTGCACCGCGTCGTGAATCCCTCCCGCACGGCAGGGGAGGCGGCCCGTCGCCTGTCGATGACTTTCTTCCACCAGCCAAATTACGATGCTGTCGTTCGGTGCCTTCCGACCTGCGCCGATGCGGCCCGGCCGCCGCGCTACGGCACGACGACCTCGGGCGAGCACGTATGGATGAAGATCAACAAGCAGCGCCAGGGCGACCTCGCCGCGAATCGCTGAATCCCGGAGGCTTCTCGCGACCAGGGTTCCCGGCGAGGATCACTTGGTCATGATCAGCTTGTTCGATGCGGTGAGGCGCAGGCGATATCGCGAATCGGCGTGGCGGACAATCAGCTCGCGGTGCCCCTTCAGAAGGGTGCTGCTGTCGATGACGGGAACCGTGGGACTTGGTTCCTCGGGCTTTCGATTGCCGTTCTGATCGATCTGGGCAGTCATGCCATCTCCTTCTATATTGCGAATCACTCGCAGTCGCATATATGACTCCTACTTATTCCTCAATGCAAGCCCCGAGGACGACATGGAAGACTCGACCGCACAGCGTGCCGCAGATGGCATCACGATCGACTTGGACGACCGCCGGCACGCTCTGGATCTTCTGCTCAGCCGTCGCTCTGTTGGCGCTTTACAGGATCCGGCGCCCGCTGGGCGCGATCTCGAGCTGATCCTCGACCTCGGCCTGCGGGCACCCGACCATGGCCGGCTGCGCCCTTGGCGCTTCGTTCTGATCCGCGGCGAGGCCCGAACAGCCTTCGCTGACCGTCTTGTCGCGGCGGCCCTCAGACGGGACCCAGCGGCGCCGCAGGCGCTGCTCGACCGGTATCGTGCCTGGCCGTTGCGTACGCCGCTGCTGATCGCCGTCGGCGCCGCCGTCCGCGCCAACCACAACATTCCCGAAGGTGAGCAGGTCCTGTCCGCCGGAGCAGCGGCGATGAACATGCTGAATGCCATTCATCTGCTCGGCTACGCCGGCATGTGGGTGACGGGTGCCAACGCCTACGATCCCGAGATCAACGCCAGCCTCGGCTTCGAGGCACCGAGCCGGCTTGTCGGCTTTCTCGCCGTCGGATCGCGGCGAACCATGGCTGCCGTGGAGCGGCCCGCTCGGGAGGACCACGTCGTTGAATGGAAGGGCGCCAATCGTCCGACGTGACCTTGGTTGCGTTCGAACCGCCAAGTTGCGAGCGGCTCATCCCCGGTCCATGATTACCGTAAAATCAAGGAAGCCGAGGGAGAGTACGCTGAAGATCATGATCATGGGCGCGTCCTACGGGTCGCTGCTTGCTTCCAAGGTGCTGTTCGGCGGCCATGAGGTGCACCTGATCTGCCTGCCCGCCGAAGCCGACCTGATAAACTCGGAAGGTTTCCGTGTGCGGATGCCGATACGCGGGCGCAAGGATCCCGTCCTGATCGATTCGCGGAACCTGCCGGGCAAGGTGAGCGCCGGCGGTACGAGCAGCGCCAACCCTGCGGATTATGACCTCATTGGGCTGGCCATGCAGGAGCCACAATACCGCTCGCCCGGCGTTCGCGACCTGCTCGATGCCGTTGCCGCGTCGCGCGTCCCCTGCATGTCGATCATGAACATGCCGCCCCTGGCCTACATGCGGCGCCTGCCCGGCCTCGACGCCGAGACGCTGAAGCCCGCCTACACCGACGCCAGTGTCTGGGACAATTTCGATCCCGAACGCGTCACCCTGTGCAGCCCCGATCCGCAGGCGATCCGCCCGCCCGACGAGGCGGTCAACGTGCTGATGGTTACATTGCCGACCAACTTCAAGGTCGCTCGGTTCAAGGACGATAAAGCCAACGCGCTGCTCGCCGAGCTCGAGAAGGACATCGACGCGGTGCGCTTCGATACGCCGGAGGGCAAGATCGAACTGCCGGTGAAACTGCGCGCCTACGACTCGCTGTTCGTGCCGCTCGCGAAATGGGCCATGCTGCTGGCCGGCAACTATCGCTGCGTCACGCCGGACGGCATGCGCACGGCGCAGGAGGCGGTGCATAGCGACATCGAGACCTCTCGCTCGGTCTACAACTTCGTCTTCGACCTGTGCGTGAAGCTGGGGGCTGATCCGTCCGATCTCGTGCCGTTCGAGAAGTATGCCGCGGCGGCGCAGAGCCTCGTGCGCCCGGCCTCGGCGGCACGTGCGCTCAACAACGGCGTGCCCAACATCGAGCGCGCCGACAAGCTGGTGCAGCTGATCGCGCGGCAGAAAGGCCTCAGCCACCCGGTGATCGACGCGGGGGTAGCGCTGGTGGACAAGCGCCTCGAGGCCAATCGCAAGAAGGCCGCGGCAGCCTGACCGCGGCTAACGCTCGGCGACGGCGAGCTTGGCGCCCAGTGCCACGAAGGCGGCAGCGAAGGTGCGGCGCATCCAGGCCAGCACCTTGGGCCGCGAGATGACGTGGACGCGGATCGAAGCGGCGAACAGGCCGTAGCCGACGAACACCACGAAGGTCAGCAGCATGAAGACCGCGCTCAGCTCGAGCATTATCGGCAGGGCATCGGTGGAGCCGGCGGGTACGAACTGCGGCAGGAAAGCGAAAAAGAAGATCGTCAGCTTGGGGTTCAATATGTTGATCAGGACCGCGTGCACGATCACCTGTAGGGTGGAACGCGCCGCGGTCTGCCCCTCCACTGCGAGCGCCCCCGATTCTTTCAGCGTCATCCAGGCCATCCAGAGCAAGTAGGCGACGCCGGCATATTTGAGCATCTCGTAAGCGATCGCGCTGGTGTGCAGCAGCGCGGCGAGACCGAGGATCGCCGCAGCCATGTGTGGCACGATGCCGAGCGTGCAACCGAACGCTGCCACTACGCTCGCCCTGCCGCCGCGCGCCAAGCCGGTCGCCAGGGTGAACAGCACGCCGGTGCCAGGCGAGACGACGACGATCAGCGCGGTGATCAGGAATTCTAGGCTCACGACGTTTTCCTCCCCTTGGCGGCCGGCGGTGGCTCCCAACCGAATACGCTCCGTCCACCGTACTCGAAAGAGCGTCGTCGCTCTTCGGCGGTGAAGGCGCCGAACGACGGGCCGGTCGCGTGCGCCTCGAGCTGGCGTGCCTGGCTGTCGAGGCGGCGGATGGCGTCGAGCTTCTCGTCGTTGCCGAGCCTGGCGCTCCCGAGCGCCGATTTCAGCACGCCGATCGTCTCGTCGAGCACTTTGGTGGGGACTGGATAGGGATGACGGTCCTTGCCGCCATGTGCCAGAGAGAAGCGCGCCGGATCGGCAAAGCGGTGCGGCGCGCCATGCACGACCTCGGCGACCAGCGCCAGCGAACGAACCGTGCGCGCCCCGACGCCCGGCACCAGCAGCAGGTCGGCAAAGTCGGCCGGAGCGGCATCGGCCGCGGCGGCGAGCGCCCCGTGCAGACGGCGCATCATCACGTCCTTCGACCGCACATCGTGATGCGCCGGCATGACAAGATGCGGCAACATCGGTTCGGTCTCGACAGGTGCGGGCTTGGGGTTGAGCGCGGAAAGCTGCTGCACGATACGGTCCGGCCCGAAATCGTGCAGTAGCTCCAGCTGTCCGGCGCGCGATTGCTTGGCGCGCACATCGGTTAGATTCACGATCTCACCCTGGTTCTTGCCGTCGATCGCGCTGTGCGGCGTCTCGACGAAGCTCCTGAGGTCCTGCGACAGCCAATGATAGCGCCGGGCGGTCTTGCTCTCGCCATTCATGCCCTGCTGGACCACGACCCACTGTCCGTCATCGGTGACGATGAAGCCGTGCAAATAAAGGTCGAAGCCGTCCTGCACCGCTGCGCTGTCGACCTTGGCAACCAGCCGGCTCGCCCTGGCCAACGCCACGCCATCGAATCCGGTACGCTCGCCGATCGCGACCAGCTCGTGCGGCGTCTGCCGCGAATGGCTGCCGCGCCCGCCGCAAACATGCAGGCCGAGCTCCTTCGCCCGCGGCGTCAACCCGCGCTTCAGCGCGCCGACCACTGCGGTGGTTATGCCGGAGGAATGCCAGTCCATCCCCATAACGGCACCGAAGGACTGGAACCAGTAGGGATGAGCGAGGCGGCGCAGGAATTCATCGCGCCCGTAATGATGCACGATGGCCTCCGTGATCACCGTGCCAAGGCGCGCCATGCGTGATGCGAGCCAGGGCGGCACGCGGCCGTGATGCAGAGGCAGGTCGGCGCTGCCGGATCGCTTGGCCATGCCGCTATGTAAGTCGAGAGTCGCGAAGCTTCCAGCGCCAGGATGCTGCCCAGCCCGCCGTCCGCGCAACGGTGATGCTCATGACCGGCTGCTGCGGCTATAATGTCAATATCTCATCTTCTCCCGGGAAACGCCATGCCGCAAACGATCAAGCTCGCCCTGCTCGACGATTATCAAAAGGTAGCCATGCGGATGGCCGATTGGGACCGTCTGAAGAGGCGCGGCATCGAAATTACCGTGTTCCACGAACCGTTTGCGTCGGTCGACGATGCGGCGCAGAAACTCGCGCCGTTCGAGGTGCTGGGCCTGTTGCGCGAACGCACCGCTTTTCCGCGCGCGCTGATCGAGAAGCTGCCCAATTTGAAGTTCATGGTGCTGACCGGCGCGCGCGCGGCGAGCCTCGACGACAAGGCGGCGACCGAGCGCGGCATCCCGATCTCGACCACGCCCGGCGGCGGTTCGAATGCGCCAACGGCGGAACTCGGCTGGGCGCTGCTGATGATGTGCGCCCGCGATCTCGCCAAGGCCGAGCGGCTGGCGCGGGCGGGCAAGTGGCACGACGGCATCGAGCAGATGGTCGTGCTCGAGGGCAAGCGGCTCGGCATCCTCGGACTTGGCAAGCTGGGCAGCCGCGCCGCCCGTTACGGCAAGGCATTCGGGATGGATGTCGTGGCGTGGAGCCAGAATCTCACACCCGATAAGGCCGAAGCCGGTGGAGCCCGGTATGTCAGCAAGGATGAGCTGCTCGCGACTTCGGACTTCGTGTCCATTCATCTAGCCCTTTCGGACCGCACGCGCGGCCTGATCGGGGCGGCCGACCTCGCGAAGATGAAGAAGACCGCGATCCTGGTGAACACCTCTCGCGGACCGATCGTCGACGAGGACGCGCTGATCGCGGCACTGAAGAACCGCACGATCCTGCATGCCGGCCTCGACGTGTACGACAGGGAGCCCCTGCCGGCCGACCATCCCCTCACTAAGCTCGATAACGTTACGCTGCTTCCGCACCTGGGGTACGTGGTGGAGGAGAGCTACCGCTATTTCTACGAGGGGACGATCGAGGACATCGAGGCTTGGCTCGACGGCAAGCCGATCAACGTCCTCAACCCGGATGTGCTGAAGAGCTGAGGGGCACAAAACCGCTCCGTGCCAGCAGGTGACAGAGCTGTCCGTCGTTCCAGGAGTGGAGATCCAGCAGCGCGACATAAGGGTCGCCTTCGAGGCGAAGGGAGTCCGCGAAGGCCAGTTCGGTCTTGGCGCCCCGCCGCCGATATCGCATGACCGCGTCCCGGAAACTCGGTCCGCCGAGGCCGAGGAGCCGACGCTCGACCTCGAAATGGCGCCACCCTCGCTGCAGCGCAACGGGTTTGGGATGCCCGAAGAGCTCGAACGCCCAGCCATGCGCCTCGAACGAGGCGATCACCGGCCGCTCCTCACGAGTCCACTGCCGGATAGAGAACGCCGGTTCTTGTCCGAAGATGGACCATACACGCCGCGTGAAGGCGCCGGCATCGGGAGCATGGCACAGGATGTCGATGTCGCTGCCGGGGATCTCGAGGCCGAGCGGCAACGTTCCTGCAACGTGAGGATCGAAGTCCTCGAGCGCTTTCGCGACGCCCAGGCGATCGATTGCCTGCCGGTACCCGGGCATTCAGCTGCTCTCGGCCCACGCGATTGCGGCCTGGCTCATGGCCCAGCCGCTCGCGGTGCCCGCATCCTGATCATGATCAGCCAGACAGAGGCGGTCAGGATTATGGCCGCCGCTGCCCACTCGCCCGGCGACAGCGACGGCGGCGTGATCCAGCCGAGGGAGGCCGCACTCGCCTCCAGGGCGATGGCGAAGAACGGCATGGCAGTGAGCGCGATCAGGTAGGTTTGCACCCCCGCGTGGTTGATCGTCCAGAATCCGAGCCAGGTGCCGGGTGCCCTGAACAGCACGCCAGCCAGTACCCCCCAGAGCCAGAGGTCGATCCGGCCGAACGCATCGCCACCCCCGGCCCATGGCGAGGCCATGACGCCGGTCAGGCCGAGCGTCGACCACACCAGTATCAGCGCCAGTGAGGCGGCGACCAGGATCTCTCCCGTGAAGCGGCTGCGTGCCGCCAGATCCGTGGATCGATTGCGCGGGTGGTAGGCGATCAGCCACGAGCCGGCCACGGCCATCGATTCGGACAGACCGAGCCAGGCGAGCCCACGCCAGGCCTCGCTGGACAGCGACGCCGCGAAGCCCGCGAGTCCTGCTGTCAGCAGCGCCAACCCGAGCCAGTCCCTCCGCGGCGGCGGCTGGCGCGTCAGCCACCATCCGGAGCCCGCGCCGATCAGGACGCTGACCGTGGCGAGCAGGGTGCTTTGAGTCACCGCGAGGTAAACGATGGCCGCGGCCGTGGCACCGTTGATGCCGACACGCAGGAAGGCGTAGCCCACCGTCCATGGCGCCAGCAATTCGGCCCAGCTGCCGGGGGCGCGCCGGCCGACCCAGAGGAGCACCAGTCCGGCGGCCAGGAGCTGCACCAGCGTATAGGCCCACGGGTCGAGCCGGGCGCCGCTCACGACGTGCCGGGTCAGCAGAAGATAAAGCGACCAGAGCAGCGAGTTTCCGAGACCCAGCGCCAACAGCGGTGCGCCCATGCGCTGCTCAGGTGCGGAAGCGCAGCAGGAGGTGATTGACGCCGTTCAGCTTGAGATAGAGGTCTTCGAACTGGGCGTAGAAATCCTCCCAGCGCGGCAGTCCCCCTTGAGCGCCCAGCGCGGTGTAAATCTCGGCCACTGACTTGCGTCCGTCGATCTGCGCAATAATGCGGGGGGCAAGTGCCGGCAAGTGGGCACGCCAGGGGAAGCCGTCGAGATTTGCAACCAGCGGCGCGCCTGGCTGCAAGCCGGCGGCGAGCTTGTGCGCATCCATCTCGCGCAGCACCGGTATCGACTGCGTATCTTCGGGACGCGCCACTGTGTCGAAGCCCGCACGCGTCGCATAGAAGACATGGGTTCGCAGGTTTCCCGACAGTCGCTCGGCAAAGGCGGCGCGCTCGATCAGTGGCAGCGAGCTCGCCTGCCGCGCGATGACCGGATCGCTCATGTAGGTCGCGGGCTCGTAGCGTACCGGCTCGAGGAACGCGACCACCCGCAAGCCGGCGTCGCTCGCCATGGTGGCGATCTCAGGCACGGTGTAGGCGCGGTCGATGCTGTGCAGCAGCAGGTCGTAGAGGCCGGCGTCACCGGCAGTCACATGGTCGTTGAGATAGGGGTTGCGACGAAAGAGATTGGTGGTCGGCAGGAAGCGGATCAGGCGCTTGGCCATGGCGATCCGGTCCGCGATCGGCATGGATTTGGGCGCCAGCGTGCGCAGCATCTCCTGCAGCGGATAGACGCCGGTGCGGCCGTACTGGCCGTAGAGCATGACGCCGACTCCGCCGTCGGGCTGCAGAACCGAGGCCAGGGCCTTCATGCCGGCCGAAGGGTCGGGCAGGTGGTGGAGCACGCCGGTGCAGTCGATGTAGTCGAACTGTCCGATCGGCATGGTCGGCAGGTCGAGCAGCGAGCCCGTGATGAAGTTGATGTTCCGCAAGCCGCGTGCCTTGGCCCGCGCCTCGCAGATCGCCCGCGAGGCGGTCGACAGATCGAGATAGACAACTTCGCCAGGGCAGCGCCGGTCGACCAGCTGTTGGGCCAGCATGATGCAGGCGTCGCCGGTGCCGCCGCCTGCGACCAGAACGCGAAACGGGCGGGCGAAGTTGAGGCGGCCTGAGAAGAGGTAGTGGTTGACCTCGAGGATGTGGCTCGGCGTGCCGATGATCAGCCGCAGCGCCTCCTCGCGGGGATCGCGAGGCGGATAGGGCAGCGCCTCATACTGGGCGCGAACCTCGTCCAACGGCTGGGAAACGGTCATGAGCTCTGGTTCATGCTATAAATTACCCAACCATGAAAGGCTATTTCGGCATCGGGGTTGAAGGCGTCAGCAAGGCCATGAACGTTGGCACCTTGTTCCGGACCGCCCATGCCTTCGACGCCGCCTTCGTGTTCACGGTGCGGGCACAGTACGATCGGCGAAAGGGCGGCCAAGCCGACACGTCGGACACGCCGCGATCTGTGCCAACCTACCATTTCGCCGATCTCGGGGATTTTCGCCTCCCGCTCGGCTGCCGGCTGGTCGGGGTCGAAATCGTCGACGATGCAATCGTGCTGCCGTCGTTCCGCCATCCCCGCCAGGCCGCCTATATCCTGGGGTCGGAACGCGAGGGCCTATCGCCCGATTTGCAGTCACGCTGCGATTTCATCGTAAGGATTCCAACCCGCTTCTCGGTCAACCTCGGCGTCGCGGGCGCGCTGATCATGTACGATCGGCTGCTCACCCTCGGCCGCCATGCGCCCCGCCCCGTCGCCGCCGGGGGGCCGACCGAAACAGTGCCGCTCCCGGTTTTCGGCGATCCGATCTACAAGCGCAAGCAGCGCCGCCACGCGCGAGTCCAGGGGAAGATGTGAGCACCCGGGTCGCTCTGGGACTCGTGCTCGGGTTGATCGCGGCGCAGATGCTTGCGCTGCATCTGCTCGGCAGGGTCTGGACATGTACCTGCGGCACGATCCGTTTGTGGGTCGGCGACATGCACTCGGCGGAACTGTCGCAGCAGATCTTCGACTGGTACACGCCGAGTCACGTCATCCACGGCATGATCTTCTATGCCGTACTGCACGTGTTGATGCCGCGGGCCCCGGTGATGCTTCGGCTCGCCCTCGCCGTTGGCATCGAGGTCACCTGGGAGATCGCTGAGAATTCTCCGCGGGTGATCGAGGAATACCGCAAGCAGGCGACGGCAGCTGGCTATGTCGGCGACAGCATCCTGAACTCGGTTCTGGACACGCTGGCAATGATGACCGGCTTTGCGCTCGCGCGCCTGTTGCCGTGGCAAGCTACCGTGGCGCTGGCACTTCTGGCCGAGGTCGCGGTCGGCGCCTTGGTACACGACAACCTGACGCTCAACATCCTGAACTTCATCCATCGCTTCCCGGCCATCGAGGCGTGGCAAAAGCGGGTCTAGCAGCGGTGGGGACGATGCACTATCTCAACCCGTAATGTCCGTCCTCACCCCCGAGCCGCTTCAGATCGTCGAGCCGTTCCGCGGCCGCAACGACACGCGGCGCAATCTTGTCGGCCTGTCGCGCGACGCCCTGAAGACGACGCTCGCGGACGCTGGGCTGGAGGCGTTCCGCGCCAAGCAGATCTGGCAGTGGATCTATTGGCACGGCGTGACGGACTTCGGACTGATGACCAACGTCGCGAAAAAGACGCGCGACCGCCTCGGCGAGCTATTCGTGATCGAGCGGCCGCAGATCGTGACCGAGCAGCGCTCGCTCGACGGCACGCGAAAGTGGCTCCTGCGCTTTCCCGACGGCAACGAGGCCGAGACGGTCAACATCCCCGAGGAAGATCGCGGCTCGGTCTGCATCTCCAGCCAAGTCGGCTGCACGCTGACCTGCAGCTTCTGCCATACCGGCACGCAGCCGCTGGTGCGCAACCTGCTGCCGGCCGAGATCGTCGGCCAGTTCATGGTCGCGCGGGACAGCTACGCGGAGTGGCCGACGCCGACCGAGACGACGCGCATGCTGTCCAACATCGTCATGATGGGCATGGGCGAGCCGCTCTATAATTTTGACAACGTCGCAGCCGCGCTCAAGATCGTGATGGACGAGCAGGGCATAGCGCTCAGCCGACGGCGCATCACGCTCTCGACCTCCGGCGTCGTGCCGATGATCGCGAAAGTGGGCGAGGTGCTCGACGTCAATCTCGCCATCTCGCTGCACGCGGTGAACGACGACGTGCGTAGTACGCTCGTGCCGATCAACAGGAAATGGCCGATCGCCGAGCTGCTGGCCGCCTGCGCCGACTATCCCGGTGCGCGCAACAGCCGACGCATCACGTTCGAATACGCCATGCTCAAGGGCGTCAACGACTCTGACGCCGATGCGCGCGAGCTGGTTCGCATCCTCAAGCCGATCCACGCCAAGGTGAACCTGATTCCGTTCAATCCCTGGCCCGGGGCGCCCTACGAGTGCAGCTCCAACAACCGCATGCACCGCTTCGCCGAGATCGTGAACGACGGCGGCCTCAGCGCCCCCATCCGCACCCCGCGCGGCCGCGACATCCACGCCGCCTGCGGCCAGCTCAAGAGCGCCAGCGAGCGTCAGAAGGGCGAGCGGGTGGGCGATATCGAGGCCCGGGCGCGCGTTTGACCGGTGTTAGTCTTACCGGTAAGATTATGTCATGGAGACTAAAATGTCGACAAAGGGGCAGGTGGTCCTGCCGAAGGCGATTCGCGACAAGCACGCTTGGAAAGGTGGCACGCGGCTGATCGTCGAGGATCGGCCGGACGGCGTCCTGCTGAAGCCGGTCGAGGAAAAGAAGAAGTTCACGATCGACGACTTCGCCGGCATCGTGAAATACAAGGGCCCCCCGAAGTCGGTCGAAGATATGAATGCCGCAATAGAGGAAGAATTCAAGGCGCGGCATGCACGCGGTCGATACTAACGTTCTCGTCAGGTTGTTTGTCCTGGACAATCCCACCCAGGTCGCGGCGGCACGTCAGGCAACGTCATCCACCACGATCTTTGTTCCGAAGTCCGTCATCGTCGAACTCGAGTGGGTCTTGCGACGCAGCTACAGCCAGTCGCGCGCGACGATCGTGGCGGTGCTTGAGGTGTTGCTCGATGCCGTGAACTTTCGGATCGAAGACAGTGCAGCGGTGATGACGGCGCTCGAATGGTTCAGGCACGGGATGGACTTGGCGGACGCGTTGCATCTCGCATCGAGCGCTCATAGCGAGGCGTTCCTGACCTTTGACGTAGCGATGCAGCGTCGGGCGTCGACGATTGGCACCATGCCAACGGTAATCGCTCCCTGACTACTTGATGAACGCCGCGACCTTCGACAGGAAAGCACGTTCGATATTGGAGGGCGACAGGCCGGCATCGGCGGCCCATGCCTCCATATTCCCGGCGACGTAGTCCGCGTAATACGGCTCATGGAAATAGTGCGGGAAAAGGTCGAGCAGGCCGTCCCAGGTCGGCTGGTCGCCCTTCTGGATGGAATCGACGATCACGACGAGGCCGCCGGGCTTCGCGACACGGCCCACTTCCCGGAGCGTGGTGGCTCGGATGTCGGGCGGCAGCTCGTGCAGCAGGAACGAGGAGACGACGAGGTCGAGGCTCGCATCGTCGAACGGCAATTTCTCCGCCCCACCTTCGGCGAGCTTCACCCTGGCGGTGCGGCCGATCAGGCGGCGCGCTTCCTCGAGATAGGGCGCGCTCAGGTCGAGGCCGGTGAGCCGGAGCCCTGGCCAGGCCTCGTGCAGGAAGGCGAGGAGCCGTCCCGTGCCGCAGCCGACATCGAGGCCGCGCAAGGACCGCTGGGAGCGGCCCTGCATCCACGCCGCGATCGGCTTCAGCGCGCGCCGGCGCATCGCATCGGCGGCGCCGGTGAACAGCACTTCGACCTGCGTGTCGTAGAGCTTGGCGGAGTGGTCGGAGAGCCAGCCGTCGCTCTGGAAGTGGAAGTTCTGGCGGTAGTACTCGGGCAGGCCGTCGCCCTGCTCGCCGGGCGGCAGGTCATTGGCCTCGCCATGGCGCCGCGCATCGACCTTGGGCAAGTCGCGGAAGTAGAGCAGGCTGCGGCGCAGGAACTCGCCGGCATCGATCGACAACGGCCTGGGTGATGGAAAGAGGCCGGCCTCGATGTCCTGCCATTCGTGCTGGAAAAGGGCGCGCATGTCGGCCGTCAGCTCGGCCCGCGTCGGCGTCGGTCCGATGGGAAATTGCGGCTTGGGCATAGGTTTGAGCAGCCTGAGCCCGGCAGCATAGTGGCCGGCATACCAGGCCACGCGGGCGGTCTGGCGGGCGGCATAGGTGAAGCGGTCGATCAGCGTCGTCACGACTTCCTCAGCGCAGCAACCCGCGTAACGCGGCCGCCGCCTCCGCGCTGCGCCAGACCCTGCCGTGCGTGGCGCCTGGCGCCATGACCAGATGCGCATCGACACCGCGTGTGCGGGCGGCGTCGACATAGGCCTGCGAGAATCTTGGCGGCGTGTTGGAGTCCTTGTCACCCGCGATCACGACGATGCGCGCGCCGATGGCGACGCCCGACAGATTCTCGTCCGGAGACAGCGAGGCCGTCCACGGTGTGCGTCGGCCCGCCGATTGCTCGCGCCAGGCCCGCCAGGGCTGGACCTGACAAGGACAGGCGTTGAGCCACGCGGCATCGGCGGTTCCGGCATGACGGCCCATGACGAGGGCAGCCGTGGCCGCTCCGCCCGAGGTTCCGCCGACCACGGTGCGCGACGCCTGAAAGCGGTTCTTCAGTGCAGCGATCGCCTCGGCGGCGAGCTTTACGTTCGCCGGCGTGTAGTCGTCGTCGCCGGACTTGGCCGAGCCGCTCGAACGGCCGCCCGGCGACGCGTAGCCCGGTCGCACCAGGACGACGAAGCGCGCCGAGGTTGCCGCGGCAAGTGCATCGGCCTGTTGCGTCAGGACGGTCCAGTAGGCGGCACTCACCGAGCCGCCGCCGTCACCGTGCATGAACACGATCAGCGGACCACCGGAGGCGCTGCCGGGCGAGGCATGGAATGAGAAGCAGTTTCCGCCCGAGGTGCGGATGGAGGTTGCCGCATCGTTGGTGTCGCAACCAGCCGCGGCGCCCGCGCGAGGTGCCAGCAGCGTCGATGCCGTCATTAGGAGGGTGAATAGCCGGCCCAAACGCATGTCCCAGTCTCTCCTCCAACGCTTGCCCGGCCAAGGGCCGTGGCTATAGTCCCGCGCTTTCCGACGCCGCCGAGGCAGCCATGAGCATTACTTATACCGGGACCTACAAGAAGGGCGACATCAAGAAGGTCGTCCTGGCCTATTCGGGCGGCCTCGACACCTCCGTCATCCTGAAGTGGCTGCAGACCACCTACGGCTGCGAGGTCGTGACCTTCACCGCCGATCTCGGCCAGGGCGAGGAGCTCGGCCCGGCGCGCAAGAAGGCGGAGATGTTGGGCATCAAGCCGCAGAACATCTTCATGGACGATGTGCGCGAAGAGTTCGTGCGTGATTTCGTGTTCCCGATGTTCCGCGCCAACGCCCTCT
>JAHCJV010000087.1 GCA_026126105.1 Enhydrobacter sp.
TCGCCGGCGACCGTGCAGGCTTCGAGACCGAGCGGGACGCGGTTGGCGGTTACCGCCTCGTCGACCCGATCGGCGGCGACGCGCAGCGCGCGGGCGAGGTCGCGCAGCGCGATGCGCTCGTCGGCGGTGAGCGGCGCGGTCGAGACCAGCGGCAAGCCGGCTCCGGGCGACGGCGGCCGCGCGGGCGGCTGGCCGCGGGTCGCGGTGGGCGATGCGTAACCAAGTCTGCTGTCGGGCATGGTGATGCTCTCCCCGGGGTGAAAGGTCAGGCCGTCATCCGCGCCAGCCCCGCGATGCGGGCGGCGGCGTGGCGGTGCTTGGCGATCTCGGCATCGGTGAAGCCGCCGCCGCGCAGGTCCTCGACGGTGACGTTCCCGTCGGCGGCGAAGCGGCGCAGCATCAGGTCGGCCATGCGGGCGCGCACCGAGCGCTCCGGCTCGGGCCCGGGCAGCCGCATCATCGGCGCCAGGCCGGACGGCAGGCCCATGCGCCGCAGGCTGCCGTCGAGCGCCAGGCCGTTCAGCGTGGCGCGCAGCTTGTCCGGCCGATCGGCCAGGCGGCCGAGCATCGCGGCGATCGAGGCGGTGAATGCGTCGTCCGCCGAACGGCGTTCGGCCCGGGCTTCGCTGGACGGCATCGGCGCGCTCCTGAATTGGGAGCGGCGGCGCGGGTCGTGGGGGTGCTTGTGAGGCTGCGGCCCGCGCCGCCGGCTCGCCCGGTCATCGGATGAGCGGCGGAGAGAATGACTAAAATATTAGTCGTTTGTCAACACGGTGACCAAAATATTAGTCAACAAGCCTCGCTTGACCGAGGTGCATGCCGAGCGCGAGGCTCAACCGATACTGTCGCTGGGGGTGGGAATGTTCGGGAAAATCGTTGCGGGCGTGATCATGGGGTTTGTGGTGGCCATGGTGGCCTGGATAGTGATCGGTCTCGGGGCGGGCGGAGGTCAAAGCGGTGGCAAGGCCGGCGTCTGGGCAGCGCTCATCGGCTTCGTGCTCACGATGTTCCTTGCTGTTCGGGCCGCCGGGAGCCGGTACGCGTGGGGGCGGGGATTGTTGATCGCGGGTTTGCTTTGCCTTGCAATGCCACTCTCAGGCGTCGTGTTCACCGGGATCGTGGGTGCGGGCGCAGTGAGCAAGGAAGTCACTGATGCAGGGCGTGCAGGAGCTGCCATCGGAACTGCGATGGGCGGTACCCTAATCACCCTTGTCAGCGGAGTGGTCGGCTTCTTCCTAGGCGCAATTTTTTTGGTCGGATCATATTTCAGTCTCCGGCGGCCAGCTTAGGTGGGCTAGCGCTTGAATTTGAAGTCGTCGTTTTTCCGCTTGGCATCCTGTTCCATGCGGATGCAGCCGCTCAGCGTCGAGTAAGAGCCTGTGCCACCCACGGTAGCGATCCCGTTGCAATAGGCCCGCATCTCACCAGGGAGGGTGTCCCAACTCTTCTTGAGGCCATCGTAAGCAGACTGCTCCATCCTCAGGCAGCCATTCCGGGTCGCCTGCGAGGGGGTGCCGCCGACCTCAGCAATATTCTTGCAGTACGCCTCGACGTCGTAAGATGGCATCTCGGCGCGCGCGGCCGGCGAGATGGCCGCCATTGCAGCCGCAAATAGTATCAGGCGAACCAACATCGAACTCTTTCACCTCGTCAGAAGCGCCGCCGAGTCTTTTTGACCCATTCTATTGGCCCGATCCACTCGAGTTGCTGATCCTCCAGCGGCGGAAAGGCCGGGTTGATACTCACAAGATTGTAGCGGGAGCGTCGCTGTCCGCGCTCGAGGAGCTTCACGTATCTTTTGCCGTTCTTCACCTGTGCTACTACGATTTCGCCGCGAAAAAGGCCCGGGTCGGTGACTACACGGCGGTGATAGAGCACATCGCCGTCGTGGTAGAGCGGGAGACCGGAACGTCCACGCACCATCGTGGCTTCGGCATCTTCCATGCCAGGTGGAGCTTCTACCCAGTCAATGGGTTGCTCATCTTCGGGAATGACGAAGATTTCGTCACCCGCTCCCACATAGGATCGAACGGGAATGTCGACAGCAACAGTCTTGGTGCCGCGGAGTTCGGCGACAGAGACAGCACGGCCGAGAATCTCTCCAGCTCCTTTCGCAATCTTCTCGTAGGTATCCGCCTTCGGTGATTCGGCGTTGCCGAGCAAAAACTGATTGATCGCAGACGGCGACAGTCCCGCAGCCTTGCAGAGCCTGCGCTGCGAAATCTTGTGCGTCGTCAGGAAGCGAGAGAGAGCTTTTCGAGCTGGATCGGCGGCAGTCGACATGCTGCCGAACCTGCCGGCGTGCATAAAATTTTGCGCGCCTAATCTCGTAGACAGTCTGAGGCTTGTATCGTCTAAAACTTTATGCAAACCTAGAGGCATGCCAGCGCCTTCGGACATCAACGCCATACTCGAACGCCTCCGCGTTTATCGGCGCGCGGCCGGTCTGTCTCTCTCCGGGTTCGCCATAAAGGCTGGCCTGTCGCGCTCGGCGCTCGGCGCGATGGATCGAGAAGATTGGAGCCCAACCGCCGACACAATCCGGGCAATGGAGCAACTGATCCCGAGCGGCTGGAAAGTCGGCGATCCAATTCCGAACGTGACCGGCGCCCAAGATGCCACGCCACCGGAAGAGGTGGCGGCATGAGACAGGCCCGCACCATCGCCTCGACTTTGGCCGTGAAGTCCGACGCTGAAGCCGCGTCCTCAGATCGCATCGTCGAGAAAGCTCCCCTGTCACCCGCACCGACAGAGGTAGCGGGCCGCCGCAACCGTTTCGCCCGGAATTCGATCTCGCAGTTCCGGCGCGCCGTTCGCGACGCCCTCGATCTCGCGCCGCCTGGGTATCCGAAGGGGCGACGCTGATGCGAGGCTCCTACAAGCCGCGTGAGCCCGGCTCGGTGAAGGAGGCCGTCGACCTGCTGTTCACCCAGGCCGGCGGGCGCAAGCGGGTCGCCGACCTGTTCGATATCGGAGAAACCCAGGTCGCGGCGCTCACAGATCCTGCCTCGCGCGAGCAGCTGAGCGTGTCGCGCGCCGCGGCGCTGACCTCCGCGCGCGCTCCGGCCATGGCGGAATTCTTCGCCCTGCGTGCCGACGGCGTGTTCATCCCGATGGGCGATGACGACGCGCACGTGCCGATTCTGTGTGCCGAGAGCGCCAAGGCGCACGGCGAGTCGATCGCCGAAGTGGTCGCCGCGCTGAAGGATGGCGACTTCACCCGACCCGAGGCGAAGCGCGCGCTGGTCAAGCTGCGCACCGAGCTGCGCGCCCTGTCGGCGCTCTACCAGGCCGTCATGGACGTGGCCAAGCCGGATGGCGGGCCGTGACCGTTTCACACGAAACAGTGGAGCAACGGCGTTCGCCTTGCGGGCGGGTGCGCGACCGCGCCACCGATGCCCGGACACGGCGCGGCGATGCCCGGCGGGCGCTGATCGTCCAGGCGGTGCTGGCGTCGGCGCGCGAGGGGAACTTCCGGCCCGGCCTGGTCGAGCTGCACGCGCGGACCGGCATCGCCAAGACGTCGATCGTCAAGCTCTTCGGCTCGCTCGATCTGCTGTACCGCGTCGTGGCGCGCGAGCACGCGCGAGCGGTGGTCGATGCGGCCGGCGGCGCTGCGGGATTCTTTGCTGCCGAGCGTTTCGCCTGGCTGGTCATGGTCGGCAAGCGGCGGGAGCTGCCGTGAGCGAGGGCGCCGTCCTGGTCGGCCGATTGCCGGCGGCCGCCGCGGCCTGGGAGCCGATGATCGTCACGACCTTGCGTCGTTACCTGCGACGGGGGGCGTCTCCCGCGCTGCTGATGCGGCTGGCCGGGGGGCGTCGCGCCTGGCGGCTGCTGAACGATTGGTGGAACATCGACGGCAGCGCCGACGTGCGCGCGCTAGACAGGGCATCCGAGCCCTTGCTCGGCGCGCCGCTCACCGGCCTCAGCGCGGACGAGCGGCGCATCGCGATCGAGCAGCTCGCGGCGCTCTTCGCGGAAAGCCGGCGGCCGTTCCCGACGGTCGCCACCCTGGCGGCGTACTTCGGCGTCAGCCGTCAGCAGGTCACCTGGGATCTCGCGCTCCTCGAGTATGGCGGCGCGATCGCCGACGGCGTGTTGTGGGAGTCGCGGCGATGACCGCCGCCAGCGCGGACCGGTTCGGCAACCGGCACGATCTGCGCGATGCGCACGAGCGCCAGCGGCGCGGCGGCGACCGGCTGAGCCGGGCCTCGTGGCGATCGCAATGGGACGAGCGCGCCGCGGCGGTGCGTGCGGCGGTGCCGATCCTGCCCGTCGTCGAGGCCGTCGTCGCCCTGAAGAAGGCAGGCAATGCGCTGCAGGGCGCCTGTCCCTTCCATGACGAGAGCACCGGCTCCTTCACCGTCTACCCCATAGGCGGGCGCAAGGTCCCGGTCGGCTTCTTCGTCTGCTACGGCTGCGGGGCCAAGGGCGACGTCATCCACTTCGTCATGCGCCGCCAGGGGCTCGAGTGGACCGAAGCGATCCAGTTCCTCGAGAGCGAGAATGGCGTGCGGCTGTTGAGAGCCGCCGGCGCCCTGCCGAAGCGGCCCGCCGTCGAGCAGTCGGACGATCGCCGTAAGCGGGAGCGGGCCGAGCGCCTCTGGAGCGAGTCGGTGGCGCTCGGCGCCGCCGGCGTGGTCGACGCCTACCTGCGCGGCCGCGCGATCGTGCCGCCGGCCAACTACGGCGTCGGCGATTCCGCGGTCAATGCCGGCTGGCCGCCTGATCTGCGCTTTCACCCCCGGTGCTGGCACGACCTCGAGAAGCGCGAGTTTCCGGCGATGGTCGCCGCGATCCGCGGCTATGACGGCGCGCTGCTCACGGTGCACCGCACCTATCTCGCGCGCGACGGCGCCGGCGGCTGGACCAAGGCCCCGGTCGACAAGCCCAAGCTCGTGGTCGGCTCGTGGCCGCCCGGCTTCATCCGGCTCGGGCCCGACGCCGACCGGATGCTGGGTGGCGAGGGTCTCGAGACCAGCCTGTCGGCGATGCAGCTGTGGCGCCGCTCGGGCCTCTGCTTCGTCAATTCCGGGCGCATGAAGACGGTCGAGCCGCCCTTCGCCTGCACCGACTTCATCTATGCCGCCGACAAGGGCGGGCGCGGCGGCACGCGGTGGGGCGAGATCTTCGCCCACCAGGCCGCGGCGGAACTCGGGCACGGCCGCCGGGTGGCGGTCAAGATCCCGAACATCGCCGCGCCGAAGGGCGACTTCAACGATGTGCTGCGGGCGCGGGCCGGACTCGAGACGGCCGAACGGCGTTCGGGAGGGCAGGCGAGATGAGCGTCCTGATCGCACCGGTGCCGGCGCCGGCGCCCGTCCAGGAGCCGGCGATGGTCGTGGCGCTGCGCGGGCAGATCGCCCGCGGCGCGAGCGACGCCGTGCTGCTGCGCATCGCCGGCGCCGCCGCCGAATACCGTCGCCTGGCGCGCGACTTCGGCTTGCGCCCGCTTGCCGCTCAACAGGTGGCGAACGGGCCGAAGCCGACGGCACCGGCCTGCGCGATCGAACGGCCGCGCGTCCCGATGATCGAACAACTGAGATCTTACGGCAGACCTGAAGAACGCACACGGGCGGCATGCCTGTCGGGGCCACAGGAGGGCTCCGCCTCCACGCGGCCGAATGGAATTCCGACGCCACCAGCCGGCGTGCCCGGCCCGCAAGACCATCTGCAGGAGGAGGGGAGCGCGCTGCCCAGGAGGCGCCCCAGGCCAAAGCAGCCCGGCGAACTGACGGCGCTGCTGCGGGATATCGCCCGCGTGCGGCGCGACCTGGCAGCGCTCGAGAGGCGCCGGTCATGACCGAGCCCGTGTCGGCCCTGTACCGCCCGACGCGCCGTCACGAGTGGCAATCGGTCGAGATCGTCGGCGACCATCCGCCGAGCGGAGGCCTCGTGCTGCGCGAGCGCGGCAAGTTCTGGCCCGGCATCTGGATCGCCGCGCGCGACACCGTACGGCTCTCCGGTCCCGAATTCGAGGTGCGGCCGTGAGCGCGCTACTTCTCGCCCAGCCATTCCTTCCAAAGACCGACCCGGTTTCTTCTGGCGGTGGCTTCGGCCGACGCATAGCCGCGGCTGAGCTCCGGCGCCGCCGGGATCGTGTCGTCGAGATAGAAGCCGTAGGCGAAACCCTTCTGCAGCATCACCGTGCTGAGGTCGACCTTGTCGCCGGTGCCCGCGGACGTAATCCATACCCGGGCGACGATCCGGCAGTAGTGGTCCCATTTCGTCGGCTCGTAGGACACGAGCCGTCGATTGGCCTCGATCTCGTCCTCGAGCGCGGCGCGGCTCTTCATCCCGGCCACGGTCTCGATCGCGGTCGCGGCCGGCATCTCCTTCTTGCGCAGCTCCGGCGCCTGGATGCCCCACAGCCGGATGTGCTGCTTCAGCCCGGGCACCGCGATGGTGTCGCCGTCGATCGCGTAGGCCTCGCCTTCGGCCGGTTTGGGGAGCGGCCATTTCTCGCTGAGGCATTTCGGCTCCTCGCGCGCCTTGCCCGGCTTGCGCGGCGCGTCCTGGGCGAGGGCGGAAAAGGCGAGGGCGGTCAGCGCGATCGCAGCGAGCGGGATCATCTTCATGACGGCAAACGTGACCGTCGAATGCGGCGCTCACGGGGCGCGCGGACGTAGCGACGATCGGGCGGGGACGTGACCAACCAAAAAGACAATGACGAGGATTGGGCCGTCGACTCGGAGGATCCGCAGCGGCGCGACGACGGCGTGCCGGGGCCGCCGGACCGCTGGGAGTATCCGAGCTGGTACGGCATCGAGGACCGGGAGATCGTGTGGTACTGGCGCGGCCCGCACGTCTGGCAGCGCGATCCGTGCCCGGCTCGGGCTCTCGGGATGCGCGAGGGCGAATACATCTTCGTCACCTCGTTCGGCGAGATCCGCAGCTTCACCTCCGGTCAGCTGCATGGCCGCGGCGGGATCGCCGACCTGTTCGTCGGCGAGATGTGGTGGCCGATGCGCCATTTCCGCAAATTCGATCTCGAGAAGAAGGCGCTGGTCGGCGCCGTCCAGGAGAAGCGGCTTTGCCATGCGCTCATGCGCTGGTGTCGGATGGTCGGGTTCTACGACGGACGTACGCCGCATCGCAGTATCGGCACTTGGCGCAGCCCTGAGGGCGTGCCGATCGTCCATGCCGGCGATCGCATCTTCGACGATGGGACGATCCACGATCCTGGCTTGCAGATCGGCGAGGCGCTGTTCGTGGTCGGCGGCCGGCGCGAACCGCCGAGCTACTTCAACGAAGGCCGCAACGGTTATTCTTGGAAGGAGGTCGGCCCCGAGCCGGGGCGCATCGTCGCCGCCCACCTCGACGAATGGGTGTGGGCTTCCGCGGAGGATCGCGACCTCTTCCAGGGCGGGCTGTGGTGCGATGCGCTTTGCTCCGCGCTGACCTGGCTGCCGCACAAGTTCGTGCTCGCACCCTACGGCTCCGGCAAGTCGTCGCTGCTGCGCTACGCCCGCGCTCTGACCGGCGGTGCCGCGCACGCGGTGCAGAAGACCTATTCGAAGGCATATCTCGAGCAGAACTTCGCCGGCGCGGCCGCGGCCTTCTACCTCGACGAAACGGAAAGCGATTCGGAAGGGGATCGCATTCGAAAGATATTCGAGCTGGTCCGCCTTCTGTCGGATGACGGCGCCGAAGGCGGGCGCGGCAGCTCGGGCGGCAAGAGCCGGCGCCTGGACGTGCACGGGACGGTGACCATGGCGGCGACGGTGACCGAGGAATGGGCGCCGCAGGATCGCTCGCGCATCACCTTGCTCGAGCTGCTGCCGTTTCGAGATCGCGAGCGTCCCCCCGCGCCCCCCGAGACGATCGCAGCGATGCTTCACCGCGCGGCGGAGATGTCGCCCGATCTCCGGGCGCGGGCAATCTCGCGGTTCGACCTGTTCATGAGCAACCTGAAGGTGGCGCGCGCGGCGATCATGACGATGGGCGGACAGCCGCGCGATGCCGACCAGCTCGGCCATCTGATCGCCGGGTGGCGCACCATGACCTCGGATGACCCGTTCGACCCGGATCGACACGAGGAGTTCACGCGCTTCCGGCCGTTCATCATGTCGCTCGTCGAGAGCGAGGAGGGCGACGACGCGCCAACCGATCTCCTCAACACGATCTTCGGGCAGGTGCCCGACCTGTGGCGCAGCGGCGAGCGGTCGACGGTCGGCGAGCTGGTCGCGCTGGGCCGGTCCAATGAATTGGAAGCGGCGAACGCACGGAAGAACCTGGCACGCATCGGCCTGAGGCTTGAGAAGCTGCCGGGCGAAGACTGGGAGCAGGCCTGGCTCGCCATCGCGAACAAGCACCCGGGCCTCGACAAGCTCCTCGCCGGTCACCCGGGTTACCAGGGGAAGAAGCGCTCGCAGATCCTGAAGCAGCTGCGCCGGGGTGGATGGCAGGCCAAGCCGTCGGACGGCCACATGCGCTTCGCTACCGTGCAGTCGCGCTACCTCCTCATCCCGCCGGTTTTCCTGCCCACGTACGGGGAGGAGCAGGCGTGACGGACCGTTTGTCCCGCCTTTGTCCCGGCATTGTCCCACCCTTTGTCCCGGGCTCCGATGCCGATGGCATAAGGCCTTTCCTACATTTCGGGACAACGGGACAAAGAAGCGGCCATCGCGCATGCGCACGCGCGCGCGCACGTGAGAGAGGCCCATTTCCTTTGTCCCTTGTCCCATTTTCTTGAATCAAGAAGGAATAACAAATGGTTAAGGCGGGACAAATGCCGGGACAAAGCCGGGACAGCGAAATCGGTTTGTCCCGGCCCGCTGAAAATGTCCCGGTGCAGATGCCGACGAAGCCGATTGGGGCTTTCCGTGCGCCGGGCGAGCGTGCTGTGCTGGTGAGCGAGCGGCACGCGGTGTGGGATCGGCGGGCGCACAACCTTCCGCTTGTCGATGAGCCGGTTGTCGAGGCGGGTCGGCTGGGGCCGATGCCGACGGAATGGACGCCCGACCTCGTGCATTGCCGGTTACGCCACGTCCATGCCCTGGCCTGCCAACTGCCGCGGGTGAAGGTGCCGGCGCAGCTTCGGTCGTTCCTGGGCGAGCTGCAGGCTCAGGATGCGGTGCCGGGCCGCCGCGTCTCGCTCACGGTCGAGGAGATGCAGCGGATCGATTGGACGATCGCTCGCCTGCAGGCCTTCGGCTCGATCGACAAGGCCGTGCTGCTTGGCATGATGTCGGAGGTGAAGCCGGAGACGATCTCCAAGGTCACGTTCGGCATCGCGGCGCGTGAAGGCGGCAAGGCGTTGAAGCGAGCGTCGCTCTATAAGCGCTATCGGACCAACCTCAAGGCGCTTGCAGCGGACTGGAACAAGCGCGCCGTGCCGATCGATGACGGAACGCGACAGGCGTGGATGAATGAGGCTTCGTCCAAGGCCGAAAAATAGCGGTAGACGCGGAAACACTTTTAGGGGTAGTTTTTGTGTACGGTGGGCCGAGATACCGCGGCACGCCTTTCCCAGACAATCTAAGAGCCTAGAATGCACATCAAGGTCGATGTGCCGCCGATCGTTGCCGCCGCCGAGCTGATGCTGGGGCTTGGCAGGCAGGTCCCGTTCGCCACCGCGCGTGCTCTGACCCTGACGGTGCGCGATGCGCAGACTGACATTCGGGCCGAACTGCCAAAGCGCTTCACGATCCGCAACAGCTGGGTGTCGAAGGGCATCCGCATCGATCCGGCGACGAAGACGAAGCTGGAAGCGGCGGTCGGCACGCTTGAACCGTTCATGCGGCTTCAGGAGACTGGCGGCGCGGGTCATGCACGTGATGCCAGTCGCAAGGCCGTGCCGAAGGGTGCGAAGCGCGGCAAGTCGGGCATCATCCCGAAAGGTCAGCGGCCTCGCGCGCTGCTCAACAAGCCGAAGCACTTCCTGGCCAAGACGCGGTTCGGTGCGGCGGTCATGAAGCGGAAGGGTAAGGCTCGCTATCCGATCGAGCCGCTCTTCTGGCTGAAGCGTACCGTGCCCATCAAGCCGCGCTTCGGGTTCAAGGGTCAGGTCGAAACCACGACAGGCCGGCGCTTCGCCGCCAACTGGGCGACCAGCATGGACGCCGCCGCCGCCTCGTCTCGTCCGTGAACCATTTCGCAAGCGCGAAGGACGTGGAGCCCACCCACTTCGGCAGCGCACCATTTCCGCGCCGCGCAACATTCGTTCGCGCAACATTGTTGCGTCGCCTGACTACGCAACATTGTTGCGCGCAACAAAGTTGCGCGACCGCGGGTCCTTCCCCGTCGGAGTTCCAAAACGGGTAACGCGCACCGTTTGGGTTTCTTAGTAACCGACTGATTTATTTGATGAAACGGCCTGTTTCTTCCTAATCGGAAACAGAAACGGGCGCGGAAACTCTCGCTGAAAGAGGCGGGAGCCGCAGCGCGCCAACGCTGCGAACCGCGTGAAGCAAGCACGCACGACCGACACCGGCCGGATATCGGCCACCCCGCCACCCGTACACGGGCGGGGGTACGTTCCCACGGTTTGTGCATCATGGAGAAGGGGGCAACCCGACTTGAGTTTCGCCCGGTAGGCGAACTCACCGCGCCGACGCGGACGGCCCGCGTACATCCGAGGCGGCAGCTTGAGCGCCTGGCGCAGTCGATCGAGCGCTTCGGCTTCAACGCGCCGATTGTCGTTAGCGCCGCCGGCGAGATTGTGGCGGGCGAGGCTCGCTGGCTTGCAGCGCGGCAGCTCGGCCGGCAAACGGTGCCGGTTGCGATCGTCGACCATCTCGCACCTCGGCAAGTCGAAGCCTATCGGATCGCCGACAACCGCCTGGCTGAAGAATCCGAATGGGACGAAGCGATTCTCGCTTCGATCTACCGAGACTTGGACCTGGAGCTTGCCGTCGAAGACATCCAGGCGCTCGGCTTCAGCAACGCCGAGATGGACAAGCTGCTGGCCTTCGGCCTGCCGGATCCGGCGACGAACGAGGACGGCAAGCAGGTCGCGGCGCCGCCGCCGGTCACGCGGCCAGGCGACACTTGGCTGCTCGGCGCACATCGCCTGCGCTGCGGCAGCTCGACGGTACCGCGCGACGTCGAGCGCCTCCTCGCCGGTGCGCGTCCGCACCTGATGGTCACTGACCCGCCCTATGGCGTGGAGTACGACCCGTCATTTCGGAACGAGATCGTCAATCGCGGCAAGGAGTCGGCGCGCGTTGGCGAGGTGCTGAACGACGATCGCGCCGACTGGCGCGAAGCCTGGGCGCTGTTTCCTGGCGAGGTCACCTATGTCTGGCATGCGGCGACGAAAGCTTACGAAGTCGAGGCCAGCCTCCGGGCGTGCCGCTTCGAGACGCGCGCCGTGATCGTGTGGGTGAAACCGAACTTCGCGATCGGCCGCGGCAATTATCACTGGCAGCACGAGCCCGCGCTTTATTCGGTCCGAAAAGGCGGCACCGGTCACTGGCAAGGCGCGCGCGACCAGTCGACGACGTGGAACATCGACGCGAGCGGCATCGAGAACCTGGCGACGGTGCACGGTACGCAAAAGCCCGTCGAGTGCATGCGCCGGCCGATGCTGAACAATTCGGCACGCGGCGATGTGGTCTATGAGCCCTTCGGCGGCTCGGGCTCGAGCATCATCGCCGCCGAGACGATCGGCCGACGGTGCTACGCGATGGAACTCAGTGAGGCCTATTGCGACGTGATTGTACGTCGCTGGCAAGCCTTCACGGGGCGTTCCGCAACGTTGCAAGGGACCGGCGAGACTTTTTCTGTCACGTCAAAGAGCAGGTTAGGTTTCTCGCATTGAACGTGTGCGCCTGAGAATCACGAGAAGTATTGCTATGCATAGGATCGAGGGCAATGCGAGGAGAAATCCTAGCGCAATAAGTATTACGACACCCCACCAAATGGATCGTCTCGCCCAATCCTCGAATTGATTTGCAAACTTTTCGATCCACTTTTGGAACTGCTTGGATACGAGGCCCGCACCAAATGTGAATGGCATGGTAGCGGTTTCGACGGCAGTAGCGACGTGGCGCTTGACGGCTTTCCCAGGATTCCTCAAATCGTCTATCGGATTTGGTACATGTTTTTTTACCTCATCTCCCAATCGTTCCAATTCGGATTGTGCATTGGCAGGCGCAGCAGCTGCAAAGGCCAAACAGCTGAGTAATATCTGGATGGTGCGGCGAATACTCGACATCACTCGTCTCCTTTTCGCTCAGAAGTAGATCTGCGAAGGCAAGTGTTAGATTTGCCTGAGAGTTAAACGCAAAAGATACTGATGATGCATGTGACTGATAGAGCGCACAACTGCCTGATGAAGAGCCGTGGCGGCTAAGAACAATGACCTTAGTAGGCGTTTCCGCGCTCGCTGCTGCACTGGGCATCGGCAAGGGCACGATCAGCAAGCAGGCCGCGGCGGGCAAGATTCCGGTCGCCGAGCGGGACAAAAAGGGAAACCCGCTCTTCGACATCGATGCCGTGCGGGCCGCGCGCGAAGCCAACCTCAACCCGCTGATGCGGCGCGCGGCCGAGACGACGGGCGCCACCGGCGAAGAGCAGGACGACGATGACGCCGGCGACGTGCCGGGCGAACGCCGTTCGGGCCCGGCGCCGCGGTCACCTTCGGCGCTGGTAGAGCAGCAGAAGCTCGAGAAGCAGCTGAAGAACCGCCGGCTGCTGCGCCAGGTGGTGGACGACGAGGGCCTGCTCGTCCTGAAGGCGGTGGTCGAGGAAACCACCATGACGCTGTCGCGCCGCACGCGCGACGGCGTGACGGGCCTGATGACCGACAAGGCGAGCGCGCTTTACGCGTTCATCGGCCAGCAGCCGCGCACCGAGCCCGAGCTGCGCGTGTGGCTGCAGGACACGACGGCGCAGGCCTTCAACGACACCGCGCACGCGATCGCGGCAGAGGACGGGGACGAGTTCGACGATGCAGACGCCGTCGACGAGCCTGACGACCCTCAGCCCGACGCAGCTGCGGAAGCTGCTGCCGGGGCTTAGCTCCGCGCAGCGCGCCGTCCGCATCGCGTGGGCCCGCGGCCTGCGCCGCGATCCGCCCATCCTGCCGAGCGAGTGGGCCGAGAAGCATCGCATCGTCGCGGAGGGGACGAGCCCGCATCCGGGGAAGTGGCGGAATGCCAAGACGCCGTTCCTGAACGAGATCATGGACTGCATGGCGCCGTCGCACTGGGCGCGCCGTGTCACGCTCATGAAGAGCGTGCAGGTGTCCGGCTCGGAAGGCATCAGCAACGTGCTGGGCTGGATCATCGATGCCGCGCCGGCGCCGGTGCTGGTCGTGCATCCCACGATCGAGGCGGCGCGCGACTGGACGACGGAGAAGTTCGAGCCGACGATCGAGGCGACCAAGCGGCTGGCGCGCAAGGTCAGCAATGTCGTCATCCGGGGCCGCGACGGCAGCACCCTGAAGCGCAAGCGCTTCCCGGGCGGATCCATCGTGGTCACCGGCGCCAATTCTGGCGCCGGCCTGCGGCAGAAGTCGGTCCGCTACGTCGTCCTCGACGACGTCGACGAGTTCCCGCTGAATGTCGGCGGGCAGGGCGATCCCGTCGAGATGGCGCGCGCGCGCAAGACGTCGTTCGAGAAGAGCGGGCAGGACAAGGAGCTCGACATCTCGACGCCGACGCTGAAGAGCGTCAGCCGCGTCGCGCGGCAGTTCGAGGCCGGCACGCAGGGCCGTTGGCACGTGCCGTGCCCGCAGTGCGGCGCCGAACAGTTCTTGAAGTGGGGCGGCAAGGACAAGCCGTTCGGCATCAAGTTCAACCCGACGCCGCCCTATCACGCCCACTATGTCTGCGAGGCAAACGGCTGCATCATCGGCCACTGGCAGCTCGAGGGCATGAACGCCCAGGGCCGCTGGGTACACGCGATGCCTTTCCCCGGCCGTGAGCCGAGCTACCACATCAGCGCGCTGAACAGCCCGTTCACGACCTGGGATCACATCGTCGCGCGGTGGATCGAGGCGCAGGGCGACGTCGACAAGCTCAAGACCTTCTTTAACCTGCAGCTCGGCGAGGCATGGGACGAGGCGGCCGACCGGCCGGCGGCAAAGGACCTGGTCGACCGCCGCGAGCTGTGGGACGCGGGAACGTGTCCCGAGGGCGTGTTGCTCATCACCCTGGGCGCCGACGTGCAGGGCGACGGCATCTGGTACACGATCGTCGGCTGGGGTCGCGACCGCCAGTCGTGGAACCTTGAGCACGGCTTCCTCGCCGGCGATCCCGGCACGCTCGGCAGCGACTGCTGGTTGGCGCTTGCCGAGATCCAGAAGAAGACGTTCCGCGACCTGCGCGGCGTCGAGCGGCCGATCGCGGCGCTCGGCATCGATGCCCGCTACCAGACGGACGTCGTCGTCGAATGGTGCAAGAAGGCGCCGGGCCGGTTTGCGGTGCGCGGCGAGGAAGGCTGGAAGATCCCGGCCTGGCTCGGCCGGCCGAACCTGCGGGAGACGAGCGAGCGCGGCAAGGCGCGGCGCCGCGGCCCGAAGAGCTATCCGGTCGGGACCTGGACGCTGAAGCAGCGATTCTACTCGCAGCTCAAGCTGAAGAAGCCGCCGGAGGCGATCGGGTATCCCGGCGGCTACTGCCATTTCAGCCAGGACTGGAGCGAGGACGACTTCCGCCAGCTGCTGTCGGAGGTGTTCGTCACGCAGCGCGACCGCAAGACCGGCAAGATGCGCCAGGGCTGGCACCGCGTCGAGAACGACAACCATCTGCTCGACGCCCGGATCTATGCCGAGGCGATCGCCGAGAAGGAAGGGCTGTCGAAGAAGTCGCCGGCTGAATGGGACTGGCTCGAGCGGAGCTGGCTGCGCCAGGTCGCCGAGCAGCGCTCGCTGTTCGACGCGCCGGAGCTGCCGGATGCGCCGCCGACCGTACCGCCTGCCGCGATGCCGAACGACGTTCGGGTGGATTGGCCCGGCAACGCGCCGCCACCGCTGCCCGAGGAAATCGTCACCTTGTGAGAGCGCCATGCCCGTCATGACCGATGCCGACCGCCTCGCCGAAGCGCTCGACGTTCGGCACCAGCTCATGCTCGGCCAGAAGGTGGTGAGCATTTCGTCCGCCGGCGGCAAGTCGCTGACCTACAGCCAGGCCAACCTGCCGCTGCTCGATCAGTACATCGCCCAGCTGCGCCGGAACCTTGGCCTGCCCACCGGGTACGGCGCGCCCATCACGCCGATCTTCTGAGGCCCCCAATGCCGGATGCCGTCCTGGTCGCCGCCGACGGCGTGACGCCGCTTCGCGATCTGCGCGCCGATGCGCCGTTCCGCGCCGGCGACCGTCTCAGCCAGGAGATGGCGAGCTATGCGCCCGCCCTGCTGTCGCACGACGCGGCGATGTGGGGGCTGCGCGACGACATCGTCGCGCGCCAGCGCGACATGGGCCGCAACAATGGCTGGGCCGCCGGCGCGCGGCAGAGCCAGATCGACAACATCATCGGCGCCAACTGGATGCTGGCCTGCGAGCCGAACTGGCAGGCGCTCGGCCTGGGCGACATGCCCGACGACGACAAGGATGCGTTCGGCGAGGCCGTCGAGGAGGCGTTCGACGAATGGGCCAACGATCCGGGCTGCTGGATCGATGCCGGCCGCCGGGTCACCTTCATCGGGCTGCTGCGCCAGGCCTTCACCGCATGGTGGGACGACGGCGAGCATCTGAGCGTCGCGCACTGGCTCGAGGAGCGCATCGGCCCGGGCCGCGCCCATATGGCGACGGCCATCCAGGAGATCAGCCCGTCGCGCCTGTCCAATCCGAACGAGGCGATGGACTCGGCGGAGATGCGCAACGGCATCGAGCTTGGCCCGCACGGCGAGCCGCTGGCCTACTGGATCCGCAAGTCGCACCCGTTCGACCCGTTCCTGTTCGCGTCGACCTTCGAATGGGAGCGGCTGCCGCGCGAGGACGACTTCGGCCGTCCGATCGTGATGCATGGCTTCGTGTCGGACGGCGACGGCATGACCCGTGGCGTGTCGCCGATGACCTCCGTCCTCGAGGCGTTCCGTCTCAACGACGTGAAGGAGCGTGCCACTCTCAAGGCGGACCTGCTGAACACCTTGCTGGCCGCGACGATCGAAACCCAGTCCGGTCTCGATGGCGAAGCGTTGGAGACCATCTTCGGCGTGCAGACGCCGAACCCGCAGACCGGGCTGAAGCAGTTCGCCATCCCCGGTCCGCAGATGCAGCTTGCCGATCGCACGCGGCTGATTCGCATGCCGGTCGGCACGTCGCTGAAGTTCAGCAATCCGACCCAGCCGGGGGCGGGGTACGAGCCGTTCATCAACGCGACCCTTCGACGGATCGCGGCAGGGCTCGGCATGTCGTTCGAGGAGCTGTCCCGCGACTTCTCGAAGACGAACTATTCGAGCGCCCGCGCGTCGATGCTCGGCGCCTGGAAGGCGATCACGGGCCGCTCGGCCTTCCTCGAGCGCACGAAGGCGAACCCGATCTATGCCCTGTGGTTCGAGGAGGCGGTCGATCGCGGCATCGTCGAGCTGCCGTCGATGCGGCGCAACGGCGGCGCCGACAGCTTCTATGCCAAGCGGTCGGCCTGGCTGCGCTGCGCCTGGATCGGACCGGGCCGCGGCCATGTCGATCCGGTGAAGGAGCGGCAGGCCTACCAGATCGGCCGCGAGACAGGCACCGATTCGCTGCAGTCGGCGAATGCCGAGCAGGGCAGGGACTGGCGCAAGACGGCGCGGCAGATCGCGCGCGAGTCTCGCTTCCTCAAGCGGCTTGGCGTCACGCTCTCGCCCGCCTCGGCGACGATGGGCGTGCAGGGCCGCAGCGATCACGAAGAGACGGTGCCGGAGGGACAGAGCTGATGCGCTACGCCCATCTCGCCCGTCGCGCCTTCGGCCGACCGCTGCTGCTCGAGCCGCGGCAGGGCGCCGTGTGGCTCGACAGCTTCGCGCGCGTTCTGCAGGGCCGGCAGGATCTTGGTGTCGCACCGCCGCGGTTCAGTGCCATGGAAGACGACGGCAGCGAGCGCCGTCCTGTCTATGCCTCGCTGCCTGTCGGCCTGGTCGAGCGCGACTATCGCAAGGCCTTCGCCCAGTACCGCAACGTCGCGGTGCTGCAGGTCGACGGCACCTTGGTCAACAACCTGGGCACGGTCGACCCGTGGTGCGGCATGACGGGGTACGACGGGCTGCGCACGCAGCTCGCCGCGGCAATGAACGACTCGTCGGTCAAGGGCATCGCGCTGGTGTGCGATTCGCCCGGCGGCGAGGTCGCGGGATGCTTCGATCTTGCCGACCAGGTGCGCGCCGCGCGCGAGGACAAGCCGGTCTGGGCGATCGTCGATTCGATGGCCTGCAGTGCGGCCTTCGCGCTCGCGGTCGGCGCCGGCCGCATCACCTGCTCGTCCGTCGGCTACACCGGATCGGTCGGCGTGATCTGCGCCCACTGGGATCTGTCGGCGGCGCTCGCCGAGGCCGGCGTGAAGGTCACGATGATCTATGCCGGAGAGCACAAGGCCGACGGTAACGAATACGAGCCGCTGCCGGAGGCCGTGCGCGCGCAGTTCCAGAAGGAGATCGACGCGATCGCCGGCCTATTCTTCGAGGTCGTGGCCAGAGGCCGCGGCATCGGCGTCGAGGCCGTGCAGGCCACGCAGGCGAACTCGTACCTGCCCGACGACGCCCTCAAGCGCAAGTTCTGCGACGACATCCTGTCGCCCACCGAGGCGCTGCTCGAACTGGCCGAGCTGACCGCCTGAAACGAAAAGGAGCCTGCCATGAACTTCCGACTGTGGGGCAAGGGGGCTCAGCAGCCCAAGCCCGGCGCGACCGACGACAACGAAAAGGACGAGGACGCGAAGAAGAAGGCCGTCGAGAAGGACGATGACGACGAAGGGGGCGAGGACGACGAAGACAAGGCGAAGGCCAAGGATGACGACGACGAGGACGAGGAAAAGGACGAGGCCAAGGCCGCGCACGATGCGGCTGTGGCGGCTTCTGCATCCATCCCCGCCGCCGCCCGCCAGGCCGTCGTCTTCCTCGAGCGCGAGCGCATCCATGCGATCGTCGAAGCCGGCGGCCGCGATCGCGTCGGCCAGGCGCTGCACGTGGCGCTGAACAGCGACATGACCGCGAAGCAGGCGATCGGCTTTCTCGAGGCGACCGGCCCCGACCACAACGGCCCTGCCTCGGCAAACGCTGGCCGCATCGGCCTGCGCGGCGACATGGCGACCCGCCGCACGCCCAAGCTGGGCGCCGATCGCGCCGGCGACGACAGCCGGTCGGCCGACGCCAGGGAGATCGAGGACGCCGCCGCGTCGGTCCTCGCCTTCGTCCCCGGCGCTGCTCGCAAGTCCTGAGCGGCACACCTCTAGCCTCATAGGAGATCACGACGATGGCCGATCAACTGAGTGCCGGCTTCAGCAGCCAGGGCACGACCGTCCCCGACGCGCTGTTCGCGGGCGAGTATCCGCGCGCCATGCGCACCGTCACCCTGACCGGCGGGCCGTATGTCCGCGGCACCCTGCTGGGCAACATCACCGCCAGCAACAAGCGCACCAAGGCGCTTGCCGCCTCGGCCGACGGCAGCCAGGTCCCCGAATCCGTCCTCGCCGTCGATGCCGACGGCTCGGGCGGCGACGTGCAGGCGATCGTCTATCTCACCGGCGAGTTCAATCCGGACAAGATGGTGATCGACGGGGGCCTGACGCTCGCGACCATCACCGAGTCGCTGCGCAAGATCGGCATCTTCCTGCGCAAGGTCGTGCCGGCCTGATTGGCACCCTCTCGTAACCCTTCAATCCTGGGGAGATAACCCATGGCCGTAGATATCTACAACACGTGGGTTCTCACCCGCGTGGTGTCGGATCTTCCGACACCGTCAAATTTCCTGCTCAACACGTTCTTTCCCTTCGTGCAGGAAGCGACCGCGAACGAGATCCTGTTCGACGTCGACTCGTCCAAGCCGCGCATCACGCCCTTCGTGCACCCGCTGATGCCGGGCAAGGTGGTGGCCGATCGCGGCTACGCGACCAAGTCGTTCCGTCCGGCCTATGCCAAGGACAAGCGCGTGCTGCAGCCGGACCAGCCGCTGCGCCGCGCGATCGGCGAGACGATCGGCGGCTCGCTGTCGCCGATGCAGCGCCGCCGCGCGCAGCTCGCCGTCTCGCTCGCCGACCAGCTCAACATGCTGGACCGCCGCGAGGAGGTCATGGCCTCGGAAGCCCTGCGCACCGGCAAGGTGACCGTGTCCGGCGAGAACTACCCGACCGTCGTCGTCGACTTCCAGCGCGACGCGGCGCTCACCGTCGTGCTCGCCGGCGGTGCCCGGTGGGGCCAGGCCGGCGTTTCCCCGCTCGCCTCGCTCGAGACCTGGGCGGGCCTGGTCCAGACCAAGTCGGGCGCCAAGGGCACGACGGTCGTGATGGATCCCAAGGCCTACGCGCTGTTCAAGGCCGACGCCGACGTGAAGGCCCTGCTCAGCACCATCATCCGCGCCGGCACGCCGAACACGCTGCAGCTCGGGCCGATCGTGCGTGGCGACGGCAACGCGCGGGCCCGCTATGTCGGCTTCATCGGCGACTTCGACATCTACGTCTACCAGGACACCTATGTCGACGAGAACGGCAGCACGCAGCAGCTGCTGCCCGACTACACGGTCATCATGGGCGAGGGCGGTCGCGTCCTGGGCGGGCTCGAGGGCACGCGCTGCTACGGCATGATCCTCGACGAGAAGGCGGCCTACCAGGCCACGCGCTACTTCGTGAAGTCGTGGCTCGAGGAGGATCCCGCCGTGCGCTGGCTGCTGCTGCAGTCCGCGCCGCTGGTCGTGCCCTATCGGCCGAACGCGAGCTTCTGCGCTACGGTCAACTGACCGTCGACGCCCCGATCTCTCCGCGGCGTGGCGCAGTTGGGAGCGCGCTGGGTTCATACCCCGGAGGTCGCCGGTTCGAGCCCGGCCGCCGCAACCATTCATTCGGCTACCCCGAACGCCGTTCGCCCTTTCACAGGAGGCTCTTCATGCGCTACGTCGCCGTTTCCCAGATCCAGTACGGCACCGCCCCGAACTTCGGGGTCGTCAATCCGGGCGAGGAATTCGACCCTCGCAAGCTCGGCCTCGTCGACCAGGAGCTGGCGCGCCTGTTGACGGCCGGCCATGCCGCGCCCTTCACGGCCCGTGCCGCCACCCAGGTGATCGCGCCCTCGCCGGCGCCGGCGGTCGCCATCCCGGCCGACTGGGAGAAGCTCAAGGGCAAGGAGGCGGTCGACCTGGCGCGCCTGCTCGGCGCCCCGGAGACGGTGACCGCCGAGGAAGCCGTGCTGGTCCTCCGCCAGGCCGTCGCCGACCGCCTGGCCGGTCGGTAGGAGCGGCCGCGTGCCCTGGCGCGACGCCGCGGCCGCGCTCGATCGGGCGACGGTGCGCGCTTTCGACTATGGCGACGTCTTCTTCCAGCGGATCCTCGCCGGCGCGCCGGCCGGCGCGCCGTTCGCCCTGCCCGCCGAATATGATGGCGCCTTCCTGTCGCTGAGCGACGAGGGGGTCGTCGGCGGCACGCGCAAGCCGTCGTTCATCGTGCACTACGGTGACTTCCCCGGCGGCATCCTGCCGAAGAGCGGCGATCGCGTGATCGTCGCCACCGGCGCCGCCGCCGGCACCTACGAGGTCGACCATCTCGAGGAGAACGGCGACCGCACCGGCGCCGTGCTGATCGTCCGGAAATACTGAGATGCCGCCGCCGCAGCTGCAGATGGAGACGATCCGGACGGCAGCGCTGGCGCTGCTGCGCGCTGCGTCAGCGACTAACGGTCACCCGCTGTTCGGCGTCAACGTGCCAGAGCACCGCTTCGGCAACGTGATGTCGGAAGCGTGGCCGGTGCTGAAGGCCCGGGTCACCCGCGAGTCCGGCGCCGGCGTGTCGCGCCAGGTCCCGGACTTCGTCATCTCCGGCGAGCTTCAGATCGGCGGCGTGATCGGCGCGCCGCGCTCGAGCGCCCCGGCGCTCGACACGCTGGCGACGGCGCTCGCCGCGGCCGTGCAGACCACCTTGCTCGAGGATCCGCAGTTCCTCGGCCTGTTCGGCTGGGTCGAGCGGATCGAGACGGTGTTCGACGACGACGTGGCGGCGCGCGACGGCGCCGAGCTCGACGTCGTGTTCTTCCAGCTCGAGATCGAGGTCGGCTTCCAGCAGACCTTCGACCCGCGCGCGCCGGGGGATCTGTCGGACGAGCTGACGATGACCTTCGAAAGCATCCTGGATCAGCCGAGGTAGCACGATGCAAAGAATGTGGTTCACGCCGGCCGAGGGCATGACGATTCCGGATCCGGCCACCCGCCGGGTCTGCCCGCCGGGCGGCATGTGGGTGCCGGCCCATGACGAGTTCTGGCAGCGCCGCGCCCTCGACGGCGGCGGCACTCTGACGGAGACCGCACCCGAGGGCGGCGACGGCAACGGAGAGTCCGAATGACCATTCCTTTCAGCCAGATTCCGCAGGCGTTCCGGCTTCCGGGCCTGTTCGCCGAGGTCGACGCGAGCAAGGCGTCGCGCACCGACGATCCCGGCCGCATCCTGCTGATCGGCCAGAAGCTGGCCGCCGGCACGGCCACGGCCAACGTGCCGATCCCCGTCGTCAGCGTCGCCGACGCCAAGGCGCAGTTCGGCGTCGGCTCGCAGCTCGCCGACATGGTCGACGCCGTGCGCCTGGTCGACCCGTTCGGGCTGATCTGGGCCGTGCCGGTGGCCGATGCCGGCGGTGCCGTGAAGGCGACCGGCACGATCGTGGTGTCGGCCGCGCCGACGGCGCCGGGCGTGATCCCGCTCTATGTCGCGGGCGTGGCCGTTCCTGTCCCGGTGGCCGGGACCGAAACCACGACCACGACAGGCGACGCGATCGCCGCGGCGATCAATGCGAATGCCGACCTGCCCGTGACGGCCGCGAACGTGACCGGCACGGTCACCCTCACGGCGCGCAACGCCGGCACGCTCGGCAGCGACATCGACCTGCGTTACGCCTGGCTGGGCAGCGCCGGCGGCGAGGCGTTGCCGGACTCCTATGTCGGCGCCATCACGGCGATGGCAAGTGGCGCCACCGACCCGAACATCACGACGGCGCTCGCGGCGCTGGGCGACCAGACCTTCGACTTCATCGTCATGCCCTACACCGACGCCACCAACCTGGCGGCGATCAAGGCGGCGATGGCACAGGTCGGCAACGGCCGCTGGGCCTACAACCGCATGGTCTGGGGCCACGCCTTCACGGCCCGGCGCGGCAGCGTCTCGAGCCTGGTCACGTTCGGCCTCAGCCAGAACGATCCGCACACCACGGTGCTGGGCTACAGCCTGTCGCCCACGCCGGTGTGGCGCTGGGCGGCGGGACAGGTCGCCGCCGCGGCGATCGTGCTGCGCAATGATCCGGCGCGGCCGGTGCAGGGCATCGCCGTTCCCGGCCTGCTCAGCCCGCCGCCCGGCGCCGGCCGCTTTACCCAGGGCGAGCGCAACACGCTGCTCTATTCGGGAATCTCGACCTTCACCGTCGCGGCCGATGGCGCGGTGATGATCGAGCGGTTGATCGCGACCTGGCAGCTCAATGCCTTCAGCCAGCCCGACGAGTCCTGGCTGTCGATCGAGAAGACCTACACCCTGATGCGCGTGCTGCGCCGCCTGCAGGCCGCCTGGACCGCGAACTTCCCGCGCTTCAAGCTGGCCAACGACGGCACGCGCTTCTCGCCGAACGCGGCGATCGTCACGCCGGCGATCGCCAAGGCCTTCGTCGTCGCCGAGATGCGCGCGATGGAATATGACGGGCTGCTGTCCAACGTGACGGGGATGCTCGACGTGCTCGCCGTCGAGCGCAATGCGCAGAACCCCGACCGGCTGGACGTCCTCTTCCCGCCGCCGCTGATCGCCCAGCTGCGCATGACCGCCGTCCTCGCGCAGTTCCGCATCTCCGCCAACGCCTGAGCCGTCGCGCTCTCCAAGGAAGGAATAACACCATGAGGGTTGGACCGATCGGCGGCACCGCGCAGGTGCGCGTCGGCGACAGGCTGCTGCGCTTCCGCGCCGAGCTCACCTACAACTTCCAGGTCTTCAAGAAGACCGGCGTGGCCGGCGGCGACGGCGCCGTGCACGGCTACACCCAGGAGGCGAACGTCCCCTACATCGAGATGGAGGTGACCCAGGACGGCACCGACATGAAGACCCGGGACTGGGAGGCGATCGACGACGCGATCGTGAACTGTGCCCTGGCGAACGGCGTGCAGCTCGTGCTGCGCGGCGCCTATGTCGCCGGCGATATCGTGCCCGACGCGATGAAGGGCAGTCTCAAGGTGCGCTTCGAAGGCACCGATGGTGAGGAGGTCTGACGTGGATGCACCCGAACTCGACCAGCGCGATGTGGCGTTCGTCATTCCCGACACCATCGAGGTCGCGCTGAAGCGGCCACTGAAGAAGACCGCGAGCGAGGAGTCGCTGACGACTCTCACCTTTCGCCCGCCGACCTTCAAGGAAATCCGGCGCATCAACGACGTCGAAGGGAAGAAGGGCCAGCTCGCCGGCGCAGTGGAGATGCTGATCCTGCTGAGCGAGGACAAGCTGGTCGAGCCGGACATCGATCGCCTGACTGCCCTCGACTTCCAGCTGTGCGTCGAGAAGCTCGGCCCTTTCGTAGCGTTGCGGGAGCGGAAGACGGCCGACTGAGCGAGGCCATTTTCGACCTCGCCTGGTTCTGGGGACAGATGGACCCGGACGTTCTCATGAACAAGCCGATGAACGACCTGTACCGCTGGATGCGGCAGGCCGATCGCATCGCCCGCAAGCTGCCGAAACTGCCGGAAGGATAGAGCGACAATGCCCAGCTATTCGGTCAGCACGACCATCAGCGCCGTCGACAAGGCGACCGAGGTCGTGCGCGGCATCAGCGCATCCTTCACGCGCCTGATGGCCCCCATCAAGGCGATCAACCAGGCCGTCGCGGAGCCGAAGACCACAGCGCTCGGCAAGGTCGGCGCGGCGGTCGACGGCGTCGCCGGCAAGTTCCGGGCGGGGCTGGGCTCGATCACGTCCTGGATTCCCGCCCTTGGCGCGCTGGGGTCGATCGCGTCGCTCGGCGGGCTCATCAGCATGACGCGCCAGGCGGCCGAGAGCTACGAAGGCATCACCCTGATGGCCGAGAGGCTCGGCAGCAGCGTGAAGGATCTCGCCGTGTGGCGGCTCGCTGCCAAGGACCTGCAGATCGAGGTCGGCACCATGGAGAAGGGCTTCCTCAAGCTCAACCGGACCATGTATGACGCTGCCACCGGCAAGAACAAGGATGTGGCGCTGCTCTTCCAGCGCATGGGAATCTCGCTGCGGGGCCGCGACGGGCAGGTCAAGAAGGTCGGCAACTCGCTTGAGGATATCGCCGAGTCGTTCCGCCGGACCCGCAACGAATCGGCCCGCGCGGCGATGGCCACCGCCCTGTTCGGCAAGGCCGGCGCCGATCTGCTGCCGTTCCTGATCCGCGGCCGCGAGGGCATCAACGAATGGCGCCGCGTGCAGCAGCTTAATTCGGGCATGACCGAGGAGCACAACCGCAGCCTCGGCGACCTGTCCGACGCCTACGACCAGCTCGATGCTGCGAGCAGCGGCTTGACCAAGCGCCTGTCGGCGTCGTTCGCGCCGACCTTGGCGAAGCTGGTTAATCGCACGACCGGCTGGATCCGCGCCAACAGGGAGCTGATCGCACAGTCCCTCGAGCGCAAGATCGAAGGCATCACGCGCGCCGCTTCTTTTGTGGCGAAGATGCTTGGTTCGGTTGTGGCGGTTCCTATCGTCGGCGAATGGCTGAAGGCCGCAGACGTCAGTACGGCGTTTGATATCGCATTGGGCACTCTTGGCCTCACGCTCGCAGGTCCTGTTTTTGCAGCGGTGCAGACCCTCACCGCTGCGATGATAAAGCTGAACATCGCCATGTGGGCAAATCCATGGGTCTTGGTACTGGGCTCTATCGCAACCGCCGCATTTGCAGTCTATGCAAATTGGGGTCCGATTACGTCTTGGTTCGATGAGCAGATGAGTTCGGTGAGCGCTGCCTTCGATCGAGGGTTGGCTTCCGGGCTCGTTCAGCTCTGGAACAGCTTCAATCCTGTCGAACTCATTATGAAGGCTGTAAGCGGATTGTCAGAGTGGCTGTTCGAAGTCGATCTGTACGACGCCGGCGCTCGCCTCATGCAGCGCTTGATGGATGGCATCAGATCGCTGCTGCCCGACTTCAACAAGATCTGGGCACCGATCGAGCGCGGCATGAACTGGGTCGGCCGCAGTGTTTCATCGGCGGTCTCGGCCGTCACGCCCGACTTCGACAATTCCTTCGCCGCCAATGCAATGGCCGGGACACACTACCGCTTCGCCTATCAGCAACCGGGCGTCGGCGCTCCCGCAGCCCCGCAGCGCGTTACGGGCGAGATCGACATCAACATCACAGGCGCGCCGCAGGGCACGACCGCAGAGGTCAGGTCGGATGGTGCTGTAAAGCTCAATTCCAATGTCGGCTGGAGCATGTTGCCGCCGGGTCTCGGCCGGTCGTACTGATGGCCTCGCGCACCGATCCATCCCGGGCCCTCGAGGGGAGCTTCCGCGGCGTCCCTTTCTTGATCGCCCAGTCGGCCGCGCCGGGCGGGCGGCGGCATGCGCTGCACGAGTATCCGGATCGCGATCTGCCCTATGCCGAGGATCTCGGCCGCCGCGCGCGCAAGGTCCAGCTCGCCTGCTACTTCGTCGGCCCGCTCGTTCGCCTGCAGGCCAAGGCGTTCCGCGCCGCGCTCGAGAAGGCGGGGCCGGGCGTGCTGATCCATCCGATCGGCGGCCGCCAGACCGTCCTCGTCGACCAGTTCGACGAGCGTGTCGACCGGAGCCGGACCGACTGGGTCGAATACGCCGTCAGCTTCGTCGAGGCCGGCCAGAACTTCTTCCCGTCGTCGTCTATCGCCTGGCCCTCGGCCCTGACCGATCTTGCCGACCGGGCCCGAACGGCGTTCGGCGACGCGCTCGACGGCGCGCTCAATGTGGTCGGCCAGGCGCAGGAGGCGATCGAGGCGGTTCAAGCCGCCGCCGGCGACGTGCTCGAGGTCATGGACCTCGCTGTCCAGGTCGCGTCGGGCCGCGCGCCGGCCACCGCGATCGCCCAGGCGCTGCTGCTGACTGGCGACTTCGGCGAGCGTCTCGGCGGCGTGCTCGATCTCGTGGGCTTCGCCCAGGAGACGATCGGCGTGGTCGGCGGGTGGGCCGACGCTCTGGTCGGCGACACGCCGACTCCGGACTCGCGCAACCGGGCGATCGACGCGCTGTGGGCCGTCTATGACGGCACGCCGCCCGTCGCGCC
>JAHCJV010000088.1 GCA_026126105.1 Enhydrobacter sp.
TCTCGGTCGTGCAGGAGGTATCTGCAATCCCGCAGCGCACCACAATCGTCCATGGTCGCATTCCGGGCGATCTGCTTCATCCAACTCTTCCGGGTGAATAGGTCACCAGCCCGCGCAGAGTCAGCACCTCGGCGGTGAAGAAGTCGGTTCCCACCAGCAGCGCCAGGTGCGTCCGGACGAAAGCCGCCCACGTGGTCGTGCGCTTGCGCTCCGGCGGCGACGGCAGGCCGTGACGCCGCAAGACATTGCCGACTTTTGATCGGATATCTCGTACCGCAGATTGGCCAGCGCCCCCGCGATCCGGTCATAGCCCCAGTCCCGGTTCTCGCTGGCCATGCGAATGATCAGCTCCTCGACCTCCCGCTTGTTGGTACGCGTCCGGTGTATGCCGCCTTTTGGTGAAGGTCCGCGCGCGAGAGATATGTGCCCGTTAATTGGCGGTTAGCGGGCATCGATGACGACAGTAACGGCTCGAGCGGCACACGAGCATCGAGCGGAAATTGGGAATCGCGGCGATGCCCGGAGGGTTTGAAACCTGATTTAGGATTGGGCTTGGAGGCCAGAATGGATGGGCAAGCCTAACCCAATAGCTGCGGGAGCGTATTGGATCTGTAGTGGCGCGAAGTCAGTCGCGGCGCGCGGCGCGCAACTTTTTGATGTGAGTGCGAGCTTCGCGGTGAAGGCGGTGGGCTCAGTCAGAAGGCTATTGAATGTAGCCTCCTGAAGGTTCTCGGGCCTTTTCCGGCCTGCTATCACGTTCGGCCGTTGTAGCGGTCAAAGGGATGTCGTCATCGAACAGGATACGTTCGGCCGCTCCATCGAGATCCTCGTACTGCTTACTGCGCAGCGACCAGAAGAAAGCGCCGAGGCCTGCAGCGCCGAGAGTCAGGGCGACGGGGACCAGGTAAAGAAAATCCATCATCCCCCTGCTCCGACCGCGGCCCGCAGCGCCGCGACGCCCGCCGGAACTGGCGCTCCGCTCCTTGCATGTCCGCCCAGGCGCAAGGCGTTGGCGATTACCAGGATCGACGACGACGACATCGCGATGGCAGCGACCAATGGCGTGACTTCTCCCGCGATGGCGATGGGCACGGCGAGCGCATTGTAGGCGACCGCAAGCAGTAGATTCTGATTGACCAGATCTCGCGCCCGTCGCGAAATCGGGATCGCCTGAGATACCACGTCGAGATCATCGCGCAGGCAGACGATATCGGCGGCGTTACGGCCGATGTCGGCGGCCGAGGCGGTCGCCATCGAAACATGCGCAGCGGCAAGAGCCGGCGTGTCGTTCAGGCCGTCGCCCACCATCAAGACGCGACGACCGCCCGCTTCCAGGGCGTTGATACGGGCGACCTTGCCAGCAGGCGTTACACCGGCCCGGTACGGAAGGCCGAGCGATGCCGCCAGACAGCGCACGGGTTCCTCATGATCACCGGAGAGGATTTCGACAGGGAGCGCCTTAGCCCTCAATGCCGCGATGGCCTGCCGCGCGCCGGAGCGCAACACGTCCTCGAAGAAGAAGCGGCACAGCACCTGACCGTCCTGCGATAGAACGACTCCCGGACCGTCGCTCTCACGACCCGGTGCGGCCCAATCCGGCCGCCCAAGCCGGTAAGGCTTGCCGTCGATGATGCCTTCCAGCCCGCATCCGGATTGCTCGCCGAGATCGACGGCCGTGACGGCCGGCACTGCGCGCCTCGCGGCGAACGCAGCGATCGCCTGTGAATAGGGATGATGCGATTGCCGCGCCATCGCCGCGGCGGTGGACAAGAGATGCGGATCGATTCCATCGCCGTCGATCAGCCGCGGCCTGCCGCTGGTGAGGGTGCCGGTCTTGTCGAAAACGACATGATCGACCTCGGCCAGCCGCTCGAGCGCCCCGCCGTCCTTGATCATGATGCCATGCTCGAACAGGCGGCGGGCGGCCACCACCTGGACCATGGGCACCGCCAGCCCGAGCGCGCAGGGGCAGGTGATGATCAGGACCGCGATTGCCACGGTCAGTGCACGATGGAGATCGCCTGTCGCGATCATCCAGCCGGCGAAGGTTACGAGCGCGATGGTGTGGATTACGGGGGCGTAGAGCCGCGCGGCCCTATCGGCGATGCGGCGATAGACCGAGCGACCAGCCTCCGCCGCTTCCATCATGCGCATCATCTCGGCCAGGAACGACTCGCTGGCCGCCGCCGTGGCCTCGAAGGTGATCGGGCCCGTAAGGTTGAGCGTGCCGGCCTGCAGCCGGTCGCCCACCGCAACAGCGCGTGGCAGGCTCTCGCCCGAGACAAGTGCGCTGTCGATCTCCGACCGGCCCTCGACGACGCGGCCGTCAACCGGCACGCGATCACCCGCGACCAGCAGGATGGTCATCCCGGGTCGGATTTCTTCCACCGGCAGGTAGCGTCTCGATCCGTCCGGCTGGCGCACCGAGGCACCACGCGGGGCGAGCCGGGCCACCCCCCGGACGGCGGTGCGCGCACGCTCTCGCATCAGGTGGTCGAGCGTCCGGCCTATCAGCAGGAAGAACAGCAGCGAGGTCGCGGCGTCGAAGTAGGCGTGCGGCCCCCGATGTATTGTCTCGTAAGAGCTCATCCCATAGGCGAGCAGAACGCCGATCGAGATCGGCACGTCCATGTTGGTGCGGCCATGCCGGAGGGCCTGCCATGCGGAGCGGAAGAAGACGCGTCCGCTATAGGCAAGGCATGGCAGCGCGATCGCCATCGAAAGCCAGTGGAAGGCATCGCGCGTCGCGTCCTCGGCGCCCGACCACACGGCGACCGAGAGCGCCATGATATTGCATGCGGCAAAGCCCGCGACCGCCAGCGCGCGCACCAATTCGCTCAGGACACCGTCGTTGGCGTCGGCTGCGGCATCGCGGAGATTGGCGTCGTAGCCCGCCTCGTCCAACGCGGCGACAAAGGGCGGCAACGCTTCGCCACGCCAATCGACGGTGAGGCGTCTGGTCGAGAGGTTGACGCGCGCCCGCTCGACGCCCGGCAGCCCCCCTACGAGGCGCTCGATCCTGGTGACGCACGCCCCGCAATGAATGCCCGGAATGCTGAGCTCGGTCTGCCGCAGGCCAGGTCCCAGCGCACGGCTGGCAATAAGAACTTCGTCGTTGGAAGTGCTAGGTGCGTATGGCGCGGTAAGCATGCCAGGTTCCATGTCCCACCAGGGGAAAGACGACGATCAATCCCAGCAAGCCAGTGACAAGACTCAGCACGAACAGCCCGAGCACGATCGCGCCCCATGCCAGCATGACCGGCAGGTTGTTCCAGACCAGTGCCATGCTTGTGCCCATCGCCGTCAGAGCATCGGTCCGCACGTCGAGCAGCATCGGCACGGCAAAGACGCTGATGGCAAACGAGAACGCGGCAAACAGCGCCCCCACGATGAAGCCGACGATGAGGAGCGCCCAGCCATTCGGCGTCGTGAACAGGATCGACATCACCTGGTCGAGGCCGGGAAACGGCAGCAACCCGAAGAACAGCGCATAGAGGATAACTGCCGCCCGCATCCAGAGCAGCATGAGCAGGCAGAGCAGGACGCCCGTGAACCAAAGCTGACCGCCCGATGCGCCACCGACCAAGATCATGTCGGCGAGGCGCACGGTCTCGCCGGCTGCGACCCGCCGGCTCTTCTCGTAGAGACCGATTGCCACGATCGGTCCAACCACCATGAACCCCGCGAGAGCCGGCAACAGGATGTAGTCCATCTCGTAGGAATAAAGACCGGCGACAATCACCGCCGAGACGATGAAGACGCCGACACCGTAGGCCAGGCTGGATGCCGGTTTCACCTTGAAGTCGCGCCATCCCGCCGCGAGCCACTGGACTGCCGCGGCCGCCGGCAGGCCACGCTCGAGGCTGCTTTCAGGTCGCAACGGCGGAGCGACGGCGGGAAGAGAAGATTTCATTGTCCCGCTCCTGGCAAACAGGCGGATTTGGCCGCACCGAACACCCCGCTGCCACCCTCCCCCAAGCGCACGTGATCGACACAGTCGGGCTGGGACGTCACCGCGACGTAAAGGAGGTGAGCATTGGCGGCGACCACCACGATCAACCCAGTCACTATCAGGAGCCCGACTTTGCGCCGCGTGCGGGACCGCGTCCCGCTTGTCAGGGCCGCGCTCATTGATGCCGCTCCCGAAGGTCGACGACGTAGAGGGTAAGAATCTTGCGATCGACCGGCGACAGTCGGCCCTCCCAGCTTGGCATCTGTCCGCGCAACCCATCCCACAGCACGCCATGGAGCGACGCCCCGCTGCCTCCCGTTCTCCAGTAGCCGGTGGTGAGATTGGGTGCGCCGACGTCGAGCTTGCCCTTGGCGTCGTCTCCGTGACACGAGGCACAATTCGCAGCGAAGACGGCCTTGCCGGCCTCGACCATCTCCGCGGGCCTGGGCCCCGCGGGGCCGGACAGGCTCAGCACGTAGGCAAGAACTTCCTGGATCTGACTGCCCTGCAGCATCTGATCGCGTCCGAAGGCTGGCATCTGCGAAACACGGCTGTCCTTGTGCCCCGAGTTGATTCCGACGCGGATGGTCTCGGCGATCACTTCCGGTGTGGCCCCCCAAAGCGAGGACCGCCGGAGGTCGGGGAACCCCGGCGCTCCCTGGCCATTCTCGCCATGGCAGGCGACGCAGTTGTCGCCGAACAGCGCGCGGCCAGACCTGCGCACCTCCGCCATCAGGGCCTGATCGCGCTGGATCTCGGCGTAGCTCTTGCTCATGAGCTCGTCGGTCCATCCCGAGCGCGCGGCTTGCGCCTGCCTGACCGACTCGGTCACGGCGGCCCGATCGTCGGCATTCAGCAGGCCCTTGGTGTAAGTGCTGCCGAGCGGAAACGCTGGCATCAGCAGCCAATAGCCGAGCGCCCAGATATGGGTCACGGCGATGAAAAACCAGACGATGCGCGGAACGGGCGTGTTCAGTTCCTTGATGCCGTTCCATTCATGCCCGGTCGTGAGGTAGCCCGACACGGGATCGCGCTCTATCTGCATGGCCGGTCCTCCTGGTCCAGGATCGACTTGGCCGCGCGGTCGAAACGCGTCTTGTTCGACGGCCAGAATGTATAAGCGAGCACCAGCAAGGACAAGCCGATAAGATAGAAGAGTCCCGCCGACTTGGCCAACCAGACCAGGGCGTCGTGCGTCACGCCCATGGTCACTCTCCTGTCGTGGCTGCAGTCTTGTAAGGCGCCTCGGTGAGGCGGCCGAGAATCTGAAGGTAGGCCACGATCGCGTCCATCTCGGTCAGATGATCCGGCTTGCCGTCAAAGGGCCGCACCGTCGTCGCCTCGCCGTACCGCTTGGACACGCCCTCGGAAAGCGGGCTGTCGGGATTTGCCTGGCCGAAAGCGTCCGCGCGCGCATTGGCGATCATCTCGTCGCTGTAGGGTACGCCGACCGCGCGCTGTGCCGTGAGATGGTTGCCGAGATCGTCGGTCCTGAGCGAATTGTTCAGCAGACGGGCGTAGGACGGCATCACCGACGGCGGCACCAGGGCACGCGGGTCGATGAAATGCAGCACATGCCATTCGTCGGAATACTTGTTGCCGATGCGCGCCAGATCGGGGCCGGTACGCTTGGAGCCCCACAGCATCGGATGGTCGTACTTGGACTCGACGGCAAGAGAATACGGGCCGTAGCGCTCGACCTCGTCCCGCAGCGTGCGGATCATCTGGGAGTGGCAGGCATAGCAGCCTTCCCGGACGTAGATGTTGCGGCCAGCCAGCTCGAGGGGCGTATAGAGCCGCATGTCCGGCGCAGCCTCGACGGTCTGGTGGATTGTGAACAGCGGCGCGATCTCGACGATCCCGCCGACGCTGGACACCATCAGAATCGCGACCACGAAGCCGATCGCCTTGCGCTCGAGCCAGTAGTGAAAGGTGAAGAGAGCCTTGAACATCCCGCCTCACTCCGCCGCCTGCGGAACGGACCCGACTGGAACACGCGGTTCCGGATAGTCCGCCTCAGGTCCAGCCATCGGCTGGCGTGGCGCGCGCACGGTCATCCAGATGTTGTAGCAACCGACCAGTGCGCCGATCAGGAACAGTGTCCCGCCGACCGCGCGGGCGATGTAGTACGGATGCATGACCACGAGGGAGTCCAGGAACGAATACGCCAGCGTTCCGTCGCTGGCGTAGGTCCGCCACATCAAGCCCTGGATGATGCCCGAGTTCCACATGGCGAGCACGTAGACGATGGTTCCCGCCAGCGCGAGCCAGAAATGGACTTCCACCAGGCGCGGCGAGTACATGTTCTCCCGTTTCCAGAGCCACGGCACCGCTGCATAGATCGAGCCGAAGGTGATCATCGCTACCCATCCCAGCGCACCGGCATGAACGTGGCCGACGGTCCAGTCGGTGTAATGGGAAAGCGAGTTCACGGCGCGAATGGCGAGGAAGGAGCCTTCGAACGTGGTCAGGCCGTAGAACACCGCCGCGACCATCATGAAGCGCAGGGTCGCATCATCGCGCACACGATGCCATGCCCCGTTGAGCGTCAGCAGCGCGTTCGCGGCGGCCGTCCAGGATGGCACCAGCAACATCACCGAGAATGTCATGCCTAGCGTCTGCACCCACTGCGGCAGGGCTGTGTAATGCAGGTGATGCGAGCCCGCCCAAAGATAGAAGAACGTGATGCCCCAGAAGCTGATGATCGACATCCGGTACGAGTACAATGGCCGGCCGGCGCGCTTGGGGAGGAAGTAGTACATCATGCCCAGAAAGCCCGCCGTCAGGAAGAAGGCGACGGCGTTGTGCCCGTACCACCACTGCGTCATTGCGTCCTGTACGCCGGCGAAAATGGTGTAGCTCTTGGCGCTGGAGAAGCTCACCGGTACCGCCAGGTTGTTCACGATATGCAGCACGGCCACGATCAGAACGAACGCGAGGTAATACCAGTTCGCGACGTAGATGTGAGGCTCCTTGCGGTGGAGCAACGTGCGCATGTAGACGACGAAATAGGTGACCCAGACAATGACCAGCCAGATGTCGGCGTACCACTCCGGCTCGGCATATTCCTTCGACTGGGTGACGCCAATCATGTAGCCGCTGACCGCCAGCAGGCAGAACAGGTTGTAGCCGAAGACTATGAACAGGGGGCTGATCTGATCTGGAATGCGTGCGCGTGAGGTGCGTTGCATCACATAGAACGACGTCGCGATCAGCGCATTGCCGCCAAAGCCGAATATGACGCTGGTCGTATGGACCGGGCGAAGCCGTCCGAAGCTCGTCCAGCCTGCCTCGAAATTGAGACTCGGATAGGCGAGCTGCCAAGCAACCCAGGCACCGACGAAGAGACCAAACGCCGCCCACGCCATGGCGAAAACGATGCCGATCCGGCTCGGCTCGTCGTAGTAGCTGTCGAGGCGATTTTCAGTCGGCTCCGGCTCAAAAAACTCCGCTATCACCCCGAAGATGGCGGCGATTCCTACCACCATGACCAGAGCGCCGTGAACGCCCAACGAGTCGTCCTTGCCGGCAACCAACATCGCCAGCCCGGTAATGACCACAGCCAGCAGCATGTAGAGAGTGAGCTGCCGCTCGCTTCGCGTGAGGTGTCCGATCATTGCGGCCAGACGTCCTTTAATATCCAACGCAAAGAAGTTGCACCATCATTGTTGCTCCGTGCGCGATGTCGGGAAACCCGAATATGGACATCAGCGACGAATGGACGCGAATATTTGCGTCAATCTCCCACTCCCCAAGTGGGATGTCGGCATATTTCGACGGATCTTCGCGCGCCGGCACCGTCGAGCTTCGGGTCCCCAAGCTGCAAGGGCAGCTATTTTCCGAGCTTCCTCAAGCCGCGCCGGATGGCCGAGAAGCTTTAACCGTGGCTTTTTCCACAAAGCCTATATATCCAAGGCATCTCGCCGCGCTCCGTCTACGACTTGGTCAAGGTCATGGGATGATCGACATCTTGAAGAGCCAAGTGAGCAGGATGTGCGAGAGCCCAGCGAGGGCGCTGGGCTTCCGGTCGTTCGAGTTTTTTTGACCGAACGGCATCCATTCCGCCTCGGCACGCGGCGTGACCGGCTTCAAAGCTGCCGAGCGGGCGAGAAGGCATTCCGTATCCGGCTGGCGATCGTCGACATGACGACCAGGCAGCTCGAGGACGCCAACGCGACCTGGGCCGAAACCGCCTTCGCCCTCGGGCACTTGCCACCGGGCGTCCGACGTTTTCACCTGGACCAAGGCAATCGCGGCACAGCGGGACCGCTGTCGGAACACCGAACATGCTCCACATGAAGCCAGGGCAAAGTAAGCATGCCAACCATCCACGGGATTACCGAGATCACGTCCCAGATCAAGGTCCGGCGATAGAAGGACAGGAGGGCGTCGATCGTCATGGGTGTGCCATCTAACGCGTCACGAAGGCTTTCTCGATGACGAACTCGCCGGGCCTGCTAAGGCTGCCCTCCCGGAAGCCGCGACTCTTCAGGAGCGCCCCCAGATCCACGAGTAGCGCGGTGCCACCGCAGATCATCGCACGGTCGGTCGCCGGATCGAGCGGCGGTAGCTCAAGATCCGCGCTCATCCTGCCGCTTTCGATCAGTCCGGTGATGCGCCCAGACGTCTGGAACGGTTCGCCTGTCACGCTCGGATAGTAGATCAGCCGTTCGCGCACCATTTCACCAAGCAGTTCATGCCGCGGCAACTCGTGGCTGATGTGCTCGGCGTGGACCAGCTCGTTCACCAGCCGGCTGGTATGGGTGAGTACCACGCGATCGAACCGCGTGTAGAGATCGGGGTCCTTGATAAGGCTGAGGAACGGCGCAAGGCCGGTACCGGTAGCAAAAAGATAGAGCGTGCGGCCCGGCAGCAGGCTGTCCTGCACCAGCGTACCTGTCGGCTTGCGCCCGATCAGAACCTCCGCACCGGGCGCGATGTCCCGGAGGCGCGACGTAAGCGGGCCATTCGCCATCTTGACGCTGAGGAACTCCAGTTCGGTGTCGTAGTGGGCGCTGGCTATACTGTACGGCCTCAGCAGCGGGCGGCCGTCCACCATGAGGCCGAGCAACGTGAATTGGCCGCTTTGGAATCGGAACCCGGAGTTGCGGGTGAGGGTGAAACTGAACAACCGTTCGGTCCAGTGCCGCACCGCGAGAACCGTCTCTGTGGTCAGAATGGCCGGCAGAGCAGGTGCCGCACGATCAGCGCCCTCTGGACCAAGCGGCTGAATTGCCGACAGCGCAGTATCTTTAGGTATCAATCGCGTGGACTCGTGCATGCGTGCCTCACATCATTCCACCAGGTATTCAGCCTGGATTTAACGAAGGGGTTTCCCGCCAGGACGCACCGGCCGCCTTACGCGGCCGGCACCGGGATCAACGTCGAACCGGTAAACGAACAACGTCTGGATCACGAGCATGGTCCGACACAGAAGCAATCGACTGGGCACACGTCGACGCAGTCCGTGTATTTACCTTTGATCTGAGCCCGAGCAAGACCGCGAGTAGCTTCAACGCCGGGCCGGCAAGAACGAGATTGACCAATGCCCGGGGGAAACATCACCAGGGTCCATCGCGACAGGCGATCACTGGTAGCGTTCACGCGGCCTCTCTCCTATCCTGTTCCCCGCGCCGGTCGCAGGCATCCCCACGACCACCCGAAGCGGACCGCCCACACGGGAGTGAGGGGCTTGTCCGGCAGCACAATATAGGTATTTATAATACGTATTTAAGCCTCGCATACTCGAGCGACAAGGATTTCTCGCCGCGCATGAGCGGAAAATAGCCGGGTAGGCTGGCGACAGCGAACCGAAGTGGTGGCGCGTCCGATCCGACGGCCAAGAGACGAAGATGGACGATCCGCGGATTCTCCCGCCTGACCTGCCGATGCCGCCGGATGATGGCGCCTGCCGTCATTTGCCACAACTGCGGACGCCCGCCGTGGTGTTGCCGGGAACCGCCGGGTGGACGGTTGATCTCGGCCGCGCGACTTCAGCCTGGACGGTGCTCTACTGCTTCCCCCGAGCGAACCAGCCTGACTCCCAGCCGCCGCCGGACTGGAACTGGATTCCCGGCGCACGTGGCTGCACCGCGCAATCCTGCGATTTCCGCGACCATCATTAGCGCCTGGCCGCGCTCGGCGCGGTCGTGTTCGGGATCAGCACCCCGACCCGGGCCGTGCTGCAGGAAGTGGCGACCCGGCTGCATCTGCCCTTCGAGTAGCTCAGCGACGAGGGTTTTCACGCTGACCAGAGTGTGCCTGCCGACGTTCACGGAGGGTGGCCTGGGGCTGCTCCGGCGCTTGACGTTAGTCGTGCGGCACGGCGTGATCGAGACAGTGTTCTATCCGATCTTCCCACCGGATCCGGAGCACGGCGCCGGTAATCGACCGGCTGTTGAGCCGACAGACCGGGTGACCGCCCTCCGCCGGCTGAGCGGGGGTCAGGTTAAATTAGCATTCGATCGACAGGGCAGTAAGCACGGCACTTAGGCTGCTTGCGCAGAGGCGCGCTGCTCGGCGAAATCACAAGAGAGGCCTTGGGCGGAGACTTTTGTCACTGCATGACAGAAGCAGCGGATGCCAGTATCGGCCACACCTCCTCGGCGCATGACGGCCTGATGGCAGAGGCTACAAGGCTGGTGCGCGACGGCGCACAATACCGTCAATATCGCTTCCGAGCGATCGTTTCTCGCGAGCGACCCGCCGACCTGAATCTGGCGGGCGTGACCCGCGCGCGCGGCCGCCGCGCTTAGGCTCCGCCGGTCGGCGCTTGCGGTTCGGCCGTATCGAGCATCAACGCCGAATGCGCATAGGCACCGCCGGCGCACATCTCGGTTGCGACCCAGATCGCCTCCATCAGTTCCTGCTCGGTCGCGCCGGCGCGCAATGCCGCCTTGGTGTGACCCTTGATGCAATAGGGGCATTGCGTCACATGCGCCACGGCCACGGCGATAATTTGCTTGAACTTCGCAGGCAGCGCGCCATTGGCAAACACCGCCTTGCCGAACGCATCGAATGCCGCCTGCTGCGCCGGTGCCAGTGCCCGCCGGCGATCAGCCAATTGTCTGGTGGCGGGAGGATACATTCTGTGGCTCATTTCAGTTCTCGATTTCACCTGTCGCAACACGGAATCCGGGTCAGAACAGACATGTCCCCTCGTGGGGAATTACCGCTCCCGGGTCTTTCGACACAGCCATCAATTGATGGATATGGCGACCGGCCACCAACGCATCGGGCTCCTCTTAATTCGGTATTCCAAATATAGTCTGGCGTCGCTGATTGGCAATTGCAACACCGAACGAGGATTTTCCATGCGGCTGACTCAGTTCACCGATTTTGGGATCCGTGCCTTGATCCTTTTGGCCGACCGCGACGGCGACGTATTAAGCGCCGCCGCTGTCGCGGAGTCGCTCGGCGTGTCGGTTCATCACATGGCGAAAGTGCTCCAGGCGTTGGGCGCCGCCGGGTTGGTCCGCAGCCATCGAGGCAAACAGGGCGGGGTTACGCTCGCTCTGTCGCCCGCGGCGATCCGCATTGGCACCGTCGTGCGCGTGTTGGAGGAGGATCAACCGCTTGTCGAATGCTGCCGCGCCGATGGCGGCAGCTGCGTGCTGACTCCAGCCTGTCGGCTTCGCGCGATGCTGTTCGGTGCGGAGCAGGCCTTCCTTGCGGAACTGGATAGGTTCAGCCTCGCCGACTGCCGCATCCCAGGGCTTGCCAGACTGCTCGTTCCCGGCCATGCGGCGTAGGGTCGACTGAGCGGCCCTAGCCATGGCGCCGTCCCTCGTTGCTGCAGTTGCTAGGCTCATGCCGCGTCATGGTGCCGGATAACGCTCCAAGACTTCGAGCGGTAGCGCAAAGTCAAACGCGTGCGCCCGGCATCCTCGCCTTCACCACGTTCGACCACGCTGAAGACAAGCCCGCGCTTGAGCTCTTCCCAGAAGACATCGACCGGCAAGCCCAGCCCATCGGCCGCTGTCTGAGCATCGACGACGAACTCATCCTCACCGATCGGCACTGCGACCAGCGGTGCCTTTGGCATGTCAGCCGACGACCGTGCCATGTCGCACCAGCGCCCTGCTTGAGGTCATGATCAAACCGGCCAGAAGCACGAGCTTGAGACCTTCCAACACTACGTAGAACGAGTGGAGCGAAGAGGGCGGCGGTATCTGGCCCGCGATGACCATCGAGACTCGTGCATCCAAAATGGGAAGCAGCCAGAAGGCTTGAACGAGAACCCCACCCGCGAGCAAGAATGCCAACGAGATCGCGAAGATGGTGCGATATCCCGCAAGGACGATCGCCAGGAAGATGACGGCGCAGCCGATCTCGATCCAGTTGAGGGCCCAGAAGGTCTGCCGGCCGACATCGAGGGCAACGGTGAGGCTGAGGCTCGGCGCCAGGAACTTGACCGGTGTGGCGACGAAGGAGACGCCCACAAGCAAGCCCGCCCACAGGGCGCACGCGGCGAGAACCGCGACGGCGCCTGAGCGGGCCACCTTCATGCCGCGAGCGCCAATCGCCGGTGAAGTGCCGACTGGCCGGCGACGAGATCTGCGAGCGTGAACCGGTCGACTTCCGCCAAAAACGCTTCGATCGCATTTCGCAACGAGTCAGTCAGGCGGCAGGCGCCGTTCAGCACGCAGCTCGCGGACTGTTCTCCCAGGCAAGCGACGAGCTCCATATCCGCTTCCAGGGCCCGCACCACGCTTCCCATCCGGATCGTCTTCGGGTCGCGCGCCAGGGTCAGGCCTCCTCGCCTGCCGCGGACGCTCTTCACCAGTCCCACCGCCACCAAGCTCTAGGCCACCTTCATCAGATGGTTGCGCGACACCTTGTGTAGCTCCGCGAGCGCCTCGATCGTGACCAGGCGGTCGTCATTGACGGCCAGAGCCATCAGGACCCTGAGCCCGTAGTCCGTATGTGACGTCAGTTTCATCGAGGTTCCTAAAAGAGGCATTTACCATACCTCTTTTCGAGTTTATGAAAAGAGGTATCTGAGTTACCGCTTTTGGGAATGCGGCGGCGGACGAGAAATTGCCATTGCCGACGCGGCCCGGCTGCGTGAATTCGCCGACGCCCGTGCACTGAAGGGAACGAAGGACAAGACTCTGGTGCGCGCTGCACAACCGGCCACACGGGCGTCCCGCCCGTTCACCCGGAAGGCCGCGCGGCGTTAGCGCTGCCTCGCCTGCGAAGGAGTATCCATATGACCGCGATTCCCCGCCTCAAGCCCTATACCGGACCCGCAATTCTGTCGTACGGCTTCCGTCCGTTCTTCCTGCTGGGGTCGATCTGGGCGGGTCTCGAGGTTCTCGCGTGGCTGCCGATGTTCTACGGCGAGCTGTCGATCGCGACGGCGTTCTCGCCGCGCGACTGGCACGTCCATGAGCTGCTGTTCGGCTATGTGGCCGCCATCGTGGCGGGCTTCCTGCTGACAGCCATCCCGAACTGGACGGGGCGACTGCCGCTTCAGGGTCCGCCATTGGCGGGACTCGTGGTGATCTGGCTCGCAGGCCGCTTCGGCGTCACCCTGTCGAGCAGCATCGGCTGGATAGGAAGTGCCGTCCTCGATTGCGCTTTCCTGGTGCTGATGGTCGCCGCGGTGGCGCGCGAGATCGTCACCGGCAAGAACTGGCGCAACCTCAAGATGGTGGTTTTGCTCGGCCTGCTGGCCGCCGGAAATATCGCGTTCCACCTCGAGGCACATTTCACCGGCATCGCGGTCTATTCAACCCGCGTAGGAATCGCGGTAGCTGTCGCGCTGATCATGGTCGTCGGCGGCCGCCTCATCCCAAGCTTCACCCGCAACTGGCTGATGCAGCGCGAACCCGGCCGTCTTCCCGCTCCGTTCGATCGGTTCGACGAGGCCTGCATCGTCCTGAGCGTCTGCGGTCTCGCTCTGTGGGTCGCCGTGCCAGAAGAGCTGACCACGGGCGTGACCATGATCGTCGCGGCGGGCGCCAACGTCCTGCGGCTTGGCCGCTGGGCCGGCGATCGGACGACCGCCGATCGTCTCGTGCTGGTACTGCATATCGGATATCTGTTCGTGCCCGTCGGTTTCCTGCTCAATGGGCTGGCCGCGTTCGACGTCGTGCTCCCCAGCGCCGGCATCCACGCCTGGACGGTCGGTGCGATCGGCATCATGACGCTTGCCGTGATGAGCCGAGCCAGTCTCGGCCACACCGGGCGCAAGCTGGTCGCCTCACCCGCCCTGCAGACGGTCTATGCGCTGGCGACGATTGCAGCCGTGACGCGGATCTGCGCCGTCGTGCATCCGGCGTGGGGCGAGACGCTGCTGCCCGTCGCGGCTCTGGCGTGGGCGGCCGCCTTCCTTGGTTTCGCCGCCCTCTACATGCCACTTCTTTGCCTGCCCAAGCGAACAATAGTCAGAACGACGCGATGATTGGCCCGAGGAGGTCCCGATGGATTTCAGCTACTCCCCAAAATGCGAAGCGATGCGCGCGCAGGTGCGAGACTTCATGGACGACCATGTCGTTCCGCGGCTCGGCCTCGCGCAAAAGGAATTCGACCACGGCCGGTTTCCCCTCTCGTTCATCGAAGACTTGAAGGCGCTCGCGAAATCGGAAGGCTTGTGGAATCTATTCCAGCCGCGGCTGCACGAGAACGAGCCGGGCCAAGGTCTAACCAATCTCGACTACGCGCCGGTGGCCGAGATCACGGGCCGTGTCGACTGGGCATCCGAAGCGTTCAACTGCAGTGCGCCCGACACCGGTAATATGGAACTTCTGCACCTGTTCGCCACACCCGAACAGTCCGAGCGTTGGCTGAGGTCGCTACTGAACGGCGAATTGCGCTCTGCGTTAAGCCGTCCGAGACGCTGACCGTGATCGGCGCGTCGGTGCCCATGTCCGCCTCCGGCGTCATCGATCGCCATCCGTTCGTGGCCAAGCTCATCCAGTCCATACAGCTCGACGAGGCCGACTTGGCGGCGTTGTCGGGGCTGCTTTCCCACAAGATCGTCGCCAGGAAAGCGAAGGACATCATCGTCGAGGGATACGAGTACAAAGTCCTGCACGTCGTCGAGAGCGGCTACGCGATCCGCTACAAGCTCCTGCACAACGGCAAGCGGCAGATCATGAACGTGATCATGCCGGGGGATATCATCGGGTTCCCTGCCTGCTTCTACGAGCACGCGGTCTTCTCCGTCACGGCCATTGGCGAGATGAACTTGCACCGCGTGCCCCTCGACGACTTCGCGGATCTCTGCCTCGCCAGGGCCAGGATCGCGACGGCGCTTCTCTGGTTCGCTGCGCGCGAAGCGGCGATCTACGCAGAGCACATCGCCGACGCAGGCCGCCGCGCGCCGATCGAGAGGCTCGCCCACTTCATTCTGGAGATGCTGACACGGCTCCGCGCCATCGGTGCGGCCGCGGAACATTCCTTCGTCATGCCGCTGTCGCAGGAAGGCATCGGCGACGTGATTGGCCTCAGCGGACCCCACGTCAATCGCATGCTCGCCGAGCTGAAGAGCGAAGGCCTGATCGCCACCAACGGGCCGGAGGTCACGGTCCTCGATCGCGCCGCGCTGCAGATCCTCGGGGAGTTCCATCCAAGCTATCTGGCGCGCGCGCCGATCCACCGCACGAAGGCGTAGCTGGCACGGCCTCACCGACGGGTCTCGAGCACCGCCTCGATGCTGCGGCGCCCCGCCGTCTTGTCGCTTTTGCTTCGCCTCCGGCCGAAGCATCGCACAGGACCAGGATGCTATGCTCGCTCCCGACGAATGGAATCGGCTTTCGGCGCCAGCACATGACGAACAACCTTACCGGGTAGGACGAGCCACATGAGACGCTTGGACATTCAGGGAAGCGTCCGGCTCGACCGATGAACGGCGTGACCGCGGCCGAGGTAGATTCGCGCCGCGCCTGGCTGACGGTCGTGGCCGCCTTTCTCGCCGGCTTCGTCGTTTTCGGAATCACCTACAGCATTGGTGCATTCATCGAACCCATGGCGGCGGAATTTCGCGCCAGTCGCGCCGCCACGTCCGCGCTCTTCTCGATCACGGCGTTGACGTTCTATGCGCTCGGCTCCCTCTCCGGCCACCTCAGCGACCGCCTCGGGCCACGCATCGTCGTGAGTGCCGGTGCTCTCCTGCTGGGCGCAGGCCTAGTTTCCACCGCGTTCATCGAACGGATGTGGGTTGGCTACATCACGTACGGCATCGGAGTGGGCCTGGGGGCCGCCTGTGTCTACGTGCCGACGCTGGCGATTGTCGGCGGCTGGTTCTCCAGACGGCGCAACACGGCATTGGGAATCGCGGCGGCCGGAACAGGGTGTGGCATGCTGGTGGTTCCCCCCTTGGCAGCCACACTGATCGAACGCTTCGGCTGGCGCACCGCCGACATGATTCTCGGCATTGGCTGCGCGTTTCTCCTGTTTGCCTGTGCTGCGTTGACCGGGCGTCCGCCTGTTGCGCCCTCGCCCGCCGGCCATTCGCTCTCCCTTGTCGTGCGCTCCCGGGCGTTCGTGATGCTGTATATCTCGTGGGTGCTCGCGACCGCGGCCCTCTTCGTGCCGTTCGTTTTCCTCCCGGCGTTCGCGGTCGACCAGGGCGCAAGCCAGCTGATGGCGTCGGCGCTGATCTCGGTGCTCGGTGGCATGAGCATCGTCGGCCGTCTCGGTCTCGGCGTTGTCGCCAACCGCATGGGCACGTTGCGCCTTTTCAAGATGGCGACGTTGTTGATGGGTGTAAGCTACGCGATGTGGTTGGCGGCAACCACGGCATATGGCGGCCTGGTGGTGTTTTCCGCCGTCCTCGGGCTCGGCTACGGCGTGCGGATTGCCTTGATGCCGGTCGTGCTGATCGAGCTCTTCGGTATGCGCAATCCCGGCGCGGTTCTCGGCATCTTCTTCACCGCGACGGGTGTTTCGGCATTGCTGGGACCGCCGCTCGCCGGCTTCATCGTCGACTTCACGGGCAGCTATCGATGGGCCGCCACGTTTGCCTTGGCCATGGGACTGCTTGGTTTCGCCGCCGTTTTCCGCCTGAAGGCCCGCGACGCGCCAGCGGAATGAGCGGCATGAAGCAGGCGGCAGGCGGCGACTCCGCCATTCTGACGACGGCAGTTCTCTCGCTCTGCCTGGTCTCCAATCTCGTCGGGCTAATGACCTTTCCGGCCGTATTGCCGGAGGTGTCTGCCGCCTGGAACCTCAGCGCGAGCGAGGCGGGCTGGATCGGCGGAATCTATTTTGCGGGTTATGCCGTCGCCGTTCTCTTCCTGGTCGGCGCGTCGGATCACGTCGACGGCCGCTGGATCGTTGCCGGCTCCTCGCTTCTCGGAGCCGGGGCCAGCTTTGCCTTTGCCGTGCTGGCCGATGGATTCTGGTCGGCCCTCGCCGTTCGGTTTCTCGGCGGCGTTGCGCTTGCCGGCGTGCACATGCCCGGGCTCGTGCTGCTCACCCAACGCATCGCAGGACCGAAGCAGTCGCGCAGCGTCTCGATCTATACCGCGAGCTATGCGCTCGGCAGCGCAGGTTCCTTCCTCGTGGCCGGGATCGTCGATGCGGTTTTCGGCTGGCGCGCGACCTTTCTCGCAGCCGGCATCGGCCCGCTCCTCGCAATGGCCGCCCTCGCCTGCCTTCCTCCGGCGCGGGCGCGGCAAAAGCCTGCCGGACCCTTCCTCGACTTCCGCAGCGTGTTCACGAACCGACCCTTCATGGCCTACGTGCTCGCCTTCGCCGGCAACACCTGGGAAGTGTTCGGCATCCGCGTCTGGTTCGTCGCCTGCCTTGCGTGGACGGCCAAGCTGCCGGGCAACGATCTCGATCTGCCCCACATCGCGGTGATTTCCGGCCTGGCGTCGCTGGCCGGCGTCCCGGTCAGCGTCGTCGTCGCCGAGCTCGCAACGAAATGGGATCGATCCCGCGTCATCGTCGCGACCTGCGCCGTTTCGGTCGCGGTGTGCCTCGCTCTCGCAGCCACGGCGGGTGGAGCGGTCGCCATCGTCCTTGCGCTGCTGATCCTGCTGCAGATAACCAGCTTCGCCGACGTGAGCGCACTGGGCGTGGGCGCCGTCATGGTGTCCGATCCGGCACGACGCGGCGCGGCGCTGGCAATCTACGCGCTCGCCGGGTTCACGAGCGGGTTTCTCGGTCCGGCTGCGGTCGGGCTGAGCCTCGACTGGTTTGGCGGTGTCGACAGTCGCCTCGGATGGACAGCGGCTTTTCTCACCATGAGCCTCGGCTCGACCGCGGCTGCCGCGGCGATGTGGAAGTCACGCCGCGGCGACCGCCGGTCGCCCTAGCTGTCGGGCTGCTCGACCTTGAGGACGGTGAGCTCCTGGGAACGGCCATCCCGCGCCCGCAGGCCGATCGACTGGCCGACGGAAAGGCCGATGAGAGCCGCCCCAATCGGCGTGAGAATGGAGATCTTGCTCTTGGCGATGTCCGCTTCGCCAGGGAAGACGAGCTCGATGCGGCGATGCTCCCCGGCGTCTTTGCGGAACTCGACCACCGAACCCATCGTCACCACGTCGGCCGGCATTGCGCCTGCCTCGGCGATCGATGCGCGTACCATTTCCGCCTGGAGTTCCTCCGCGACGTCGGGAAATCGATCTCGTGCCGCGGTTGCCAGGTTGCTGAGCCGCCAGTGATCCACATCGCTGACCACGATCTCCGGCTTCTTGATCACTTCGAGAACTTCACTCATGTCCAGATCCTTTCGACGACTACAGAATCCCCGCGCAGGCTCGCGCGAGGAGAGGAACTATGGAGTTGGAGAGGCGCCGAAAACGATTTCGCAGGAATGCAGAACGATGGTGTGCCCCGAGGCTCGGGGCGCACGGCCGAGCCCAGGGGCTACGATTCCCTGATCAACTTGATCCGAATGAAGAAGGGCCGGGCGGTTTGCATGGAATGCATATGCGGGTTTGCCGCCGGATTATCAACCCTGCCGCCCGGCGGCTTGCGTATCCGGCACGCCAGGTCGATGGCTGAAGTAGAAAATGCTGGAGCAATGGGAGAAAGCGGTGAAGTCGATAGTCGTCTATGCTGGCGCCGCATTTGCCGAGATCGCCGGGTGCTTTGCTTTCTGGGGGTGGCTGCGCCTCGGGGCATCGCCATGGTGGCTGGCCCCCGGCATGGCGTGTCTGGCGGTGTTCGCTTTCCTGCTTACCTTCGTGGAGAGTGATGCCGCTGGGCGTGCGTATGCCGCCTATGGTGGCGTCTACATTGCGACGTCGCTGCTTTGGCTGTGGGCCGCCGAAGGCATACGGCCAGATCGATGGGACACTATCGGCACCGCCGTGTGTCTGGTCGGCGCAGCGATCATCCTTTTCTCCCCGCACCGGGCCGCAGGCTAACCCACTACCTTGCAATGTTGCGGACCAGCAATCCGAGGAAAGAATGACGAAACTTCCCCGGATCGTGCTCGTTTCCGCCGCCCTGTTCACGGCCGCGCCGCGCTCTACGTCACCTTCGTCGAGCATCCCGTCCGGCTCGGCATGACCGACGCGGCAATGCTCGCGCAATGGCAGCCAAGCTATGAACGCGCCCTGCCCCTCCAGGCGGCGCTCGCTATCCTTGCCGGCGTCGCCGGGCTCGCCGCCTGGTATCCGATCGGCGACTGGCAATTCGTGGCGGCGGGCCTGGTGATGCTCGCAAACTGGCCCTTCATGCTTCTGGCAATCATGCCGACGACAAGCGATTGCAGGCTATGGTGCCACAGAGTGCAGCCTCGCAGAGCCGCGCCCTGCTGCTCCGTTGGGGCCGCCTGCACAACGTCAGGAGCGCGCTTGGAAGCATCGCGACTGCGCTGTTGGGGCTGTCCGCAGCTTGATGCGTTGTCGCGACAGCGCGCCTCGAGCGGCGCGGGTCATGCCCGTTCGGGCGCCAACTCCTCGGCCTGCCGAGCCACGTCCTATATCGCGGCCGACGCGCGCAGGGCCTTCATTTCCTCGAACCGCTTGGTGACGTCGCGCAGGGTCGCGGCCATTCCGAGTGTGCGGCCTGTCTTGTCGTGGAACGGCAGGATGGTGAACTCGACCGAGATTCGCGTCCCGTCCTTGCGCAGCGCCGGAACGGCGAGCACGTCCCCCGCCCCGTAGCGCGACGTTCCGGTGCGCACCGTTTCGCTGTAGCCGCTCCAATGGCGCTTGCGAAGGCCGTCGGGGATGATGATGTCGAGCGACTGTCCGATCGCCTCGCTCGCCAGGAAGCCGAAGATCCGTTCGGCTCCCTTGTTCCAGAAGCCGATGATGCCCTGCGCATCGGCATACACGATGGCATCCGGGCTGTCGTGCACCAGCGTCCGGTAGAACCGGTCGACCTCGGGCTTCATCGTCTTCTCAGATTCCGTCGTCGGTAACGCTGCGCTACTCATCAGATCCTCCTGCGGGTGCAAGACCGATCTGCGCACGGACGCCGGACCTTCGTCTCCCATCGCGGTCATTGCGCCGGATCAATGCGGCCGGAACGCTCCCCGTCGACGCCATCGCGGCATGATGGGCATTCTGCCACCTGTGGAGCTCGACATGCTGTGGGATGCCTCGACGATCATCGGATGCAGGCTGCTGGGCCGCGACGGCGAGGGTGGGACCGTCAGCGATCTGCTATTCGACGATACCTCCTGGCGCATGCGCTGGATCGTCATGGACAAGCCCTGCTGGTTTCGCCGCGAAGTGCTCCTGCCCGTCTCCGCCATACGACAGCCCGACGTGGTCGGGCGACGGATCGTCGTCGGCCTCACGCGAGCGGAGATTTCCGGCAGCGTTGCGGCCGAGCTCAGGCCTCCGGTCTCGCAGCCCCGCGGGCGTGGACGCAGGGATCTGCATTTGCGCAGCATCGCTGCCGTGATCGGCCATCGCGTGCATCTGACCGATGGCGTCATCGGGCACGTGGAGGAGCTTCTCGTCGAGGATTCCGACTGGGACATCCGCTTCCTGCGGATCGACACCTGCAAGTGGCGCCCGGGCGAGCGGGTGCTGCTCGCGCCGCGCTCGATCCGCGAGATCGACTGGCCTGGCAGGTTGGTGCGCGTCGACCTCTGCCGCCGTGAGATCGAGACCAACGCGGCAGACCGCCACGTCATCTGGACGAAGGCCTAGGGCGTCACCGGCAGGGCGTGCACATGTACGTCGTCGCCCGAATGGCTCTTCAGAATGCGCATCGCACGCTCCTCGTCGGCGGCATCCCAGGTCCTGACCCAGAGCAACAGGCCGCCACGATCGACCTGATCCTGGAGTACACGGCCGTGCTCCTCGCCCAGCCACGCCGCCAGCAGCGAGCCCACCAGGCCACCGAAGCCGCCGGACAGGGCCGCGGCAAGAATGGCGGCGGTGAGTGTGCCGCCGGAAGCGACGATCGCACCCGCCGCCGCGACGGCCCCGACATACATCAGGACGCCGATCAGGCCGCCTTCCGCGCCACCGATCGCTTCGGGTGACACATACGCCGCGCGCGGGACGACAGGATCGTCCTCGAGCGAGCTCACCTTGCGATAGCGGTGGCCGAGCTTTTCGCTCACCGCCCGCTCGCTGGCGAGCAGGCTGAGCTCGGCGCGGTGAAAGCCGGACTGGAGCAGCTCGTCGATCGCGCCCTGCAGATCCTCCGACCGATGGAACACGCCGACGGCCTCGCGGACGGTTTGCTTCCTGTTCCTGACGGACATTTTTCGACCACCCCATCGAACGGCTCCCGCGAAGTGCGGAAAAGCTGCGGTCATGGTTGCGTAAGTGGAATGTACCCGCCTTTCGCGCCGACATTGCGCAGGCGCAAAGCAGACCACACCTTTTCCCTGTCTATTTGACGCGCCGCCGCCGAACAGGACCCCACCCCACAGAGGAGAGTGATGTGAGCATGAGCAGCAAACCCCAGTCCGCAGCAAGTCCCCCGAACGGCGGCCATCTCGACCGACTGCTCGATGAAGCTCTCGATGAAACCTTTCCGGCGTCCGATCCGGTCGCTATCCGGTTCGACCCGCCGCCAGAAAAGGTGGTGGATCGGAAAGAAGACGAGACATGAAAAGTGGCATAGGCTCGTGGATTGTGCTTACCGCGCTTATCTCCCTGCTGATTCTCGCGATTGTCTTCATGGTGGTGGGATGGAACACTCCCGAAGGCGACGTCGGCCAGGAGATGACCCGCGCAGGCTATGTTGCGATGGCATTCGGAATTGTCGCGACCCTAGCCTTGGGCACAGGGCTCATGGCGCTTGTTTTCTACAGCAGCCGAAAGGGCCACGATTAACTTCACCTTGAAGCACGACGCGGTGATCAAGTTTAGCGTACGGCAACACGCAGACGAGCCGCACTTCGTCAGCTTGGCCTTGCATCACGCGTCCACGGCGGAGCTTCTAACTGGGGGCGGTTAGCGGAAGCTCGCTGTACTGCTGAGGCTGACCAGGCCGAACAGCGTGCGGTGCTACTCAGAAACGGCGGCCATAGAGAACAAGGCCCGCCAGCGGCCGAGTGCGCCCAGTCAACGCTGAGACAGTATTGCTAGATCGTCTCGACATCGAAAAGGGCCCAATCCAGCGCCCCGAGACCGGAGCCGCACGGGTTTCAATGCAATGTCGCCGCGGCCGCTCGGAACTCCGACTACGTGGATGGGATCGACGACCTCCGGCGAACCTTCGCACCAGTCAGATTCTTGAGCCGGAAGCCGCGACTCCAAGGCGGTGGGTTAAATGATCTGCGCAAGGTGGGCCGGATGCCGGACCCCGCGATAAGGTCCGGTCTGGCCAACGGCCTGATCGGGCGCCGCCTGCAGCGCCAGCGTGAAACTGCGGCCAAGCGAGCGTTGCGGCCATCGTTGAAGGTCAAGGGCGGTGACCATCACGCCGGCGGCGGCCCCTGAAACGGCAGAGCCGCGCGGCGCTATGGCCAGTAACACTCCAGCGGGAGGGCCAGCAGGTGCACGAGGCTGAGCGCAATCGACGTCCGGCGCGTTCGGGCCGTATCTGTGCAAGCGGGATTGATGCGGTTCGCCGCGGCAGCGCCAGCAAGAGCAACACCGCGAGCGCGTAGCCTGTTAGCAGCGTAGCCATGTCTCACCGTCCGACAAACAAAAGGCGGGAATGGAGATTACATAAGCGGCTAGTGGACTTCACCGATGACTTCCGGAGCGCAAAAAAATGGCATGGAAAGAACTAATTTCTGGCAGCTTTGGCTTCGGCACAGCGCCCTTCGCTGCCTATGAGCCTGATACAGACTTCGCGGATAGAGCGATTAGGGAAGCCCAAGAAGAGGGAGCTACTCGCGAGGAGTTTGCTCATGAGATTGCTGAGTATCGTCGCCGGTACTACACCAAGAGCGCTCAAGTGCTCCGTGACGGCATCACTGCCGACAGCGCGACGTTGGACAGGCTTTGGAAGGTGTCCCGGTACTCCGCCTAGCTGTCCGTCTGTGAAGCGTGCGCTGACGTAGCCTCTTTTCGCTCGTCCAATTGAGGGTGAAGAGTGCTGCCTTCCTCTCGCCCCACGGGAGCTACCAGCGATACTGGGAAATCCAGTCCACGCAGGCGGCGTCAGATCCAACTTCCTTACCAGCTGCGCCGCAGCGCCGACCAGAGCTGGGTCGGTCCGATCCTGAGCGCAGCCGGCGCGCCCGCAGGGCGCCGCCTGTGTGGCGGAAGTTCGAGCCGGCTTTTCCAGCATAGGCACCTTCGTAACGCCGCCATAGTACGCTGCCTGACAACGGCCAGGCGCCGTTTGACAGGCTGAGCCTTGAAGCCCACCGGGCACATACCGCGGCTGATCATGGCTCGCGGGAGTGACCGGGCGCGGCCTGTGTGGCGGCAACCACCGCCTGAGCTATAGTCTTACGCGGTCATTTGGCGAACGCAGCAGCTTCCTGCTCCAAAGGCTCGAGCTACGCCGCACGAGGTAGACGACGGCCTATCCGATCGCCGAGATTCGGCACCGCCCGCAGGAGCATCACTATGGCAAACGACGCCGACACGCCCCTCTCCTACTTGATGCCCCGCCTTTCGCGCTCTGCCTTCACCGAGCTGCAGCCGACCATGACGGGCGAAGAGGATTTCCCGCGAACCTTCGAAGAATGGGAGGCGCTATGGGATGACCGTCACCGCGATGTCGAGGGCGATGGCCACAAGGCGGTGTTCGTCGACGTGATCCCTGCTGCGTTCGCCAAGTTCTGCAAGGCGCGCGGGAAGCCGGCGAGCTGGAACAGCCTAGGCGAGTTCATCACGGCAAAGGCGGGGAGATGACGAAAGGCTGGCAGCTGGTCGTCGCAACTGCGGGGCCTGACGATACCGATTCGGCCGTCGAGCACTACATCGTCGCCGTCTTCGATCAAGACCGCGCCGTCGACTTTGCTACGGACGCGGAAGAAGCTCGGCGAGGACACCAAGGTGCTCGCATTCGGTCCGGCGCCGGATCAGACGATGGCATTCCTCAACGCCAAACGGGGCGAGATTTATGCCGTTTCGGTGGTGACGTAATGGCTGCCAGCTCGTCAACGGTATCCCCCGCGACTCAGGACGGGGCGCGATGGGGTGAAGGCGCCGTTGGCGACCGGTCTATGACAGTTCATAGCCAGTTTGCCAGCCCAATCGCACACAGACGACCACTTTAGCAGGCTCCACTCCCTATCTTGTCGCCCGCGTCACCCACCACTCGCGCCAGCCTTCAACCTGGTCGGCGCAATCGTGGCCGCGCTGCCAGGTCTCGGCTTCCCATGCGGCAAGATCGCGATCGTCGCCTTTATCCGGCCTATCGGCCGGACGTGGGCACGGCTGCAGGAGGCGGTCGGGCGGTGGGAGCGCCACCACCGTCACGGCCGGGGCTGTATTGCAGGCGGCCATCGAGAGCGCGCATAGCACGAGCATCGCGGCAAATACTGGTCGCGGGCAGGAAGTGCACTTCACGGATCGTCTCCCTGATCGTCTCGGCGCGCTGGCCAGTAATCTTGTCGAGCCGTTCGGCAATCGCCTGATTACGATCGAGCTGCTCGGTCAAGGTCTTGAGGCTGGCGGCGTTGATCGCGGCGCTAATCTTCGCGGCGCCCGCTTCCTCGCGTGCGTTCCCCCACGCCCAGAGAAGTCCACCGACAGTGACCAGCAGCGCACCCATCACGGCGAACGGTACCCACGGGGGCAGGAAATTGAGGACGGTGCTGAAGATTTTCATCGCTACACCGCCTTAGATTTTGAGCGCCGCACGCGTCATGGCGCCGACGATGCCATCGGCCAACAAGCCACGACCGGTTTGGAATAGGCGTACAGCCGACTCCGTTATCAACCCGAAGTCGCCGTCGGCACGGACGCCCAAGGCAGTTTGGAGCGCAGTTACATCGGCGCCACGATCACCCTTGCGCATGGCTCGCGGCGCCGATGGCGCGTCATCACCTTCGAAACCCTCGGCAGCGGCTCGCAGCCTTGCGGCATAAGCGCCAGCATAACCGCCGCCGTTGTAACGCCGCTCGACATCGAGCCATGCGCCGAGCGCCAGACTCGCGTGCAAGGCCGGGTCCGCTTGGACGAAGCGCGCGAACGCGTCCATCTGACCGTCGTCACCGTTGACGCTCATGCTGTCGACGAAGGCCTGGACGCTTGGATAGCCCAACCGCTTCCAATGCA
>JAHCJV010000089.1 GCA_026126105.1 Enhydrobacter sp.
CAGCAGATCCTCACGTACGCAAGAGAGGTGGTCTCTGAGCGGACGCAAAAGGGCGGCGAAAGCGCAGCCACACAACCACCTCGTTCACCCTACCCTTCCGTTGACGAAAAGTTCGCAAGAGAGAAATTTCGCGAGGAAGCGGAAGCGGTGTCGCCGTACCCAAAAATGGACCTCAAGTACGCGCGAGAAGCGGCCTATCACCCGACGTGGCAAGCCGGCCCGAGCGCACCTTACGGCCCAGAAAAGTCGCTCCCAAATGAGCGGCCGAAGCCAAGTGTCTCGAAGGGCAAGATCTACCTGCACGCCAATGAGCGAGGATTGGTCAAAATCGGAACGACAAAGCGATCCTCAGAGGGCCGGCGCCGCGGTTACGTGAAGGCGCACCGGTTAGTCGGCAACTACCGCCTTGTGAAGGAATGGGTCGAACTCGAGAGCTATAAAGTGATCGAGGCTGAGATCCACCGCCAACTGGCACCCTATCGCGTGACACACAACATGCGCGAACTCTATCGGATGGAAGTCGCAGAAGCTCTGCTCTTGGTCGAGCAGGCTATCGCTGTATACAAGCGGTAGCTATCGGCGTACCCGGTGCAATGATAGGAATCGTGACGCTGCTTCTTGATCTCGCCGACTACTGAGCAGCCGCGCTGGCCACAGGCGATTAGGCCCAACCGCGAGTTCGTTCGTGAGAGAGGCGGCAACGATGGCGCTAGAGAAAGACGAACTTAAGATCGCAATTGAGGATGCCCGAGCAAGGCAGGCTGCTCTTGTCCAGTTGCTCTATTTCATCGACACCCAAGCGATGAACTTTTTGAGAACCTATATCACACTGGAGGCAGCCGCGGTGTCCGTCATTGTTGCCGCCACTGCCAGTACATGGCCGTTTAGGGCTGAATTAATTGGCGCTGCATGTGGCTTTCTTCTCGCATCTCTTGTTGGTTCCTTCTTCTGTTTTTGGACGATGAGAACCGTGACGATACACCTCCCCGGCAGAGGCCCGGATTTTTGGGAATGGGGGCTAAGGAAGGACGTAAGCCACGATGAAGTCGCTGCGGCTTACATGACAAGCATGGCAAAGAGCATAGAAGAAAATCGCAAAATTAACGACTCCTCCTCCAGGGCCTTAGAGTGTGCAAAGCTCTTAGGTTTGCTTTCACCGTTCGTGGGTTTGGGAGGCGGCCTGGTCGCGGCTGCCTGCCCGGTAATTCTTCGGACTATTTCTTCTTAGCAGCTTTTTTCTTAGCGGCCTTCCTACGTGGCTTGCCGATGTCGCCGCCGTAAGTCCAAGCGAGCACGTCCCTCCCTGGGATGGAGTAGCCGACCACGTCGTCTCCCCGTTTCTTTACGCTCCAGTCGGGGGGAGGGTCCGGGCGCTTCGTTTGAACAGGAGGAGTGCCGGACCTCCCTGTGGACCCACCACCCTTGGCCGTGGTCTTCTTTGTGGACACTCAGGGCTCGCGAGGTGTGATGTGCTTAGTAGGCATAACTGGGGGTGCCTCGTGCTTCTGAGAACCCCAATCAGGCGGCGGGCCCGGTCGAATCGGTCTCTCACCGACTGGATTGCCCCCTTGATGTTCTTCACGCTGCGATGGCCTTCCGGCAGGTGGGTCCGAAGCCTTAGGTGATGGTTTGCTCATCGTCACCCTCTCGATTCGCGCGAGTAAAGGCAGGCGCGCAAAACGCGCAATTGTAAAACAACAAGAAGCACGGGTCTACTGCGGGCACGGCCCGGAGTGCGAAAAGCGGTTGAGGCTCGCCGCTTAGCCCGCAGCGCAACGGCCAAGGGCCGGTGCCCGGACGCTTAGCTTTCGTTCCGCACCTTGCACGACGGCGATATCGCGGATGAGTTGGCGAAACTCCGCCTTAGGGGCGCTGCACATGGTTCTATAAGTGTCCAAGAAGGGCAGCCAGCCTTCCATAGTAACTGATCGCCGCTGGAAGAGGAGTCGGCGACCTCTCCAATAGTGCAGGAAACACGGCGATGAGCGGATCGTCGAAATCCGTCAGATGCTGTAAGCTAATCGTGGGATTTCAGGACTGATACACCATCACTGGAAGAACAGCGCGATGCGCGGAAACGCGATGATGAGCATCAGCGCGAGGAACATGATCAGGGTGAAAGGTTGGGTGCCGGCGAAGATGTCCCACAGCGTGATCCTGGCATCGTTGAGCGTGCTCTTGACCACGTAGACCGAGATACCGAAGGGCGGCGTCAGCAATCCGATCTCGACGGCGATGACGGTGATCACGCCGAACCACACCAGGTCGATCCCCAGGGCCTGAGCGACCGGCAGCATGAGCGGCAGCACGATCAGCATGATCGACGCCGAGTCGATGATGCAGCCGAGGAACAGCACGATCGCGATGAACACCGTCAGGAAACCCGCGGTTCCGAATCCCAGACCGGCCATCCATTCGACGATCGTTTGCGGCAGACCGGATAGCGTCAGCATGCGGCTGTAGAGGTTGGCGGCGATGATGAGGAACAGGACAGAGACGGTGATGCGTCCTGTTTCGATGAGTACCTTCCAAAAGGTCGCCGGCGTCAGCCGCCGCTTGGCCAGAGCAAGCAGAAGGGCGCCCAGCGCGCCCAGCGCGCCGGCATCGGTCGCCGTTACGATCCCGCCGTAGATTCCTCCCAGCACGACGAAGATCAGGAGGATCACCGGGGCCACCTTGCCCAGCGCGGCGCCGACCGAGAGGACCGGCGCGGGACCTGCCGTCATGTGGCCGCCGACATAGCCTGGAAAGACCCAGGCCATCACCACGATGGCGAGCGAGAAGGCAACCGCGAGGAGAATGCCGGGCATGACGCCGGCGAGGAACATCGCCCCGACCGACTGCTCCGACAGGAAGGCGTAGAGGATCATCAGCAGGCTGGGGGGAATCAGCATGCCGAGCACGGACGAGCCAGCCACCACCCCGGTGGCGAAACGCGGCGTGAAGCCGAAGCGCAGCATTTCCGGAACCGCTACCTTGGTGAAGACGGCAGCCGACGCGATCGAGATTCCGGTGATCGCGGCGAATATGGCATTCGCTGCCACGGTGGCCACTCCGAGCCCACCCCGGACGCGTCGCAAGAGGGCATGGGCGACCTCGAATATGTCCTTGCCGAGGTCCGCTGTGGCCACGAGCAAGCCCATGAGCACGAACAAGGGTACGACTCCGAATTCGTGACTGGCGATGGAATCGTTGGTCGCCTGGCCCATCAGGGCGAGCGCCACGCCGACATCGTCACGGATCAGCCATACGCCGGCAAAAGACAGCAGCAGCAGAGAAATCGCGACGTGCAGCCCGGCGATGATCAGCACGACCATCAGGGCGAGCGATGCGATGCCGATATCGAGAGGCGTCACGGGCGACTCGCCATGGCCCTGCGGAAATCCGCCCGAGCGAGAAAGATGTAAGTCAGGCAAGTGCAGGCCGAGCCAAACACGGTAATCAGCCGGACAGGCCAGGTCGGCGCAGTAAAATCGCCAAGAGACCCGACATAATCGCCAATCTCCCACGCGGTGCGGAACTCCGGCAACGTGGACCAGACCACGATCGCCATCATCGCCGCGCCGACCACGTGGAACGCCCCCTGCACCGCGTCCGCGACGCGCGGCGCCCGCGCGACGAGCACGTCGATCAGCAACTCGGCCCGCACGAATCGTCCCGCCCACAGCGTATTGGGAAGCTGTAGGAAGACGATGCCGACAATCGCGAGCGACACGAGCTCCGTCGTGCCACGTATCGGGCTGTTGAAGATGGTCCGCCCTACGGTGTCACTATTGATAAGCACCAACAGCCCGAAGATGGCGAGCGTGCCGACGGCGTTCATGACTGCCGTGAGCTGATCAAAACGGAAGGGCAGCGGCTGATTGTAGGAACCTGAGGGTTCGCCGCTACCCTCTACCGCCTCGAGTTCCACGCGGTCAGGCTTTCCAGTCGCGGACCAGCACGATACCGTTACCACGCAGGGCCTCGACATAGGCCGCGACGATCGCCCGGACCGACTTGTAGCCCTGCTTCTCGAGCTGGCCAGCCCAGGTATCGGGCAGATTGGGCAGCATCGCAGCCCACTTGGCGCGCTCGGCATCGGGAAGCTGTGTCACGGTCGCGCCGGCAGCGCGCAGGTTCTTGAGGGCTTCCTCGGCAAGCGCCGACTGCACGCGGGCGAACTCCTGGCCGTAGGCGTCACCCGCCTTGCGCACCGCCTGCTGCACCGCGGGCGGCAGCTTCTGGTAGGTCCTGAGGTTGAAGGCGACGGAACCAGTGTACTGAGCGCCGAGATTGCACAGCGTGATGTGCGGCGCGACCTCGTGCAGCTTGGCGGACCAGGTGGGCGACAGCGAGACGATAGCGCCCTGGGCAACCCCGGTCTGGATGCCGTTGTAGTAGGTGTTAAGGTTGCCCGACACGGCGACGGCACCAGTGCCCTGAAGCCAGTTGGCGATCGGCCCAGGCACGAAGATCTTCTTGCCCGCGAGATCGGCCGCCGTGTTGACCGGAAAGTTGGTCACGAGCTGGTAGCCGTCGATCGCCACCGTGGCGAGCAGCAGCATGTTGCCCTTGGCCCAGGCGTCGTTCATCTCGGGAAAGCGTTGGTGGAGGTCTCCGACGATGCGGCTGACGGTGGCGATGTCGGGCGCGCCGAACGGCACCTGCAGCGTCACCTGCTGGAGCGGAAACTTGGCCGCCTCGAATATCTGCGACACGATGCCTGCGTCCGATACCGAGGTGCGCAGCGCATCGCTTTCGGCGCCGAGCTTGGCCACCGTGCCGCCATACGCTTTGGTCCATTCGATCTTCACCGGTGACCCCGCGGCCGCGATCTCGCGGTCGAGCACGCCGATGAACGTCTCGTCGAGAACCTTGACCCAGCTGAAGACCGGCGGATGGCCGCAGGTGATGGTGAGCTTCAGCACCTGCTGTGCCTGCGCGCGGTTCAAGCCAGGAATGGCGGCAAGCCCGGCAGCAGCCGACGCACCGATGAAATGCCTGCGATCCATGACGTGCCCCCCTGATGCTGGTCGCGGTTCCCCCGCGCCCTTGTTCCTAACCTAAGCCGTAAGCTCAAAAACCTTCAAGAACACACTTCGAATGAACGGAGCCGGCTTTCGCTACGCGACTGTCATGCGAACCGTTCCCGTCTCTCGGGGCATGCCGCTTGGGCATTCGAGCATCCGCGCCGAACGCGTCCTGCACACCAAAGGAACAGTGACGGTTCAGGTGCACAGGCATATAGGTAATCGTTGCATCCGCGTTGACTTAGTCCAACCCCTCCGCCCGACCAATGATCTCCCAAAAAGCAAAATACGCACTCCGAGCGCTCGTGGCATTGGCGCGTGCGGACAAAGAAGAGGCGCTTCTGATCTCGGATATCGCCGAAAGGTACGACATCCCGAAGAAATTCCTGGAACAGATTCTTCTGGCTCTCAAGCATCACGGTCTGGTGCGAAGCAAGCGCGGCAAATTCGGCGGCTATCTGCTGCTCAAGCGACCCGAGGAGATTACGTTCGGTCAGGTGCTCAGGATCGTGGATGGTCCGATCGCGCCCCTGCCCTGTCTGTCAAAGATTGCCTATCGCCGGTGCGACGACTGCCGAAGTGAATCGGCTTGCGAGATCCGTCGGGTCTTCGCCGTTGTTGCGGATTCGACTCGCCAGATTCTGGACAACTCCACGCTCGCCGATGCGATCTCCGACAGCGGCAAGCGAACCGCGAAGACCAAGTCGGTGCCGGCCCACAAGCTCCTCACCTAGCCGGGCCGGCGTCACGCGGCTCTGCCTTCGGGGCGCTCTCTCAGCGCCTGCCGCAGACGCTCGCGCATAGAGAAGTTTTGCACAGACCTGCGAACGATGTGCAGCGACTCAAATGTTGACAAAGTCGACCTAACAGATCGTGATACGGGTCTCAGGCGATCGAGGCGATCGCTGGGAGCCAAGTTTGTCGTCCCCTTGCAGCAGCTGAGGCCCTCTCATGACAAACCGACAAAGCTTTCTGATTGCTGCAACGATCGCGCTCGGCATTATGGGCACGGTCGTCGCCGTGCGTGCCCAGAGTGCGACGGAAATCGTTCTCACCAACGTTTCATACGATCCCACTCGTGAACTCTACCGCGCAGTGAACGACGCATTTTCCAAGCATTGGCAGAGCACCGCCGGCCAGAAGGTCACGATCCGGACGTCTCATGGCGGATCGGGCAAGCAGGCGCGATCTGTGATCGACGGCCTCGAAGCCGACGTCGTCACGCTGGCGCTTGCCGGCGACATCGACGCCATCGCCCGGGAATCCAAGCGGCTGCCAGCGAACTGGCAATCGCGCCTGCCCAACAACGCATCGCCCTATACCTCGACCATCGTTTTCGTCGTGCGCAAGGGCAACCCCAAGGGGATCAAGGATTGGCCGGACCTTGCCAAGGCAGGTGTTTCGGTGGTCACGCCGAACCCCAAGACGTCCGGTGGCGCGCGCTGGAACTATCTCGCCGCCTGGGCCTACGAGGTCGACCGGACCAAGGGTGACCAGGCAGCGGCTAAGAAATTCGTCGAGGCGATCTTCCGCAACGTGCCGGTACTGGATTCAGGGGCGCGCGGCTCGACGACGACTTTTGCGCAGCGCGCGGTCGGCGATGTGTTTATCTCGTGGGAGAATGAGGCCTTCCTGATCCTGCAGGAGTTCGGCGCCGACAAGTTCGAGATCGTGTCGCCGCCGTTCTCGATGCTGGCGGAGCCGCCCGTGTCGCTGGTCGACTTCGTGGTCGACAAGCGCGGCACGCGCAAGGTGGCCGAAGCCTACCTGAATTTCCTCTACACGCCCGCTGCGCAGAAGATGATCGCCCACAACTTCTACAGGCCTTCGAAGTCGGAAGGCGTCGATGCGGCCGACCTCGCACGTTTCCCGAAGCTCAAGCTGGTGACCATCGACGAGGCATTCGGCGGCTGGGCGAAGGCGCAAGCCGAGCACTTCGCCGAAGGCGCGGTATTCGACCAGATATACAAGCCCGGCCAGGGCTCGGGCCGGCCGACGCGATGAGCGTCGCCGTTGCCCGCGGCTGGACGCCGACGCTGCGCAAGCCGAGCGCGTTGCCGGGCTTCGGGCTGACCTTCGGCTTCGCCGTCACCTACCTCTCGCTGATCGTGCTGATCCCGCTTGCCGTGCTCGTCTGGCGGGCGAGCGGCATCGGCCTCGAAGGGATCTGGCACGTTGCAACGACTCCGAGGGTGCTCGCGGCGCTGCAAGTGAGCTTCTTCACGTCGGCCGCCGCCGCCCTGATCAATGCCGTGTTCGGCGTCATCGTCGCATGGGTACTCGTGCGCTATGACTTTCCGGGCAAGCGGTTGATAGACGCCGCCGTGGACCTGCCGTTTGCCCTGCCCACTGCGGTGGCCGGCATAGCTCTCGCCGCCCTCTATGCGACGAACGGCTGGATCGGGTCGCTGTTCGCGCCATGGGGCATCAAGATCGCCTTCACGCCGTACGGCATCCTGATCGCCCTCGTCTTCATCGGCCTGCCTTTCGTCGTGCGCACGGTCCAGCCTGTCCTGGAGGACTTCGACCGCGAGGTCGAGGAAGCTTCTGCAACCTTGGGCGCCACGCGAGCTCAGACGATCTTCCGCGTCATTCTGCCCGCGCTCTCGCCCGCTATCCTGACCGGCGTGGCCATGGCCTTCGCACGCGCCGTCGGCGAGTACGGCTCGGTGATCTTCATAGCCGGCAACATGCCTTTCGTTTCCGAGATCGCTCCGCTGCTGATCGTCACGAGGCTCGAGGAGTTCGACTATTCGGGCGCGGCAGCGATCGCGACCATCATGCTGGCCATCTCGTTCGTCGCGCTGCTGGTGATCAACGGCGTGCAGGCCTACAGCCGGCGGAGGTTCGGCGATGCATAGCAGCAGCGCATTCTCGGAATCGCCTGCGGTACGCTGGACGCTGATCGCCATCGCCATTGGCTTCCTCGCCCTGTTCCTCGTCCTGCCGCTGATCGCGGTCTTCGCCGAGGCCCTGCGGCGCGGCATCGGAATGTTCCTCGAGGCTTTCGCCGAGCCCGACACTCAGGCCGCAATCCGGCTGACTCTCCTGGTCTCCGCCATTGCCGTGCCCCTCAACCTCGTGTTCGGCCTGGCGGCGGCATGGGCGATCGCCAAGTTCGAATTCCCCGGCAAGAGCCTTCTGATCACCCTGATCGATCTGCCGTTCTCGGTATCCCCGGTGGTGTCCGGCCTGGTCTACGTCCTGCTCTTCGGCGCGAAAGGGGTGCTGGGCCCCACGCTCGACGACTGGGACTTCAAGATCATCTTCGCCGTGCCGGGGATCGTGCTGGCGACGATCTTCGTGACGTTCCCGTTTATCGCGCGCGAACTGATCCCCTTGATGCAGGAGCAGGGCACGGCCGAGGAGGAAGCGGCGCTTACCCTGGGCGCCTCGGGATTCCGTACTTTCCTCACCGTGACACTGCCCAACGTGCGCTGGGCCCTGCTCTACGGCGTGCTGCTCTGCAATGCCCGCGCCATGGGTGAGTTCGGCGCGGTTTCGGTTGTCTCCGGCCACATCCGTGGCCTCACCAATACCATGCCGCTCCACGTGGAGATCCTCTACAATGAATACAACTTCGTCGCTGCTTTCGCCGTCGCCTCCCTTCTCGCAGCCCTCGCCTTCGTCACGCTCGGCGCAAAGTCCTTCCTCGAGTGGCGGCATGGCGATGCACTCGCCGCCACCAGACGGCATTGATCGGCGGCCACCGGGCGGCGTGGCAATCGCAATCACGGCCGAGGGACTGGCCAAGTCCTTTGGCACCGCTTCAGCCGTCGTCGGCATCGATCTGAAGGTCCATCCCGGCGAATTGCTGGCGCTGCTAGGCCCTTCGGGTTCGGGCAAGACCACGTTTCTGCGGCTCGTTGCCGGACTCGAGACACCAACTGCCGGCCGCATTCTGTTCGACAACGAGGACGCCACGCGCCTTACTGTCGGCGAGCGGCGGGTCGGCTTCGTGTTCCAGCATTACGCGCTTTTTCGCCATCTGAACGTTGCCGAGAATATCGCCTACGGCCTGCGTGCCCGGCCGCGCCGTCTCAGGCCGCCCGATGCCGAGATCCGACGCCGCGTCGCCGACTTGCTCGATCTCGTGCAGCTCAGCGGCCTCGGCAAGCGCTACCCAACGCAACTCTCAGGCGGGCAGCGCCAGCGCGTGGCACTGGCGCGTGCGCTCGCCGTCGAGCCTCGCGTGCTGCTGCTGGACGAGCCGTTCGGCGCGCTCGACGCCAAGGTGCGGCGCGACCTTCGGCGCTGGCTGCGCGAGGTTCACGACCGCACCGGTCACACGACCTTGTTCGTGACCCACGACCAGGAGGAAGCGCTAGAGCTGGCCGATCGCGTGGCCATTTTCAATCGCGGCCGCATCGAGCAGGTGGGATCGGCAGACGAGATCCTCGACAGGCCGGCAACGCCCTTCGTTGCGAGTTTCGTCGGGGAAGCCGTGTGCCTTTCGGTCGAAGGAACGGGCGACACCATCCGCATTGGATCACATGAGGTGCCTTCTCAGGGGCAGAAGATCGTGGGTCCCGCCGAATTGTACGTACGGCCGCGCGATCTCGTGCTCGCCGACGGCGCTGCCGGCGGGATTGCGGCCCGCGTTGTCGCGGTACGTCGGACCGGACCGGCAAGGCGTGCCGAGCTCACCTTTGCCGACGCCTTGCCGCCTGTGGAGATTGAGCTGCCGCTCGGCCACCCTGTTGCCAAAGGCAACGTGGTCCCCGTGCGCTTCACCACACTTCGGGTGTTCCCATCCGGACAAGACGGCGGCGTGACTTGAATCAGCCCCCTTCTGCCGCGGCAAACAGATCATTTGCCGCGGCAATAATACCGACGCACCGGTCGAACTGCTCGCGGCCGGTGCTAAACTAGGAACTCCTCGATATTGGATCGATATGGAGTTCACCCGAGTGTCCACCGCCCTGCCGCCACGCCCCTCCCTTCGCGACGCTTGTACGGAACTGGCCGAAGCGGCCGCCCGGGAAATCATGCGTATCTATGCCGGCGATGTGGTCGTGCAAGACAAGGCCGACAAGAGCCCATTGACCGAGGCCGACGGTGCCGCCGAAGCGGTCATCCTTGCCGGATTGCGCAAGCTGACACCCGACACGGTCATCATCGCCGAAGAGGAAGTGGCGCAGGGTCGAGTTCCAACGTTGAACGGCAGGCCGTTCTGGCTGGTCGACCCGCTCGACGGCACCAAGGAGTTCATCAAGCGCAACGGCGAATTCACGGTGAACATCGCGTTGATCGAGGACGGCCGCCCGACGCTGGGCATCGTCCTCGCTCCCGCCACCGGGACCTTGTGGCGCGGGACAGCAGGTCTCGGCGCCGACAAGCGAATCGGCGACGGCGAATTCCAGCCAATCACCACCCGGACGGCGCCTGCCGATGGCCTTACGGCGGTGGGCAGCCGCAGCCACGGCAGCGGAGACGACCTCGATCGCTGGTTTCGTGACAATAACCTGAACGTCACGAATCTCGTCCCGGCGGGTTCGTCTCTCAAGTTCTGTCTCGTCGCGGAGGGCAAGGCCGATGTCTATCCACGCCTCGCGCCGACCTGCGAATGGGACACAGCAGCCGGCCAGGCTGTCCTCGAGGCCGCAGGCGGCGAGGTCGTGACGGTCGACAACCGGCCTCTCACCTACGGCCACCCGCCCTTCCTCAATCCGCACTTCATCGCCCGAAGCAAGACCGCAAGGTGAAACGAAACCCGCCCTGCGGCGCTGCGCGCGGAGAATAATTTGCTTCTCCGCACCTGTCTCAGGAGCTAGTCTTGCGACGGATGAATGTAATGCTGGAAAATGCGACGTGACCGACGTCGCGCACCGACAGCCGAGCGGCGAGCCGACGCTAAAACTGAGCGAGCCGAGCGCAGACCGGACCGCCTTCACGACCTGTTACATGTGCGCCTGCCGCTGCGGCATCAAGGTCCATTTGAAGGACGGTCGCATCCGCTATATCGAGGGTAATCGTGACCACCCGGTGAACAAGGGTGTGCTCTGCGCCAAGGGCTCGGCCGGCATCATGAGCCACTATTCGCCGGCACGTCTGCAGAAGCCCTTGCGCCGCGCCGGCCCGCGCGGCAGCGGCATCTACGAGGAAATCAGCTGGGACGAGGCGCTGACGACAGCGACCGGCTGGCTGTCCGCTATTCGCCAAACGGATCCGCGCCGGCTGGCGTTCTTCACCGGGCGAGATCAAAGCCAGGCTCTGACAAGCTGGTGGGCGAGCCAGTTCGGAACGCCGAACTACGCAGCCCACGGCGGCTTCTGCTCCGTCAACATGGCTGCCGCTGGCCTCTATTCGATCGGCGGCTCGTTCTGGGAATTCGGCGAACCGGATTGGGAGCACGCCAAATACTTCATGATGTTCGGGGTGGCGGAAGACCACGATTCGAACCCGATCAAGATCGGTCTCGGGAAGCTTAAGACGCGCGGCGATGCCAAGTTCGTATCGGTCAATCCCATCCGGACAGGCTACTCGGCGATTGCCGACGAGTGGATCGGCATCCGTCCCGGCACCGATGGGCTTTTCGTCATGGCGCTCATCCAGGAGCTGTTGCGCGCCGGCAAGATCGACGAGGAGTATCTCCGCCGCTACACGAATGCGGCGTGGCTGGTCATCCAGCAGGACGGCGCGCCTGATGACGGGTTGTTCGCGCGCGACGCCAATGGCCAGGCGCTTGTCTTCGACGAGACAAGCCAGACCATCACAGCGGTCGATCATGCCGGCATCACCCCGCAACTCGCCGGCAAAGTTATGCTCGCCGACGGTCGTACTGCGGTACCCGCCTTCCATCTCGTCGCCAAGCGCTGCCTCGAGCCACGCTACGCCGCCGACGCGGTCGCCGAAGCGACCGGAATCGGCGTCGCAGTGATCAAGCGGATCGCCGCCGAGCTGGCCGAAGTGGCGTTCGAGCAGACGATCGAGATCGATCAACCGTGGACGGATTGGGCCGGTCGCCGGCATGATAAGATGGTTGGCCGCCCCGTCTCCATGCATGCCATGCGCGGGATTTCGGCCCATTCCAACGGCTTTCACACCTGCCGCGCGATCCACATCCTGCAGATGATGCTGGGTGCAGTCGATACGCCTGGCAGCTTCCGCTACAAGCCGCCCTTTCCACGTCCCACGCCTCCTCCCATCAAGCCTGCAGGGCGTGCCGCCGATATCACCCCCGGCAAGCCGATGCCGGGTCCGCCTCTCGGTTTCCCGACATCGCCGGAGGATCTCCTGGTTGACCCGGATGGGTCGCCCAGACGGCTCGACGGCGCCTATTCCTGGGGAGCTCCGCTGGCCGCCCACGGCATGATGCACACGGTGATCCGGAACGCCTGGGCCGGAACGCCGCACAAGATCGATACGCTCATGATGTTCATGGCGAACATGAGCTGGAACTCGTCGATGAATCCGGGCGATGCCATGCGCATGTTGACGGACAAGGATCCGGAGACCGGCGAGTACAGGATTCCGCACGTCATCTATTCCGATGCCTATGCCAGCGAGATGGTCGCTTACGCCGATCTCATCTTTCCCGACACGACGTATCTCGAGCGCTGGGACTGCATCTCGCTCCTCGACCGGCCGATCTGCGACGCGAATGGCGTGGCGGATGCGATCCGCAAGCCGGTGGTCGCGCCCGACCGCGACGTCCGGCCGTTCCAGGATGTTCTGATCGAGCTGGGCGCCCGCCTCGGGCTGCCCGGATTGGTCAAGGAAGACGGCAGCCCGCGCTATCCCGGCTTCTACCCCGACTATCTCATCCATCACGAACGCAAGCCCGGCGTCGGCATGTTGGCTGGCTGGCGCGGCACGGCCGGCGAGAAGAGCGGTGTCGGCGCGATCAACGAAGGTCAACTCGAGGCTTACGCCGACAATGGATGTTTCTGGCGCGAGGAGATCCCGGCAGGCGCTCGCTACTTCAAGCATGCCAATCGCGAGTACCTCGAGTGGGCGGTCGGCATGGGGTTGATCGACAAGCCGACGCCCATCGTGCTGCAGCTCTACAGCGAGGTCCTGCAAAAATTCCGCCTTGCTGCCCAAGGTCACGGCGAGGTCCAGCCGCCGGAGGAACACCGGGCGCGAGTTGCCGCCTATTTCGATCCACTGCCGCTCTGGTACATGCCCTTCGAGGAGGCCGCGATCGAGAGCGATGCCTTTCCGCTGCACGCGCTGACGCAGCGGCCGATGGCGATGTACCATTCCTGGGGCTCCCAGAATGCGTGGCTGCGCCAGATTCATGGCGAGAACAGCCTGCACATTCATCACCAGACTGCCGCCAGGCTGAACATCGCCGATGGCGACTGGGTGGCGGTGACCAGCCATCATGGACGCATCAAGGCGCGCGCCAAGCTTATGGACGGCGTTAACCCACATACCGTCTGGACATGGAATGCGATCGGCAAGCGGTCAGGCGCCTGGAATCTCGCGGCCAAGGCCGGCGAATCACAAAAGGGCTTTCTGCTTAATCACGTGATCTCGGACCTGCTGCCGGAGCGCAGTGACGGTCACCGGTACGGCAATTCCGATCCTATCACTGGCCAGGCCGCATGGTACGACCTGCGTGTGCGCATCGAGAAGGTGGCACCCGGCCCCGAGTTGTCTGAGCCGCAATTCAGCGCCGTGCCGCTCCCCCCTCACCTGCCGAAGCGGCCGGATGTCCTGAGATATGGCGCCGGCTTCAGAACGCCGACGGGCGGAAGCGGACAATGACAAGCCTGCCTGAGCATCCTTCCGCCAAGCGCCTGGGCCTGGTCATCGACCTCGACATTTGCGTCGGCTGTCACGCTTGCGCCGTGAACTGCAAGGAATGGAACACCGGCGGCATTGCCGCACCGTTAACCGACCTGGAGCCCTATGGGGCGGGACCGGACGGCGTGTGGTTCAACCGCGTTCACACTTATGAAGTGGGTGAAGGCGCGACCGGTCGCACCGTTCACTTCCCCCGCTCCTGCCTGCATTGCGCCGAGCCCGCATGCGTGACGGTGTGCCCGACCGGTGCGTCCTACAAGCGCTCGGAAGACGGCATCGTGCTGGTCAACGAGGATCTGTGCATCGGGTGCAAGCTGTGCTCCTGGGCCTGTCCGTACGGAGCGCGCGAGTTCGACGAGGACGCCGGCGTCATGAAGAAGTGCACGCTGTGCGTGGACAGGATCTACAACACCACCTTCGACCCCGAGGATCGCGCGCCGGCCTGCGTTGCCACCTGCCCGGCCTCGGCGCGCCACTTCGGCGATCTGGGCGACCCGGACTCCGCGGTCTCCCGGCTGGTGGCCGAACGCGAGGGATACGATCTGATGCCGGAGATGGGCTATTCGCCCACCAACAAGTACTTGCCGCCGCGGCCGCGAAAGCAGGGCGGCTGCAGCTCTGCTCCAGTTGAACTCAACCCAGCAGTGCCCGGGCAGCCCGGCGGGCTGCTGGGATGGCTCGACCGGCTGCTGTCGCAACAATAGCGTCCCGCGGGATCTGGCGAGCAACCGTGTATCCTTCTCTCTCGGTGATTTTCTTCACGACGGCTTCGGGCGCCGGCTACGGCCTGTTGGCACTGCTCTGCCTGTTGGTGCCTCTTGGAAGTCTACCGCGCACGCCGCTGTTCGGATTCATCGCTCTTGCCATCGCGCTCGGCGCCATCACGGCAGGCTTGCTATCCTCCCTGCTCCATCTCGGGCAAAAGAAGCGCGCATGGAGGGCCTTCTCGCAATGGCGAACGTCGTGGCTCTCGCGCGAGGGCGTCGCCGCCGTAGCAACCTACGTGCCCGCCGCCCTGTTCGGCATCGCCTGGATATTCTTCGGCAGGATCGAGCCGATCGCCGGCCTGGCCGCGGCGCTGCTCGCCGTCGTCACAGTCGTCTGCACGGCAATGATCTACCGATCGCTCAAGCCGATCCCGCGCTGGCACAACCCTTTGGTCGTCCCCACGTATCTCGCGCTGGCGCTCATGAGCGGCTCGCTTTGGTTGGCCCTGCTTCTGGCCTTCTTCGGACCAAGACCGGAAGTGAACGTCCTGGCCGCCGCCTCCATCGTTGTCGGCGCGGGGCTGAAGATCACCTATTGGCGCTCCATCGACACCGAACAGCCCACCAGCACGGCGGGAACCGCCACCGGCCTCGGATCGCTTGGCGCCGTGCGACTCTTCGAGGCACCGCATACTTCCGAGAATTACCTGCTCAAGGAGATGGGGTTTGTCGTCGCGCGCAAGCACGCAACGAAACTCCGCCGCATCGCCCTGATCGTCGGCTTTGCCCTGCCTTTCCTTCTGAGCCTCGTCCCCTTCTTGTTCTCCAGCGGAGTTGCAATCCTTGCGCTGCTGCTTGCCGCATCGCTCGGAACGGCCGGCATCTTCGTCGAGCGTTGGCTTTTCTTCGCCGAGGCGCGGCACGCCGTCACGCTTTATTACGGTGCATCGGCGGTGTGACCGCCGGCAGCAAGCGAGAGAGAGGCGCGCTCGTTGCGGCTGACGATGCTCGTCCGTGCGTCGAGGCAAAGGATCGGTGAACCACATGGCTTCGCAAGACCGCGATAAGGCCAATCCCTGGATCGCTCTCCGCAAGGAGACCAGGTTCGAGTGCCCCTACTTCTCGGTCCGCGTCGATTCGGTAAGCCTCGGAGGAGGACCAGAGCGCGCCTACAACAGCATCAGGATGAAGACCTACGGCGTCCTCACCGTCCCGATCGACGAAGAGGGCTGTACGACCTTGATCGGCCAGTACCGCTATGTCCTGGATCGATACACTTGGGAGGTCCCCGGCGGGGGCGCCCGCTCCGGTTTGTCGGACATCGATTCTGCAAAGGCGGAGTTGAGCGAGGAGACCGGCCTGCGTGCCGATCATTGGCTGCAACTCTTCAATGCCAGTACAAGCCCAGGGATCGCGGACGAATTCTCGCCGGGTTTCGTCGCCTGGGGACTCCATCACGGCGACCCGCATCCCGACCCTCAGGAAAGGCTCTCGCGTCGGCGGGTGCCGTTCGGTGCGGCAATCGACATGGCCTTGGCAGGCGAGATTGCCAGCATGTCCGGCATCGCCTTGCTCCTCAGCATTCATGTGCGTCTCCAACGCGGCGAACTGCCATCGCCACTCGCCGCGCTTTTGCGGACCTGAAGAGGCCGACCGCCATGGAATTCTCGATGGCGGCTTGCAAAGGCATCACTACCCCAAGGGGCCAGGATAATTATCCCGGCTTTCGCGGCCCTATTCGGGACAAACTCCTGAAGGTCAAAGACCAGGGCGCACCAGCTCCACGGATACGGCATATGCCTGATCTGGCTCGACAAGGAAGCCGTTCCCGGAGACAATGACGTCGTGCCTCGGATGTGGGAAAGTCGTGGAAGAGGACGGCGCGGCAGCCGGTAGACGCCAGTTTCTTCTAGGTATGCGTCCTTGATAATCCGACAATTGCAAGAGCGGCAATGATCATCCTCAATTCCGTCTCGAAGACCGTCGGCACCGGAGAACTCAAGAGGACGGTTCTGGAGGACGTCACCTGGCAGATCCCGCCCCGAACGCGCGTCGTCATCTTGGGGCAAGCTCACTCGGGAGCTTCGGAGCTGCTGGAGATCATCGGCGGAATGGCCATCCCGACGATGGGGTGGATCGAACGCCGGGCGACGGTGTCGGTTCCGTATGGCTTGCTCCGCTACGCCAATCGCAACACGACCCGGCAACTCATTCAGAGACTTTCACACCTCTACCGTACCAATGTCGACGACGTAACTGCCTTCACCACGGAAGGGATGGGACGATCCGATGTGCTCGACGTCTCTCCTCGGTCGCTGCCACGCCGAATGCGGCAGCAGCTCAACGTCATTCTTGTCTATGCCTTTCCGTGTGACTTCTACCTGTTCAGCAACATTCCAGGCGCGCCGGGCGAACCCAAGATCCAGGCTTTCTACGACCGGGCACTCGAGCTTCGAAGTCAACAGGCAGGCATAATCTTCAGGACTGGATCGGGAAGAGCTGCCCGCAGGCTGGACCCAACCATGATGGGAGCAGTCGTCCATAACGGCAAGTTTACACTTTACCGCCGACTGGGCGATGCGATCGCGGTTTTTGAAAGCCTCCCACCAGAAGAAACCTATGAACTGACGGAATCTCCGGCAGAAGATCAGGAGTCTTTCGACGACGAAGATATGCTTCTCTGACGGGTCTCAGCGACGCTCGGATTGTCTTATGGTTGCCCGGCTGATCACGAAGCCGAGGAACAGAGTTACAAGAGCCCACTCGATGAGATAGCTTTCGTCCAGAGAATTGATCGGATACCGCCCATACACGCCATGGCGGAACCATTCGATTCCGTGCGACAGCGGATTCGCCACGACGATGGCACGCAACCATATGGGAGTCAGATCGACGATGATGACGACCCCGGACAGAAAGATCATGCCTCGGGTCATGACCTTGTACAGCGTGTGCCAGAACGGCATGTAGCGGTTGATCACATTGTTGATCATTCCGATACCGACCCCCAAGATGATAAACAACAGAAGGGGCTTGGCGCACTCGACAATGGAAACAGGCCGCGCCTCGCTGATGCCATAGAGCCACATGCCGTAGAACACCAGAACCATCATCGCGATATGCATGAGAGCGCCCAAGGCGGCCGTGGCGATATACGCATCCAGGCCGCTCGCGCCGGGTAGCACACTGTTGGGGCTTGCATTGGTCGTTCGTGTCCGGGTCGACATACGCATGAACAGGAAGTAAGGCAAAAAGCCGCTGGCGTAGAACAGGAACAGCGAAGTGCCGTAGTTCGGTGTGTTCTGCTTGAGAAGGCCGCGTATCGCATAGAACATGCAAACCATTATGAGCGGTTCGAAGAAGTATACGAACAATGCCAGCTTGCTGCCGCGGGCAAATCTCGTCAGAATTTGAGGCATCAACGCCCAAATGACGAAAACCCAGTTGCCGATGGCGATCCAGGAACTACGGGTGGCGGCTATCATTTTCGGACCGGTCGTTTGCAAAGCCTGAAATGGACATTGGCAACTCTGTCCCGCTCAAAGTGTCGTACCAAGCGAGACCCGCATGATTGGCATCTATTCACTGTTCGAGTGGTTCGGTCGGCACCCGATATGGACTACCCTCGGTCTGTCGGTACTGACCGGTACGATCATCATCAGCGTATACTTCGACCGCCGCCGTCCACGCTGAGTCAGTAGATTTCGCCCAACCGTCACGCCAGGTGTTCCCTGATGGACCTGCCAAGCAGGAGGCCGACCGTCCAGATCATGGTGCACGCGCCCGCGACCGTCGCAATCGCGACAGCGCGATTCGGGTAAGTCGAGCTCTGTGGCACTTGCGGGCGCACATACGGTACGACGAACAATCGCTTTGCCGTTGCATTCGCGCGAGTCGTTTCGAGTGACTGCATTGCCGATGTCAGAAGGAGCTGCCCGAACTGCCTCTCGAGATCGAGCTCCTCGTACCGACCGACAATTTCCGACAGGGACTGATTATCTCCCTTGGCCTTCGTGACTTCGGCTTCTACGGATTTTACCTGGTCCTGCGCAGCCTTGATACGTCGCGTCAGGCTTTCCACCTGGGCGGCGTCCTTGCCAACACCGCCGTTTCGTACCGCCGAGAGCTGCGACTCGTACTGGGCGATCGTCTGGCGCAGCGTCGATGCCACCGTTGCATTGGTGAGAACGACACTGCTGGTGGGGTCAATGACGGCCGCCTTGTTGCGGTACTCGGTCATATCGGTGCGTATCTTCCGGAGGCGGTCCTGGGCGCGCGTAACCTCAGCCTCTGCCGCGCGTACGGATTCCCACAACGGACGCTGCGAGGTCTCATTCACCAGCTCCTCGGTCAATTCCAGCAACGTATTGCCGATCAGCAGGGCGTCTTCCGGAGAGAACGCCTTGACCTCGGCCAACGCCGTACCGGTGATCTGGTCAAACGACGCTTTCACCATGTAGTCCCAATAGCGGACGAACCGCTCGATGGGCAGCGAGGCGTCGATACGTGACCAATAATCGATCGAGGGCTTCGCATAGAGGGCCCGCAGGCCAATGCGCTTCTCCAGATCGATGACTGCCTGCTCGCTCTTGATGTACTCCGTGACCATGTAATTGTCCGGACCGATTGCAGCACCGCTCGCCGCCCCCAACAATCCGGTCAATGCCGATGCCGCGGCGGTCGTGCTGGTTCCGGAACTCGTGTCTCGGATCGTGAAGCGCCATTCGACCACGTACTGGTTTGACGCGATGTAGATGTAATAGATTGCTGCGGCGATCGTAGGTGCAAGCACGCACAGGAAGAACGAGACGATGCCTCCCCACGGCTTACTACGGCGGCGTTGCGGCAGTGTCAGGGGCGGTGGAGCAATGTCCGACGACTCCAGCGGAAGCGCCCTGAGCTTCGCGCCGGCGTGTCGTTCGACCTCGTCGCCCTCGAACGCTGCCGGTCCCAGAAGCGCTCTCGCTTCGCCCGTGCCGCCCCTCGCTCCGTCGACCGCAACGTCATTCGGCGTGCTCGATGTCTGTCCCTCGGACTGCTTTCCAGCCCGCCGGTTAGCACGACGCAGCCGGCGTACGCTTTCGTCCGGTTGGTCATTTCCAGACTGCAGCGCTTCGACCAGCGACATATCTCTACGATTATCCGGGTTCGACATTCCTGGCGGGCCTCGACTACTTCAATGAATGCTTAGGAGTTTGGCTCGTCGATCATTCTGCCGTGACGCTGTCTTCAACGGAGTCGCCTCGAGTTCCTTTACGTCGTGTCCTTTTGCTCTGCTGAGCCTTTTTCCTGAGCTCGAGCCCGATCGTCTGGAGAGACGATCTTTCCTCATCCGACAATGCGACCGGCTTTTTCTGAGCATCGACCGAATTGTCCGTCGTAAGCAAGGCGACCGCGGACGCAACCATGATGACGGCAACCATCGCAATCAGCCACCAAACCTGCCCTTCGAGGATCAGCACGGCCTTCGCTCCGTCACCGGACTCACCCCGCTGCCACAGGCAGGGGAGTCGACGCCGTCGCTCCGCCTTCGTCCTGCGTCGATACTCTCGCCCTCTTCCGCGCCGCCCGCTTCTCTTCCTTCGTATCGGGCTTTGCGTTCCTCTCCTTGCGGTTCGCCTTGCCCGGCTTGTCCGTCTTGCCAACGCGCAGCACGGACATGACATGCCTGATGTGCCTGGACGCGCTGGCCACCGACCGTTCGTTGCCCTCGAGCGCGCTCGAGAACAGTGGCTTGAGCTGGGCGTTCAGCGCATTCATTCTCGACTTTCCAAGCTCCGTAATCGTGATTTCATTCGATCGATTGTCCTCTGCGGATTGACTCACCTTGATCAAGCCGGCGCTGGACAGCGACGAGCAGAGCTGGTGGGCGCGTTGGCCCGTGACTCCCAGATTTCGAGCGAGCATCTTGTTGTTGATGCCGACTTGCTCGGCAAGGGTCGTGAGAGCGACCCATTCGGCAAGCCCCATATTCGCGTCCTTGAACGGTTGAAGCCGGCCGAGACCAGTGAGCAGCCGGCTCATGATCGCAACCAGGACCGAGAGGTCCTCTACGGCGACCTCTGCTTGCTCCTTGTCCGAAACGTCTCTCCGGGACACCGCTCCAACTCCATCGTCTCGCACGCGCTAATGATAAAGTCCCTTTATCATTTAGTCAAGAGACTTGCATAATCTCCAGCCGAAGTTCCGACGGGGTCCGGCAGTAGCGCATGATCTCCGCCGCCGTATGGAATCTCCAGCAAGTCCGTCTACGCAGAACGGCCTGATAACGGGAAATCGCACTGAATGGGTCGCGCGAGGTTGCCGCTGCAGCCGCGCGCCGTTTGCGCGCCAAACGCATCACCTTCCGGTATCAGCAGCGTCGAGCAGGGCCTCTTCGCAGGCGCCATGGGTACGGAAAAGGACACGATCGGGAATGTCGCGAACCTGACGACGCGGCCACCCATACGCGGAAGAATTGGGTACGGACCGCGAAGCGCGTGGTGACTATCATTCCCAGCTCCACCGCTCCGCAAGACGACGCGGCGGCTGCCGATTGATTCCGGCGGGATTGCCGGCTCACCGGGCCGATCTCACCACATAGGCAAAGATCGGCATCTTGTGCTTTCGGCGACGACCTACAACGTCAGATGAAATCGTTGTAGTAGAGGTTATCCAGGTTGGCCGGCGCCTCGAGCCGCATGACCAGGTCCTTGCCGGCCTGGTAACCGCGATTGGCGTTGGCGTCCACGACCAGGAAAGTCTGGCCGGCATACGTGCCTGCGTCCGGCTTGAACACCACGGCGGCCTGGTTGAAGCGCACGGAAGTGGCACTTACTGCCGCAGCAAGGTCGGCGTCGAACGTCGCGTCGGACAGGCTACCGCCGACCACCTTCGCGGTCCCGGCTACCGAGAACCAAAGGTCGAACTTGTCGCTCGCCGCATCGAAGCCGACGACCGTGTCGTAGCCGATGCCGGTCGACTGGGCCACGCCGAGGGCGGCCGTGTAACCCAGAGTATCGCCGCTGCCGTTGCCCGTGATCCGGTCGGCGCCGGCGCCACCGATCAAGGTGTCGAAGCCCGAGCCGCCGATCAGCTGGTCGTTGCCGACGCCGCCCTGCAAGGTGTTCTGGCCGTCGCCCGCCGACAGCTTGTCGTCACCGTCGTCGCCGAACAACTGGTCGTTGTCGCCGCCGCCGTCGAGCGTGTCGTTGCCCTCGCCGCCCTCCAGCCGGTCGGCCCCGGCCTTACCAACCAGGGTGTCGTTGCCGGCACCGCCGCGCATCGTGTTGCCCGAAGCTTCGCCCGTGAGCGAGTCGTTGCCGGCGCCGCCGTCGACATGCTCGATGCTGACAAGAGTGTCGGAGCCCACATCGGCGCCGCCGCTTGCCGTGCCGGCACCCAGATCCACCGTCACGGACGATACGGCTGCCGAGTAGTCGGCCTTGTCGCCATTGTTGCCTCCGTCCAGCGTGTCGTTGCCCGAACCGCCGACCAGGGTGTCAAAGCCGTCTCCGCCTTCGAGAAGATCAGTGCCAGCGCCGCCGACCAAGACGTTCGAAATAGAGTTGCCCGTCAGATGGTCGTCGCCGTCTCCGGCCGTTACGTTCTCGATGTCGTGCAGGGTGGCGTTTCCGCTCAGTGCGATGACAAGGCTCGCCGTCGCCGTCGAGAAGTCAGCCGTGTCCAGCCAGGCGAGGGTATCGCCGGAAAGGGTACCGCCATAAAACTGGTCTACCCCGTAGACGCCGACCAGGACGTCGTTCCCGGTGCCGCCCTGGAGAATGTCCACGCCGTCCCCGCCATCCAGTTGGTCATTGCCGTCACCCCCCAGCAGGCTGTCGTCGTCACCGCCGCCCGTGATGATGTCGTCACCGACGCCGCCCTGGAGGGTGTCCAAGCCGTCGCCGCCATCCAGCTGGTCGTTGCCGAGGCCACCGTCCAGACTGTCACTGCCGGCGCCCCCTTGGACACTATCGTTGCCGTCGCCTCCCAGCAGGCTGTCGTCGCCGGCACCGCCATCGACGCTGTCGTTGCCGGCGCCACCGCGCAGAACGTTGGCCGCGCCGTCGCCCACAAGGGTGTCGTCGCCCGAGCCGCCGTTGACCCCCTCGATGGCCAGGAGCGTGTCGCTGTCGATGCCGGTGCCGCTCGCCGTGCCGAGGCCGAGGTCGACCGCCACCGCCGCCGTCTGGGCGCTGTAATCGGCGGTATCGCTGTCGGCGCCGCCGTCCAGAGTATCGTTGCCGAGGTCGCCGACGAGGGTGTCGTTGCCCGCGCCGCCGGTCAATTGATCACGCCCGTCGCCACCCATCAACGTGTCGTCGCCGACGCCGCCGGTCAGCTGATCCCGCCCGTCGTCGCCCACCAAAGTGTCGTGGCCCCCGGCGCCGTCGAGCACGTCGTCGCCGGCGCCGCCCGCGAGGCGGTTGGCCCCGTCGCTTCCCGTCATCTGGTCGTTGCCGGTCCCGCCGACCACGTTCTCGACGCCGGTCAGCGTGTCCTTTCCGCTGGCGGCGCCGACCGCCGTCCCCAGCAGCAGGTTGACCACGACGCCGGCGCCGTCGTCGGAAAAGTCGGCCGTGTCGATCCCGGTCTCGCCGCTCAGCGAATCGTCGCCCGCGCCGCCCATCAGCACGTCGTTGCCATCCTGGCCACGCACGCGATCATTGCCGGCGCCGCCGATCACCGTGTCGTTCTCCTGGCCGCCCTTGAGATTGTCGCGGCCGTCGCCGCCGATGAGCGTGTCGTCGCCGCCGGCGCCGATCAGCGCATCGTCGCCGCCGTTGCCGATCAGCACGTTGCCCGCCGCGCTGGTGCCCTTGATCGAATCGTCGCCGGCGCCGCCGGTCACGTTCTCGATGCCATACAGCTTGTCATTGCCGATGCCGGCGCCGTTGGCCTTCTGCTGCGCCAGGTCGACCGCTACCTTGGCCGTCTGGGCACTGAAATCGGCGGTATCGATGCCCGCCCCACCGTCCATCACATCCAGCCCGAGGTCGCCGATCAGAACATCGTTGCCCTCACCGCCCAGCAACTGGTCGCTGCCGTCGCGCCCGGTCAGCACGTCGTTGCCAGCATTGCCGCTGAGGACATTGCCCCCGGCGTCGCCCTTGAGCGTGTCGGCGCCTTGCCCTCCGGTCAGGTTCTCAAGGTTGACCAGCGCATCCGTGCCGATACCGAGCCCCGAGGCCACGCCCGTGCCCATATCGGCATCGACGCTCTCGGTCTGCGCCGAGTAGTCGACCAGGTCGATGCCCAAGCCGCCATTGAGTTGATCGTTGCCCGCAGCCCCGATCACGGTGTCGTTGCCGTCGCCGCCGATCTCCTCGTCGTCGCCGGCGCCACCGACGATCCGGTCATCGCCGTCGCCGCCCTTGACCACGTCGTTGCCATCGCCGCCGGTCAGCGTGTCGTTTCCCGCCGCGCCGACGAGAGAATCGTTGCCGTCGGCACCTTCGAGAACGTTGGCGCCGCCGTCGCCCTGCAGCGAATCGTTGCCAGCGCCGCCCCGCACGTTCTCAAAGCCGGAAAGCGAATCCGTGCCGCTCGCGGCCCCGGTTGCAGTTCCCAGCGCCAGGTTGAGCACCACGCCGCCGCTGTCGCCGGTGAAATCGACGGTATCGATGCCGATCCCGTCGTAGCCTACTCCGTCACCGCCGATCAGCACGTCGTCGCCGGCGCCGCCGTTTACCGTGTCGCTCGAATCGCCTCCATCGATCACGTTGGCGCCATCGTTACCGGTGAATGAATCGGCATAATCGGTGCCGATGATATTTTCGATGTTCGACAACTGGTCGGTGAAGGTGAAGCTGTTACCGAACCTAGAGACCACGACGGTGCTTATCCCGAGGCCGAGATTAGTGGTGGAAGCCCCTTGCCAGGACATATCGAGTGTGTCGATGCCGTCGCCGCCATTGTATACGTCGACCCACACCGCTTGGTACGCAGAGTCGCGGGGACTGACAAAGAGCAAATCGTTACCTTCGCCGCCAAACAGGCGGTCTTGCCCGTCGCCGCCGGACAGGTTGTCGTCGCCGCCGTTGCCTTTCAGCTCGTCCGAACCGTTGTTACCGAACAGGCGGTCGTTCCCGTTGAGGCCAGAGATGGTGTCGTCACCGGTCGTACCATTAAGCGTGTCGTTGCCGCCGGTACCGTTGATGGTGGCCATCGCGTAGGCTCCTTCCCATGACCGTTGCCACCGACCAGTGGCCGCGCCTTATCCCAGATGCGGCCTCGCTGATACTTCCAGATCTAGCCAGCAATGAGACGCTAACGGAAGACTGCTACCTTATGGCACACGCTGCTGCGATTAGGATATGACTGCGTCTCAAATGAAATCGGTCTTGTCGAGGCTGCCCAGGTTGAGCGGCGCCTCGAGTCGCACGACCAGGTCCTGTCCGGCCTGGTAGCCGGCGGTGGCGTTGGCATCCACCACGAGGAAGGTCTGGCCGGCATGGCCGCCGGCGTTCGGGTTGAACAGCACGGCGTGGTTGGTCAGCAGCGCGGTGGCATTCAGCGCCGCCGCAAGGTCGGCATCGAACGTCGC
>JAHCJV010000009.1 GCA_026126105.1 Enhydrobacter sp.
ACGATGTGGTCGATGCGGTGCTCGCTCTCGGTGGCGAGGACGATCTCGTCCGCCTGCTGGCGAGGGTCGAGGCGTTGCAGGCCTTCCTCGGCAGCGAGGCCGGCAAGAACCTCCTGACCGGCTATGGCCGCGCGGCGAACATCGTGCGTGCCGAAGAGAAGAAGGACAAGGCGCTCGCCGCCAAGATCGCAGGCGCGGCCGATGCTGCGCTGCTGGAACAAGCCGAAGAGAAAACCGTTGCTTCCGCCTTGGCCGAGATCGAGCGCGTCGTGAAGCCTGCACTGGCGGCGGAGGATTTCGCCGGCGCCATGAAGGCGTTCGCGGACCTGCGCGGGCCGATCGACTCTTTCTTCGACAAGGTCACAGTGAACGTCACGGATCGGCCCGATTTGCGGCTGAACAGGCTGAAATTGCTCAACCAGATACGCGCTACCATGGATTCGGTAGCCGATTTCTCGAAGATCGAGGGCTAAGCATGGCCAAGTGGGTCTACAGTTTCGGGGATGGCACGGCCGAAGGCCGCGCCGAGATGCGCAACCTGCTGGGCGGCAAGGGCGCCAACCTGGCTGAGATGTCGAGCCTCGGCCTGCCGGTGCCGCCGGGCTTCACCATCACGACCGAAGTCTGCACCTACTTCTACGACAACAAGAACACCTATCCGCAGGAGCTGAAAGACGAGGTCGAAAAGGCCCTCGCTGCCGTCGAGAAGGTGGTCGGCGCCAAGTTCGGCGATCCGACCAATCCTCTGTTGGTGTCGGTGCGCTCGGGTGCGCGAGCCTCGATGCCTGGCATGATGGACACGGTGCTCAACCTCGGCCTCAACGACCGTACGGTGCTGGGGCTCGCCAAGTCCTCCGGCGACGAGCGCTTCGCCTGGGACAGCTACCGCCGTTTCATCCAGATGTACTCCAACGTCGTGCTCGACGTCGGCCATCACTATTTCGAGGAGGCGCTCGAGCGCAAGAAGGAGGACCTCGGGGTCCATATGGATACCGATCTCAAGTCCGACGACTGGCGCGCTGTGGTGGGCGAGTACAAGAAGATCGTCGAGAAGCGCACCGGCAAGCCGTTCCCGCAGGAGCCGCGCGAACAGCTCTGGGGCGCGATCGGTGCCGTGTTCGGCTCGTGGATGAACCAGCGTGCCATCACCTACCGCCGCCTGCATCAGATTCCCGAGAGCTGGGGCACCGCGGTCAACGTGCAGGCCATGGTGTTCGGCAACATGGGCGACGACTGTGCTACCGGCGTGGCCTTCACGCGCGATCCATCGACCGGCAGCAATCTGTTCTACGGCGAGTATCTCGTGAACGCCCAGGGCGAGGACGTCGTGGCCGGCATCCGCACGCCGCAGCATCTCACCATCGAGGGCAAGAACGCGCAGAAGTCGGACGCGCCGGCGATGGAAGAAACGATGCCAGAGGTCTTCCAGCAGCTCTGCAGGGTGCGCGAGACGCTCGAGAAGCACTACAGCGACATGCAGGATATCGAGTTCACCGTGCAGCGCGGCAAGCTCTACATGCTGCAAACCCGTAACGGCAAACGTACGGCCAAGGCCGCGCTCAAGATCGCCGTGGACATGGTTCGCGAAGGCCTGATCGGCAAGAAGGAAGCTGTGGCGCGCATCGTGCCGTCGAGCCTCGACCAGCTCTTGCATCCGACGCTCGATCCCAAGGCTGCGCGCAAGGTGATCGCCAAAGGCCTGCCGGCCTCGCCGGGCGCCGCTTCGGGCAAGGTCGTGTTCACCGCCGACGACGCCGAGAAGCAGGCGCGCTCCGGCGAAAAGGTGGTTCTTGTCCGGCGCGAGACCTCGCCCGAGGACATCCACGGCATGCACGCCGCAGAGGGCATCCTGACGTCTACGGGCGGCATGACGAGCCATGCGGCCGTCGTGGCGCGCGGCATGGGCAAGCCCTGCGTCGCCGGCGCCGGCGACTGCCGTATCGATGCGAAGGCCGGCACGCTCTCGGTGCGCGGCGCGACAGTGAAAGCCGGCGAGATCATCACGCTCGACGGCAGCACCGGCGAGATCATCCTCGGCGTCGTGCCGACCGTGCAGCCCGAGCTTTCAGGCGACTTCGCCGAACTGATGGTGTGGGCCGACGAGGTCCGCACCCTCGGCATCCGCACCAATGCCGAGACCCCGGCCGACGCGGCCCAAGCCCGCAAGTTCGGCGCCGAGGGCATCGGCCTGTGTCGCACCGAGCACATGTTCTTCGAAGGCGACCGCATCGTCGCGGTTCGCCAGATGATCCTGGCGGACGACGAGAAAGGCCGCCGCACTGCATTGGCCAAGATCCAGCCGATGCAGCGTCAGGATTTCGTCGAGCTGTTCGAGATCATGGCCGGCCTTCCGGTCACCATCCGGCTGCTCGATCCCCCGCTGCACGAGTTCCTGCCCAGGACCCACGCCGACATGGAGGTCGTGGCCAAGGATCTTGGCGTCGACATTGCCGAGATCGAGGCGCGCGCGCACAAGCTGCATGAGTTCAACCCCATGCTCGGTCATCGTGGCGTTCGCCTCGGCATCTCCTATCCGGAGATTTACGAGATGCAGGCGCGGGCGATCTTCGAGGCCGTTGCCGAAGTGCAGAAGAAGGCCGGCAAGACCGTGATTCCAGAGATCATGATCCCGCTGATCGCGACCAAGAAAGAACTCGACCTGATGAAGGCCGTGGTCGACCAGGTCGCTACGGAGGTCAGCCACATGTCGGGCGAGAAGTTCGAGTACCTGGTCGGCACCATGATCGAGCTGCCGCGTGCCTGCCTGAGGGCCGGCGAGATCGCAGAAGCGGCGGAGTTCTTCTCTTTCGGCACTAACGACCTGACGCAGACTACCTTCGGGCTCAGCCGCGACGACTCCGGCTCTTTCCTGGAAAAATACCAGCAGCGTGGCATTCTCGAGCACGACCCATTTGCTTCGCTCGACGTCGTCGGCGTTGGCGAGCTGATCGAGATCGGTTGTGAACGCGGACGCAAGACAAGGCCGGAGCTCAAGGTCGGAATCTGCGGCGAGCACGGCGGCGATCCGGCCTCGGTGTATTTCTGCCACAAGGCCGGCCTCGATTACGTATCCTGCTCGCCCTACCGCGTGCCGATCGCGCGACTGGCGGCGGCTCAGGCAGCCTTGGGCGGCGCGCTCAAGACGGAATGAGCCTCGCGGCGCTGCGGTCCGCGGCTCAAGGCGGAGGCGGCAAGCGAGCGCTGGCCGCGGCGCTCGCCAGCCTGGAGCGCGATCCCGACAGCGCGAGCGCTCAGCGCCTCCTCGACGAGGCTTGGCAGGCGCCGCGCGCGCACGTCGTCGGCGTCACCGGTCCGCCGGGCGTGGGTAAATCCTCTCTTTGTGCGACGCTGGTCTCGGCTTGGCGCAAGGAAGGCAAGACTGTCGGGGTGATCGCGGTCGATCCCTCCTCCAAGACCAGCGGCGGCGCGCTGCTCGGAGATCGTGTGCGCATCGTCCACGATGCGTCGGACGCGGGCAGCTTCGTGCGGTCGATGGCGGCTCGTGACCGTTTGGGCGGGCTCGCCGATCAGACGCTGGCGGCGATGGTCGTCATGCGCGCTTCGTTCGACCGCGTGCTCGTCGAGACGGTCGGCGTCGGCCAGTCCGAAACCGACGTGGCGGGGGTCGCCGACACCGTTGTTTTCTGCGTGCAGCCCGGTTCGGGCGATTCGCTGCAGTTCATGAAGGCGGGAATCGTCGAGATCCCGCATCTGATCGTGGTCACCAAGGCCGATCTGGGTGCTGCGGCAGAGCGGGCACGTGCCGACGTGGCGGGTGCCCTGTCGCTCGCAACGGCCGGCGACTGGCCGTTGAAGACGCTGGCCGTGTCGTCGCGCAGCAGTGCCGGGGTCGAGGCGCTGATGGCCGCTCTGGAAGAGCATCGCCGCTATATGGCGGCGGACGGGCGGCTTGACGTCTCGCGCCACATCCAGAGCGAAGGCTGGGTGCGGGAAGCGCTGCGCGACCGCTTTGGCACACGGGGGCTTGCGCGCTTGTCCGTGCTTGGCTTGGATACGGCGCTGCCGCCGGGCGGGCAGCCGTTCGAGCGTCTGCGCGCCCTGACTGCTGCCTTGGAGACACCGCGATGACTCATCCGATCGATGCCGCCTGCATCTTCTGCAAGATCGTCGCGGGCCAGATTCCCTGCTTCAAGCTCCTGGAAGACGACAACACCATCGCCTTCATGGACATCAACCCGGTCAATCCCGGGCACGCGCTGTCCGTCGCGAAGGGTCATTGGCCGACGATCGACCTCATTCCGCCGCCGATACTGGCCGACGTCGCGAAGACGGCGCAGCGTGTGGCGAAGGCGGTATCCAAGGAACTGAAGCCGGTCGGCGTGAACCTGCTGCAAGCCAATGGTGAGGGCGCCGGGCAGAGCGTGCCGCACCTGCATTTTCACATCCTGCCGCGGGTAGCCGGCGATCGTGCATCGCTCAACTGGGCCTACAAACCCGGCGACATGGCCGCGATCAAGGCCTTATGCGAGAGGCTGAAGGCGGCCCTCTGACTACTCCCGCGGCGGGTAGCGCTCGAACGTCGGCAGTTCGTGCGCGCGCTCCATCCAACCAATCCGGTCGGCAACCTGGATGTGCGCGCTTGGGGCCACGGGGTTGGGGTCGTCATAGGTCGCGCTCTGGATATCGACGATGCCCGGCAGCATGTCGGCATTCTCGTAAAACAGGCCGGTGCCACAGTCGGAGCAAAAATGCCGTCTGCCGTGCTCCGAGGACGCGTAGATCCTGGGGGTGCCCTTCGTCACTTTGACCGCGTCCTTCGGGTACATGGTCCAGCCGACCATCGGCGCACCGGCGTGGCGTCGACAGTCGACGCAATGACATAGCGCGTGCACGAGGGGTTCGCCTTCTGCCTGATAGCGGATTGCACCGCAGTGGCAGCCACCTGCAATCATGATCTGCTCCCCTCTGTCGTTCCGACGCCGAAGCTCCTGAGGGTGGGGGACCGAACCGTCTGGTCCGATACCGTTGACGCTCGGCTCGTCGGCAGGCTGAACCACTCTCGCTCGTCCTGACGGAACTGGTCGCGCACGTAGTCGATCACGGTGCGGATGCGCACGCCCTTGTTTGTTTCCTCGTGGCTCACCAGCCAGATGTCGCGGACGATCTTGAGATCGATCGGCGCCGCTACCAGGTTCGACGACTTCGTGACGTAGTCGGGGAACACCGAGATGCCATAGCCTACGCGCACCGCCTCGACCGCGGCGTAAGACGAGTTGGTGCGCAGGACGACGTTGGGGCTGCGTTCGACCACTTCGCTCCACGGCTTCATCGACGGCAGGCTGTGCAGGGTCGTGTGATCGACGATGTGGTGCTCGCGCAGGTCGTCGAGCTTCTGCGGCAGCCCGTACTGCTCGATGTAATTGGGCGCCGCGAAGATCGACATGTTGAATTGACCGACTCTCGCGGCCACGAGCTGATTCGAGGTCGGCCGAAAGAATCGGATCGCGAGGTCGGCCTGACGGGTGGCGAGATCGAGTACCTGATCGCCCGCGATCACTTGCACGATGATGTCGGGATGGCTGCGACGAAGATGGTCGAGCCGAGGCACCAGCCAGTGGGCGGCGATGCCCTCTGTCGAGGCGATTCGTACGACGCCTGCCATTTCCCTGTCGAGCCCGGCCAGATGCCGCTCGATGGAGGTGGCATTCGACAGCATCGATTCGGCCTGTACGAGCACGCCGCGGGCCGCCGGCGTGACCTCCATGCCATGGCGATGGCGATCGAAGAGCTTTGCGCCGAGCCGGCGCTCGAGGGCCTGGATGCGACGACCGACCGTGGTCTGCTTGGTATTGAGCTGCGTCGCGGCCGCGCTGAAGCTGCCGGTCTTCGCGACGGCCAGGAAGAAACGCACGTCATCCCAGTCGCCGAGGATGTTCGGCACTTTGGTCTTACGAGGCGACGGATGGACCATCAAGTCAATCGATACAATGTGTCTTGCGATCGAAGCATTTCGCGAACGGCAGCTATCTGACTATCCTACAACATTGATTTCCCGATGTCGTATTATGTCTTTTTTCAGGTTTGCTAACGCCATACTCAGATTAGTCACCGACGGCGAGGCGAATCTAGTCCTCTGCCATCGCTGGGCGACCCACATTTAGCGTTCTGCAGCATGCTTGCGAGGTGGTTCCGTGTCGACAGCTAGCCTCGACGGTAAAACACAGCGACTGTCCCGCCTTGCGAAGAAGTTTCGCCGCCGTTTGCGCAGCCCCTCGACGCGACTGGCGGCCTTTGCCGGCTTTCTGACCTACACTTGCTATGCCTACGCGCATGGCAGTTGGACGAATCCGGCGCTGATCGGCGTGGCGGTGTTGTTCGCGCTATTCATGCCGACCTATACGAACCTCAGCAACAAGGCTGAACTGTGGGCCAACAACCGCTTCGGCTTCGTGACCGCCGGCCGGCTCGGGCGTTTCGTTCCCCAGTTTGCCTTCAATCTGGCGGTGTTCGCGGTGATGTTGCACGGCGGCGGTATGAGCCAAAGCGGCGTAGCGACCGTCGGCGGCATTGCCGGCGCGGCGCTGATCACCAGCCTCGCCTCGCAGGGGCTGCAGTATCTCGGCGCCTACCTCTTCGCGCGAGGCATCGGCGATCTCAATCGCAACGTGCTGCTCGGCCTGTGCATCAACACTGTGCTGACTGCGCTTGGAACTGCCGGGCTGCCCTATGGGCGCGAGGCGTTCCTGCTGCTCGGCTTGGGGTTGGGGGGCATTCTGATGACGGTCGGCATCCTGTCCGACCTGCGGTCGGTCTTTGCGCCGCAAGGTGGGATCGGTATGTACTTTGGAACGTTCAATCCGTTCCACAACACCCACCTCGCGATCCTGAAGCGAGCGATGGCGGAGCGGAAGCTCGACAAGATCGTCATCCATCCGACTCTGATTCCGCGATTCTATGCCGAAGCCTTCCGGAAGGGTGAAATCCGGGTAGGCCGGCTGAGAGATGGTTTCCAGATCTATGAACGGACCGACAAGGCCGATGTCAACGTCGACTACTTCCCGACCGGCAACGTTTTCCTGCCCCCCGAGACGCGCCGAGCGCTGATCGAACTCGCTGTGGCAGAAGCGGGACTCGGTGATAGGGTCGAGGTGATCTTCCTGCGCGAGATCTATGACACGCGCGGCTTTCAGGGCGTGATCGCGGAGATCAAGAAGCGTAACCCGGGTGTGCGACTGCACTCGCTGCACGGAACCGACTTCGGGGGCATGCTGGTTCGCTCCATTTGCGACGAATGTGGCTGGATCTATCCGTGGCGAATCCTGCGCCGCGACAATGTATCGGCGACAGCGATCCGCAACGGGGCGAAAGGCATGACGCCGGTCGTCGTGACCGACGTGCTGGGCCAGATTGCACGGAATCTTCCTGAGGTGACGGCGGCGGGTCGCCGCTTTCGGAACGACAACGGCGTACTGATCGAGGGAGGCTGGCAGACTGCTCGGGCCGCAGCGCCGACGTGACATCCGACAGGCCCGGCCTGACGGCGCCAGATTCGCTTGGGTTGGAAGAAATGAGTTCGCGATGAGTACCGTTGAGCCATCGATCTTCGGCATGCCTGTCACCGTCCGGCTGGCGATGAAGATGGAGGATGCGCTGCAGGCCATTGCCATCCGCGCCGCCTGCTTCATCGGGGAGCTCGAGGTGCCGTTCTCTGATGAGTTCGACGGCCACGACTACGGGGCTACGCATGTCATAGCCTATCTCGGCGACGAGCCGATTGGAGCCGTCCGCTTGCGCTGGTTCGGGTCGGTTGCGATGACCGACCGGCTTGCAGTATTGCAGCGTTTCCGCGGCCACCGTGTCGGACAGTTGCTGCTCGAGCGCTGCCGCGTCCTGGCGGGAAGCCGTGGCTGCAACATGCTCTACGCTCAGGTCCTGCCGGCGGACCTGGACTACGTGGGGAAGCAAGGCTGGCGGCGTCTGGTTCCGGAGAGTGACGGTACGGCCGAACCTGTCCAAATCGTGCCCATGGTCACGGCGACGGACCCGAGCAAACCGCCCTCCGAAGTGGCGGCGCCCGAGGTGGTCATTCTTCGGCCCGGCCGGCAATTGGGCTCGAGAGAGATTCCGCTGCCCAGATGCTCGAGTTGATGTCGGCGAGTGTGCGATACCCCACAGACGGCGTTTCGGATCGCCGCTATCCTTTGCGTGATCGGGGAGTCGTCTGAAACGGAAACTTCGCTGCAAATGATGGGGGAATGGATGGGAGTGTTCGAGATTGGCAGCGAACCGAGCGTTCGCCGTCGCCGCAATCGTCAACCCTTGACCGGGCCCAAGCGGGCTGCGGCACTGTTCCGGGTGTGGCACGGCGTGCGCGACATGATCGCGGAGGCCGAGCGCCTCGGCGACGCCGAGCTCGTTCATTTCCTGGCGGTGGCGCAGCTCCTCGTCGAGGAGAAGGCAACGGCGATTGCTTCGGGCACAACGGTCTTCGACGAGGTCGATACCGGTCTGCCGAACTAGGACAGGCTGCATTCGGCGATGGCGTCGGCCTGCAGGTGGCTATTTGTGCCGAGGATCGAGCGCGTCGCGCAAGCCGTCGCCCAGCAGGTTGAACGACAGCACGGCAAAGAAGATCGCGAAGCCGGGCCAGAATGCCATCCATGGTGCCTGGGCGATGAAGCGTTGAGCGGTGTTAAGCATGCTGCCCCAAGACGGTGCGGGCGGCTGCTGGCCAAGGCCGAGGAATGACAGGGCCGCCTCGGCGATGATTGCGCCGGCGATGGCAAGGCTTGCTTGCACCAGCAGCGGCGGGACGATATTGGGCAGCACGTGGCGCAGCGCAATGCGCCAGTGCGGATTGCCGACGGCACGCGCGGCCTCGACATAGTCCTCGACCTTGGCGCCCAGCGTCTGGCCGCGCGTCAGCCGGACGAAGACAGGTGTCGCGGTGATGCCAATCGCGATCATCGCGTTGCTGAGGCTGGGCCCGAGGAAGGCGGCAAGCGTGATCGCCAGAATCAGGAAGGGAATGGCGAGCATGGCATCGACGACGCGTGATAGCACCGCGTCGATCCAGCCGCCGGCATAGCCCGCCAGCAGGCCGAGCGGTACGCCGGCGCCGACGGCAATGCCGACCGAAACCAAACCGGCACTGAGCGAGGCACGGGCACCGAACAGGATGCGCGAGAGCACGTCGCGCCCGACCTCGTCGGTGCCGAACCAGTGCGCCCATGACGGCGGCTTGCGCACGGTGCTGAAGCTCGTGGCGGTGGGATCGTATGGCGCGATCCAGGGAGCGAGGACTGCGAGCAGTACGAGGATCACGACGACCACCAGTGCTGCCATCGCGCCTTTCCGGCGCCTCAGCCGGCGCCAGGCGCGTGCCCAGGGACTCTCCTCATGGGCCGTCGCGGTGGTTTTGGAAGGCAAGGCGGTCACGGTCATCCTCGCAGCCGCGGATTGACCAGCACATAGGCGACGTCGGCCAACAGGTTGAGGGAGATATAGATCGAGGCGGTCACAAGTACGACGCCTTGGACGACCGCGTAGTCGCGGTTGAAGACCGAATCGACGATCAGCTTGCCGAAGCCCGGTATGGAGAAAATCTGCTCAGTTAGCACCGCGCCGGAGAGCAGCGTGCCGAAGTCGAGCGCCAGAAGTGTGATGACCGGCGTCATGGCGTTTCGCAGGGCGTGCTTTAGCACTACGCGATGCTCGTGCAGGCCCTTGGCGCGCGCGGTCCGAACATAGTCCGTGCCCATCGCCTGCAGCATCGCGCTGCGCGTATGGCGCATCAGCACCGCGGCGAGCGCATTGCCGAGCACAAAGGCCGGCATGATGGTGGTGGCGAAACTTGCCTTCCAGTCCTCGCCCAGCCGCACATAGCCGGAGGCCGGCAGCCAGCCGAGCGTCACCGAGAACAGGAAGATCATGAGGATGCCGAGCCAGAAATTGGGCGTGCTGAGCCCCCACAGCGCGAAAAGGTTGGCGCCGTAATCCCACAGCGTTTCCTTCTTCACCGCCGAGACGATGCCGGCGGGAATACCGACGCCGATCGCGATCAGCAGCGCCATGAAGGCAAGCTGCAGGGTAACCGGCAGCTTCTCGGCGACCAAGGAGCTCACCGAACTCTTGAGCCTCATCGATTCGCCAAGATTGCCGGTCAGCACGCCCTTTACCCAGTAGAGATACTGTACCGGGATCGGCTGATCGAGCTTGTACTGCTCGCGGATCTCCGCGAGCACTTTCGGGTCGCGCTCCTCACCCGCCATGATCAACGCCGGATCGCCCGGCAGCAGCTGCTGAAGGCCGAAGATCAGCATCGACACGATGATCAGTGTCGGGATGATCTGCAGCAGCCGCTGGGTGAGGAAGGCGAGCACGCCGACGTTACTTGAGCTTCAGGCCGGTCACCCGCACCAGCCCGTCGGGCATCTGCTTGTAGCCGTCGAGACGGTCGGTGTGCGCCACCAGCACCTGCGTGTGGTAAATGTACTTTATGGCGCCTTCAGTCAGGACTTTGGCGGCGACCTTCTCGTACGCCTTCTTGCGATCGGCCACGGCCGACCTGGAGCGCGCTTCGGCATGGGCGGCGTCGACATCCTTGTCGCAATAGCCGTTCGTGTTCTGCGGCTGACCGCAGACCTGGAAGGAGTAGGAGTTGCCGTCCGGATCGCTGCGGCCGCTCCAGCCGATGAGATAGACCTGGTAGTCGCCCTGTTCGGACTGTTTCAGCGAGGTGGCGAACTCGGTGACGCGGATCTTCAGGTCGAAACCCACCTCCGCGACCATCGACTGCACCACCTCGGCGACGGCCCGGGTCTCGGGGCCGTTGGGTACCATGAAATCGAGCGCAATCGGGCCCGTGACACCGGCGTCCTTGAGCAATGCCTTGGCCTTCGCCACGTCCCGCTTCGGCACCGGGTACTTTTCCTGATAGTACGGGTTCTGCGGATTGACCCACTGGTTGCCGGGGACGAACTCACCGTTGAATACGACTTGGTTGATTGCGTCGCGGTCGATCGCGAGATCGAACGCCTGCCGGACGCGCGCATCCTTCGCGAGGGGGGTGTTGGCCTTCGCACCGTTGCTGAGGTTGATCGTCAGGCCCATATAGCCGAGCGAAACCGCCTTGCTGAGCTTGAGCTTGGGATTGTCCCGCACGGACTTGATGTCGGTGGCGAGCACGCGCTCGATCAGGTCGAGACTGCCGGAGCGCAGGTTTGCGAGCCGCACGGTGCCGTCGACGATCGGAAGGTAGGTGATCTTGTCGATGAAGACCTGGTCCTTGTTCCAGTAGTCGGCAAACTTCTCGACCACGATACGGTCCTGCTGGACCCGCTCGACGAACTTGTAGGGACCTGCGCAAACCGGTTTCAGCCCGAACTTGTCTCCGGCGGCTTCCGCGGCCTTTGGCGAAACCATCATGCCGGCGCGGTCGGTGAGCTGGGCCAACAGCGGCGAGAACGGCGCCTTCAGCGAGAGCTTGATGGTCAGCGGATCGACGACCTCGACCTTGTCGACCGAGCCGAGGTCGGGCTTGCGGAAAGAGCCCTTCATCGTGAGGTGCCGGTCGAGGCTGTACTTTGCCGCTTCGGCGTCGAACGACTCGCCGTCATGGAACTTGACATTGGATCGCAGCTTGATGGTGACCGCCTTGCCGTCAGGCGAGCTCTCGTGGCTCAGGGCGAGCTGCGGCACGATCGCCAGCTTCTCGTCGATGTCGAACAGCTTGTCGCAGATCGACGCGAAGACGATGCGTCCGACGTAGGTGCGCGCCAGCGACGGATCGAGCACGTCGGGATCTTCGGCGAGGCCGATGCGCAGGTTTGTCTGCGCCATCGCGCTGCCCGCCATCGCGGCGGTGAGCGCGAGCGAAAGAGCCAGTTTCTTCATGTTGCCTCCCTTTGTGACACGAATGCCGCCTGAAGCCGGTCAAGTCGTCGCCGATCCTCGTCCGGCATGGTCGTAGCGATCGACGCCGCAGCTTGCGGCAATTCCGGCCACCACGGACAGGCGGTCGCATGTCCGGTCCCGTCGTCTGCCAGTGCGGGGACATTATCCCCACAGCTATCGCGGACAAACGGGCAGCGCGTGTGGAAGCGGCAGCCGGGCGGCGGGTTCAGCGCGCTCGGGATGTCGCCCTCGAGCAGCGCGCGCTCACGCACAGCTGTCGGATCGGGCAGGGGCACGGCGGAGAGCAGCGCGCGCGTGTAAGGATGGCGCGGGTTGCGAAACAATTCTTCGGTCGGTGCCGTCTCCACGATCTTGCCGAGATACATCACGGCGATGCGGTCGGCGATGTGCTTTACGACCGCGAGATCGTGGCTGATGAAGATGTAGGCGAGCCCGAAGCGCTGTTGCAGCGATCGCATCAGATTGATGACCTGGGCCTGGATCGACACGTCGAGCGCGGATACCGGCTCGTCGGCCACGATCAGCCGTGGTTCGACGGCGAGGGCGCGCGCGATCGCCAAGCGCTGCCGCTGGCCGCCGGAGAATTCGTGTGGATAGCGCCGCGCATGCTCCGGGCGCAGGCCGACCAGCTCGAGCAACTCGCCGACCCGGGCGCGCCGCTGCGCCTCGTCGCCGCCGAGGCGATGAAGGTGGAGCGGCTCACCCAGCATGGCGCCAACCGTCATGCGCGGGTTGAGGCTGGCGTAGGGGTCCTGGAAGATAACCTGCAGGCGGCGACGCCGCTCGCGCATCTGCTTCTGGTCGAGCGCCAGCAAGTCGTCGCCCTCGAAGCGAATCAGCCCGGCACTCGGCTCGATCAGGCGCAGCACGAGGCGTCCGACGGTCGACTTGCCGCAGCCCGACTCGCCAACCACCGCAAGCGTCTCACCTTCCTCGACATGGAGGTCTACGCCGTCGACGGCGCGAACATGTGCGGTGGTGCGGCCGAAGACGCCGCTCTTCACCGGAAAGTGCTTGGCCAGCCCTTCCACTTCCAGGAGCGCACTCAGGACAGCACCTGCGAGAGCGGCGCGCGACGGCAGCGGCTGAGGTGATCCGGAGCTACCTCGACCAGCGGCGGCACGGAGGCGCGGCAGGCCGGCTCGACGAACGGGCAGCGTGCGGCGAAGCGGCAGCCTTCGGGCGGGTGGGCCATGTCGGGCACGCGGCCCTCGATCGAGGGCAGGCGCTCGCGCTTCTGGTCGAGCCTGGGGATCGAGCCCAGCAGGCCCACCGTGTAGGGGTGCTCGGGGCGTGCGAACAACGATCGCACGGGGGCACGCTCGACAATTTGGCCGGCATACATCACGGCGACGTCGTCGGCCATCTCGGCGACGACGCCGAGATCGTGCGTGATCAGGATGATCGCGGTGCCGGTATCGCGGCGCAGGCCGCGCATCAGGTCGAGGATCTGGGCCTGGATGGTGACGTCCAGCGCGGTGGTCGGCTCGTCGGCAATCAGCAGCTGAGGTCCGCAGGCCAGGGCCATGGCGATCATCGCGCGCTGGCGCATGCCGCCGGACAGCTTGTGAGGATAATCGTCGACCCGCTTCTCGGGGTTCGAGATGCGCACCAGCTTCAGCATCGCGATGGCCCGCGCCCGCGCGTCAGCTGCGTTCAAGCCCTGGTGGCGCTGGATTGCCTCGACGATCTGGTTTCCGATCGTGTAGGCGGGATTGAGCGAGGTCATCGGTTCCTGGAAGATCATCGCCAGCCGCAAGCCTCGCAGGTCGCGCAGCTCGTTTGGCGCGATTCGCAGCAGGTCGCGGCCCTCGAAATGGACCTCGCCACTCACTCTTGAATTCTCCGGCGGCAGCAGACCCATCACCGCGAGAGAGGTGACACTCTTGCCGCAACCCGACTCACCCACCAGGCCGAGCGTGCGGCCGCGCTGCAAGGCGAGATCGATGCCGTCCACCGCCTGCACGGTGCCGTCGTCGGTCGCGAAACTGACGGCCAGTCGCCTCAGTTCCAACAGCGGTGCAGTCATTCGGCTGCTTTGGCGCGCACCGCGGCCCAGCTCTTCTCGACCTCGGCATCGATCAGGGCGCGATCGAAAATTCCGGCCGGATTCCGCCGCGTCGGGAGGAACGGCCGGAAATTCGTCCAGACCTCGCGGCTTACCGATTCGAGCCGCGCCAGCTCGAGCAACGGCTCGACATGGTCGTCGACCCGAAGGTCGAGCTCGGACTGCTCGTCGTCGCCGTAGATCACCAGGGCTGCCGATTGCTTGCCGCGCTTGTCGCCACCGACCTTCTCGCCGGCCTTCAGGGCCGCGATCAGGCGGCGTGGCAGCTCGAGATCCGAGCGCTCGCGCAGCACGCGCACTGTCTCCGACACGACCTGCGGCCCGGCCAGCATGTTGCCCGCAACCGAGAAATCCTCGCCGCTCCAGTGGCCGCACCAAGGCACGCACTCGGCGCCAGTATAGGCAGAGAACCGACCGTCGGCGCCGAGCACGTGAAGCTGGCGATGGGCGCGGCCATCATCGCGTGCTGTGAGAATCCGGATCACGTCGGCGGCACCGACGCCGGCGCGGATCAACTCGAGGCCGTCGGTCCCGTAGAGCGGATTGACGAGCGCCTGGGTGGCGACGGCTCCCTTCCGGGCCTCGATGTACGGCACGCGCGCGCCGACCGCGAAGAACTTGGTCGCCACCGCGATGGCGATGCGTCCGTTATCGCGCTCCCGAAAGATGATCGACCACGTCATCGGCCCGCGGCGTAACCCTGCATGCCGCGCGGATTGGCGGCGGCCCGGCGCCACGGATCCTGGCGGCTGGCGGCCGTCAGCCGGCCTTCGGACCAATCGTCGTTCATCTCGACCCCATGGCCGCGCCTACGCAATTCCTGGACCGTTTCCGTCGGCACGCGGCCTTCCAGCACCAGTACGCCAGGCCGCGCGGTGCGCGGCCAGAACGACGAGGGGAAGTGCTCGCTGTGCCAGGCCGGGGCGTCGATCGCCTCCTGCAGGTTCATGCCGCAATGGACGTGGCGCAGGAACATCTGCGTGATCCACTGCTCCTGCTGGTCGCCGCCCGGCGAGCCCCAGCACATGTACGGCTCGCCGTCGCGATGGGCGAGGGTGGGCGTGAGAGTGGTGCGCGGCCGCTTCCCCGGCGCGAGCGAGGAGGGCTGGCCCTCCTCGAGCCAGCAGATCTGCCCGCGCGTGCCGATCGGGAAGCCGAGCTCCGGCACGACCGGCGAGCCGTGCAGCCAGCCGCCCGACGGCGTCGCCGAGACCATGTTGCCGTCCTTGTCGACGATGTCGAAATGCACCGTATCGCCGCTCATCTGGCCCATGCGGCCAACCGTAGGTTCACCGGCGCCACTCGCGGCCACTGCGGCGCGCGAGCCGTCGGCCTTGCGCAGCTTCACCACGCCGCCGTAGCCGTCGACCTTGCCCGGCCGCTGGTCGAGCGAGGCGCGGGCGGGATCGATCAGCTTTCGGCGATCGGCGTTGTAGGCGTCCGACAGCAGGGTCTGCATCGGTACGTCGACGAACTTGGGATCGCCGTAGAACGCCTCGCGGTCGGCGAAGGCGAGCTTGCTCGCCTCGACCACGGTATGGATGAAGTCGGCGCTGGTCGGATCGGCGCCGTCGAGGTTGAAACCTTTGAGCAGCGCGAGCTGCTGCAAGGTCACCGGGCTCTGCGCCCATGGACCGGCCTTGCAGACGGTGTAGCGGCCGTAGTCGTAGGTCAGCGGCGCCTCGATGGTCGCCTGCCACTTCGCCATGTCGTCGCCGCGCAGCAGGCCTTTGTTGCGCTTGCCCGACACGTCCATGATCTCTTCGTGGGTGTAGAAGCGGTCGATCGCCTCGGCGACGAAGCCCTGGCTCCACACCTTCCGTGCCCGCTCAAGCTCGGCCTCTCGGCCGCCGCCGCCCGCTTCGGCCTCTTTGATAATGCGCAGGTAGGTATTGCCGACCGCCGGATTGGCGAACAGCGAACCTGGCATCGGCACCTTGTTGCCTGGCAGGTACACAGCGGCGGAGGTCGGCCAGTTGTCGCGGAAGTTTTCCTTTACCGTGTCGATGGTCGCGGCGGCGCGCTCGACGATCGGATGGCCGTTCATCAGGTAGCCGATGGCGGGCGCGAGCACGTCGGCCAGCCGCATCGTGCCGTAATCGCGCAGCATCAGCATGTAGGCGTCGAAGGTGCCGGGCACGGCGGCCGGCAGGAGGCCGGTGCCGGGGATCAAGTCTAGCCCCAGGCCACGAAAGTGCGCGATGGTCGCCTTGGCCGGCATCACGCCTTGGCCGCACAGGATTTCGGTCTTGCCCTTCTTGACTGCGTGGAAGATCAGCGGCGCGTCGCCACCTGGCCCGCAGAGGTGGGGCTCGACCACCTGCAGGGTGAACGCCGTCGCAACGGCTGCGTCGAAGGCGTTGCCGCCGCGCTCCAGGATGCCCATGCCGACCGCGGTAGCGATCCAGTGCGTCGAGGTGACAACGCCGAACGTTCCGGTGATCTCCGGCCGAGTGGTGAATGGGTTGGGATTGATCAGCTTCAAGGCCTGCCTCCGGGGCGTGCAATTATCCGGAGGGACATTAGGCCGTAGGAACCGCGTCCGCCAGCGGGTGGTGAGGTGTTGCTATGCGGGCCGGTGCCGAGCTCAGTATATGGTCTCCTTGAGCCGCTGTGGGTACTCGCGATCATACGCGTCGCCGTCGAAGCCCTGCTGCAGGGCCTTCATGATCGTGCCGCTGCTCGGCAGGTCGCCTTCTTCGAGATGCAGCGACGGGTCCCACAACCGGGACCGGACCAGCGCCTTGGGGCATTGCGTGTAGACGCTTTCCGCAGTGACGACGATGACACTGCGCGGCACCTTGTTTTCGAGGGTGAAGGATTCGCAGAGTTCGCGGTCGATGCTGATCGCGGCGCGGCCGTTGATGCGCAGCGTCCGGCCGATGCCGGGGATCAGGAACAGCAGCGCGATGCGCGGGTCGCGGACGATGTTGCGCAAGGTGTCGATGCGATTGTTGCCGCGCCGGTCCGGCAGCATCACCGTGCGGCTGTCGACCACGCGGACGAAGCCGCGCGGATCGCCCCGCGGCGTGCAATCCAGCCCTTCCGGGCCCGACGTGGCGAGAACGACAAAGGGCGAGGTCTCGATGAAGCGGCGGTAATGATCGTTGATGTGGTCGATCTCCTTGATCACCGCCGGACCGGCCGGCAGGCCATAGATCGCCTCAAGCTCGGCTTCAGTCGTAACGAATTCCGGCATAGGTCCCTCTCCCTCGGGCGGCGGCTATTTGGAGTCGGGAATATGCATCCAGGTAGGGCGCTCCGGGAAGAGCATTGCCCCTTCGGCCGTCAGTGCACCGTCGGCAGCGTCGATCTGCAGCATTGCGATTGCCCGGTCGCCCTGGCCCGAGCGGATCTCGCCGACTTCCTTGCCATCGCGCAGGACCGGCGCACCGGGGGCGGGCAGCGGCCCCTCGATCCGCACCGGGAACAGCCGGCGCTTGATCAGGCCGCGATACTTGGTGCGGGCGGTCAGTTCCTGGCCCATGTAGCAGCCCTTCTTCCAGTCGACGCCATGCAGCTCGTCGAAGCCGCTTTCCAGCAGCAGCGCCTTCTCGACCGGCAAGTCACGGCTGCCGTCCGGCACGCCGAGCCGCAGCCGCATTGATTCGTAGTTGGCGATCGGCGCTTCGCTTAGCCTGAGCAGCGCAGCGGCCTGGCCGGCGGGAGCCAGCACGCGCACGCCGAGCTCGGGCAGGCGAGGATCGATGAACGCGGTCGCGCCGGCGACGGGCAGGAGCTTGCCGGCATCAGGCCCGAACACGACCGCCACCTCCATCGCCGCCGAGCGATCCTCGACGGTGACCTTGGAGCGCAGCGTGTACATCTTGAGCTTCCGGGCGAGCGCGGCGGCCCGCTCCCGTTCGGTTTCCATGAGGAACGTGCCGGCGCCATCCTCAACCACGAACATGTCGTTCAGGAAGCGGCCCTGCGGCGTCAGCAACGCCGCCCAGATCGCCTGGCCGGGACCCACCTTCGTCGTGTCGTTCGAAATCAGGCCCTGCAGGAACTCTACTCGATCGGGGCCAGTGACGCCGATGACGCTGCGGTGGGGCAGAAGACAGTACTGGGGTGAGGCCATGCCGAAGAATTGGGGCGTGGCCTCGTCCTTGGCAAGGCGTGCTAGCGCCCCGACCGCTCGACCCCCCAGAATACCGACGCAGACGGGGGCCGTAGCCAACCCGTCGTGCGGGTGCTCACGGCCGACGCCGAGTACCATTCGCCCAGAGGATAATGGGTGCCGATCTGCAGGCCCCGCACCTGGATCTCGTCGGAGAGGGCCTTTTGCTTGGTGGGATCTGGCTCGCGGGCGAAGGCGTCGCGGAGCTTCTCCATCTCGGCGTCGCAAGGCCAGCCTGCCGAGGCCTTCTCGCAGGCGGAGTTGAGGAAGAGCGAGGTCACCGGATTCACGACGTCGATGATGCCGGTGCTCGACAGCGTCACGTTCCAGCCGCGCTGCGACGGTGGCTCGCGACGCATCACGCGCGCGATGTGCGTCTGCCAGTCGGAGGAGACCATGTCGACCTTGAACCCCATCCGCTCGAGCTGGGCCTTGGCGACCGGCGCAAGGTTCGACAGCACGGCGATGTCGGTGATGTGCAGCAGGACGACCGGCGTTCCGTCGTAGCCTCCTTCTTTCACCAGTTCGCGGGCGCGCGTTACGTTGCCGTCGAGCAGGCCCGCGGTGCCAGCGTCGGTCGCCAGGGGCGTGCCGCAGCCGTAATAGGTCTTGCATAGCCGCCAGAAGGTCGGATCGCCGACCGCCGATTGGAGGAACTCCTTCTGGTCGAGCCCGTAGGCCAGCGCGCGGCGGAGGTTCGGATTGTCGAACGGCGGATGCAGCCAGTTCGGCCGCAGGGTGTACTGGCTGGGATAAGCACCGCGCGCGACGATAATCCCCTTGTCCTTCGCCAACAACGGCATGAGGTCGTGCGACAGCGATTCGACAGCGTCGATCTCGCCGTTCTGCAGCGCGCTCACCGCGGTCTGCGGATCGCTGATCGACGGCCATTCGACCCGGTCCACCTTCACCGTCTTGCCGCCGGCGAAAGCCGACGGCGGCTCGGCGCGCGGCACGTACTTCGGGTTCTTCACATAGACGACCTTCTCGCCCGGTCGCCATTCGTCGGCCTTGAAGATGAACGGGCCGGAGCCGGTCGGATCCTTGATCTGCTGGGTGAATGGCGTGTCGGCGACACGCTTGGGCATCATGAAGGGCACGATGCCGGCCGGCTTGGCGAGCGACTCAAGCACCATGCCGTAGCGCTGCTTGAGCTCGATCCTGATCGTCCTTGCATTGGGTGCCGAGAGTTCCTTGACATAGGCAAAGAGCTTCAGGCCCATCGGATCGCGACCGCCCCAGCGTTTCAGGGAGGCGATGCAATCTTCCGCCGTGACTGGCGCGCCGTCGTGCCAGGCGAGGCCATCGCGCAGGACGAAGTCGTAGACGAGGCCCGCGGCATCGACATTCCAAGAGCCGACCATCTGCGGCTGCGGTCTCAGTTGCTCGTCCAGTCCGAACAGGGTGTCGTAGACCATGTAGCCGTGCGTGCGGCTGATCTGGGTCGAGGCCCAGATCGGATCTACGATCTTGAGGTCCGAATGCATGACGATCCTGATCGTCGATTGCGCCGAGACCGGCGCGGCAAGCAGCATGCCTGCGAGCGCTAGAAGAAGGCGATGGATTTTCATGAGGTGGTCAATCCGTTGATGGTCTGCAGGGCAAAGGCGCGGAACTGGCCGAGAATCATGCCCTTCCAGTCGTCGGCATCGACAAAGAACGCGTCCCGTGCGGCCCGGCGAATCGCGGCAACCAGGTCGGGCGGAGCGATGGGATGCCCGGCTAGCCAGGCCTCTCCCCGCAGCGCATGCCGAACCTGCGGCGAAGGCAAGGTGCCGTACTCCATGGTCGAATGGGTGATCGCGGCGCCCGGACACTCGTCCTGGCAACACGCCATCATGTAGCCGGCAGTGCGCGGAGACACCGACTCTGCTGCCGTGCTTACAATAAGGTCCGCGCCCCACCAGGCCTTGGCGCGCGCCGTCGTCTCGGCGCTGTGCCGGCCGAATATCTTCTCGCCATGGCCGTAAGGACCGAGGCCGGTGTGGATGTCGATCCAGGCGATGTGACGGCGGTTGCGCCCGTAGCGCTGCAGGATCGAGCGGATCGTGCGGTTGCTCCAGCTCGCACCGGTGCCGGCGTAGAAGAGGCCGTCGGGATGCCGGTCCTGTCCGCTCGACACGCCGGGCGAGCGTTGCGCGGCCAGGCGGGTCATTGCCTCGGCGAGCTTCGCTTCGTTTCGTTCGCTCGGCGGCCAGGAAGGCGGCACCAGCAAGGAGTGGATTTCCTCATAGACCGGGTTGGCCGGATAGGCCTGGCTGAAGTCATTGAAGTTGCGGTTGAGATCGACGTTGTCTTCGTTCGTGCGCGTCAGATGCGAGAAGCCGAAGGGGTTCACCGCATGGATCAGTAGCAGGGCGATGCCGCGCTCGCTGGCGCGGCGGGAGAGCTCGTCGTTGAGCAGCGCGAGCTGGCAGGCGGAGCCTGAGAAGCCCTCGGGCCCGTGCGTGCCGGAGCTGATGATGAACAGCCGGTCCGCGTCGGGCGAGCCAAGAAGGGCGGTGTCCAGCGCGAGTTCCTCTCCCTCGGCGCCCTGGCGCGCGTGGCGATGGGAGCCGATGACTGCCGACCGCTCTCGCGCTGCCTCGAGGAAGCGCCGTCGGGCCTGGGCGTAAGTCGTCGAGAAGAACGCGGCGCTCATCGGATTCTTTCGTCGAAATAGTCCAGGGCGCGAAAGGCGCCGCCGATCGCCGGCAGGAACCATGGCTTGCCGGAATAGAGCGGGATGGACGGCAGCGGCACGTTCTCGAAGGGCAGCTTGCCGTGCAGGCGGCCGGCCAGCGCGCGCCCCATGGCGTCGCCGAGATAGGGCATCATCGATACGCCGCTGCCGTTGCAGCCGACGACGAAGTGGAGCCCGTCGAAACAGCCGGCATGCGGCAGGGCGTCATAGGTGAAGGCGACGTTGCCCTGCCAGCTATGGGTGATCCGCGTGCCCGCCAGCTCGGGAAAGCGCTGGAGCAGCGAGCGCCGCAGGAGCCTTGCGCGCTGTCGCCCGTCGATCTCGGTGAAGCGGGCGCGGCCACCGAAGATCACGCGCCTGCCGTCGGGCGACAGTCGGTAGTAGTTCAGCACGCGGCGCGTTTCGGAGAAGGTTCGCCCCTTCGGGCAGAGCTTGAGTGCCAGCCCCTCGGGCAGTTCCTCGGTCGCGATGACGTGGCTCGCAATCGGCACGAGACGGCGCTGCAGGTGTGGCGTGAGCGCGCTCGTATAACCGTTGGTGGCGACGACGACGTGCTTCGCCGCGAGCTCGCCGGCCGAGGTGGCGACCCTCCAGCCGGTGCCAGTGCGTTCGAGCTTCGAGGCGCGGGTTTGCCCGGCCAGGGTGATCGAGTTTCGCCGCCGCACCGCCGCCAGCAGCCCGCTATAGAACAGGGCTGGGTGCAGTTTGCCCGCGGTCTCGAGCACGAGCCCGCCGTGATAATAGTCGCTGCCGATCTCGGCGCGCTGCTCTTCGCGGCTGACGAGGTGGCAGTCGGTTGCGCCGCCGGCCCGCAGCTTGTCATGGCGCACGCGCAGGGCATCGTAGTGAGCGCTGGCGCAGGCACCGAGGAAACGGCCGCGCTGCTCGAGATGACAGTCGATCTTCTCGCTCGCAACCAGCTCCTGCAATGAGCGATAGGCGGCGATCGACCAGCCCACGACCTCGCGGACGAAGGCGGGCTCGTAGGCCAGCGTCTTGCCGGTGAAGCTCTTGCCGATGCTGAGACCGGCGCTGATGGCGCCGCCACTGCGCGTGCTGGCGCCTGAGCCGAAGTCGCCGGCGTCGACAACAACGCTTTCGATGCCGCCGTCGGCCAGCGCGCGGGCGGTCGACAAACCGGCATAGCCGCCCCCCACAACCACGACATCGGTCCGACGCGGCAGGGCGGGCGCTTCGATGGCTTGCGGCCGGAAGGCCTCCCACCAGTAGGGCTCCTCCTTGTAGTCGCCGGCGAAGATCCGGTCGTCCCGCTCAGGCATGAACGCGTCTACTCCCCAAAGGCCCGTCGCGATGCACTCTCGTCTTGCTGGTAGAGACGGTCAAAGTCATTGTCGGCGGCAGTCAATTCCCTGGAGTTATGATGATCTCGCCGCGCCAGCTCGATGCCTTTCGCGCCATCATGGAGCGCGGCAGCGTGACGGCCGCGGCCGAACGGCTGGGAGTGTCGCAGCCCGCGGTCAGCAAGATCCTGGCCGGGCTCGAGCTCGAGATCGGCTATCCGCTGTTCACCCGCATCAAGCGGCGCCTGGCGCCGACCAGCGAGGCGCACTTGTTGGCGGCGGAGGTATCACGGCTCTACCACAGCCTCGAGCAGGTCAATGAGGTGGCGCGCGCGATCCGCGACCGGCAAGTCGGCGACCTCGTGATTTACTCGACCTACTCGCTCGGCCGCACCGTGCTGCCCGATGTGATGGCGGCATTCATCGAGCGCCACGCCAGGGCGCATGTCGTGTTTCACGTCAGGAGCTCGACCTATATCCATCAGAAGATGGTCGATCAGCAGCTCGACCTCGGCTTCTCGATGATGCCGTTCGAGCACCCCTCGATCGTGAGCGAGGAGCTGAGCCGCGCGGCTGCCGTCTGCGTGCTGCCCGGCGATCACCGGCTTGCGCGGCGCAAGGTGATCCGGCCGGCCGACTTGCGTGGCGAGCGCTTCCTGTCGTTCCCGCTCGACGGCCGTATGCGTCACCTGATCGACGCTGTGTTCGAGCAGGAGCACATCGAACGCAAGCTGCAGATCGACGTCTACTCCTCCGCCGATGCCTGTGCTCTGGCGGCGCGCGGGCTCGGCGTGGCAATCGTCGAGCCCTTCACGGCGCGCGACTATAGGCGCGATGGCCTTGCCGTCGTGCCGTTCGAGCCCCGCATCCGCTATCTGTTCCACGCGCTGCGGCCGCGCTTTCGCAAGCCATCGCGGCTGGCCGACGCCTTCCTCGATGCGATGAAGGCACACCTGCGCTCCATGGGCGTGGATTGAAGATCAGGTGCCGGGAGCGAAGCCGGGGGGGAACAGGGTGGAAGCCTGGGTCTCGGAGTCGAAGGCCTCGGCGAGGGCTATCAGCCCTGCTTCCTCGTACCAGGGTGCCACGAAATGGATGCCGATCGGCAGGCCGGCCTTCGACTGACCGAACGGAATGCTGATCGCCGGATGGCCGGTCATGTTGAACGGGATTGTGTAAGTGTACCAGGCGGCGCGCAGGTCGCCGATCGGCTTGCCGTCGACCAACAACGGCGCGAACTGGTCTTGTGAGGCAAGCGGCGCTGGCGTTGCCACGGTCGGTGTCAGCAGCAGGTCGGCGTCTCCGAAAAGCTTCTGAACCGAGCGGTAGGCGAGCGTTCGATCCGTCAATGCGCGACGCAGCGCCACGACGTCGATGGCATCGCCCTCGTCGAGCGTCCTGGCGAAGGAGGGATCGAGGTCGCCGCGGCGAGTCTTCAGGATCTCGCCGAATCGCTCGATCTGGTTGGCGCGCAGGATGATGCGCGCGACATCGAGCTTCCAGTCGACCTCACGACCGTCCATTTCCGTGATGCGCGCGCCGCGCGTGTCGAGGAAGGCGAGCGCCGCCTCGAGCCGGGCCTCGACCTCGGGATCGAGGTAGCCGCCTGTCATGCGGCGGATGACGGTAATGCGCTTGCCGGCGATCGGATCGGCGGCGCCGGACGACGGCCAGGCAAACGGCGTTCGCCCGATCGCCGCGCTCCACGGATCGTCGCGATGGCCACGCGACATCGAGGCCAGGCCCGCGCCGAGATCGGCAGGATGGCGCGCCATGACGCCGAGATAGGTGAGCTGGCCGAACTGGTCAGGTGGAACCTCGTGCGGCACGCGGCCGAGCGTCGCTTTCAGGCCGTAGACTCCGCAGCACGCTGCGGGAATGCGGCCGGAGCCCGCGCCGTCGGTCGACATCGCGATCGGGCCGAGGCCCAGTGCGATCGAGACGGCCGCGCCGCCGCTCGAGCCGCCCGACGTATGGTCGGGATTCCAGGGGTTGCGCGTGACGCCGTGCAGGCGGCTGTCGGTCAGCACCTTGTGGCCGTACTCCGGTGTCGTCGTCTTGGCGAAGAGCACGGCATCTGCGGCGCGCCACTGGGCGATGGCGTCGGCGTCGCTCGCCGGCACGTTGTGCTTCATGGTGAGCGAGGCGAAAGCCGTCCGCAGCCCCTTGGTCAAAATCAGGTCCTTGGCCGAAACCGGCACTGCGGCCAGCTTGCCGAATTCCGTGCCGCGCTTGTGGCGCGCGTCGAGATTATCGGCGGCTGCTCGAGCGCCGTCCGCGTCGAGCGTGGCGATGGGATTGAACGGCTTGGCCCGCTCGGCGCGCGCCAGCACCCCTTCGACGATGTCGCGCGCCGCCGCCTTGCCGGAAGTGAAAGCGTGGACGATCCCGGCGACGGAGCGGCCTGCGAAGTCCTGAAGTGGCATGACGAAATCTCCCTTCAGGGGACTATGCCGCCCGGGCCCGAAGCAGAGAAATTCCTTTCCTCCCTGTCTTCATTCTCGAACGTTATGGGCCGCTTCGGGGAGTCAACAGGCTTCGCCGGCGTCAACGCCTCGATCCGCTAGGATCCATCGGCCTTGATTCCGAGCTGCTTGATCATGGCACCCAGACGATTGTATTCGCTCGTCATCGCGTTCGCGGTCTCCGCGGGCGTCATTGGTAGCGGCTGGATGTAGGCCATCTCCGGCCGCTTGCGCGTTGCTGGATCGGCCAGCGTCGCGGCGACTGCCTTGTTCAGACGATCGACGATCGGTGCGGGCAGATCCTTCTGCCCGAAAAGCGGCAGGGAGGAGCGGACCTCGATGTCGGCAACGCCTGCTCGGCCATGGTCGCGACATCGGGGAGGTCGGGAAGGCGTTGAGGGCCGACTACGGCGAGCGCCCTAAGGCGGCCGGCCTTGACGTGCTGCATCACCAAGGTCGTGCTCACCATTGCGAGATCGAGCCGTTGGGCGAGCAGGTCCTGCACACCGGGCGGCAGTCCATTGTACGAAATCGAGGTGATATCGAGGCCGTACTTGATCTTGAGCAGCTCGGGCAGCAGGTGCGCGCCGGTACCGTTGCCCGAGTTGAGATAGTTGAACGACGGTGTTGAACGGCACCTTCATGATGAAGGGCAAGGCCATGATACCCGACACGGTGAAGAACAGGGTGTAGCCGTCGGACGGCGCCGACAGGAACATCTGGCCCGCCATGTTGCCATTTGCGCCCGGTCGTGGATCGATCATCCACGGCTGACCAAGCTCGCGTTGCATGCTGTCGGAGATGGCGCGGCCGGTGATGTCGATCAGCCCGCCGACCGGCCCGGGCAGGACCACCCGGATCGGCTTGTTCGGATAAGTCTCGGCGTGTGCGGCAAACGGCACGCCGAGTCCCACCGACAGAAGCGCGCGACGCCTCAATCCGGTCGGGCCGGCACTGCTCATCAACCCCCGTCCGCCTTGATGCCGAGTTGACGGATCAGCTTGCCGAGTCGTTCATGTTCCTGGGTGAGCCAGGTGGTGAGCTCGGCGACATTCATCGGCATCGGATCGATGTACGCCGCCGCCAAGCGGCGCTGGACGTCGGCATTGCCCAGTGCCTTGCGCACCGCGTCGTTCAGGCGACTGACAATTGCGGATGGGAGGCCCTTGGGGCCGTACATCGGCAGAGCGGAGCGTATCTCGATGTCGCCGAATCCCTGTTCGAGCATGGTCGGCACGTCGGGCAATTCGCGCAGGCGCCGGGCGGCGACGACGGCGATCGGCCTGACCGCGCCCGAGACGGCATGCTGCAAGATGATCGGCGTGCTGACGACGCCGACCTGTATGCGCTGAGCAAGCAAGTCGGGGATGGCAGGCGGCAGGCCCTTGTAGGAGACCGACGTGATGTCGACCTTCTGAGCGATCTTGATCTGCTCCATGATCAGATGGCCGCCCGTGCCGTTGGCCGGGTTGAGGTAGTTGAGCTTGCCGGGATTGGCGCGGGCATGCTCCACGAGCTGTACAAGATTGCCGATCGGCAGATCCTTGGCGACGCAGATGATCGCGGTGGCAACGCCCGCCATGGCAACGGGCGTAAAGTCGGCCATCACGTCAAAGGGGACCGTCATCAGGAAGGGAAAGGCGAGCTGGGCCGAAACGGTCAGCTCCAGCGTGTAGCCGTCCGGCGGGGCAGCCGCGACGATCAGGCCGGCAACGAAGCCGTTGCCGCCGGGGCGCGGATCGATGACGAGCTGCTGGCCCAGATCGGCCGCCAGAACATCCGATATCGAACGCATCGCGACGTCGATGATTCCACCGGCCGGTCCGGGCAGGATCACCCGGATCGGCTTGCTCGGATAAGTTTCGGCGCGCGCGGCGGACGGCGCCGCTAGTGCGGCAACTAGGAAGACACGGCGCTTGATCATGCGACTGCCTGACCCCCTCAGCGTAGCGAGAAACCTGATGCTACGCCCAGAGGCGTTCTTGCCGGCGGGCGGTAAGTCCTTCGCTACGCTCCTGGCCAGTAGGAGATTACGCTCGATAGAACGGCTTGTCGCCGCACACCGTCACGCGATGGCCGTAGCGACGATGCGGGAAGTAATCGAACATTGCGTGGTGCTGGGCGCAGCGGTTGTCCCAGAAGGCGACGGAGTTGGGCCGCCACTGGAAGCGGCACTGGAATTCCGGCGTCTCGATATGGCGATAGAGCATCTCGAGCAGCGCGTCGCTCTCGTGCTTGCGCAGCTGCGGGATGCGCAGGGTGAAGCCGCGGTTGACGAACAGGCCCTGCCGGCCGGTCACCGGATGGGTGCGCACGACGGGATGCTCGGCGTTGGGGAACGCCATCTCCTGCCGGTCGGTCGCCTTGGTGCGGTAATAATGCGCTTTGCTGCTGTCGTGCAGCGCGGTCAGCCCCTGCAGCATCCGCTTGATCGGGTCCGACAGCGTCTCGTAGGCGCGGTACATGTTGGCGAACAGCGTATCACCGCCACCGTCGGGCGGGACCTCGGTCAGGTAGAGGATCGAGCCCATGGGTGGCTCCGCGTCGCACGACACGTCAGAATGCCATTCCTCGCCGGCGACGCGCTTGGACTTCTCGTCGGCCTTGATCACCAGGATCTCGGGATGCTCGGGGATTTCGATCGGCGCATTGGGATGGACGTGCAGCGGGCCGAAGCGACGGCCGAAATCCTTGTGCTGATCGACGGTCATCTTCTGGTCGCGGAAGAAGATCACCAGATTCTCCATCAGTGCATCGTGCACTTCCTGGAATTGCTGGTTGCCCAGCGGCGTGGCGAGATCGACGCCGAAGATCTCTGCGCCGATGGTGGGCGTCAGCTTGCGCACTTCGATCGATTGATAGGCCATTGCTCGTTTCCTCCGTTGCTGCAAATCATAGGCTTCGCAGTCCCCAAGGCGCTCCGGGATTGTCGACAAAGTCCGTAATGCGGACTAGCGTCGACAGATGGCCGTTGCCGTCATCGAACCGGTCCGCCGCAGTTTTGCCCTGCTCGAGGCGCTGAGCCGTCGCCGCACCTCGACGCTCGCCGTGCTGACCAATGAGACCGGCCTGCCGCGGCCTACCGTGGTACGGTTGCTGCAAACGCTGATTGCGCTGGGTTATGCCGCACGCGTCTCGCGCGAGCAAGGCTACCGACTGACCGACCGTGTGCTCGGCCTCTCGGAGTCGATTCGCTACGTCGACCATCTTGTCGATGCCGCGATGCCGCATATGCGTCGCTTCACCGAGGAGCACGGCTGGCCGCTCTACCTCGCCACGCTTGGTCACGGCGCCATCACGATCCGCCATTCGACCGCGCCGGACAGCCCGATGGCTTTCGAGGGCGCCGGCCTCAACCTCCGCCGGCCAGTGCTGATCAGCGCGCTCGGCCGCGCCTGGCTGGCATTCTGTCCCGAGGAGGAGCGGCGTGCGATCCTTCGCGACGTCGGTCGGCTGACGCGGCGGCAGGAGGCGGCACTCGACGTCGTGCTCGAGCGGGTGCGGCGCGACGGCGTCGCCTTCACGGAGCCGCCGCGACCGACACGGCTGCACGGTATGGCGGTCGCCATTCGGCGCGGCGCGAGGGTGCTTGGCAGCCTGTCGATGCGGTTCCCGCGTTCGGCCATGACCGAGCAGATTGCGGGCCAGCGTTTCGGTAAGCGCCTCGGCTTGCTGGCGCAGGCGATCGCCTCGGATGTCGCGCGTAGCCCGCCGAGCTGACGAGCGCGGTCGCGCTCCGCTCCTCGATGCAGCGGGCTGGGCCACGAGCCTGCGAAGGGCGAGGACCGATGCCGGTGCCGTCGGCGCACCTCGCGCGGTCAAAGCCGGCAAGCTCGTATTGCGAACCGGTGCGTACAATCATAAGGCTGCGTGCGGAGGCGGATGGAAGCGGGCCTGATGGCGGTAAGGAGTTTGCCACGGATGTCGTTCCCATGGGCTGGTTTGCTGCTGCTCATGGCGGTTTCGCTGGCTCTTGGACTGCCTTGTTTCGCGCCGGCGCGCGCCCAGTCCAAGGCCGGTGAGGCGCGTCTCTCGGTCGACGAGACCTGCCGCGCCCTTGCCGCCGCAGCAGCCGACAACGACCTTCCCGAGGAGTTCTTCACGCGCCTGATCTGGCAGGAAAGCCGCTTCGATCCATCGGCGGTCAGCCGGGCCGGCGCGCAGGGCATCGCGCAGTTCATGCCTCAGACCGCAGCGCTGCGCGGTTTGGCCAGTGCGTTCGACCCGTTGCAGGCGTTGCGCGAGGCGGCCAGCTATCTGCGCGAGTTGCGGACAACCTTCCGCGGCAGTTTGGGACTGGCGGCGGCGGCCTACAACGCCGGGCCCGGGCAGGTCGAAGCCTGGATCGGCGGGCGCGGTTCGCTGCCTCTGGAGACGCAGGCTTACGTTCGCATCGTCACGGGCTACGGTGCGGAGACGTGGAAGCTGCGGCCACATCAGAAGATCGAGGATTCGACGGCGCCGATCGGTACGCGCTGCATCGAACTCGCCAAACTGATGCAGCAGAGCGCACGCTATCGATTGGCGATTATATCTGACCCGGCTTGGGGACCGTGGGGTGCGCAGGTCGCGATCAACTGGTCGGAGGGCGATGTGCTGGCGAGCTACGAACGGCTGCGCCGCAAGCACGTGGCCGTACTGGGCGACCGTCTCCCGCTGGTTCTGAGTTCGGGCCGCAGGCTGGGCCCGCCCTACATGGTGCGAGTGTCGGAGAAGAGCCGGACCGACGCCGAAGCGCTGTGTGCCAAGCTGCGCGCCGCCGGCGCCGCCTGTCTCGTTATCCGCAATCCCAACGGCTAAATGTCGTAATGTCGATCGAAGAGTCGCTGTGCTCCGATGACCAAGTCTAGGGGAGGCAGAATAGTTTGCGGCGAGCGATGTTCCGACACGTCTTGGCATCTGGGCTGACTGCCGCCTGTGCGATGCTCGCTGCCATGCTGGTTTACCCGACGTCGGCGCGGGCCGAACCACCAGCGGGCGCAGACGCCGGAACGGAGGCGGCGGCTAGCAGCGCACGCTCCTTTGTCGACGAGATCTGTCGAACATTGGCGCAGGCAGCGGCCGACAACGATCTTCCCGAGGAATTCTTCACCCGCCTGATCTGGCAAGAGAGCCGCTTCGACCCGATGGCGGTAAGCCCCGCCGGCGCTCAAGGTATCGCGCAATTCATGCCGCAGACCGCCGCAATGCGGGGGCTGATCGACGCGTTCGAGCCGCTGCAGGCACTACGTGAGTCGGCAAGCTACTTGCGCGAGCTGCGCGGCACGTTTCGCGGCAATCTGGGACTCGCCGCTGCCGCCTACAATGCCGGCCCTGGCCAGGTCGATGCCTGGCTCGCCGGGCGGGGTTCGCTGCCGTTCGAGACGCAGGCCTACGTCCGTATCGTCACCGGCTTCGCGGCGGAGGCCTGGACGTTGAAACCCCCGCCGCAGATCGAAGCCTCTAGCGCGCCGACGGGCGCGCGGTGCGTCGAACTGGCCAAGCAGCTGCGCGATAACAAGCGACATCGTCTTCCGCTCATGTCGAACCCCGCGTGGGGCCCGTGGGGCGTCCAGCTTGCCGGCAACTGGTCGGAAGGCGGTGTGCTCGCCAGCTACGAGCGGCTGCGCCGCAAGTACGACGCCATCCTCGGCGATCGGCTGCCCCTGGTGCTCGACGCACGCCGGGGAACGGGCGCTGCCTTCCTCGTTCGAGTGTCCGAAGAAAGTCGGGCGGACGCGAATGCGCTGTGTGCCAGGCTGCGCGCCGCGGGCGGGAACTGCATGGTCATCCGTAATCCTCGTCGCTGAGATGTCTCTTCCACGGCTCGCCTGCTAAGCTCACCCCTGTGATTGCCGTCTGCACCGTCTTTCGTGGCGTATTGTTCGCGCTGGCGCTTTCGGCCCGCGCGCAGACCGGCCACATCCTCAGTTCACGTCGGGCATTGTGGTGCTGGGGCATGGCGCCGGCGGTCCACGCCAGCCTGCGGTCATGGGCTTGAAGAATGAGAGAGGGTTTGAGAATGTCATTTCGAGCTTTGGTGCTTACCCAGGGGTCCGACCGCAAGGTGAGCGGTGCGATCGAGACACTCGACGACAGCCGGCTGCCGCCGGGCGATGTCACGGTCGCCGTCGACTATTCGACGCTGAACTACAAGGACGGGCTGGTGCTGACGAGCGGCGGCGGGCTGGTCAAGAGCTGGCCGCATGTCGGCGGAATCGATTTCGCCGGCACGGTCGAGGCGTCGGACAATCCCGCCTTCACGCCGGGTGACAAGGTAGTGCTGAACGGCTGGCGCGTCGGCGAGCTGCACTGGGGTGGGTATGCCACCAGGGCGCGGGTCAAGGGCGACTGGCTGGTCAAGCTGCCGTCGTCGATCTCGGCCAAGCGCGCAATGGCGATCGGGACCGCTGGCTACACCTCGATGCTCTGCGTGATGGCGCTGGAGAAGCATGGCGTGCGGCCTGAATCGGGCGAGGTTCTGGTGACCGGCGCGGCGGGCGGGGTCGGCTCGGTCGCCGTCGCGATCCTGGCCAGGCTCGGCTACCAGGTGGTTGCGGCCACCGGCCGGCCGCAGGAGGGCGATTACCTCAAGCAGCTTGGCGCGGCGACGATCCTCGACCGCAAGGAGCTTACCGAGGCGCCGGACCGGCCGCTTCTGTCGGAGCGCTATGCCGGCGTGGTCGACACCGTGTCGGGCGTCATGTTCGCCCGTGCGCTTGCCCAGCTGAAATATGGCGGCGCGGCTGCAGTGTGCGGCCTGGCCGGTGGGGCGGCGTTCCCCGGCTCGATACTTCCCTTCATCCTGCGCGGCGTTTCGGTATTCGGCATTGACTCGGTGATGCTGCCCAAGGCACCGCGCGAAAATGCGTGGAAGCGGCTCGGATCGGACCTGCCGCTCGACAAGCTCGATTCCACCGTGAGCGAGGCTGGATTGGGCGACCTCCCAAGTCTGGCCCCAAAAATCCTCAAAGGCGAGATACGGGGCCGCGTGGTCGTCGACGTGAACAAGTGATAGATATTGCGCGACAACGTCATTCCGCGCGGAGCGAGGGATGACATCTCCGTCGGATAAGGACCCCGCATGACCCCGCCGAAATCAGCGCCCGTTGCCAACAATCTCGACGCCTTCTTCATGCCGTTCACCGCGAACCGGCAATTCAAGGCCAATCCGCGCATGCTGTCGAAGGCCAAGGGCGTGCACTACTGGACGCCTGAAGGCCGCAAGATCATCGACGGCACGGCCGGCTTGTGGTGCGTGAATGCGGGCCATGGTCGCGAGGAGATCAAGGCGGCGATCGCGCAGCAGTTGGAGGAAATGGACTATGCGCCATCCTTCCAGATGGGCCATCCCAAGGCGTTCGAGCTGGCGGCGCGCCACGCCGCCCTCCTGCCTGGCGACCTGAACCATGCCTTTTATTGCAACTCGGGCTCGGAGGCCGTCGACAGCGCGCTCAAGATCGCGCTCGCCTATCACCGCGCCAACGGCCAGGGCACCCGCACCCGCTTCGTCGGCCGTGAGCGCGGTTACCATGGCGTCGGTTTCGGCGGCATCTCGGTCGGCGGCATGGTCAATAATCGCAAATGGTTCGGCGCGATGCTGCCGGGCGTCGACCACCTGCCGCACACCCACCTGACGCAGAATGCCTTCTCCAAAGGCCAGCCCGAGCACGGAGCGCATCTTGCCGACGCGCTTGAAGGAATCGTGGGATTGCACGATGCGTCGAACATCGCCGCCGTCATCGTCGAGCCCTGCGCTGGCTCGACCGGCTATTTGCCGCCGCCGAAGGGATATCTCGAGCGGCTGCGTCAGATCTGCGATAAGCACGGCATCTTGCTGATCTTCGATGAGGTCATTACCGGCTTCGGGCGCCTCGGCACCAGCTTCGCAGCGGAGAAGTTCGGGGTGATCCCCGACCTCATGACCGTCGCGAAGGGCATCTCCAACGCGACCGTGCCGATGGGCGGTGTCTTCGTGCGCAAGCACGTGTTCGACGGGCTGATGCAGGGACCGGAAGGCGCGATCGACCTGTTCCACGGCTACACCTACTCGGCGCATCCTCTGGCGGTCGCCGCGGCTTCGGCCGTGCTCGACATATACAAGGACGAGGCGCTGTTCCAGCGCTCGGCCGAGCTTTCGAGCTACTGGGAAGACGGCGTGCACTCGCTCAAGGGCCTTCCCAACGTCACAGACATCCGCAACCTCGGTCTCGCGGCGGGCATCGACCTGGCGCCTGAAGCCGTCGCAGGCACGCGCGGCTTCAAGGCCTTCACCAAGGCTTTCGAACTTGGCCTGATGGTCCGCCAGTCGGGCGATGCGATCGCGATGTCTCCGCCGCTCGTGATCGAGAAGGCGCAGATCGACGAGATCATCGACATCACCGCACAGACGATCAAGGCGGTCGCCTAGCGGGATGTGATCGCCACCGGAGGCTTGGCCTGGTTCCTCGGTGAGCTTGCCGCGCTGGCGCATATCGTCATCGCGGCCAGCGTCACCGTTCACGTCCTCCTCTACAAACGCAACGTCGGTACCTCGATCTCCTGGATGGGGATCGCCTGGTTGTCGCCTTTCGTCGGTGGGTTGCTCTATTACGCGTTCGGGGTGAACAGGGTAAAACGGCGGGCGTTGCGCCTGCGGCGCAAACGCAGCCATACGTTCCTGGTCGACGAGGTCACGCCCGATGCGCCTGACGCCGGGCCGCTGACGCCGCTGGAATATGCCATCGGCCGGCTTACCGGCCTGTCCGCCGAGCCGGGCAACAAGATCGAGCTGTTGCGCAACGGTGACAACACCTATCCCGCCATGCTGGCGGCAATCGATGCGGCGGAAGCAAGTGTCGGGCTGTGCAGCTACATCTTCCGTGACGACGAAGCGGGTATGCCGTTTATCGAGGCGCTAATCCGGGCTCACCGCCGCGGGGTGCAGGTGAGGGTGCTGATCGATGGCATTGGCGGGGGGTACTTCCGGTCGGGCACCTATAGCCGGCTGCACGAGGCCGGCGTGCCGGTCGACCGCTTCCTCCATTCCTACGTGCCGTGGAAGACGCCTTTCCTCAACCTGCGCAACCATCGCAAGCTCATGGTGGTGGATGGCCGCGTCGCTTTCACGGGCGGTATCAATATCGGCCATGAAAACCTGCTGGCCACCAATCCCCCGCATCCAGTGCGCGACACGCATTTCCGGCTGGAAGGGCCGGTCGTGGAGCAGCTCACCGAGGCTTTCGCTGACGACTGGCTGTACGAAACGGGTGAGCGGCTGCTGGACGACGCCTGGTTCCCCGACCTCTGTCCCGTCGGCGACGCCATCGCGCGCGTGATCACGTCGGGACCCGATGAGGACCTCGAGCAGATCGAGTTTGCGATGCTGCACGCGATCAGCTGTGCACGCCGCTCGATCCGCGTGGTGACCCCTTATTTTCTCCCGCCCGACATTCTCGCGACCGCGCTCAGCCTTGCCGCCATGCGCGGCGTTGCCGTCGATGTCGTGGTGCCGGAGAATTCAAACCACATGGTCCTCGACTGGGCACGCCGTGCACCGTTGCGCACCGTGTTGGAAGCGGGCTGCCGCGTCTGGCTGCTGCCGGCGCCGTTCGACCATTCCAAGCTGATGATGATCGACGAGGCATGGTCGCTGATCGGCAGCGCGAACTGGGATATCCGCAGCTTGCGGCTCAATTTCGAGCTCAATGTCGAGATTCAGAACGAGGCCTTCGCCCGGCGCCTTGGGGAAGTCGCGTCCAACGGTCGCCTGCTCACTCTGGCGGAAGTCGAAGGCGCTTCCCTCGCCAGAAGGCTGCGCGACAACGCCGCCCGCCTTATGCAGCCGTATCTCTAACGCCGGGAGCGCGTGTCAGCGAAATGCCGCGCGGATCTTGACCAGCCGACGGCGGGCGCGCTGAAAAGCGTGCGCCTTCGCCCGTGCCTCCGCGACCTGAAGGTCGAGCACGATCGGCTTGTGGTCCGAGGGTCCGAAATCGAGCGTTCCGGTGAAGCTGCAGGCGAGGCCGTGAGCGAGGCAGCGATCGAGACGAAAGGGCACGACGTCACCGCCAAAATGCGTCACCTCTCGGGGGCCGACATCGGCGAAACCAGGAATGAAACTGGGCCCGACGGCGTTGTAGTCGCCGATGATGGCCGACGGCTTGCCCTGCAGTGTCGCAGCGATGCGCATGAGCTGGCGCCGATTGAGGAGCTGGCCGTGCGAGAGATGGACGTTGGCGAAAGTGATCTCGCCGATCTGGACGATCTGGCTGCGCCGCTGCGGCAGCCTGCCGGGCAGGGGAGACGCCGGCAGCGGCAGCACCTGGGGCGTCGGGAAGTTGTGCCGGCTCCAAACCGCCAGACCGTGGATACGGCCGGGCCACGGCAGGCGATGATAGTGGCCGGGCATTCTGGCGGGCAGCGCGTCCATGTGCTGCGTCACCTCCTGCATGAGCAGGACGTCGGGCCGCTCACGCTCGAGCAGCGCGACGACGTCGCCGACGGCGGCCCCTTGCAGCCGCAACAGATTCCAACTGATGACCCGCATCCCGGCCCAACATAGACTGTACGCAACGTTCTGTGCACACTCGGCGCTGCAAAAAATTGGGACGGGACGAACATGAAGGTGTTGATCACCGGCGGCGGCGGCTTCCTTGGCAAGAAGCTGGCGCGACGCATCCTGCAGCAGGGCACGCTGGCGGACGCCAACGGCAAGCAGCATAGCATTGCCGAGCTGCTGCTGTTCGATGTCGGCGTCGCGAGCGGTCCCGGGCTCGACGATCCGCGGGTCAAGGCGGTAGCCGGCGACATCGCCAATTTTGCCACCGTGCAGTCGGTCGTCCAGGGCGCTTCGACTGTGTTCCATTTTGCCGCAGTGGTGAGCGCCGGCGCCGAAGCGGATTTCGACCTGGGATATCGGGTCAATCTGGACGGCACGCGGAATGTGCTGGAAGCCTGTCGCGCGCTCGGCACCAATCCCAGAGTCGTGTTTACCTCCTCGCTGGCTGCCTATGGTGGCGACCTGCCGCCAGCGGTGACGGACGATACGCCGCTCACGCCGCAAACCTCTTACGGCGCACAAAAGTCGATCGGCGAGTTCCTGATCCGCGATTACACCCGCAAGGGCTTCCTGCGCGGCACGGCCGTCAGGTTGCCGACGATCTGCGTGCGCACGGGGCTTCCCAACAAGGCGGCCTCGACCTGGGCGAGCTCGGTGGTGCGGGAGCCGCTGACCGGTGTCGACGTCGTCTGCCCGGTGACGCCGGAAACCGTCATGGTGGTGCTGAGCCCGCGCAAGACGGTGGAAGCCTTCGTTCGCTTGCACGACCTGCCGCACGAGGCCTTCGGCCCTGGCCGGACCCTGCTGCTGAACGGCATCAACGTCACGGCGAAGGAACTCGAGCAGGCTGTCGGCCGCCATTCAGGCAACCGCAAGGTCGGCAAGGTCGTGTGGCAGCACGATCCGGCGATCCAGAAGATCTGCGACGGCTGGCCTCAGGGCATCGAATCGGCACGCTCGCGGCGGCTCGGATTCGAGATCGACAGGGATCTCGACGAAGTGGTCCGCCATTTCATCGCCGACGACCTCGACGAGCAGATGAAGATCGCGAACCCGGGTTGAGCCGGCGTCAGCGAGCAATGCGCGATCCACTGGAATGAATTAGTCCGTCCTTAGCGGCCGAAGAACATTCGAAATCCATTCTGGATGTGCCGCCACGGCGACCAGACATTGCGCGCCCCCATCATGTGCCAGCGATGAGGCTGGTTGTCGGGCCCCGCAATAGAGCCCGCCTCCGGCATGAAGGACGTGATGCCGACCGCGTCGGTGTCCCATGGACCCGTTGTCTTGAAGATCGTGCTCGGGCAGTTGTAGGCCTGCAACGCGCGCGACAGTCCGCCCGCGATGAAATCCATATAGCGCGGCAGGCTCTCGGGCCGGCAGAAATAGCCGCGGTTGAAGGCAACCGCCAGCAGGCGGAAGTGGAACGGGTTCTTCTCGAGGTAGCGCACGGACTCAGTGGTATTGGCCGGGTAGCGCGGCGAGAAGAAATCGTCGATCACCACCAGCCCGTCGGTGCGCACGATCTGGTTGGCCAGTTCGAGTTCGCTATAGACCGCTGAGCCGGTATGTTCGCCGTCAATGTGCATCCAGCGCACCGTCTGATGCATCGCCCGCAGATCGAGGCGGCCCGGCAGTTCGCTCGAAGGTGCCGCAATGGTCACTATGTTGCGGTTCGTGGCCCCGACGCCCTCGAACGCCATGCTGAGCGCCGGCACATCGACCTGAATGTCGCACAGGTAGAGAGTCTCGTCATCGCGGCAATAGGAGGCAAGCACCGAGGCCGAGCGGCCGCGCCAGACACCGATCTCAAAGAGGTTACCATGCACGTTTTCCGCCTGGAAATCGAGAAGGCTGCGCCACAAGGCATAAGAATGCGCGCCGAACCAGCCCGGTATTGCGTCGACCTTCTGCCAAGTGAGCGTCATCGTGAGCCTTGCTAACAGCGCCGTATTGACGCTGCAAGGTCTCTCGTCTTGCCTGCCATGGATCGGTCCTGTAGACGCCCAATCTGCGGCATGATTTCCAGAACCACGGCATATCGGGCGACCGTCGCACTGATCTGGGCGCTGGCACTCTGGCATAGCTGGACTTCCCGTGGCCTGTTCGTCGATGGCGCGAATTTCCTGGTGCATGTCGTGCGCGGGGAGCAGTTCTTCGACTTCTACGATCCGCGGCGCTACGCGATGGTGGCCGGGCAGATCCCGGTCATGATCGCGGTGACGCTAGGCAATACGGACGTGCATCTGCTCGCGCGCCTTCTGTCGCTCGGTCTGTTCGGCCTGCCGACCATCTTCTACACCCTCGCGCTGCACCGCGCGAAAGACGACCCCATTCTGCTGGCGATCGTCATCGCCGCGATTGGGCTGGTGTTCATGACGACGTCGTTCTTCATCGTCGGCGAGTACAACACGCTCTATGCCGTCGTGATGCTGATGGGCGTCTGGCTCGCCACCGCCGATCGCCTGACAATCTCCGACGGACTGGTGCTGGCGCTGCTCGCGCTGTTCTCGATCCGCATCTACGAGACCATGATCTATCTCGGTCCGCTGCTCTGCCTTCTCATTCTGTGGAAGGTATGGCGAGCCCCGTCGCGGCCGATCGTCGCCACGGGGCTCCATGTACTGGCGGCGGGGTTCGCGATCCGCGCTATGACGGTGGCAATCTACTCGGTCGTTCATCCCCACCAGCCGGAGCATCTCGAGGAAGTCTGGCTCTGGGCAATCAATTTCTGGCAGAACCTGCAGTTCGATCTCGCTCTCGCTGCGACGTTGGTCGTCGTCGTCTGGGCGCTGCTCAAGCCGACCGATCTGGCGTCCAATCGCCCCTACGCTTACGGGGCAGTTTTCCTGGTGCTGCTGGCGCTGTCGCCACTGCTCGCCCTGACCGACGGGCTCGTCCGTCCGCTCGCCAAGTCGCAGTATGTTGCGCGCACGGTGAGCGGGTTGATCATCGCAACGATGGTCGTGGTGTGCGTCGCCTATCGCGCTACGCCGGCTGTGCGCCTGCCGTTGTTCGAGGTGCTGCGCCAGCCAAGCGCGGCCAAGCGGCTGCTGTCCTACGCGTTCGTCATGCTGCTCGCAGGAGTGCCCGCCGACCTGCAGCTGACCCAGTCGTGGATCGGCTACCTCGATGCAATCCGCACCACCATCCAGTCGCGCAGCGGGGTCATCCCGGTCGAGGACACGCCACTGGCGCGACCGCCTCATTCGTTGTTTGTCGAGGACTGGGTGCTTACCACCCAGAGCGTAGTGATGCGCGGTAAGCCATCCAACGGAGTCATCGCCCCACGTCGGTCTTACGGTGACGCATGGGTGCCGTTCCCGCCGGAGGAGCTGCCGAACATGGGCCGCTTCTACTGGCGCGACTAGCGCGGGATGTCACCCGCGGTCGTCTATCGGGGCACCATCCTGCTGCTGTGGGGGCTGGCGGCTTGGAACGCGTTCGCCTGCCGCGGGCTGTTCTGGGACGGCGCCTCTTTCCTCGCGAACCTGTTGGAGACCGGGAGCTTCCACGACTTCTATCCCGCCCGCGCCCACGTCGCCTGGCTGACACAATGGCCCGTGCTCCTGTTGGTCCGCGTCGGAGTCGACAATGTTCATGTCCTCGCGATCGTCTTCTCAGCCACGTTGCTCGCGGTGCCGGCCGCTCTCTACCATCTCGCTCTGGCCCGAGTGCGCGACGAGGGGGCGTTGCTCGCCGCAGGGATTGCGGTGGTCGGTGTCGTCTACCTGCCGACCAGCTTCTTCATCGTCGGCGAGTACAACATCACCTACGCGGCGGTGACGGCCGCCGTTGCAGTCGCGCTTACCGGCCCGACCGGGAAGAGGCGAGACGGCGCGCTGTTGCTGGCACTCGGCCTGCTCTGCATCGCCGCCTATGAGGCGATGATCTATCTCGGGCCTCTGGGCGCAGCGATTGTCGCCTGGTCGGCGCGCCGCGAGAGCGAGCCAGTCGCGCGTCTGCTTGCACTCGCGGCTGCACTTGCCTTCCTCGGCGGCGCGGTCGTCGCGGGCAGCACAGTCATCGACTATTGGAGCCACGAGCACTTCGCCAAGGTGCGCGGCTCGACCTGGGAGTTCTGGCAGAACCTGCAGTTCGTCATCGCGCTGGCGGGTTTCGGGATCGTCGCGCTCATATCCCTGGTCGCGCCGGGCTGGCTTGCGGGCTGGGGGCCGGTCTCCGTGGCGCTGATCATCGGTGCCGTGTTGGCATCCACGCCGTGGTTTCGCCTGCTGATCGGTCCCGAGTCCATGATCTTTCCGCCGGCGCACTACCTGGCGCGCTCCGCGGCAGGCGGGCTGCTGGCGGTCCTTCTTTCGGCAATGTGGCTGCACGTCGCCTGGCCGGAGGCGCGCTGGCGACTGCTGGTGGTCCTGCGTCAGCCAATCGTCGCGCGGCGCCTCGCGACCGCGATGTTTGTGCTGGTTCTTGCCGGTGCCGTTCCCGATCTTGCGCTGTCGCGCTACTGGGCCGATTACCTCGGCTGGTTCCGCAGCGTCGTGACCACACGGACCGGCATAGTTTACGCTGAGGAGCTGCCGATGCGGGAATGGCCCCATCGCCTGTTCGCGCAGGACTGGACCTATCCTGCCCTCAGTGCCCTACTGCGCAGTGCGCCGGGCCAGGCAATCGTCGTGACTCGCAACGACTACCGCAGCAACCCGCCCTTCGATCCGTCGTGCGGGACGGTGCCCCGCCTTACCGGTTTCCGCTGGCCTTAGGGCCTCATGCCAAACCGGCTGGGCCCTGAGCCGCGCACCGGGGCAGCCAATTCGACGAACTCGCAGAGGATCTTGCGGGTGTCGCGCGGGTCGATGATCTCCTCGATCCAGAAGGTCTCGGCGCTGCGGAACGGCGAGCGCAGCTTGTTCAGCCGTTCCTCGATCTCGGCCATCTTGGCTTTGGGATCGTCGGCCTCGGCGATGTCGGCGCGGTAGGCGGCCTCGATGCCGCCTTCGAGCGGCAGCGAGCCCCAGCGGCCCGACGGCCACGCATAGCGCCAGTTCAGCCGCCCGCCGTTCTGGTGTGCCGCGCCCGCGACGCCGAAGGCATTGCGGATGATGAAGCTGCACCATGGCACGGTGGTCTGGAACATGGCCGACATGGCACGCACGCCCTGGCGGATCACGCCGCTCTTCTCCGCCTCGAGCCCGATAAGGAAGCCGGGACAGTCGCAGAAATAGACGACCGGCATATGGAAGGTCTCGGCCGTGTCGACGAAGCGGGCGACCTTCTGGCACGCATCGGCCGTCCAGCCGCCGCCATAGAACATCGGGTCGCTCGCCATCACCGCGATCGGCCAGCCGTCGACACGCGCGAAGCCGGTGACGACCGAGCGGCCGTAGAGCCTGCCCATCTCGAAGAAGCTGCCTTGATCGACGACCTTCTCGATGATCGGCCGGATGCGATAGACCTTGCGGATGTCGCGCGGGATGGCATCGAACAGGGACTCCTCGCGACGGCCCGCGGAATCGGTGATCGGGCCGCGCGGCGGCACGTCGTAGACCGACGAGGGCAGGTACGAGAGGAAGCGGCGGGCCGCGGCGAAAGCCTCGTCCTCGCTGTCGGTCGCTTCGTCGATCGCTCCGGCGCGCAATTGAATCTCCCAGCCACCCAACTCCTGCTTGTCGTATTGCTTGGGGCTGAGGCGGTTCACGACGGGGGGGCCGGCGACGAACATCGCCGAGATCTCCTTCACCATCACCGAGTAGTGCGTGGCCGCGAGCCGCGCCGCCCCCAGACCGGCAACGGAGCCCAGACCCAGGCCCACCGTAGGCACGGTGGCCATGTTCTGCACCACCATCTCCCAGCCGCGCACGCCCGGCACATTGGCGCGGCCGGTGGTCTCGATCGTCTTGACCGATCCTCCCCCGCCCGAGCCCTCGATAATGCGGATCAGCGGCACGCGATACTGGTTGGCGTAGCGCTCGATGAAGAGATCCTTTTCCTTGATCGTGGCGTCGGCCGAGCCGCCGCGCACGGTGAAGTCGTCGCCGGTCACCGCGACGTGCCGCCCGTCGATCTTCGCGCGGCCCATGACTGCGTTGGCCGGCATCAGGTGGACCAGGTCGTTCTTGCCATCATATTCGGCCTTGCCGGCGATGCTGCCGACCTCGCGGAACGAATCCTTGTCGACCAGCCGATCGATGCGCTCGCGCACCGTGAGGCGGCCACCATCGTGCTGGCGCTTGACCTTGTCGGCGCCCCCCATCTGCCGTGCCATCGCCTGCCGCCGCCGCAGCTCGTCCATTTCCGGTTGCCAGCTCATCTCGATGCATCCCCGGTAAGTCGTTCAAACGTCTCCAACCCTTCCCGTTCGTACCAACGCCGACCCGGAGCGGCTACACTGAAAGCGGTCGGGTCGGGGGAGGTGACCGATGGACGAAAAGGCGAACGGGCCGGGCGCGATGCTCCATCTGATCTGCGGCAAGATCGCCGCCGGGAAATCGACACTCGCCGCAGAGCTCGCGTCGCGGCCGGCCACGATTCGGATTAGCGAGGATGCCTGGCTCTCCTGTCTATACAAGGACGAGCAGAAGACGATCGAGGATTACGTGCGCAATTCGCGCCGGCTGCGCGAGGTGATGGGCGACCATGTCGTGAGGCTGCTGCAGGCGGGCCTATCGGTGGTGCTCGATTTTCCGGCCAACACACCGGCCAGCCGGCAGTGGATGCGCAGCCTGTTCGAACGGGCCGGCGCGAGCCATCGCCTGCACTTCCTCGACGTGCCGGACGATGTCTGCAAGGCGCGGCTGCGGGAGCGCAACGCCGCCGGCACGCACGCCTTCAACGCCACCGACGCGGAGTTCGACCTGTTCACGAGCTACTTCGTGCCGCCCTCGGCAGACGAGCGCTTCGATGTCGAGACCTACCGGCCGATGGCCTCTCGCTCGTAGACGATGCCGTCGATCAGGTTCTCTTCGTAGAGCCGCGCGAGATCGATGCCGCCGGCCGGGCGAGCAACCTGCAAATTGGCGATGGCGCGGGCGAGGCGGGTTTCCTGCTCTCGGCGCAGGGCCTCGGCTTCCTCCACCGTAACGGCGGTGAAGCGGACCGTGCGGCCGGGCAGCAGGCGACCCAGCCGAGGCAGGTCAACGGACGCGACCGTGGCGATCTTGGAATAACCGCCGACGGTCTGGCGGTCCGCCAGCAACACGATCGGCAGGCCTGCGCCCGGCACCTGGATCGCGCCCGGCCCGATACCGTCGGAGATGATGTCGGCGCCCTTCGCGTGCTCGATGGTCGGCCCCTCGAAGCGGATGCCCATGCGGTCGGCTTCCTTGGAAACCTTGTACTCGGCGGTGACGAAGGTCTGGCGGCCGGCTTCCGTGAAATAGTCGTCCTGCGGGCCCCACACCACGCGGATCGGTCCGCTACCATAGTCGAAAGGTCCGCCGAGCTTGCGATCGTAAGCAGCCGGCGCTTGCTCGAGCGTGAGCGGCAACTCATCGCCGGCGGCGAGCTTGCGGCCCTCGAAGCCGCCGACGCCGGCGCGAGAGTAGGTCGAGAGGCTGCCCATGAACGGCAGAAGGGCGAAGCCGCCTGACACAGCGAGATAGGCGGTGCTCGCTCCATCTATCATGCCGACCCGCAAGACCTGCCCGCGCTTGAGCAGATGCGAACGGTCGGTCTCGAGCGGCTTGGGCGGCGCGCCTTCGCTCTCGAACAGCGACGGCGACAGCGGACCGACCAGCGCCACGCGCACGGAGTCGGCTTCGACCAGCAGGTCGGGACCCATGACGCCGATCTCGATTCCGGCCGTGTTCGGCGGATTGCCGGCCAGCGCATTGACGAGCGTGAGGCCGATCCGGTCCATCGCGCCGGCCGTCGGCATGCCGAGCGCCGTGTAGCCAATGCGGCCGAGGTCCTGTAGCGTGTCGAACAGCCCGGCCCGGACCACTTTCAAGCCGGCGCTCATGGCGCGATCAACTCGGACCAATCGAGTGTGCCGGCCTCGACCTTCCGCGCGATATCGTCGAATTCTGCGCGACCGATCCTCTCGAAGGTGAGCTGGTCGCCCGGCGCCAGGAAGACAGGCTGTTCGCGGCGCTGGTCGAACATCCAGAGCGGGGTGCGGCCGATCAGATGCCAGCCGCCTGGGCTTTCGAACGGATAGATCGTCGTCATGTCCATGGCGATCGCCACGGTCGAGCGCGGCACGCGCACGCGGGGCTGGCTGCGGCGCGAGAGGTAAAGCGAGGGATCGAGTCCCGCGACGTAGGCCAAGCCCGGCATGAAGCCCAGCACATAGACCTTGAACGCGGAACCAAGGTGGGCGGAGATCACCTGCTCGGGCGTCTTCTTGGTTCGTTCGGCGACCTCGGCCAGGTCGGGCGCGAACTCCTCGCCGTCGTAGCAGCACGGCATCCGGACCTTCCGGCCGACCGAATCGGCCGACAGGCCGCGCGCGATCAGGGCGTCGATCTGCGGCTGTAGCTCGGCGCGGGTCGCCCGGGCCGGGTCGTAGCTTACCATCAAGGAGCGCATGGTCGGCACGGTCTCGACCACGCCGGCGAGCCCGCCTGCCGCCTTGGCCTCGCCGATGGCGGCATGCAGCGCCATGACCTGACCGTTGATCTGGGGCGAGATTTCGTTGCCGAATTCGACGGTAAAGGCCGTGTCGCCGCAGGAGAGGTATCGAACGCTCACGTCTGCTAGGATAACGGCATCGTTCCAAGGAGTCTTCCATGGCCGCAGGCACCAATACCGGACAGGTCAACATCAACTCCGATCTCGGCGAGAGCTTCGGCCCGTGGGTGATGGGCAACGACGCCGAGGTATTGAAGATCGTGCGCTCGGCGAACGTCGCCTGCGGCTTCCATGCCAGCGATCCGGTGGTGATGATGGACACCGTCAAGCTCTGCGCCGCCAACGGCGTCAGCATCGGCGCCCATCCCGGCTTTGCCGACCTGCAGGGCTTTGGCCGCCGGGTGATCAACCTTTCAGTCAAGGAACTCGAGGCAAACATCGCCTACCAGATCGGTGCGCTGCAGGCGATCGCCGCGTTGCACGGCGCCAAGGTCACGCACATGAAGCCGCACGGCATGATGGCCAACATGTCGGCCGATAGCGCCGAGATGTCCGAGGCGATCGCGCGCGCCACCAAGGCGGTCGACCGCGACCTGATCTTCCTCTGCCAGGCCAACACCGAGCAGGGCAAGGCGGCGCGCAAGTACGGGCTGCGAGCGGCGGAGGAAGTCTTCGCCGACCGCACCTATACCGATTCGGGCATGCTGACCCCGCGCAAGGAAGCCAACTCGATGATCAAGGACCCCGCCCAGGCGGTGGCCAGTGTCCGCCGCATGGTCGACGAGCAGGCGATCTATTCGACCTCCGGCAAGCGCATTCCCTGCCAGGTCGATTCGATCTGCGTCCACGGCGACGGGCCGACGGCGGTGACCGTGTCGAAGGCTGTGCGCGACGGGCTCGAGGCCGCGGGCATCAAGATCGTCCCGCTGCCGGAGCTGCCAAGCCTGCGGCATTAGTCTGACGCGCGCTACCTCGCTAATGTCGAATCCGCTGCCAATCGAGAACAGGTGCGTCAAACGAGACTACAACGGATGGTTGCTGTACGTCACTTCAGCGCCCGTGTTTGTTGACACCGGTTCGGGATTGTAGGGGAGCGTAGCGCTCCCAATCAGACATGTACGTCGAGCGGCTGGGGCGCAGCGAAGCGACCGTTGTATTCTCCAGGGAAGAATTGGAGATGTTGTGTCGCGCGATATCCGAAGCTTGCGCCGGAGTGCCGGAACGAGGGTTCAAGACCCGTGTCTCTATCACACCGGAGGATGCGGAGGAGGCCCACGTCGAGCTTTACGCGATGTTGCAGGACCCAAGAGCGTACGGAGAAAGACACGTTACTGTGCGGGCTACCGGTCGCGAATTGTTGTTCTTCTGCAGTGTCTTCAACGAAGCTCTCAATGGCATTCGAAAGGCCGCACCAGGGACGGGTACGGAGACTGATCTCGTGCTAGCCGAAGCAACCCACCACAGGCTCCGCGCCATTTTTCGCGACGTCAACTCGGACTAGCCGAGGGTGAGGCGCCAGCGGCGCGAGCGGAAAGCTCGCGTCGCTCTCTGTATCGACTTTGCTGACCCCTCTGGCCAACAGGTCGCCTTGTTCGCACTCGCAGCATCGCTATAGTCCGCCAGCGCCCGTGAGGGCGCGATGGAACGAGGGGTTGCGTATGGCGGTGTTCGGTAAGGCTCAGTACATCAAGCGTGTCGAGGACGACCGGCTGCTGACCGGAAACGGCGGCTTTTCAGACAACCTGGCGCGTCCCAACCAAGTCCATGTCGTGCTGGTGCGATCGCCGCAGGCGCATGCCCGTATCGTAAAGGTCGATTGCGGTGCCGCCCGCAACGCGCCGGGTGTGGTCGCGGTCTACAGCTGGGCCGACATGGAGAAGGAAGGCAGCGGTTACTTCGTGTTGCCGGCGATGTTCCCCAACGCCGACGGCACAAAGCCCGACATGACGCCGCGCCGCCCCTTGGCCCACGAGGTGGTGCGCTATGTCGGCGAGCCGGTCGTGGCGGTCGTGGCCGACACGCGCGCGCAGGCGGTCGATGCCGCCGAACTGGTCGAGGTCGAGTACGAGCAGCTTCCATCCGTGACCGAGATCGAGGATGCCCTGAAGCCGGACGCGCCGCAGGTCTGGAAGGGCGCTCCGGGCAACCGGGTCGGTTTCAACCGCTTCGGCGACGCAGCCAAGGCCGCTGCCGCCTTCGCAGCGGCTGCTCACAAGGTCGAGATCGACGTCGTCCATCAGCGGCTGATCGTCAATGCGATGGAGCCGCGCGCGATCATGGCGGAATGGGACGGCGACCGCATGGTCGTCCATATCGGCAGCCAGAACCCTTCGGCGACGCGCGACACGCTGTGCGACGTAATCCTCAAGATGCCGAAGGACAAGGTGCGCGTGCTGGTGCGCGACATTGGCGGCGGCTTCGGCATGCGCACAGGCATCCAGCCCGACGAATCGGTCGCGGTGTGGGTCGCCAAGGTGCTGAAGCGCCCGGTGAAATGGCGCGCCGAGCGCAGCGAGGAGTTCGCCTCGGCGACTGCCGGCCGCGACCAGCTGCACAAGATGGCGCTGGCGCTCGACAAGGATGGCAAGATCCTGGCGTTGCGCATGGAGGCTTTCGCCAATGTCGGTGCCTATCCGTCGGGCGCGGGTATCGCGATTCCGCTGTTTGTCGGCCCCAAGGTCTCGACCGGCACCTATGTCGTCCCGCTGGTCGACCTGAAGATAACTTGCGTGCTGACCAATACGGCGACGATCGGTGCCTATCGCGGCGCCGGCCGGCCGGAGTGCCTGCTCGACCTCGAGCGGCTGATAGACACCGCCGCGCGGCAGATCGGCATTGATCCTGCCGAGCTACGCCGGCGCAATTTCGTTAGACCGGCGCAGATGCCCTACACCACCGCAATGGGCGAGACGTACGACACCGGCGACTTCAACCTGTTCCTGACCAGGACGCTCGAGGCTTCCGACTGGGACGGTTTCCCGGCGCGCAAGGCCGAGGCCGAAAAGCGCGGCAAGCTCTACGGCCGCGGGCTCGCGTCCTATGTCGAATGGACGAGCGCCATGGTGATGAACGAGATGGCCCATTACGAGGTCAAGGCCGACGGCAAGGTAGTGATCTGGATGGGGACGCAAGGAATGGGGCAGGGGCTGCAGACCAGCTTCACCCAGCTGGCCTCGGAGCTGCTCGGTATCGACCCGTCTCAGATCGAGATCGCGATGGGCGACTCCGACAGGGTGGGCGGCGTCGGCTCGATGGGCTCGCGCTCCGCTTATATCGGCGGCTCGGCCGTGCTCAGCGGCAGCGAGAAGCTGGTCGACAAGGGCAAGGAACTGGCGGCCGATGCGCTGGAAGCGAGCACGGCGGATATCGTCTATGCCGGCGGCCGCTTCACGATCACCGGCACCGACCGCGGCATCGGCCTCGGCGAGCTGGCGGCCAAGCAGCCGGATAAGCGCATTTTCATCGAGAACGTGAACACGGTGGATGGCATCGCCTGGCCGAACGGCGCCCATGTCGGCGAGGTCGAGATCGATCCGGAGACCGGGGAGGTCGAGCTCAAGCGCTACACCACAGTCGACGACGTCGGCCGCCCGCTGCACCGGCCGATCGTGTTCGGCCAGATCCAGGGCGGCTGCGCCCAGGGCATCGGCCAGGCGCTGCTAGAGGAGAATGTCTACGACCGCGAAACCGGCCAGCTCATCACCGGCTCTTTCATGGACTATGCCATGCCGCGAGCCGAGACCTTCCCGACCTTCAACAATCAGCTCGATGACAGCGTCCCGGCCAGGACCAATCCGCTGGGGGCCAAGGGGGTGGGCGAATCTGGCGCGGTCGGCTCGACGCCGACGGTGATGAACGCGATCATGGATGCGCTGTGGCCGCTCGGCATTCGCAACATCCAGATGCCGGCGACGCCGCTGCGCGTATGGACGGCGATCCAGGAAACTCGCAAGTAGCGGCAAAGCAATGAAGCAACGGATCTTCGGCTGGATCTCCGTCCTCCTCGGCATCGTGCTCGCGCTTGCCGCCATCGAACTGACAGCCATTGCCTGGCTCTATCTCGAGGACGGCCGCTACGTCTCGGCCGAGGAGCTGTTCCAGCGCACGCAGAACACCTATGTGCGGGACTCGACCAGGGGCACGAATTGCCGCTACGTCGACACGCTCTATCCGCACCCTTATGTGGCCTTCGTGCATCACGGCAATCCGCCGTGCGGTCTGCCCAACATCAATAATATCGGGTTGCTGAACACCGATTTTCCGACCATCAAGCCGACCGACCGCTATGTCGTGCTGATCACCGGCGGCTCGGTCTCCTCCCAGCTTGCGCAGAACTGGCCTGCGCCCGCGCCGCGCTTCCTCGAGGAGGAGTTGAACAAGCGCTTCGCCAGCCCCAACGGCAAGCCATTCCTGGTGTTGAACGGAGGCGATGGCGCGTGGAAGGAGCCGCAATCCTTCATCCTGTTCTCGATGTACGCCACGTCGGTGGATGCAGTGCTCACCCTTGACGGGTACAACGAGCATTATCTTTTCCGCCACTACACCGAGGAGCGGCTGGAGCGGCCGCTCAGCAACTTCATCGACGTCAACCCATTCGTCGCCGACGAAAACTTCGGAGACGCCGCCATCGGCTGGGTGATGGGCCGCATTGCCGGAACGCTGGCGCAGATGCCCCTGCTTGGCCATAGCCATGCTGCCTACATGATCGTGCGCGGCATCGAGGCGGCGGCGAAAGGCAAGGACGTCTTCAAGGCGGACAAGAACAAGAAGACGACGCTCAACAGCATCTTTGCGCTACCGGCCGACATCAAGGGCAATGGCGAAAAGGTATTCGCCACCCAGCTTATGCTTTATCAGAAGTATGCACGCGCAATCGAAGCGGTGGCCAGGGACAACGGCGTCAAGACCGCCTATTTCCTCCAGCCGGTGCCGAGCTGGGGCAAGACGCTCACCGAAGAAGAGAAGCGGGCGGCGGGCGGCAATCTCGCCGACCCTGTCCTCTACCGCCGCATGGTCGAAGGCATGCTGACCCTTCGCGATCGCGGCATGGCCGTGTTCGACCTGGGTGACATGCTGAAGGACGTGCCGGAAACCATCTACGCCGACGATATCCATTTCATTCGCGATGCGAACGGCGATAGCAAAGGCTACCGGTTGATGGCGAAGATCGTCGCTGACGATCTCGCCAAAGCGTGGGACCTCAAGGCGAAATAGCGCTCACGGCAGGGCGCCGTTTGATCGGAACGACCGGGTGAGCCATCCTTCGGCTTCTGCAATAGAGGGACAGCCATCGTGTCGCGTGCCGACCGCAGCCAAAGCGCTCAATTCTCCCGCCCGCCATCCATCGACCGCATGGCCCAGTGGCCGGACTTGGCGCCGCTGATCGGACGCGTGGGCCGGCCACTGGTCATCGAGGCATTGCGTGCCTGGGTCGACGCGAGGCGTGGCACACCCGAGGTTTCTGATCCTGCAGCCTGCGCGACCTGGTGCGAGCACCGGCTCGCTCCGCTCGCGAGTTCATCGCTGCGCCGCGTCTTCAATTTGACTGGCACCGTCCTCCACACCAACCTTGGCCGCGCGCTGCTGGCGGAGGAGGCGATCGAGGCGGCCGTCATGGCGATGCGCTCGCCCGCAACGCTGGAATACGATCTCGAGGGCGGCGCGCGTGGCGAGCGTGACGACCATGTCGCCCCGTGGCTCTGCCGGCTGACCGGCGCGGAGGCCGCTACCACTGTAAACAACAATGCCGGCGCAGTGCTGCTGGCGCTCAGCGCGCTCGCCGCTGGCCGCGAGGTGATCGTCTCGCGCGGCGAACTGATCGAGATAGGTGGCGCCTTTCGCATCCCCGACATCATGGCGCGCGCCGGGTGTCGGCTGGTCGAGGTCGGCACCACCAACCGCACGCATCTCAAGGACTATGCTGCTGCAATCGGTCCAGACACCGCGGCGATCATGAAGGTCCACCCGTCGAATTACGCGGTGCAGGGCTTCACCAGGACGGTATCCGCCGCCGAGCTGGTGCCGCTGGCGCACGAGAACGGTTTGTCGGTGATCGAGGATCTCGGCAGTGGCACCTTGGTTGATCTCGAGACCTGGGGCCTGCCGCACGAGCCTACCGCGCGCGAGGCGATCGGAGCCGGCATCGATGTCGTGACCTTCTCCGGCGACAAGCTGCTGGGCGGCCCGCAGGCGGGCTTGTTGGTTGGCAAGGCCGCGTTCATCGAGCGTATCGCCAGGAACCCGATGAAACGGGCGCTGCGCCTCGACAAGGTGCGGCTCGCGGCTCTCGAGGCGACACTGCGGCTCTATGCCGATCCCGGGAAGCTGGTGAAGCGCCTGCCGACGATCCGTACGCTGGCGCGCGCACCGACGGAGATCCGTGAGCAGGCCGAGCGTCTCATGCCGGCCTTCGCACAGGCCGTTGGGTCGGAATGGCAGCCTCGTATCGAAGCTGTGCGCGGTCAGATCGGCTCGGGCGCGCTGCCGGTCGACCTGCTGCCGTCGTTCGCCCTGGCGGTGACGGGCAAAGGCCTGGACCGGCTGGCTGCCGCGTTCCGCAGCCTGCCGATCCCGGTGATCGGCCGTATCCAGGATGGCGCGCTGCTGTTCGATCTCCGTATGCTCGACGACGAGGCCACCTTCGCGGCGCAATTGCCGGAGCTCGCGCCATGATCGTCGGCACCGCGGGTCATATCGACCACGGCAAGACCGCGCTGGTGAAGGCGCTGACCGGCGTGGATGCAGATCGCCTCAAGGAGGAGAAGGCGCGCGGCATCACGATCGATCTCGGTTACGCCTATAGCGACCTGGGTGACGGCCGCCAGCTCGGCTTCGTCGACGTGCCGGGCCACGAGCGCTTCGTGCACAACATGCTTGCCGGCGCTACCGGCATCGACGCCGCACTTCTCGTGGTGTCGGCTGCAGAAGGCATCAAGCCGCAGACTGTCGAGCACCTGCAGATCATGGACCTGCTCGGCCTCGATCGCGGCATCGTTGCGCTCACCAAATCGGACCTCGTGAACGACGACGAACTGCTCGAGCGCATGGCCGAGGTCGAGACGCTGATATCTGCGACCTCGCTCCGGGGAGCGGAGATCATTCCTGTTTCGGCGATAACCGGCGCGGGCGTCGACGAGCTCAAGGCCAAGCTGTTGATGCTCGGCGAAAGCGGCAAGGGCGTCTCGGGTTACGCGCGACTCGCCATCGACCGCTGCTTCCTGCTGTCCGGCGCTGGCGTCGTTGTCACCGGCACCGTGCATGCCGGCGAAATCAGGGTCGGCGATCACCTGGTACTGGCGCCATCGGGCCTCGAGGCCCGGGTGCGCTCGCTGCATGCCCAGAACCGGACGGCGGAGGTTGGCCATGCCGGCGAACGCTGCGCACTCAATCTGAGCGGCGCGCGGCTGTCGAAGGATGCGGTGAAACGCGGCGACTGGGTGGTGAGCCCGGAGCTGCTGGCGCCGACCGACCGAATCGACGTTGAGCTGAAGGTGCTGGCGTCGGAGAAGGATCCGCTCAAGCACTGGGCGCCTGTCCACATTCATCTCGGCGCAGCGCACGTCATGGGCCGGGTCGCGTTGCTCGAAGCCGACAGACTGGCACCTGGCGGGAGCGGGCTGGCGCAGCTCGTGCTCGAGGAGAAGATCGGCGCCTTGGCCGGAGACCGGGTGATCCTGCGTGATCCTTCCGCCACGCGCACGATCGCTGGCGCGCGGATCGTCGATCCGTTCGGGCCGCCGCGCAACCGGCGCCTGCCGCGGCGCCTCGCGGAACTGGGCGCGCTACGCGAGCCGAACGAAACTGTGCTTCCGGCGCTGCTGCGGGAAGAGACGGGTTTCGTCGATCTGTTGCGCTTCGGCGTCGCCCGCAATCTGCGACCCGCAGAGGTGCAACATCTGTTGGCCGAGGCCGGCGGTGTCGAAGTCGCCGGCTTCGGCTTCCTCGCGGAGACGCTGGCAGAAGCCCGCGCCGATATCGGGGCGACGCTGAAGGCGTTCCACGCAGCCAATGCGGATGCGCTCGGCCTTCCTCCCGAGCGACTGCGCGTGTCGGTGAAGAGGCGCTGGCCGCCGGCGGTGTTCGCGGCGCTGGTCGCTCTCGAAGTGGCGGCGAAGAGCATCACCATCGACGGATCGCTGCTGCGGCTGCCGGGCCATTCGCTGACGCTGGTGCCGAAGGACGAAGCGCTGTGGAAGAAGATCTCAGGCGACCTGACGCGTGACCGGTTCAAGCCGCCGCGGGTGCGCGACTTCGCTCAGGCCTACGCGACGCCGGAGCCGAACGTGCGCAAGCTGTTGCGCCAGCTTGCGCGGTTGGGCCGGGTCGTCGAGGTCGCGCCAGATCAGTTCTTTCTGCGGCCGGTCGTGGCCGAGATGATCGCGATCGCGCACGGACTCGGTGACGATTTCACTGCCGCGCAGTTCCGAGACAAGCTCGACAATGGGCGCAAGCTCGCGATCCTGATCCTCGAATTCTTCGACAGGCACGGCATTACTGCCCGCCGGGGGGATTTGCGCCGGACAGTGCCTCAGAAACTCGGCCAGTACGGGCCGGTCTCCTCTGGCACCCGGACCTCCGCGCAGGAATCCGGCGGATGATCTCGCGCTCCGCGTCTGCTGCAAATGCTGATTTACGGCTGAAGCATTTCGGGTAGACTCGATTATGGAGGGGAAGCGCTCCCGGTGGGGCGGCTGGCCTTCAAAGCCAGAGAGGGTCGCCAGACGGCTCTTAGTGGGTTCGACTCCCACTCTCTTCCGCCAGTTCCCGAGAGCGAGCCGCTATCTCTCGCGAAGGCTTTCCTGCCTGAATCGGAGGAGCGGCGACAGCAGATAACTCAGCACGGTACGGGAGCCCGTCTTGATTTCCACTGTCACCGCCATGCCGGGCGAGAGATTCACCGTTTTGTTCTCGACCTGAATCTGCGTACGGTCCAGCGCCACACGCGCGGAATAGATCAATTCTTGGCCGCTCGGCTCGCTGCTGCTGGCCTCGGTTCCCTGGGCTTTCTCGCCCGGTCTCTCCGGCTTGTTGCGCGAGATGGCGTCCTGCGAAATGCCGATCACGCGGCCGGGGATCAGTCCGTATTTCGTGAAACTGAAGGTGTCGACCTTGATCTCGGCTACCTGCCCGGGTTCGATGAATCCGATGTCCCGATTGGGAATCATTGCTTCCACCTCGAGATGGCTGTCGGTCGGGACGACGACGAGCAGTGCCTGTGCCGGCGTCACCACCCCGCCTGCGGTATGGATCGCGAGCTGCTGAACGACGCCGTCGACCGGTGCCGTGAGCAGCTGCAGCTTGGTCCGCTGCTCGGCCTTGACCAGCTCCTGCTCGAGGCTGGCCGCCTTGGGCTCGAATTTACTGAGCTCATCGAGCACGGTCTTTTGATATTCCGCCGTCACCTGCTTCTTGGATTCCGTCAATGTCCGGACCGCCGCCTGCGCCTCGCGCAACCTGCTCTTCTGGACCGCAAGCTCCTGTTCCTGCTCGGTCACCGCCTGGAGCATCTCGAGATACTGCAGCTTCGACCCGATCTCCGCGTTGGCGAGCGTCCGGCGGATTTCGAATCTTTGGCGGAGCACCGGGATGATCGCCTCCAGCTTGGCAACCAATGCCGCGGAGGTCGCGGCCTCGGCTTCCTTCTGGTCGACCTGCCGGCTCAGTGCCCCCAGTTTGGCGCGATATTCTCCGATCTGGCTCACCAGGAAATTGCGTTGAGTGGCAATGAGCTCGGGACTCGCATCCGGCACGGGCGGGAAGGTGTCGCTCTCGGCCAAGGCCGCCTTCAAGCGCGCGACACTGACTTGGGCCGCGACGAGCTCGCTTTTCAGACGAGCTGCTTCGGCTGCGTTGATGGTCGGATCGAGCTCGATCAGGACCTGCCCGGCCTTCACGCTCTGCCCGTCGCGAACGTGAATCGCACGGACCACCGCGATCTCGAGAGGCTGGATGACCTTGATCCGCCCCGTGGGCACGATCTTGCCCTGCGCCGACGCGACGATGTCGATTTCGCCCAGGCACGCCCACGCGACCGCAAGAACGAAGAGCAGGATGATCGTTCCGCCGATCGCCCGGCCAATCGGCGATGGTGGCGACTCGACGATCTCGAGGGCCGCCGGCAGGAACGCCAGCTCGTCGGCACTCCGCTTCGGCTTTTTCGGTGGCTGCGGCGGCTTGAGCGGCGTGGGCGCCTGTGGCGGCTGGGCTGCCTGCGGCGGCTTGGCCGGGGCTTCCAGCACAGCGGGGCCGGTCGTCGTAGCAGGGCTAGCCGACTTCATGGATACCCGCCTGCATCCGCCACAAGCTGGCGTAGCGACCGCCCGTGCCCACCAGCGAGTCGTGCGTTCCGTCTTCCACGATTCGCCCGCGTTCGATCGTAATGATGCGATCGGCATTCCGCACGGTAGAGAGCCGGTGCGCGATGATGATTACCGTACGACCCTTGCAGATCTGGCGCATGTTCTGTTGGATCACCCGTTCACTTTCATAGTCTAGCGCGCTGGTCGCTTCGTCGAAGATCAGGATGCGTGGATTGGTCACCAGCGCGCGCGCGATGGCAATGCGTTGCCGTTGTCCCCCCGACAGGCTGCTGCCGCGTTCATGCACGACGGTATCGTAGCCTTCTGGCAGCTCGAGAATGAAATCGTGCGCCCCGGCAAGCGCCGCTGCAGCCATGACGCGCTCGATCGGCATAGAGGGATCGGCGAGCGCGATGTTCTCGCGGACCGAGGTGTTGAAGAGGACGTTTTCCTGGAGCACGACGCCGATCTGGCGCCGCAGCCACGTCGGATCGGCGACCGCGATATCGACTCCATCGACGAGCACGCGCCCGCTTTCGGGGACGTAGAGGCGCTGCACGAGCTTGGCCAGCGTGCTCTTGCCCGAGCCCGACTGGCCGACGATCCCGACCGTCTGCCCTGCCGCAATCCGAAGATTCACGTCGTGCAGGATCTCGGGCCCGTCGATCCGGTAACGGAACACCACGTGCTCGAAGGCGACATCGCCGCGGACCGCCGGAAGGCCAGTGCGCCCGGAATTGAAAGTCGGCTCGGGGGTGGTGTTCAGGATGTCCCCGAGACGCGCCACGGAAAGTCGGGCCTGGTGAAAATCCTGCCATATCTGCGCCAGCCGCAGGACCGGCTGGCTCACCCGCCCGGCGAAGATGTTGAATGCCACGAGCTCACCGATCGTGAGCTGGCCTTCGATGACGAGCTTGGCGCCGAAGTACAGGATCGCCGCTGTCACCAGCTTGCTGATCATCTGCACCGTCTGGCTCGTCGTGTTGCCCAGGCTCAGCACACGGAAACTGGCGGCGACGTAGCCAGCGAGCTGCTCCTCCCAACGGCGCTGCATCTGCGGCTCTACCGCCATGGCCTTCAGCGTCTCGACGCCTGCGACGCTTTCCACCAGGAAAGCCTGGTTCTCGGCACCACGCCGGAACTTCTCGTCGAGGCGCGAGCGGAAAAGCGGCGTCGCGGCGGCGGAGATGCCGATATAGAGGGGAAAAGAGGCGAGCACGATCCATGTCAGGAATGGAGAGTAGATGAACATCACCGCGACGAACACGAACGTGAAGAACAGGTCGATGACGATCGTGAGGGCCGAGCTGGTCAGGAAGTTGCGGATGTTCTCCAGCTCACGGACCCGAGCGACCGAATCGCCGACGCGACGAGCCTGGAAATAGCCGATCGGCAGCGCGAGGAGATGTCGGAACAGCCGCGCGCCCAGCTCCACGTCGATCCGGTTGGTCGTATGCGAAAAGAGATATGTCCGCAGAATCCCCAACACGGTTTCGAAGATCGTGATGGTCACCAGCCCGATGAGCAGCACATCCAAGGTGCTCATGCTGCGGTGCACGAGCACCTTGTCGATCACGATCTGGAAGAACAGCGGCGAGACGAGAGCGAAGATCTGAAGGAAGAACGAGGCGAGCATCACCTCGCCGAGCATGCGGCGGTATTTGTGGATCGCGCCCAAGAACCACGAGATATCGAACCGGCGGGCAAGGTCGGTCAGGCTGGCCCGGCGAGTGAGCAACACGATCTGTCCATCCCAGACCGCTTCAAACTCCGCGCGGGTCATCTGCGCAGGCCGGCCTCCCAGAGGCGCCTGCACCAGAATCCGATCGTCGCCGATCTTGCCGAGGATGAGAAAGCCACCATCCTTGAGACGCGCAATCCCAGGCAGGGGCGTACTGACCAGACGACGCCAATTGGTATTGTACGCGCGTGCTCTGAGGCCCAGATCCTTGGCGCATCGGAGCATCTCCGGCACGCCCATCGTCGGCTTGCCGACACGGTGGCGGATCTGCTCAGGATCGGCCGCCATGCCCTGAAAGCGGACAAGCATGACGAACGCGGCCAGACCTTGATCTGCGGCGGTCTTTTGCTCGGCTTCGACAGACACAGACATTGGCCAGAAGGCTCCGACAATTCAGGTTCGAAGACTTAACCGATCGGTGGCAAAGCGACCAACTTTTTCGGTTTCGGCCGTTTCCGTCGAGTATCGTCCATTGCGCAGGCCGCCAAACAGCAATCAACGACAAACTAATTACATATCAAAGACTTAGGGCCACATTAAGGCTCCGTCGATTGTTTTCGAGTGTTGCGTCGCAGTGAGCTTGGGCGATTCAGTTGCAGAATGACCCGCGTGCTTTCGCCGGTTGCCCTTTGTGTTCCAGCGGATAAAGTCCGCCTCCCTCGACGTGAAAGGAGCATATCCATGCGGCGTTCTGTATTGGCCATTCTCGGCGCAACGGCACTGACGGCAATCTCGACCTTCGCTCTGGCCCAGGCGCCGGCGGCGCCTGGCACTGCGCCGGCTGCAGGCAAGTCCGGTGTGAACGTCGGCTCACTGCAGTGCAAAGTGGCAGGCGGCATGGGCTTCGTCTTCGGCTCGTCCAAGGATCTCGACTGCATTCTGGCCCGTACCGACGGCGTGGCGGAACATTATACCGGCTCCATCAATCGCTACGGCGTCGACATCGGCTTCACCAAGGAAGCGCACATCGTATGGCTGGTGTTCGCTCCGGGCGCGATCGGCGCGGGTGCGCTGGCGGGTGACTACGGCGGCGTGACGGCGGGTGCGTCCTTCGGCGTCGGCCTCGGTGCCAACGTGCTCGTCGGCGGTTCGAACAAGCAGATCGCCCTTCAGCCGGTCAGCGTCGAAGGCAGCGTTGGCCTCAACGTTGCCGCTGGCGTTGCCTCAGTGACACTGAAGCCCGCCAAGTAGCGTGTCTGACGGCGTCCCGGTGAAGCGCGGCTCGGTTCGCCGGGCGGCGCGCCGGCTCACGCCGGACGGCGCCGAGATTGGTGACGAAGTCGTTGCCGAGGAGGTCGCGGTGGCGCTGGTCTACAACGGCATCAGCCATGCCGTGATGATGGCCACGCCATGCGACATCGAGGACTTTGCCCGAGGCTTCACACTCACTGAGCACATTGTCGACAAACCGTCAGAGATCTTCGACATCGAGGCGGAGCCTGTGGGCCGCGGCATCGAGGTCCGGCTGCGCATCGCCGGCCAGCGAATGGCCGGCCTCCAGGAACGGCGACGCACTCTCGCAGGCCGTACCGGCTGCGGACTTTGCGGCATTGACAGCCTCGATGCGGCGCTGCGGCCGGTACCGGCCACCCGTTCGACCGCATCGGTGCCGCGCGCCGCGATCGCGCGCGCGATGGCGGCGCTGCCTGCGGAGCAGCGCATCAACCGCGACAATGGTGCCACCCATGCCGCTGGCTGGGCGACGCTCGACGGCATCCTGCTGGCAGTACGCGAGGATGTCGGTCGGCACAATGCCCTCGACAAGCTGGCGGGCGCTTTGTCAAAGCTCGACCGCGAAGGCGCCGACGGCTTCGTCGTCGTGACCAGCCGTTGCTCCTACGAGATGGTGCAGAAAGCCGCCGCCATCGATGCCGCGGCGATCGCGTCGGTGTCGGCGCCGACGTCTCTCGCGATCGAGACGGCAGAGCAGGCCGGGCTTGCACTGGTCGCATTTGTCCGCGACGACCGGCTCACGGTCTATGCCCATGGAGAGCGGATCAAGGCGTGAGCGAGCAGGCGGTTTTCGGCGTCACCGGCTGGAAGAATGCGGGCAAGACGACCCTCACGGAGCGGTTGGTCGCCGAGTTCGTGCGGCGCGGCTGGCGAATTGCGACGATCAAGCACGCCCACCACGCTGTCGACATCGACCGGCCCGGCACCGATTCGTGGCGCCACCGCGCCGCCGGCGCCAGCGAGGTCGCGCTGGTCGGCGGACAGCGCTACGCCATCATGCGTGAGCAGGCGGAGCCGACGTTGGCCGATGTGTTGCCGCGCCTTGCGCCGGCCGACCTCGTGCTGATCGAAGGCTTCAAGGCCGACCCCCACCCCAAGATCGAAGTGCGCGCCGACAATACGCGGCCGATGAATGTCACGGCGCACAACATCGTCGCCATCGCCGCTGACCAGTCGCCGTCGGATGGCAATTTGCCCTGGTTCCTGCGCGACGATGTCGACGCCATCGCCGACTTCATTGCGCGTCGCACGGGTCGTCTTCCATAACGGAATCCGATCCCTGCTTATGATTGTCGCCTACGGGAAAAATCCATAGCGGTGGCTGGTTAGTGCCCGGGTCCGGGGCCGCCCGCACGCTGCCCCGCGAAGACGCCGGCCGCCTTGTACGTCGCGCTGTTCGCGCCGATGGTGAATGCCCCAGCCTGGTATTTGGCCGGATCGGTCGGCGAGGCGAAGAAGGCGCCGGACAGGTTGCCAGTGCGGCCGCCGCCCGAGAAGCTGCCCGTGAAGCTCGTCCCCCCTGAACCGGGGGTCGCGGAGGCCGATCCGGAGTAGCTCGTTCCGTCAAACGAAGCGTTAAAGCTGCCGGCGCGACTGGCGAAGCCCCAACTGCTGTTGTAGGAGCCGGTCGCACTGTACTGGCTGCCGTTGTTCCAGACGTTTCCCATCATCGAGCCGTTGTAGGTCGCGCTGCCCGTCTGCGGCATCTGGACCTGTGTCGTCATCGTTCCCGCGACGTAGGGCGAGGCTGAAACGACATCGATCTGGCCGGGGCGATAGTTGTCGGGATAGCTGATCACGGTCGCCCACTGGCCCCAGGTGAGGAACTCGCAGGTGCACGATCCGAAAGAGCTAGGTTCGTGCAGATAGCCCGAACTCAGCACGACGGAACTGCTGTTCTGAATGGTGTAGGTCTTGCCATTCATCTGAACCGTGGTTGGGCGCGACGGGTCGTCCGTCGTGACCATTGCGTAGGTCCTGTTGTCGATGAAAACGCTGGTGGTTGGCGTGCCGCCGAGCTGGAGAGTCGTGACCGAGGTGTCTGCCTGGCGCAGGATTATAGTGCTCGCCACCCGGTTGGTGGAGGGGTTGATCGAACCTTGGACGTCCGTGGGGCCGCCCAGCACTGGCGTCGACGTGGTGCTCGCTTCGCCGTCGAAGGTCGTGACAAGTCCGCTGGCAAAGCCATTCAGCGACTGGTTGGGAGGTAACGGCGGCGGTGGCGGTGGCGCCGGCGGTTTGGCAGTGTCGACCTGGACCTGGGTGTTTGCGCCACTGATGGCGTTCGTCGTCACGTTGTTGGTGGCGTTGTTCAGCGGCCGGGGGGTCGGAAGCGGGTAAACCGCCTGGCCGGAATTCTGGGCCGAGAACCCGGACGTTTGCGCACGCTGGTCGGCGTTGGTACCCGCGGTGCGTGGCGACGAACCGGTTTCGAGAACTGCGAGGTCCGATGCCAGGCCACCCTTCGGAATGCTGGTCGGCGCGCCGGGCGCCCCGCCGGAATTGACCACGATCTGATAGCCTGGCCGTGTGATCGTCTGCGTCTGGCCGGCAGCGGTAACCGTGAGCCTGGTGCCGAAGATGAACGCGGCCAGCGTTTCGCTGGCCGTCACCTTGAAGATCGTGATGCCGCCGCGGATGCCGATCGTACTCGATGGCGTCGTGACGGTGATGGGAGTGCTCTTGCTGATCTTGCCGCCGACCAGACGAAACACGCCTTGCGTTGCGGTGATCGCGAGGTCGCCCTTCGTGGTGTTGGGGTCGTAGACGAATCTGTCGATCGTCACCCGGGCGTTGGGACCGACGGTGAGCGAGGTGCCGTCGAGGAAGACGAGGTGCGCACGATCGGTACTGCTCGTGCGAACAACCTCGTTGGCCTGCACGTCGATGCCGATGCGCAGCACGCGCTCGTTTTGCTGCGGCGGCTTACCAAGAGGGTCGCCGTCGGTGGCCGAGGTCACGCCGACGCGCGCCATCGCCGGCCCCGCCACCAGCGCCAACGCCGTCGCGCCCAAGACGGCGGTGCGAAGAATAGTCCGGCTGCGAGGGAAGCACTTGGCCATTGTCGACTCCTCGGGGATGTCAAAAGCGCCAGCTTACGCCGAACATGACATTGTTGTTCACGAACGCATAGTTGGGCAGCGTGGCGGAGCGCGCGAAGCGGCCACCCGACACGCTGAAGGTCGTCCTTTCATCGAATGGAATTGCAAGCGTGATCGTACCGATGAAATCCGTCTGGTCCCGATAGACGCCCGGGTCGACGATCGGATCGGGCGCGTCGTAGTGCCACCACTGCTCGCCGACCGTGAGGGCAATGGTCCAAGGCAGCCCCGTCTTCAGCACCGGGTCGGGAAACCGGAAGCTCATGCCGCCGCCAACGCCCCACAGCTGATAGCTCTGCCACGGCGCCTGCTCGGTCTGATAGCGTTGCGCGCTGCCGGTGGCGAAGATCGTCACGATCGGCGTCAGCTGATACTGCAGGAACGTGGTGCCGGTATACTCCGTTCCCGCGAACAGGCTGTTGGTCGGCAGATAGCTGGTGTCGGTGTTATTGTGCTTGCGCCAGACCGCTGTCGTGATGCTGCGCAGGCCGTCGGCCAGCAGCGCATTGGCTTCGAGCCCGCCGCCATAGCTCGTGTAGTAGGGCGTGTCGTTGACCCAGATCGCACCGAACGCTCCAAACGTCCTCAGGCTCACATCCTCGAAGATGCCGTTGAACACCTGAAAGCGCGGGCCGCTGGTGAGGTCGAGAAGCGAGACGTTGGCAGACGAAAACTGGAACTGGCGGTTGACGTAGCCGGTGAAGACTGTCTCCAGCGCGGCCCTGTCCTGGGTCCCGAGGTCGTAGCTGTGGCGCACTTGCGCCGTGCTGACGACGCCCCAATCGGGAGCGCCGACCGCCTGCTGGTTCAGGTTGGCGACCTGGCCAAACAGGCGCACACTCGACGTGGCGGGGCCCAGATTGGCGTTCGATTGGTAGCGCCAACCGACGAACACCTCACCGCTGAACTGTGAGGGCCTCTGCTGCTTGTCGACCTGCGCCAGGAATTCCTCGGCCCGGTTGCGCACATCGGCCGGCAGAGCCTGCGATTTCAAGGCTCCCTCGAGATAAGTGCGGGCGACCTCGTAAGAGCCTAGCCGGTAGTACAGGACGCCAAGCTCGAGCCGAACGCGGGGCAGGTCGGCGTTGATCAGCAGCATGCGTTCGAGCGCCGAGATCGCTCCTTCGAGATCGCCGGTCTGGCTCGCCACCGACGCGAACCGAAACAGGACGTCGAGGTTCGCAGGCTGCTGCAGCATCTGCTCAAAAGCCTCGTCGTACTGACGATCGAGCTCGCTCTTGGCGGATGATGCAGGTGCCGGCGTCTGCGCCCGCGCTGCGGTCGGCACTACAGCCGACATTGTCATACATATGCCTGCGCAGGCAGCCAGCGAGCCGAGACGCCTCGTCAAGTGTCGCAAGTGCCGACAGCTCCCCCGCGATTGATACTTGGATGAAGGAAATCTCACACTGGCCGGCCTAAATCAACCAGCTGCGGAGGATAAACACCCATCCTATCAGGGGATTGGCTCGTGCTGCTCGCATTCTAAGCAACATTCGGCTGTACTGCTTCTCACCGAGTGAGATGACGAACCGCGCCCTTTGCTCGATCATGGCATCGAGCATGCGGTCGAGCATTCGGGCATGGGTGCTACCCCAATTTCGCGCCGACAGGTGCAGCCGGCCGCCCAATACGGGGTTGTCGGCGGCGCCGTTGAGGCCGTGCAGACGGTAGGCGTAGAGTGGCTCGTCGATCAGCAGAGAGCCCGCCACCATCTGGGCCATGACGACGATGTAGAAATCCATGTGCAGGCGAAAGACTTCGTCGTCAGACGGGAAGACCAGATCGATCAGCGAGCGCCGGAACATCATCGACGAGGTGCTGACCCATACCCAGTGGACCAGACGCCTGGTGTAGAGCCGGTAGGATATCTGGCGCGCCCACTTTGCCGACTCCGACTGGGGATCGAGCTCCGGCACGCGTGCCGGGTCGATCGGGGCAAGGACGCCACGATCGGCCACGGCGCGATCCTTGCCGAACCAGTAGACCCCGCCCGCGATCAAAGCGCCCTGCCCGTCGATCAGGCGCGCATTGCAGGCGGTGAAGCCGACCGCATAGGACTCGTTGAGATGCGCAGCGAGATGGCGTTCGAGAAAATCCTCATTCCACAGGTCGTCCGAATCGAGAAAGCAGACGAAAGGCGCCTTGGTCTCGGCCAGGCCGCGCCGCGTGGCACCTGTCTGCCCCACGTTCTTCTCTAATCGGATCAGGCGAAATCGGGAGTCGGCAAGCTCGTCCAGGGTTTGCTGCACGACGGCAGCGGAATGGTCGGTGGAGGCATCGTCGACGATCACGCACTCGAAATCGCGAAAGCTCTGCCGTGCCACCGATCGGATCGCGTCTCCGACATAGTCCGGGCAGTTGAAGCACGTGACGACGACGGAAAGGTGCGGGAGCTTGCTATCGCTCATGGCGACCCAGAGCGCGATGCCGCTTATGACAGCTCAATTGAGTACCCTTCTTTGCCGCGCGGCGCTTCTAACCCGACCGACGTGGCTCTCCAACAGTGATCCCACCGCTCGATGCACTCCCTGCTGCCCTTATGCCGAGCGCAACCGTCTCGGAAATTCGCGCAAGACGAGGCCGATTGGCCGTTCAGGCTCCGGCGCCAGGGACGGTGCCGGCCCGACGCTCCGCCGCCCATGCTCGATTACGCACACGTGGCTGTAAAGGTTGGCGAGCCACTGTCGTCCCTCGGCGGTCAGTCCCAGCGCATGGACTGCTTCGCCGAGGAAAGGCTCGACCTTGGACCAGAAGAACGCCGGGTATTGATCCGCCACGTCGGCGGGCGTTTCGTAACCCAGCGCCCGATTCACGCCGATCTCGGAGAATTCGTGGAACAGGGCATTCAACTTCCGCGGATAGAGCGGGTCGCCGAGCTGCCCGATCAGGTCCGCGGCACGGACCATGGCCGCTTCCGTATCGGTCGCCATATGGTCATCGTCGTTGGGAACCGGGAAGCGCGTCAGCTCGATATTGCGGGCCAGGCGCTCGGCATCGACGAGTTCATGGCGGACGAATCGTTCCTTCACGAAGATCTTGGAGCGCTCGACATGGTAGGGGGCGAGGAACGCATCTGATGCGCCTCGCGGCAGCTCGATCGTGGCGCCGGCCTCGTCGATGACGCAGCGGTTGGGTGTGTCGCCGCGGCATATACCGCGAACGTAGCCGACGTCGTGCGCCAGTGCGGCCAGGGTGACGTGCACCCATGTCTCCGGCGGGACGTCCTGGCGCAGGCGAAGCCCGCGCAGGATATCCTGGGCGACCATGGTCACGAGCGCCGTGTGCTCGGCAGTATGGTAGAGCGCATCGCTGAGCGAGATGCGTTCAATGACGAGCCGCGCCGCCTCACCCAGCACGTCGACACGGTATGGCGTGCCACTGCCGAAGGCGCGATCGAAATTCTTCATTAGATGACTGGCGAATGCATCGGCCATTAATGTGGTCGGTTGGATCATCGGGGTCCTCAAGGTCGGGCAGCCAAGGCGAACCGGCGCCGCCACCATAGGCGACTTGGGCCCGGTCTGCGCCAACGGAAGTTGTCACGGAAGGGTAAAGTTGGACGCGACCCAGCGTTGCCGTTTTCCGGAGCCCGGCAAGATGCTAGCATTTTCCAGCTTCCGAGGCTGATCCGGGGGAATACCCATCAATGCCGGTCGTTACCGACTACACGGCGCTATTGAGCGGCCACTATTGGAACGGCATCGAGGTGACGGGAAAGCCCGTCATCGTGACCTATTCGTTCCCGACGACCGCTGCCGGCTACCTGGCGGATGTCGACGGCTTCACGGCCGCCACGGTTTCGAGCTTCGAGGCCTTCAACGGCACCGAGCAGGGCCAGGCGCGGACCGCGCTCGGCGAATGGGCGGCGGCGTCCGGCCTGATCTTTGTCGAGGTCGCGCCCGGTCAGGGCGACATCAACTTCCAACTCGTCGATTTCGATACGACGAGCGCGCCGTCCTACGCTGGAGAGGGCGGCATCGGCTTCTACCCGTTCGGCGATTGGAATTTCTTCACCTATCCGAATTTCTCGAGCGACATGGACGGCTCGGGAGACGTGTTCATGAACAGCCAGTTCGCCTCGGGCGGCTCGGTCGCCTACGGCACCCTGCTGCACGAGATTGGCCACGCGATCGGATTGAAGCATCCGACCGAGGTCGTGACCAACTACGCGGCCAATCCGGTAGTGACGCACGACCAGGTGCTGGCGTCCGACGACCCTGCCCTCACGATCATGGCGGAGGTTGGCGGCTCCGGCATATCGGATCATCTTAAGACGCTGGACCAGCAGGCGGCTGCATTCATTTACGGGCCGGCAGGGCTTGGCCAGGTCGTCACGTCTAACGCGTCGGGTGCGAACACTGCCGTCTCGTCGTGGTCCTGGAACGCATCGAAACAGAGACTGACGCAAGTCGGCTTCGCCGGCGACGACATCATGCGCGGCTCGTCGGTGAAGGACATTCTCGGCGGCCTCGATGGAAACGACGCGCTGTTCGGACTGAACGGCGACGACACCCTCGATGGCGGTGCGGGCGACGATCTGCTGAATGGCGGTCCTGGCAAGGACAAATTGACCGGGGGAACCGGCGACGACACCTTTATGGTCGACGGCAACGGCGACAAGGTGATCGAGCTTGTCGGCGAAGGCTTCGATTCGGTCCTGGCCGGCGCGAGCTTCACGCTGTCGCACAATCTGGAGCTGCTGCAGCTGTTTGGCGCCGGGTTGACCGGAAAGGGCAACGATCTTGGCAACACGATGTTCGGCGACGGCAGCCTGGGCAGCAGACTCTATGGCCTCGATGGCGACGACTACATGGTTGGCGGCAGCGGCACGGACACATTGGATGGCGGCACGGGTAGCGACGCGATGTTCGGCGGCGCCGGCAACGACAGCCTGGTCGGAGGTGCCGGGGCGGACACGCTCGTAGGAGACGCTGGGCAGGACAGGATGACCGGAGGTGCCGATGTCGACACCTTCCGCTTCGCGCTGGGGGACAGCCTGGCGACCACTGTCGGTTACGACACGGTGCAGGACTTCGAGACAGGCATCGACCGGATCGACCTCAGCATCTTCAGCGGCACCCCGTCGGCATCTGCCTATGCCGAAATCGCCGTAGCGTCGAACAAGTTTGCCACCCTCAAGGCCGCTGCCGAGACCCAGTTGGGCGGCAGCGTGGAGGCCGTCTTCGTGGCGGGAAACACCAAAGGCTGGCTGTTCTGGAACACCGACGCCACTGCGGGGACAGCGGAGGAAGCTGTCCTGCTCGCCGGCCGCAACAACCTGAATGACTTCGCGTCCGGAGATTTGTTCTAGGACGGCCGCAACGTAGATCGGAGCCCTCGCGACGGGCAAACACCGCGTTTGGTTCGCAGCTGGGGCAACCTTCGTCCGGCAGCTTGCGCTCCTGTCCAAGACCGCATAGAGCGCTCGGCGGCAGGTGCGCATGCGGTTCATTCACACGTCGGACTGGCAACTCGGCAAGCCGTTCGGCCGCTTGCCCGGCGAGGCGCGCGCGGCGCTCCAGGAGGCGCGGCTCGATGCGGTCGACAGCCTGGCCATGGCCGCGCGGGGCAAGGGGGCGAGCACCATCCTCGTCGCAGGCGATGTGTTCGACAGCCCCGAGCCCGGCGATCGCGTCTATCGCCAGGCGCTGACACGCATGAAGGCCGCGGCGGACGTGCGCTGGGTGCTTCTGCCCGGCAACCACGACCCGGCGCGCGCCGACGGGCTGTGGAGCCGGCTCGCCGTCGATTCGCCGGAAAATGTCGTCGCCTGCCTCGAGCCGGTGCCCTTCGAGCTGCTCGACGGCGTCTGGCTGCTGCCCGCGCCGTTGCAGTACAAGCGCACGCTGGAGGATCCCACCGCATGGTTCGACCGCGCCGAGACGCCGCCCGGCGCGTCCCGGATCGGGCTGGCCCATGGCTCGATCACCAACTTCGGCGGCCCCAATGCGGCGAGCAATCTGCTGCCGCCCGATCGCGCCAAGCGCTCGGGTCTGGCCTATCTCGCGCTCGGCGACTGGCATGGCCGGCTTACGATCGATCCCTTCACGCACTATAGCGGCACGCCCGAGCCCGACGATTTCGGCCGAACGGCGACGGGCGTCGCCTTGAACGTCGAGCTGCGTGGGGCGGGCGAGGCGCCGAAGGTCGAGGAGCTGGCCGTCGGCCGTTATGGCTGGGCCACGGGTGACTGGACGTTGACCGAAGCGGCCGCGCTGGAAGGACTGCTCGCGGGTCTGGCACCCGACGTCGAGCGCCGCAACCTGGTGGCCCGGTTGACGCTGTCGGGCCGGCTCTCTCTCGCCGAACGGATTGCCGTGCGCGATCGGCTGGAGAACGGTCTTGCGAATGAAATTCGCTGGCTCGATCTCGACGTGAGCGACCTTTCCTCGTGCGCGACGGCAAGCGATCTCTCCGACATCGACCTGAACGGTGTGCTGCGCGAAGCCGCCGAGCGGCTGCAGGCGATGGCTGGCGAAGGCGGGATCGAGGGACGACGGGCCGCAGCCGCCATGGAGCGTCTCTACATCGAGCATCGACGCGCCCAGCGCGGAGGCGCCTGATGCGGGTGCGCGAGCTGGAGATCGAGAACTTCCGCAAGTTCCGGCAGCCCGTCCATCTCGCCGGCTTCGATGACGGGCTGAACCTCGTCTGCGAGGCCAACGAGGTGGGCAAGTCGACCGTTCTGGACGCTCTGCGAGCCGCATTGTTCGAACGCCACGGCTCGCGCAGCGAGCGCATCCAGTCCTTCCGTCCGTACGGGGACGAGGTCGCGCCGACGGTGAGACTGACCTTCGAGGTGGCAGGCGAGGTCTGGAGCGTCCGCAAGCGCTTCCTGCAAAGGCCCGAGGTCGTTCTTGACGGTCCGCGGGTGCGCGCGACCGGCGAGGAAGCGGAGGAGAAGCTGCAGGAGCTGCTCGGCTTCACGCGCGCGGCCAATCGCGGTGCCGACGCCGATAGCCGGGGAGCATTGGGGCTCCTTTGGGTCGAGCAGGGCCAGTCGTTCGTGCTGGATGCGCCGGGCGGCGCGGCACGGCGGACGCTGGAGACCGTGCTGGCGGGCGAGGTGGGTGCGGTGACCGGCGGGCGGCGCGCGGCGGCTGTCATGACGGCAGTGGAGAAAAGCCTATCCGACCTGCTCACGGCCGCGACTGGCCGGCCGACCCGACGGCTGCTCGCCGCGCAGCAGGCTGCCGAACAGGCGGCCGCGGCGGCGGCGGAAGCGCAGCGCGAGCTTGCCCAGTTCGAGGAGGTGCTCGCCCGCCTTGAAGCCCGGCGCGGCGAGGATCGCCGCCTGCTGCGCGACCTCGTCAACCCCGATCTGGAGCTGCAGATAGCCGCGCTGGGGGCGGACATCGAACGGGCCAGGATGGCAAGCCAGGCACTGGAGGGAGCCGAAACCCATCTACGCGAAGCCGTCGGTGTTCGCGAGCGTCTCGAGGCGCGTGCGGCGAAGCGCGCCGGCTTGGGAAACGCCCTGGCGGCGGCCGCGAAAAATCGCGATGCCGTGCTGGCGATGTCGGCCGACCATGCAAAGGCGCTCGCTGCGGCGCGTGACGCCGAGAGAAATGCCGCGGCTTGGCTGGAGGTAGCGCGGGGACGGCTCAGGGAGGCGGAGGAGCTACGCCGCGCCGCACAACTGGCGCGAACGGAAGGCGAGCGTCGCCGCATTCTGTCGGCGGCCTTCGCGCGTCTCGACGCTGCGGAAGCGATCGCCACCGAGCTGGAGGTCGTGCGCCAGGCGCTGGCGGCGGCGAACATGACAGAGGCGGTGCTGGATCGGCTGCAGAAGCTGGAGCAGGCCGTGATCGAGAGGCGGTCGGCGGCCACCGCCGGCGCCGCGACCTTGAAGGTGACGCTGCAGCCCGCCGCGCCCGCTGCACTGCTGAATGGCGCGGCGGTCGAGCAGGGCGCGCAAGTGGCGGTGACTGCGAGGCAGGTGCTCGAGATCGCCGGCATCGGCACGGTGATCGTCGAGCCGCCGGCCGGCGGCGAGGCGGCCCTCGCGGCGTTGCGTGCAGCGGAGCAGGACCTCGCCGGCTTCCTCGCGCAGGTCGGCCAGCCGACCGCGGAGGAGGCGCGGATGGCGGCGCGCGTTCGCAATCGACTGGAGCAGACGGAGCAGACCCTTGCCGGGCGGCTGGCGGCGGCATGTCCCCCGGATATGGCCCTGAAAACCGCGGCCGGCTTGCCGGCTTTGCGCGGTGCGCTTGCCGGCGAGGTGCGGCCCGATGCGGGTGACAGCCGGAAAACTGCGCTTAACCCCGAGGACGATGCGGAGGCGCGCTGGGAGGTGGCACGGACGGCCGAGCGCACCGCCCAGGGACGCCGCGAGGCCGCCGTCGAGGCCCTCCGCACCGCCGAGCTCGCCCAGGAGCGCCTTGCCGGGCTGGTGGCGCGCGCGAACGCCGACCACCAGCGGTTGCAATCCGATTTGGACGGCGAGCTCGCCGCCTTGGCCGACGACGATCTTGCCGAGCAGCTCTCCCAAGCGCGCGCTTCCGAGGCGCGGGCGCTTCTGGCGCGCGACGAGGCGCGACGCGCCGCGGCCGGGCTCGACGAAGCGGCGCTGACGCGGCGGCGCGCCGGCCTCGTGCAGAAGCGCGAGCGCATGCGCGAGGATCGGCTCGGACTCGTTCAGGAGATCGCCAGGCTCGAGGAGCGCGCCAGGACCCTCGGCGGCACCGGACCGGCAACGCGGGCGACGGCGGCGGTCGAGGCTGCCGATGCCGCGCGTCTTGCGTGCGAACGCCTCCGCGAGGAGGCCGAGGTTCTCCGCCTCCTGAAGCAGGTCATCGGCGACGCGCAGCTTGCGGCATCGCGCCGCTACCTCGCGCCGATCACGCGCCGCGTCGCGCCCTACGTCTCGCGCCTGCTGCCGAACGCGAGTCTGGCGCTCGGCGACGAGTACACGCCGCGCGCCCTGATCCGCGGCGGCCGCGAGGAAGCCGCCGACGGGCTCAGCAAGGGCACGCAGGAGCAGCTCGCGGTGCTGACGCGCATCGCCTTCGCCGATCTGCTGATCGAGAAGGGAAAGCCGGCCTCCCTGATCCTCGACGATGCGCTCGTCTTCGCCGACGACGACCGCTTCGAGACCGTGCTCGAAGTACTGGCCGACGCGGCGCGGCGCATGCAGGTGATCATCCTGAGCTGCCGGACGTCGGCCTATCGCGCGCTGAACGCAAAGCGAATCGTGATCGGGTAGCGCCTTCGGCCGTACGACGTTTGACAACCGACGGCGAGAATCGTTGCGCGAGTGTGCAGCGAGACACACATTGGCAGAAAGTTGTTTCGCAGGTTTCGTGGCGAACGCCTCAAGATGAAATAGTCACGCACATCCGGCACGCTCTCTGCTAGCGAATGCATGTCTGCTTCCGCAGACAGCACCGGACCGCTGTATGAGCATGCCGCTCGCATCGAACGTCTGCTGCTGGTTCGAGAGATGAGGGCCACCATGAGCACGCCGACAGACTCCGTCAGCAACTGGGATCGCAAGGCCGAGCAAGCGCGCGCGAAGGCAATGACCATGATCAGCCCCGAAGCGAAAGCCTTGATGCTCGGCGTGGCGCGCAAGTACAAGCAGCTGGCTGCGGCCAGCCGCAAGCCGCGCAAGCCGACGAAGCACTGACCTCGGGGCCGGAGGGCGAGGGCCGGACGAGCCTCAGCCCTTCGCCGGTCCGAGGAAGTCGAAGTCGACACCTTCGTCGGCCTGCAGCACGGTCCTGTGGAACAGGCCGGTGTAACCGCGGTCGCTGCCGGGATGCGGCGGCGGCGCAGTCCATGCCTTCTTCCGAGCCGCCAGCTCCCTGGCCGGCACGAGCAGCTCGATCTTGCGGTTGGGCACGTCGAGCGCGATCCGGTCGCCGGTCCTGACCAGCGCGAGGGGACCGCCGACGGCGGATTCCGGCGCGATGTGCAGCACGATGGTGCCGAACGCCGTGCCGCTCATGCGCGCGTCGGAGATGCGGATCATGTCCTTCACGCCCGCGCGCGCGAGCTTCATCGGAATCGGGAAGGAACCCGCCTCGGGCATGCCCGGCGCGCCCTTGGGGCCCGCGTTGCGCAGCACCAGCACGTCGTCGGCGTTCACGTCGAGGTCGGGATCGTCGCCGCGCGCGGCGAGGTCTTCCAGCGAGTCGAACACCACGGCACGGCCGGTGTGGGTGAGCAGCGCGGGCGTCGCCGCCGAGTGCTTGATCACCGCGCCGCGCGGCGCGAGGTTGCCGCGCAGCACGGCCATGCCGCCGGTCTCCTTGATCGGGTTCTTCGGCGTGCGGATCACGGTCTGGTTGGGCACGATCTCGGCCGCGTCGATCACCTGCTTGAGGCTCTTGCCCGAGACGGTAAGGCACTTCTCGTCGAGATGGCCGCGGATCTCCTTCATCAGCCGCGAATTGCCGCCGGCCCAATGGAAGTGTTCCATGTAGTGGTCGCCCGATGGCTTGAGGTCGACCAGCACCGGCACCTGGCGGCCGATTTCGTCGAACTCCTCCAGCTCGATCCGGATGCCGAGACGGCGCGCCACGGCAGTGAGATGGACTAGGGCGTTCGTGGATCCACCGATCGCCTGCAGCACGGTGAGGGCGTTCCGGAACGCGGCCTCGGTCATGATCTCGCTCGGCTTCGGCCCCTGCTTCACGGCCATCTCGGCGGCGAGCTTGCCGGTCGCCTCGGCGACGCGCAGGCGGTCGGAATGGGTGGCGGGGATCGAGCCCGAGTTCGGTAGGCCCATGCCCAGCGTCTCGACGATGCAGCCCATGGTGCTGGCGGTGCCCATCACCATGCAGGTGCCCTTGGTCGGCGCCAGCCGCTCGCTCACCTTGTCGATGTCGGCCTCGGAGAAGGTGCCGGCGCGATACTGGCCCCACAGGCGGCGGCAGTCGGTGCAGGCGCCCAACACCTCGCCCTTGAAATGGCCGACCAGCATCGGCCCGACCGGCAGCACGACGGCGGGACGGTCGACGCTGGCGGCGGCCATGAGCTGGGCGGGCAGGGTCTTGTCGCAGCCGCCGATCAGCACGACGGAGTCCATCGGCTGGGCACGCACCATCTCCTCGGTGTCCATCGACATCAGGTTGCGCAGGAACATCGAGGTCGGATGCGAGAAGCTCTCGTGGATCGAGATCGTCGGGAACACCATCGGCATGGCGCCGGCCAGCATGACGCCACGCTTAACAGCCTCGATCAGGTCGGGCACGTTGCCGTGGCACGGATTGTAGTCGCTGAAGGTATTGGTGATGCCGACGATCGGCCGGTCGAGCGCATCGTCGGTGTAGCCGCCGGCCTTGAGGAACGCCTTGCGCAGGAACAGCGAGAAACCCGCATCGCCGTACGTTGCCAGGCCCTGGCGCATGCCCGTGGGCTTGTCGCCCTTGCGGCTCTTGTTGTTCTTTGCACTGCCGCGCTTGCCCGCCGCCATTTCGCTTCTCCCCGTGTCTTGCTTCCCCCTTGGCGGGGGAGAGGAACATGAATATCGCGTTCCAGGCCGGCCGCCCAGCGCGCGTAGGCAGTGGAGGATGGTCGAATCGCGCTTCCTGGGCGGCTAGCCCAAGCGGGTCGGCAGTTCAAACGGTCGGCGCAGCGGTGATTTGCGAGGTGTACCAGTTCAGGAGCCAGCGCAGCATCCAGGGGATGGGGATGATCAGGCTGCTGACGAGGATGAAGACCACGCTTCGCCAGAGAATCGAAAAACCGCTGCCGACGAAGTCGAAAGCCATGTTGCCGGCGACGTTCCGGCATATCCATTGAAGGAAGAACTTCAGCACCCAGGCCCAGCCGATGATCGTGATCATCGATACCAGCAACAGGAGATGCCAGCCGATGTAGCCCGCCACGCTGCCGGCAAAGCCAATCGAGAGGCGCCCGTCATCGGACTGCACGTTCGCCACGAACCACTGGGTGAGCAGCAGGAACAGCCAGCTGTTGATGAGGAAGACCACGAGCTGGAGCGGGGCGCCGTTACCGGGATGCAGCCGCGCGGCATGGACTCCGGCATGCGGCACGACGGCGAGCAGTGCTACGCCGACAATGACGTACCAGATGTCGCCTGGCCGGCCGGCGAAGCTGAGGCGTCGTCCGTCGGGAAGCCGAACGTTGCGACAGAGGAACTGGTAGGCCGCCGTCAGCGTCCACGGCGACGGAATGATCAGGGCTTGCCCGATCGCTGCCAGGAAAAGCCAGCCGAACGTCGGAAGGGCCGGATAGTCGGGCCGCAGGGGCGCCGCGGCAGATAACGGGGCTCCGGTCATCATGCTCATGTCGCGCCTCCCCAAAGAGCCCCAGACGATAGCAAGAGGTGCGGGTATGACAATCGCTCAGATCCACGAGACTGGCTCCGCGAGGAGCATGGGACGGGGCAACGACAAATTGTTTCTTCACCGAGGGGTGCGAAACCGATTCTTGCTACCGCTGTCTCCGATTTCGAAAACCGCTGTGATTGATGTGTTGCTTGGAAGGAGGTCACGATGCCGGATCACGCGAGGACGGACGGAGGGCTTCATGGCGATGTTCAACAAGGAAAGCCATCTCTGGAAGAGCACGTGCGATGTGTTCGATGACGAGCATCAGCCCGGTACGATCGCGCCCTGGACGGGTATTTATTCCTGTCCGGAGTGCAACCATGAGATCGCCTCGAACGAGGGCGATCTCCTGCCGCCCCCGAACCACCATCACCACGCCTCACCGCAGGCGATCCGATGGAAGCTGATCGTCTACGCCGATCAGAGGGCGAAGCACATGTGAGCAAGCCACGAGCTTCTTGCTCGCTGCAATGCCAGCAGTATAGCAGTTAGGCTCGAACCCGGACCTTTGCCTGCACCACGCTTCGCAAGGTCTCGAGCGCGTGAGGCATGTCCGCTTCGGGCGTGCCGGCGTAACCCAGAATCAGGCCGTGCCGCTTCGTGCGGCCCGAGTAGCAGGCCGACAAGGGCGAGACGCTGACGCCGTGCCGTGCCGCCGCCGCCGTGACCTCATGATCGTCGAAGGTCGCGGCGATCGCGGGCGCCGGCCGGGCGATGACATGCATGCCGCCGAGATCGGGCGACATCTCGAGCAGTCCCTTCAACGGGCGCTCCGCGGCGGCAAGCAGCGCCTCCTGCCGGCGGGCGTAGAGCAATCGTGTGCGCCGGAGGTGCGCAGCGAGGTGGCCGTCGGCAATGAAGCGCGCGAGGGCGCCTTGTCCCAGCAGGGACGCGCGCGCCGAAGTGCCTGTCATGATCCGCTCGGCGGCGCGGGCAAGCGCGGTGGGCAGCACGATGTAGCTGAGCCGCAGGGCCGGAAAGAGCAGCTTGGAGAAGCTGCCGAGATAGGCCACGCGGTCCGCGCGATCGAGCGCGCGCAGGGGGGCGAGTGGCCGGCCGGCATAGCGATACTCGCCGTCGAAATCGTCCTCGGCGATCCAGCTTCCGGTACGTTCCGCCCAGCTCAGAAGCTCGAGCCGGCGTTGCAGGCTCAGTACCGTGCCGAGCGGGAACTGGTGCGACGGGGCCACGACGGCGAGCCGTGCCTTCGGCGCTCGCTTCAACGCCGCCGCTACCGCAAAGCCGTGCTCGTCGATCGGCACGGGTACCGCCTCCACCTCGGCCATGGCCATCGCCTCGCGCGTGCCGACGAAGCCCGGTTCCTCGATCCATGCCTGTTGCCCCGCATCGAGCGTCAGGCGTGCGAACAGCGCGAGGCTCTGGCGCATGCCCGAAGTCACGACGACGGCGCCGCCTTCGCAGCCAAAGCCGCGCGCCATGCCGAGATAGGCTGCGATCGCGTCGCGCAAGCCGGCATGGCCGAAGGGATGCAGCGCGCCGGCGATCGCCCACGACGGCTTGCGCCATTCCCGCTCGAGCAGCTTGGCCCACAGCGCGAACGGAAACGCCGCGCGGTCGGGCTGGCCGGTCGGGAAGGCGATGGGAGAGCTGCCGAACGTGTCCTCGATGGCTTGGGAGGCGAGAGCGGCGGTGGTGCGGCGTGACAGGACAGGCGCGGCCGGGCTCGATGGATTACGCGGCGCCACCTTGGGCCACACCAGCATCTCGTCGGGCAGATTGGCCGCGGCCGACAGGCCTGAACCCGCCTGCGCCACGACGTAGCCTTCGGCCACCAGCTGGTCCATCGCCTGCAGGATCGTGCCGCGCGCACACCGCAGCTCTGCCGCCATCTGCCGCGACGAGGGCAGCTTCAGCCCGGGCGCGAGGCGGCGTTCGAGGATGGCGCGCCGGATTTGCTCGCCGATCTGCCGGTGCAGGGGCACGTTCGATGTGGAATCGAGGGCCAAGCCGAGCGGAGCGGTCGGACGCGGCATAACTGGTACAGCCTGTTTTCGAGGAACTGGCTCTTTCGTATAGACCAAGCCGGCACCATGGTCTGCGCCGATATCGCAGGAGTTTCCTTTGAGCACCACGACCACCGAGAACACTGCCGAAGCCTTCGGCGTCACCACCGTCAACAAGGTCAAGCGCGTCCACGAACGTGGCCGCTACGACAAGAAGTCGGTCTACGAGATCCTCGACGCCGCCCTGGTGTGCCACATCGCCTACGTGATCGATGGCCGGCCGTACTGCACGCCGACCAGCTTCTGGCGCGAGGGAGACCATCTCTACTGGCACGGCTCGTCGGCGAGCCGGATGATCCGTACGCAGAAGGAAGGCACGCCGGTCTGCCTCACCGTCACGCATCTCGACGCGCTGGTGATGGCGCGCTCGGGCTTTCATCATTCGGTGAACTATCGCGCGGTGATGGCGTTTGGCACGGCGCACTTCATCGAGGATCCGGCCGAAAAGCTGAAGCTGATGGACCGCTTCATCGACCGGATCTATCCCGGCCGCTCCAAGCTGATCCGCCAGCCCAATCAGCAGGAGTTCAAGGCCACGACCATGATGGGCATGGAGATCGAGCATGCCTCGGGCAAGATCCGCGACAAGCACGTCGCCGACGAGGAGGAGGACTACGAGGGCGTGCGTGCCTGGTCGGCGCTCTATCCCGTGACCCAGGTGATCGGCGCGCCGTCGGATTGCGCCCGGCAGATCCCGGGCCTCGAGCGTCCCGACGGGATGGCCGACTTCGAACCCGGCGCACGACTCGACGAGGTGATGACGAAGACCTATCGCCGGACCTTCGGCCAGTAGGGACGAACACGGCGAAGACCGCTCGCCGCTTTAAGCATGATCTGAGCAGCGCCGCGTCGATGGACGCGGCGCTTCGCGCGTCGTCATCAAGGCCGGCATGGGGCCGAAAATATCGCGCATCGGCCTTTGCGTGGGCGCTTTGCGTGATATCGTGATCCCGAACAGGGAGGCGTGTCATGAAGTCAATTCTGACAATGGCCTGGACGGCGGAGGATCCGTCCGCATTCGACTTGGCGGCGAAGCTGGCGCGTGAATTCGGAGCGCGGCTGGTGGGGATGGAGCCGCCGTCCTACGGCGTGATGAGCATGGCCTGGGCCGATGCCGGCATGGGCGCACCGATCGGCGGCGGGCTTGCCGAGGATGCCGAGGAGCGACAGCGTGTCGGCGCGGTCAAGCAGGCATTCGAGAATCGTGCCGCCGAGAGCGGCGCGCTGTCCGAATGGCGCTCGGCCGACGACAGCGGACCGACCGCGATCGGCATCATCGGCCGGGCCTACGACCTGATCGTCATGCCGCAGCCCGGCGCGCTGCCGAAGATGCCCGAAAGCGTGTTCGAGACGGCGCTGTTCGACTCGGGCCGGCCGGTCCTGGTGGTGCCGCCGGGCTTCTCCGGGATGGTCGGCAAGCGCGTGCTGTTCGCCTGGAACGGGTCGACCGAAAGCGCGCGGGCGATCTCGCTCGCCATGCCCGTCCTGAGCCGGGCCGAGGCGATCGAGGTGCTGAGCGTCGACGGTGCCATGGTCCCTGGCCCGACGTCGGCAGAGATCGCTGACTCGCTGCGCAGCCATGGCCTGAACGTCACGGCCAAGCACGTCAAGCCAGGCACCCGCACGGCGGGCCAGACGATCGTCGACACAGCGATCGCCGGAAGCTGCGACCTGATCGTCAAGGGCGCCTACACCCAGAGCCGATTGCGCCAGATGATCTTCGGCGGCATGACGCGGCACCTGATCCTGCATTCGCCTCTGCCGGTCCTGTTCTCGTACTAGGACAGGCAGGGTCCGGCGCGTTGGCGCGCGCCGGAGAGGCGACGATCCTGCAACCCTAGCTTCGGCCGCGGAAACTGCGGCCTATGGCTCGCCGTGGGTGCGCAGTTCGGGGATTCGGCCGTCCGCCGACAGCAGGATCGCTATCGGGCGTGTCGTCTCGAATTGCGCGAGCACGATCAGCAGCACGACGGTGATCGGCACGCACAGGAACATGCCGACCACGCCCCAGATCGTGCCCCACACCATGAGCGAGACGATCACGACCAGCGGCGAGAGGTTGAGCGAGCGGCCCATGATGGCTGGCTCGACGACGTTCGCCGTCACGACCTGGATCGTGCCGAATACGAACAGCACGATCAGGAAGGGCGTTAGATGATCGAACTGCACGAGCGTGAGCAGGGCGGGCGCGACGATCGCAAGGATCGAGCCGATCGTCGGGATGTAGTAGAAGAAGAACACCATGACTGCCCAGAAGCCCGCGAAGTCGACGCCGACCCACGCCATCACGGCGTAAGCCAAGCCGGAGGTGATGACCGCGAGCGTCGTCTTGATGCGGACATAGACGCGTATGTCGCGGTCGATCTGCTGCAGGACCGATTGCAGCCGCGCCTGGTGCGCGCGCCCTTCGAAGATGATCGCGAGCTTTCGCCGGAACTGGACCTGCTCGACGAAGAGGAACCCGGCATAGATCAGCACAATGCCCGCCACGCTGACGATCGATGCGGCGGCCGTGGCGATGCTGCCCAGCGTGTCGGCGAGGCTGATGCGGTCGAACAGCTCGCTGATCGTCGGCGCCTGCTCCATCCCGAGCATCGAGGCGCCCCGGTCGATGAGCTTCTGGAGGCGACCCTCATAGGCCGGCGCGGTGGCCACCACCGCGGTGACGTTGCGGCTGATCGTGCGACCGACGATCCAGACCAGCCCGCCCATCGCCAGGACGGCGGCGAGCAGGGCGATCGGCCGCGGCAGATGGACTCCCGCAATGCGCGGCTCCTCGAAGACGTCGGCCAGCGAATCGACCATGTACCAGAGGGTGAAGCCGAGCACGATGGGCAGCAGCAGGCCGCGTCCGGCGACGAGCAGATAGGTGGAAGCCGCTATGACGATGGCCCACAGGGCAGCGCGCTGCAAACTCATCGCGGCACTATACTGGACGCGCGCCGGACCTGAACGCCGATAGGCCGCATGGTTCACGCACGCCGAGATTTCGGCCCGGGTACATGGCGTTGCAATGGTTCGGCTCGTCAGGAGCGCCGCAAGACCGAGCCGGGGGACGGCACCCGCCTGTCATCAGTCGCGGCCGAAATCGTCCCGCGTCAGGACGTGGCGTCCTGCCTCGATGTCGCGCACACTGATCATCGGATAGCCCACCCCCATGTCGGTACTCGCGCGCCAGGCATCGACGATCATGTCGCGCAGGACGGAGGCGGAATCGGCCAGCCGCGCCGTGGCAAAGGCGATGCCGGCCTCGTTGCCGTCGGTGAAGGCGCCCTTGAGGTCGAGCTCGTAGAGCGGCACAACCGCGGCGTGGCTCGCGAGGATGAGCGCCGTCGTGCGGTCGCGGATCGAGCAGGTGCAGGCGCGGTAGGGCGCGGTCGCGGCCTTCACCCTCCCGCGCTCGACGTTGGCGCGCACGAAGGGTCCTTCGAAATGTGCATGGAGGCCCCGCCTGTTCGAGAATCCGCGAGGATTGTCGAAGGGGCCCCATCCGTCGAAATGGATCGAGACGTGCATCGGCTGGCTGGCGTCGCCGACATAGTGGCTCCACACGCCGAGATCGCGGATCGTCAGATGCTCGCGCCGCTTGCGGTCGGCTTCGAACCAAGCGCGATCGGCGGAGCTGACCGCGGTCCGGGCGCCGACCGAGGCGGCGCGCCAGTAGGCGAAGTCCTTCACCAGTTGCTGCCATCCATCCTCGATCGCGAGCGGCAGGTATCCGGCGCTGTACTGTGTGGCCTTGCCGCCAGCGCGTAGCGCGCCGTCGTAGGCCTCCCGCGTGCCCGGCAGCGCGTCGAGAGCCAGAAGTCCCGCCACCAGGCCGGCGTCGTCGAGGCTCACGAAGTGGCCCGGGTCGCGTTCCTTGTCGTGCGGATCGCCGGCGCCCTTCGAGCGGTCGAGCTCGCGGCCGTACACGGCGATGTCGGCGATCGCCTCCGGCGTACGCACGAATTGCGGCAGCTCCTCAGGAAGCAGCTCGGCCGCGACGCCGCTCACAAATTCATGGCCCGTCGCGCCCCAACCCAGCGCCGGACCGAACGGCGCAAAGGCTATGGCCAGTGCCGCGACCAGCACGGTCGCGAGGGAAGGCAAACGTCTCCTCATGACCTCACGATACGTCGTCTTGATGGCATGCGGGTGACCGCCGCGCCGGACCTGCAGCAAGACGAGAGCGCTCATCGCCCCGCATCGATCCCGGCGAGCCGCGCCAGCGCCTCGACGATACGAGCAATCGCGTCGAGCAGTTCCATCGATGCCTCACCCCTTCATCAGCTACCATACATCCGAAACGGAGCAGCGGGCGACCTGAAGTTGCGCAGCGGGGTGTCGCGCTTGATCGACCTTCATTGCTTATCTAAGTTGCTTGGGATGGAGCAAGAGCGATGGCGGCCGAAGAAGCGCTACGCTGTTCCGGGAATGGGAGGAAACATGGGGTTGCGGTCTCTGCGGGCCGGCCGAGGCCGGCGCTGAATGGCGGATGGTACAGGTGGCGACGCGCAGCCCATGTTGTTGCGTAAGGCGGACGCGATCCTGTCCCACGCGGAGGACGGGCTCAACCTGATCGCGGCCGCGGCCGTGTTCTTCCTGATGTTCGTCGGGGTGGCGCAGATACTGGGCCGCACCGTCTTCAACTTCGCGATATACGGCTATATCGACTGGATCGAGCAGGCCTCGCCCTTGTTCGCGTTCCTTGGCATAGCCTACGCGCAGCGCCTCGGCAGCCACATCGGCATGGACCTGACGATGAGCTGGCGGCCGGCATCACGCTGGAAGGTCGAGCTGTTCGGCGTGCTCGTGGCCATTCTCATTGTTGGTGCGCTGGTCTATGCGAGCTTCACCCACTTCGTGCGCGCCTACGAGATTGGCGATTCAAGCATGGATATCCAGCTGCCGACCTGGCCCGCGAAGGCCATGGTGCCGCTGGCGCTGAGCGTCCTGTGGCTCCGCCTCGTGCTGCAGATCTGCGGCTATGTGCGGATGATCCGCCACCCGGATGCCGCGCCCGTCGCCGTGCCCAAGCTGATCACGATCGAGACGCAGGTAAAGGACGAGATTGCGGAGGCCCTGGGTCGCGGAGACGCACGATGACGGACCTCAGCCCGATGGCGATCGGCGGCCTGGGCGTCGCCGCGCTGCTCGTCCTCTGCTTCGCCGGCGTCCGCTTCGCCTTCGCCGGCGCCCTGGTCGGAACGGCGGGCCTGACCATGATGCTGGGCTGGGACGCGGGCCTCCGCACCGCGGGCATCGCGCCGTATACGGCCGGCGCCAACTACACGCTTTCCGTCCTGCCGATGTTCATCCTGATCGGCTACCTCGCCTATTATGCCGGCATCACCCAGACCGCCTTCGAGGCAGCGCGACGATGGTTCGGCTGGCTGCCCGGAGGCCTTGCCACCGGCACGGTGTTCGCGGTAGCGGGCTTCTCGGCGGTGTCGGGTGCGAGCAGCGCGGCGGCGGCCGTGTTCGCCAAGGTAGCCATCCCCGAGATGCTGCGCGCGAGGTACGACAGGCGCCTGGCCGCGGGTGTCTGCGCGGCGGGGGCCACGCTCGATTCGCTTATCCCGCCCAGCACCCTGCTCGTGGTCTACGGCATCATTACCGAGCAGTCGATCGGCAAGCTGCTGATCGCGGGCTTCGTGCCCGGCCTGGTGTCGGCGCTGGTCTACGGCGCGATCATCACCTGGCGCTGCTGGCGCAATCCCGATCTGGGGCCGCGCGTCACCGGCTACAGCTGGCCGCAGCGCTTCGAGTCGCTGCCCGGCACGACGCCGATCTTCCTCGTCATTCTGATCATCTTCTTCAGCATGTATTTCGGCTGGGCGACGCCGACGGAAGCGGGCGCGCTCGGTGCCTTCTCGGTGTTCGTCTTTGCGCTCAAGAACGGCATCAAGCGCGACGAGCTGCGCCAGTGTCTGCTCGATTCGGCGCGTCTCACGGTGATGATCTTCACGGTGATCTGGGGCGTGCTGATCTTCGTGCGCTTTCTCGGCTTTTCCGGCATGCCGGAGGAGGTCGCGAAGTGGGTCACCAGCCTCGAGGTTTCGCCGCTTCTGGTCCTGCTGGCGATCTACGTGCTCTACTTCATTCTCGGGACGGTGCTCGAGGGCATCGGGATGTTCCTGCTGACTCTGCCCGTGATCTTCCCGGTGATCGTGGCGCTGGGCTACGATCCGATCTGGTTCGGCATCGTGCTGGTCAAGCTGAGCGGCATCGCCTCGATGTCGCCGCCGGTCGGGCTGGTCGTGTTCGTCGTGAACGGCGTGCGGCCCGATATTCCCGTGCGCGATATCTTCAAGGGCATCTGGCCCTTCATCTTCGCCGACATCGTCACGCTGGGCGTGCTGACGGCGTTCCCCGAAATCGTCACTTTCATCGTGGAGATTTCGGATTAACAAGGGAGGACTGAAACCATGAAGCGCGTATCGTTGCTTTCGCTTGGTCTTGCGTTCGGCGTGGCGGCGGCACTTCCCGCCAGCGCCGCCGACAAGGTTACCTGGACTTTCTCGCTCTATGGTCCGCCACGCGCCGCAACCGTGACCTTCGAGCATCTCGCGAAGGTCGCCAAGGAGAAGAGCGGCGGCAATTTCGTCATCAATCTCAGATACAACGAGCAACTCGGCGAGGCGAAGGAGTTCCTCGACGGAATCAAGATCGATGCCTATCAGGGCGCGTTCGTTGCTTATTCCTACGCGCCGGCCAAGACGCCGCTCCAGGGCGTGCTCGACATGCCCTTCCTGCCGATCCCCGACCTCGTCCTGTCCGCGAAGGTGCAGGACGGCTACCAGGCGTGGAAGCCGGTAGCGGAGGAGCTGTCGAAATGGAACGCCATGCACTTCATGACTCTGCTTCTGCCGCAGTACGAGTTCATGGGAACGGGCAAGCCGCCGCGCGACCTCGAGGATTGGAAGGGTATGAGGGTGCGCGCTCTCGGCGGCCTGGGCGAAGCCATGAAGCTCCTCGGTGCCATACCGACGTCCGTATCCGCTCCTGAAGTCTATACCGCGCTGGAGCGTGGCACGTTCCAGGCAGCGTCGTTCCCCTTTACCTACAGCTTCACGGCCTACAAGCTGCACGAGGTCTCGAAGTGGTACACGCTCGGCATGCAGCTCGGCATCGTGCACAATTCGGTGATCCTGAGCGAGAAAGCATGGAAGGCGCTTCCCGACGAGTACAAGAAGATCCTGCTGGATGCCAAGGAAGAGACCTACCGACTGCAGCGCGAGGCCTATGAAGCGGCCGACAAGAAGGCCTTTCCGCTGTTCGAAAAGCGCAAGCTCGAGGTGGTCAAGGTGACGCCGGAGATGCGCGAGAAGCTGATGAGCACGGCCGCGAAGCCGGTCTGGGACCACTGGGCCGCCGAAACCGAGAAGAAGGGCCTCCCGGGCAAGGAGGCGCTCGATAAGGTGCTGTCGCTAGCCAAGCAGCACGCGACGAACTGAGATCCATGGCCGGGGCGAGGAGCCCCGGCCCGACCCGTTCGCCCGGATTGCGGCCTCGCAAAGCCGATTTCCGGTTCGCTTCGGCAACATGCTTGGTACAAGGAGGTCGCTAGCCGAGCCGAACCACCGGCCGCATGTCGAACCAGGATTGCCGATGGCCGCGTTGTTGGGGGAGCTTCGTCAGCTGACGGCAATGGCCGCATGCGCGGTCGCACTGGGGGCCTGCGCCAGCACGACCACGTACCAGGTGGCCGCAATGGACGCGTCCGATGCCGGCGACCAGAAGAAGGCCATAAGCCTTGCTGCCAAGGAAGTGGAGCGGTTCTCCACCACCGATCAGTGCTCGAGCAGGACCAACTACAACTGCGGCACGCTCGCTCTCGCCTATAGTGCCCTCGCCAGCTACCAGATCCTGGACGGCGACCGGGCGTCCGGGGAACGCAGCTTCCGGTTTGCCAAGCAGGCGCTGCGCCAGACGGCTGCCGAAAATCGCTCGAGTGCGACGGGGATCGTCTACCGCGACGTTTCCGAAGCATTCTGGAGAGTCGGCGACAAATCGCGCGCTATTGACGTTCTCAAGGAAGGCATCGCTGCGGGGGGAGATCAATACCTGTTCATGGGTTCGGCTGCGAAGGCACTCGAACAGCAGGAGCCCCCGGCGCCTCCTGCGCCAGCAGAGCCAGCCGGCGGCACGGCGGACAAGGTCTCCGACCGCCGTAACACACGAAACGAGATACGCCCGCCCGCACAATCCCGTTGAAATGCGATTCCCGTAGAAGCCCGGCGCAGGCCGGAGTCGCGGGAGATGATGATGCGAATTTCGAGATGGGCTGTGGTGGTGGTGTATGCGGCGGCGCAACTGGCAGACGTGCAGGCTGCCGCGCAGCAGATGGCGGCCGCGTCGACGCCGGTCGATTGCTCGATGGACGCTCCCGACTCGCTCGAGATCAGCTGGACCCAGCCTTGCGAGGAGGGTGACTGGCTGTTCGACACGGAGGTCGGCTGTCGCATGGGCGACTGGCACCCGGATCCCAAGGATCGCGTGACCTGGAGCGGGACCTGTCGCGGCGGCGACAAGGAAGGCCAGGGCGTCGCGCAATGGTACGAGCACGGTCGGGCGATCGATCGATTCGAGGGCACGTTCCGCAACGGAAAGCGGGAGGGTTTCGGCCGCTACATCTGGACGCCCGGAGTGAGCTATGAGGGTCTCTACACCAACGACGTGCCCCATGGTTTCGGCACGGCGACGCTGCTCGGCGAGGTCTTCTCCGGCACCTGGAAGGGCGGTTGCCTGACGAAGAACGGTCGCGTGGTGGCAATCGGCGTCGAGCGCGCTTCTTGCGCCGGGTCGGCTCAGGCGGAGCAGAAGGCGCGGTTCTGAACCGTGCCTTCAGTGCCGTCATTCGAGCTTGATGTTCGCCACCCGGATGACTTCGGCGTAGCGGGCAGTGTCGTCGGCCACCGCGCGGCTGAACTCCGCCGATGAGGTGCCCACGACGATGAGGCCGATGTCGGCCAGCCGTTTCACGATCTCGGGGCGGCGCACCGCCGTCCGGTAGGCCTCTTCCAGCTTCGCCTTGATCGGCGCCGGCGTGTCGGCCCTGATCGCGATGCCGAAGTCGTTGCTCGCGCGGACAGTGGGATAGCCTGCTTCGGCGAATGTCGGCAGGTCGGGAAATTCCGGCAGCCGCTCGGTATGGCTGAGCGCCAGTCCGCGCAGCTGGCCGCCGAGAATGTATTGCCGGGCATCCGTCACGCCGAGAATGGACATCTGGATGCGCGATTCCAGCAGGTCGGACACGATGGCTGGCGTGGAGCGATAGGGGACGTGGGTCATGTCGACCCCGGTGGCCATCTTGAAGAGCTCGCCGCCCAGGTGCACGGACGTGCCGACGCCGGTGCTCCCGTAGGACCATTTGCCCGGCTGCGCCTTCGCGGCGACGACGAACTCCGCCATGGTCTTTGGGCCGAGTTGGCTCGGTATGGTCAGGATGGTCGGCCCGATGGTCAGCCGCGAGAGCGGGGTGAAGGCGTCCATCGAGAAGGGGAGATTGCGCATCAGCAGCGCAACGATGGCAAAGCTGCTGCCCGTGAACATCAGCGTGTAGCCGTCGGCCGGTGCCGACGCCACCGATGCCATCGCCACCGTGCCGGTGGCGCCCGGCCGGTTCTCGACGATCACCTGCTGCCCCAGCTGCTCCGACACGATGGGCGCGAGCAGGCGCGACAGCACGTCCATCGAGCCGCCGGCACCGAATGGCATCACGACACGGATCGGCTTGGTCGGCCAGGGATCGGCGGCGCGGGCAGCGGTCGCCGCCATCGCGGTCGCCAGCGCACTGGTTGCCGTCGTCGCCAGCATCTTGCGCCGCGTCAGTCGGTTGAGCATCGTTTGTCCTCCGGGGATTGCGGTGTGCGGTCGGCCGGATCTCACGGCAGCTGGATGGGCATCCGATAGAAGCGGATGGCGTTGCCGGCAAAGAACTTGCCGAGCGTTTCCGGTGTCTCTGCCGCCAGTGCCTCGCGCATGACGTCGACGATCCCTCCGAACGTCGTGCTGAGGCTGGCGACCGGAAGATTGCTGGCGAAGATGATGCGGTCCGGCCCGAAGATCGAAGCGGCCTCGCGCGCCACGCGGATGTTGCTCGGCACATCCCACTTGCCGTGCGGCAGGCCGAGCTCCGAGATCTTGATTGCCACGTTCGGGCAGTCGGCCAGCGCCGCGAGCCCCTTGCGCCAGATCGTCAGGCCCTCCTCCGACCGGTCGAGCGGAAGGCCGGTGTGATTGACCACCATGGGAATGCCGGGAAAGGAACGCGCGATCTCGGCGCCTTCCTCCAGATGCCAGTACGGAATGCGCATGTCCCAGGACATGCCGTGCTTCTCCAGCAACGCGAAGTTCCGCCGCCAATGGTCGTCCTGCATGGTGCCGGGCGCGCCCGCGGCGGAAATGCCTGGTCCCGGCGAAGTCGTGGGGCGCGAGCGGATGCCGCGCATCAGCGCCGACTGCGCATGGCCCTCGAGGATCGCCGCGCAGTCCGGCTGGACGAACGAAACGTGCCCGACGACGACCGACGGCACGCCGAACCGTGCGTGCATCGTTTCCAGCCATTCGGTCTCGGCGACGTGTTCTTCCTTGGCGCGGCCACCCTGGATATGAACGCTGCCGATGACGCGGAAGCCCTTCAGGTCCCCGATATAGTCCACCGGCATGTAATCCCGGCAGATCCTGCGATAATCGCCGAGGAAGAAATTCTCGTCGTACTGATCCTGCTTGCTGGGATAACGGCCCGCGCCGAGGTCCCAGAGATGATGGTGGGCATCCACGATGGGCATCGCGAATTCACGCGGCGGTGCCATTTCGTCGAACAATCTCATCGTTCCCGGCCCTTCACCCTTACTGCACCGATGAAGCCGACGCCTCGGGTCGATGTCAATGAATGCGGCTCGCCAGTCGGATTGCTATAGCCGAGGACGGATCGGACGGGACGGTTTCGCCCGCTCGCTACTACGCGTGAGGTGACGCCGTGACCCGCCTGTTTCGTGACGCGCTGCATGAGGATTTCGGCACGTGGCCGATCGCCTACATTCCCTATGGCGGTGCCGATTTCGGCGAGGTCCGGGCCGTCGCCGCGGCGGTCGGCGAAGGCGACGACAGCGCCTATTTCACCGCTTGGGATAGAGCGGGCGACCGCCTGAGCGCGGAGGCCGACGCGGCGCTCGCCAAGGGTCATGTCGCCAGTGCGCGCGCTCTGTATCTCCGGGCCAGCGCCTTCCACGCGACCTCTTTTCATCCGCTCTACGGTGCACCCGTCGATCGGCGCGTCCTCGCCGCCTTCGGCAAGCAGGTCGCCGCTTTCGACAAGGGTCTCGCCCTCGGCAGGCATCCGACCGCGCCGCTCGCCATCCCCTTCGGGCATACCTAGTTGCCGGCCTACTTCATCGCCGCGGAAGGGCTGGAGGGCGAGGTGCGGCCTCTGATCCTCTTCAACAATGGATACGACTGCACCATCACCGACACCTACTTCGCGTGCGCCGTGGCAGCCTCGCGACGCGGCTACCACAGCATGTTGTTCGACGGCCCCGGCCAGGGCGCAATGCTTTACGAGCGTGGCGTCCCGCTCCGGCCCGACTGGGAGGTGGTGATCAAGGCCGTGGTGGATTTCGCCGAATCCTTGCCTCTGGTCGATGCAAAGCGCATCGCGCTCAGCGGCTGGAGCTTGGGCGGCTACCTCGCGCCGCGCGGCGCCTCGGGCAAGCCGCGCATCGCGGCCCTGATCGCCGATCCTGGCACATGGGGTATCGCGGACGGCTTCCGCGACGTGATCGCGCGAATCTTCGGCCTGCCCGCCGAGGCCGTCACCGACCTCGGCGCGCTCGACCAGGCGATCATGGCCAAGGTCGAGACCCTGATTCGAGGCAATCGCCGGCTGAGCTGGAAAGTAGTGCAGCGCGGCTTCTGGATCCATGGCGTGGACACGCTGCGGGCGTTCTTCGCCGAAACCGAGCGCTTCACCTTGAGCGGCCGCGCCGAGCAGATCGCTTGCCCGACCCTCATCACGCAGGCCGAGAACGACGTTCTTGCGTTCGGTGCCGGCGCGTTTGCTGCGTCGTTGCGCTGCCCTACGACCTTGATGCGCTTCACCGCAGCGGAGGGAGCGGACGACTATTGCGAGATGGGCAACCGCTCTCTCCTAAACCGCCGGGCGCTTGACTGGCTCGACGAGCAGTTCGAACCTCGTCCCTGAGGGACGCCGGCGGCGGCAGGCTTTGCGCCAAAGCGCTCCGCGTCGAGCGTGCAGGTTGATCTGCGCGACTCCCGGCCCGACGGTCCGGAACGCCGATTGCGAAAACCGAGCTGCCCTTTTGATGCCTCGCTCGCCTTTTACCGTCACGATGGTTACGAGGTGACCGACTGTCCGTCGAGCCATTTCTGGTCCCGTCTCGTCGTCACGCAACAATCGTGACCGCAGGTTGGTGCCGGTGCCGGATGAACTTCACGAGAGGAACGCTTGAATGAAGCGACCATTTTCCAAGTTCAACGACGCCGCCTGCCGGTCCTGGCGCAGTCGACAATTCGATGGACAATGGCATCGGCGTGCGTTCGCGAGACCGGCCGCACACGCTCGACAAGCTCCCCGAGTGGTTGCCGGGACGTAGGGTGGGCGAACTGAAACCTGCAACCGATCCCGGGGCCGCCGCTGTCGAGGTCGCCTTGGCGGACGCCGAGCGCAAGGGCTTTCGGCTGGCGGTGATCGGCCGGGCCTGCGCACTTGTGGCGATCGCCGCATTCTACTTCGCGGTCTTCCCGTGGCCGAACAACCTTGCCATGACCGCCGTTTTCCTGGCCGCCGCCGGCGTGGGCCTCGTTCCCCTTGCTCTCGTCGGCGGCCGCTTCGAGCGCGCCGGGCGTTTTGCTCTCTTCGCCTTCGACATGGCCGGGATCAGCGCCATGCTCGCCTTCGCACCGCTCAGCAGCGGCGATGACATTCCGCAGAACTTCATGTTCTTCTCGAGCCGCCACCTCTACTACTACGTGGTCGTCGCGCTTTCCGTCCTCACCCTGTCGCCGGCCCTGGTGCTGTGGTCGGGGCTTTGCGCCGTTGCGGGACTGGCAGGCGCCACCGCGTGGATCGCCGCCGGCATGGACCAGCTCGTGAGCTTCGGCGACATGCCGCGCGGACCCACGCGCGAGCAGTTCATGGCGGTGGTGCTCAGTCCGAATTTCCTCGCCATCCCCGTCCGGGTCAGCGAAGGCCTCGTCATCGCGCTCTCCACCACGATCGCGGCGCTTGCAGTGCATCGCGCGCGGGAGGTGGTTCGCGCGCATGCCGCCGGCGAGGAAAAGCGCAGCCGGGTCCAGCAGCTCCTCGGCCGCTATGTCCCGGTGCAAGTGGCTCAGCAGCTCGTCGACGCCGGTCGGCTCGCCCCGCAGCTGCGACATGCGACCATCCTGTTCGCCGACATCGAAGGGTTCACGCGGCTCTCGGAAAGACTGACGGCACCAGAGGTGATCGGTCTTCTGAACGGATTCTTCGACGCGGCAGCGACCGTCGTCGAGGCGCGCGGCGGCATCGTCGTGAACCATGTCGGCGATGCGCTGATCGCGGCCTTCAATGCGCCGCTGCCCGTCGAGGACCATGCGTCGCGCGCGGTGGACGCCGCCCGCGCCCTGCAGGCGCTCGTGTTCGCGCGCGATTTCCAGGGGTGCCGTCTTCGGCTCCGGGTGGGCGTCGCCACCGGGCCGGTCGCCGCGGGCACCGTCGGCGGAGCGACGCGTCAGACCTACACCGTGTACGGCGACACGGTGAACCTCGCCCAGCGGCTGGAGCAATTCAACAAGGAGCTCGGGACGGACAGCCTGATCTGCGGTGCGACCTTCGAGGCCGCGCGGCCGGTCTGCGCGGATGCGGTGGCCATGGGATCGGTGCAGGTCCGCGGGCGCGAGGCCGCGCTCGAGGTCTTCACGTTCGCGAGGGGGCCGGGCACGGCTCGATCGGCAGCCCGTCCGGCTTGAGGCGCATCGGACGGCCGCGATAGAAGCGTGCGCGATTTCGGAGGGCATGGACGTGGCGGATCGGCGGGCGGCGCGGGACGAGCGGCGGGAGAATTTCGGGTGGTGGACGAAGATCGCGAGCCGGTGGTCCGACTGCGATGCTTACGGGCACGTGAACAACGCGATCTATTACAGCTGGTTCGATACCGCGCTGACGACGATGGCGATCGAGCGCGGCATCCTGCGCGCGCCGGGGCAGACCTCGATCGGCCTGTGCGTTGCGAGCGGCTGCGAGTTCCTGGCGCCGATCGGGTTCCCCGAGACGGTCGATGTCGGAGTCCGCGTGGGACGGATCGGCAGCAGCTCGATCCGCTACGAGCTCGCGATCTTCGCGCAAGAAGAGGTGCCGGCAGCCGTCTGTCACTTCACCCATGTCTATGTCGATGCGCAGACGCGGAAGGGTGTTGCGCTTACGTCCGCGCAAAAGGCGGCGATCGCCGATCTGGTCGGGTGATCGGCGGCAAAGCTTGCTGGACTCACAGACGCTGAACTACAGTCCGCCGCCAGTGAGTGCCGGAAAGGCCTCGCGACCCAAGGGAGGTTTTGTTGAATCCGACGCGTCGCCGCATCATCGCGGCCAGTGCGGGCGTCCTGGCGACGCCGGCCTTGTTTACCTCCACATTGGCGCAGGGCGCTTTTCCGTCGAAGCCGATCCGCATCGTCGTGCCCTATCCGGCGGGCGGCCAGACCGACGGCATCGCGCGTTCGTTCGGCGATTACCTGTCGCGCAAGCTCGGCCAATCGGTCGTGGTCGAGAACAAGGGTGGTGCCGGCGGCACGATCGGCGTCACGGAGGTCAAGCGCGCGCCGCCCGACGGACACACGATCCTCTGCACCATCTCCTCGTCTCTGATCCAGAACAGGGTGACGGTGAAGGACCTGCCCTACGATCCCGAGAAGGATTTCACCTATCTGACTATGACGACCAGCATCGGTGGGCCCGTGGTCGCGGCGGAGAAGACCGGCGCCACCAACCTCAAGCAGTTCGTCGAGTATGCCAAGAAGGTCGACAAGCTGAACTGGGGTGCCTACGGCCCCGGCTCGACACCGCACGTGCTGATCGAGACGATGGTCAAGCAGTACGGATTCAAGGTCGAGGTCGTGCAGTATCGCGGGGAGGCGGCGATGTTCGCGGACCTGTCGGCGCAGGTGCTCGACGGCGCGTCTGGCAGCCCGGCGGGGGCGTCGCCGGTGATCGCGTCGGGCAAGGGCAGGATCATCGCCGTCGTCGGCGACCGCCTGCCGGCCTATCCGGACGTGCCGACGATGACCGAGCAGGGCGCGGTCGGCGGCTCCTACGAGACGCGCGCCTTCGCCGCCTTCGCCGTGCCGTCCGCGACGCCGAAGGAGATCGCCAAGAAGCTGTCCGACACGCTGATCGAGGCCGGCACCGACGAGAAGGTGAAGGAGCTCCTCGCCAAGTACCTGATCGTCGGCCCGCTCAGCTTCGAGGCGACCAACGCCCGCTTCAAGCGCGACACCGAGGTGATGATGCAGGTGCTGAAGGAGATCGGGCTGAAGCCGGAATAGCGGGAAGGCAGGCAGCTCGCCATCCTTGGAATTTTCCGAGGTTGACGCCGGGATGCGTCGCGCCCAGCATCGAATGGCGAGTGGTGGAGCGTGAGCGAGGCGTGGAAACAACCTTGCAACGCAATGAAGGAAGTAAATGGGAGGGTAGGATGCGCTGGGATCGTTGGCTGACCGTGCTTGCCGTGGGCGCGCTCGTATCGGGATTGTCGGGACCGTTCGTGCCACGGGCGGAGGCGGCCGACCTCACGATCAAGCTCGGCTGGCCGAGCTCGGCGGGCGAGACCGATCCCTACGCCGTGGGCGCCCGCGCGTTCAAGGACGCCGTGGAAAAGGAGTCGAAGGGGCGGATCGAGGTCAAGTTGTTCCCCAATCGGGCACTCGGCGACGAGAAGCCGCTGCTGGAGGGAATGCGCCTCGGCACCGTCGAGGCCGGCATCGTGACCAATGCGGTGGTCGCGCAGATCGAGCCGGCGTTCCAGATCAACGACATGCCGTTCCTCTACGCCGACGAGGCTCAGGCGCAGAAGGTGCTGGACGGCCCGGTCGGCGACAAGCTGCGCAAGAAGCTCGAGACGAAAGGCGTGGTCGTGCTCGGCTTCATGGAGGGCGGATTCCGCGCCATGATCAACAATGTCCGGCCGGTCAACACGCCCGCGGACGTGAAGGGCGTGAAGTACCGGGTCATGCAGAACCCGGTCTATATTGCGATGTTCTCCTCGCTCGGGGGCAACGCCGTGCCAATGGCTTGGGCCGAGACCTTCACGGCTGTTCAGCAGGGTGCGATCGACGGGCTCGAAATACCGCCGACGGTCATCGACCAGAATAAGCTGTTCGAGGTCACCAAGTACATGTCGCTGACGAACCATACCTATTCGGTGATCGAGCTTCTGATGTCGAAGCGCGTCTTCGACAAACAGCCGGACGACCTGAAGCAGGCGATCGTCAAGGCTGCCGCCGAAGCGACGAAGCAGCAGCGGGCGGCCTCTCTCAAGGCGTCACAGGAAGTGATCGCGACGCTCGAGGGCAAGGGGATGAAGGTCAACAAGGTGGCCGACATCGCTCCGTTCCGCGAATCGGTGAAGACGGTCTACGAGCAGTTCAAGCCGTCGATCGGCGCGGACATCGTGGATGAGGTGCTCGTGACGGTTAAGTAGGCGATGGAGACCGGGTCGCCGAACGGATTTGCGATAGAGAGTATACGACGCGTCGTCCGAGCCGTCGTCTGGCTGCTGCAGGCAAGCCTGATTGCCGCCGCAGCTGTAATGCTCGCGTGCATCGCGATCCAAGTGGTGATGCGCTACGTGTTCGGGAAAACGCCCTCGTGGTCCGAGGAAGTGGCGATTCTGATGTTCGCCTGGACCACGCTTGGCGGCCTCGCGCTCGGCATCCACGAAGGCTTCCATGTCCGGTTGACGGTGGCGCTGGACCCGCTGCCGGGCGCGGCACGTGCCTGGGCGGAGCGCGGCATCGACCTGATCGCCGCCGTGTTCGGCGCCTGCCTCGTCTGGTCGGGGCTCGGCTTCGTCGAGTTCACGCGCGGATCCGTTTCGGCGGCCATCGCCTATCCCATAGAGGTGCTGCACGGGATGGCGCCGATTGCCGGCGCGCTCGTCTGCCTCTTCGCCATCGTGCGTGCGGCGATGGGACCCGCGGGAGCCGGGCAGACAGGAGCGTCGTCTCCGCCATGAGCGTCACCGCGATCGTGCTGGTGGCCACCTTCGTCGGGTTGGCCGCAATAAGCGTGCCCTTCGCCATCGCCATCGGCCTCGCCACCATGGCGGTGCTCGTGGTGGCGGACATCGAACCGGCCTTCTTCGCGCAGCAGATCGTCGCCGGCTCGCAGTCCTTCAGCCTGCTCGCGATTCCGCTGTTCATGCTCGCCGGGGAACTGATGACGGCAGGCGGGCTGTCCGGCCGCCTCGTCCACGCGGCCGGCGTGCTGGTACGGCATCGCACGGGCGGGCTCGCCATGGTGACGGTGATCGCGTCGGCCGTGTTCGCCGCCATCTCCGGCTCCGCTCCGGCGACCACCGCGGCGATGGGGGCGATCATGATCCCGGCCATGACCCGCGCCGGCTACGACAAGGCATTCGCCACCGCGCTCGCGGTTAGCTCCGGCGTGCTCGGGCCATTGATCCCCCCATCGATCGCGTTCGTCATCTGGGGTGTCATCGCCGAGCAGTCGATCGGGCGACTGTTCCTGTCAGGCATCCTGCCCGGGTTGGCGATCGCCGGCGGTCTCCTGGTCGTCTGCTACCTGCATGCAAAGCGCCAGAAGGTACCACGGGAGGAGCGTGCCTCGTGGCGCGAAACCGTCGAGGCGTTCAGGGATGCAAAGTGGGCGCTGATGTCGCCGGTCATCGTGCTGGGCGGCATCTACGGCGGGATATTCACACCCACCGAGGCGGCGGGAGTGAGCTGCCTCTACGCCATCCTGGTCGGCCTGCTCGTCGAGCGGCAGCTCACCCTGCGCGGTCTGCCGGAACTGTTCCTCCGGGCGGTGCGGACATCGGCCATGGTCACGGCGATCGTCGCGGTGTCGACCGGCTTCGGCGTGCTGGTGGCGCAAGACCAGATCGCCGTGAAGTTCGCCGAATGGCTCGCCGCCAGTGTCGACCAGCGCTGGATCGCGCTGGCTGGCCTCAACATCGTTTTCTTCCTGCTCGCCGCCGTTATGGACGAGATCGCCATCATGGTGATCTTCGGCCCGATGCTGATCGCGATCGCCAGCCGCTTCGGGGTCGATCCGGTCCATTTCGGCGCGATCATCGTCACCAACGTCGCCATCGGCATGGCGGCGCCGCCGATCGGCTACTGCCTGTTCATCGGCATGGCGATCAGCGGCCTCGGTCTCGGGGCGGTGTCGCGCCGGATATGGCCCATGATCCTGGTGATGTTGATCGTGCTGTTCCTGACGACCTATGTGCCTCAGTTCGCACTGCTCCTGGCAGGCTGAGTCCGGCTAAGACCCGTCGGAGAATCTCGAATCCCGCCAGGCCAGCGCGGCCTTGAGGCCCTGTTCCTTGCGGATGCGGCCGAACTCGGCCTTCTCGGCACTCGGTGTGGCATTCAGGATCACGTCGATGTCGAGCGATGCGCGCAACGCCTCGCGTATTCCCATGATCTCGTAGGTGCGATTCATCGCGCGCTTGGTAAAGAACACCGAAGGGCCCGCGGCGGCGGCGATGTCGAGCGCCATGCGTCGGCCAAACGGGACGAGCTCGTTCTGCGGCACGACGTGATTGACGATGCCGATCGCATGGGCGCGTGCGGCGTCCATCTTGTCGTTGCCGGTGAGCAGCATTTCCTTGGCGTGCTTGGGCAGCACGGCCCAGGGCAGCAGCATGGCGACGATGCCTGTGCCGAAGCGGACCTCGGGTTCGCCGAAGCGAGTCCCCTCGGCGGCTATCGTGATGTCGCAGGCAAGCGCCACCTCGAAGGCGCCCGCCATGCAGAAGCCGTGCACGAGGGCGATCGTCGGCTTCGGGCAGTCCCAGAAGGCCATGATGAAATCGAACTGCCGTTCCATTTGGCGACGAACGTGGTCGACCGTCGACATGTCCCGCTCCGCGGCGGCCTTCATGTCGAAGCCGGCGGAGAAGGCGCGCCCTTCGCCGCGCACCAGCACGACGCGGACGGCATCGTCGGCAGCGCAGGAGTGCAGCGCCGCCCGACATTCGTCCATCGTCTCGTTGTCGAAGGCGTTGAGGACCTGCGGGCGATTGAAGGTGAGAGACGCGATGGGACCGTCGGTTTCCACCTTGATGTGACTATACGGCATGGAGGCTCCTGAATGGTGTCGGAGTATCGGCGATCGCGCTCTATGCCGGAATAGCGCCCTTGATTCGGGCCGCCGTTTGGGTTTGATGGAGGCAACCCATGCGCGGGATCGAACGACGAAAGAGGGGAACGACCATGCGGACCAACAAGATCAAGCAGATCTGGCGTGACGGAAAATGCGCGACGCTTGGCTGGCTCTCCGTGTCGCACGGATTCACCGCCGAAGTCATGGCGCGCCAGGGCTTCGATGCGCTGTGCGTCGATCTTCAGCACGGCCTTTCGGAGATGAAGGACGTGGCGCCGATGCTGCAGGCGATCTCGCAGACCGACACTGTGCCGGTCGTGCGGGTGGCATGGAACGAGCCGGCAGCGATCATGAAGGCGCTCGACCTCGGCGCCTACGGCATCATCGTGCCGCTGGTGAACACCGCCGAGGAAGCCGCGAAGGCAGTGGCCGCGTGCCGCTACCCGCCGGTCGGCATGCGCTCCTCGGGTCCGGTGCGCGCCGTGCATTACGGCGGCGCCGACTATGTCGCCCACGCCAATGACGAGATCGTGGTCATGGCGATGATCGAGACCAAGGAGGGCTTGGCCAATCTCGATGCGATCTGCGCCACGCCCGGTCTCGACGCCGTCTATATCGGTCCGGCCGACCTGTCTTTCGCGCTGGGTCTGGCGCCGCGCGGCGACAACCCGGACCCGCTCCATCTCGCGACCTGCGACAAGATCCTGGCCGCGGCGCACAAGGCGGGCATCAAGTGCGTCATGCACTGCGCCGGCGCGGCATTCGCGTCGGGCGCTGTGAAACGCGGCTTCGACATGGTGATGCTGACGTCCGACGTCTCGTGCATGGTCGCTGGCGCAAAGCAGCAACTCGAGGAACTCAAGGCGAAGACGGCCTGAGTCGTCGGAGCTGCCCGGAAGCCGCGCAGGCACTCCATCCCTGCGCGGTCAGCCGGCGCGGCATCATGTGGCGAGTAATTTTACGCCGACCAGTACGAGAATCGTTGCAAGGATCGGCCGCAGGACCTTCTCGCTGACTCGTGGCGCGAGCGTGCTTCCCACGAGGACACCGGGTATCGATCCTGCCAGTAGCCACGCGAGCATGCCCCAGTTCACGGCGCCGACGAGCCAGTAGCCTGCGCCGGCCACGAGGGTCAGGGGCACGGCGTGCGCCACATCGCTGCCGACGAGCACGCGCGTCGCCAGGAGAGGGTAGAGAAAATAGAGCGCCACGATTCCCAGCGAGCCCGCGCCGACGGATGAAATCGTCACCAGCAATCCGATCGCGGCGCCGCCGCCGATCGTCAACACGGTCTGGCGGAAGCGGCCTTTTTCGCTGTCCGCCAGGCGCGGTGCGTTGAGCAGGCTTCGCAAGTAGAAGCTGCCCGCGGTTGCCAGCAGGGCGACCCCCATGACCGTGGTGATGACCCGTGCAACCGAGGCATCCTGCGGTCCGATCCAGTGCAGCGCCAGCAAGGTCCCTCCAGCCGCGGGAATGCTGCCCGACGCCAGCAGGGCCACGATGCGCCAGTTCACCGAGCCGTGAAATCCGTGCACGCCGGTGCCGACAGCCTTGGTCACGCCCGCGAAAAGGAGATCCGTTCCGACCGCCGTCGCCGGATGAATGCCGAATATGAGAACCAGGGCCGGCGTCATCAGTGCCCCGCCACCCACTCCGGTCATTCCGACCAGGAAACCCACAAGAAGGCCCAAGACCGAATACGGCAATCCAGCATCAAACGACGACAAGAGGCCTCCAGCGTAAGATCAGTTGATACATGCTATGGCATGAGCGTCGAGCCGCCACGCGACATATCGTCGGCCCGTTGGCATCAATTGAGGAGGAAACACCATAACTTCGATCGCTGAAAATCTTGTCAAGAGTTACGACCTCGGAACGCAGGCAAACCGCTCCGGGTCAACTGATCTCGATGCACCAAGTCAATATCCTGATGCACGCAAATGTTGTGCATTCTTCGCTCGGAATTCCACCGACGACGGGCACTTCTGCAGCATGGCGGCACGACCGCTGGAGCAAGGTCCGTGCCGCTTCAACATCTCCATCGAATCGCATTATGCAGACAACTGCATCGCAGACGGGGCTATCGAGAAACGCCGGACCATTTCCTTCATGATTGATGCTGCCGGAAAGAGCTTCAAGATTAAAGCCCTACGAGCCGTGATAGGCAGGCAGGGAACGCTTTCACCAATTGTGTCCGGTTTTCCCGGTTGGGCTCGGTGCGGCAGTGGGTAAAGACGACGGTTACCCATGGGACAAAAGGGTCAACCAGGGCCGAAGAGTCGACCGGCCTACAATCTTACTCGGTGTAGAATAGTGCTACCGGACGGGATTGGATTGCCGGATGGCGACCCAATACATTCCAAATCGCGGCTCTAACCGAGCCGCGCTATGCCAGTCTCTACGTCCGGCGCATGCCAACCTAATGGTCAGCGAAGGGGAAGCGGACCGCGAGCGCGCAGCCGTTGAATGCAAGGCAACGCACTGGGCATCGCTTTCGTGGCCGCGTGGTTCGCTCGCGCTTTTCTTCAGCTTCTCGGGCTGATTAGCCTTTGTTGGCGTCGCTCACCTCCGATGGACCCGGCGCCGCTCACGCCTACTTAGCCTGCTTGCCGGCTTTCTTGGCTGCCTTTCGAGCGGCTTTCTCTTCAGGCGTGGCTCCCGCCTTCTTAGCCTGGTTGCCGGCTTTCTTGGCTGCCTTTCGGGCGGCTTTTTCTTCAGGCGTCGCTCCCGCCTTCGCCGCCTGCTTGCTGGCTTTCTTGGCGGCCTTTCGAGCGGCTTTCTCTTCAGACGTCAGATTGGATTTCGTTTTCTCGGCCATTTTTTCGTCCTTCGTTCAATTTATCAAGCGCAGCACATTACACGTGCACCTGCCGAGAGTGCCAAACGAAACGCAAGAAGTATAGCGATTGGCGGTGAATGAGCGCCGACCGAGGCCGGCAAATTTCTTCTGCCTCGGCTCGAGATCTGGAAATCAAACAGTCATCGTTCAGCCCAGGAACATGCCGGCGAGGAGGGCAGCGAGGCGCCAATGAACGCCGCGATCTTATGCTTGCCCTTGCCATCCTCGCGATCGCCTGCCGGATAGCATCTCCCGCATCTCATCGATCTTCGGCCGGTTCAACGCAACGTCGTTCGCCCGCCCGCGGTAGGCGCCTGGTGGCCACGCTGCCGAGGCGTCGAGGCAGGTGCGTCGAGAGACGAGCCAAGTGCGTCGCTCACCTTGTGCGATCGCCAAGCTGGCAATCTGGGCAACAACCGCAGCCGATGTCGAATGGTGCTGCCGGACAGGATTGAACTGTCGACCTCTCCCTTACCAAGGGAGTGCTCTACCACTGAGCTACGGCAGCGACGGCGTCCGAACCTGGACGCGGGCGGGGGTATGCCATAGGGCAACGGACGGTTCAACCGCTGCCGCCGGTCGAAATCGTCGAGACCAGGCGGGCTTGCCGCGCCGCGCGGCAGGCGCCTACCATTGCATCCCAAGACGTTGGAGGAAACGCATGGACTGGCGCCCGATCTCAGCCGATTCGCACATCACCGAGCCGCCGGACTGTTACGTCGACAATATCGACCCGGCGTTCCGCGAGCGCGCACCGCACGTCGTGCGTCGCGAAGGACTCGGCGACACCTTCGTCGTCGAGGGCATGAAGACCCCGGTGCCGCTCGGCCTTATCGCTGCGGCGGGCATCGCGCCCAAGGATATCCGCGCCGGAGGGGCAAAATTCGAGGACCTGCACCGCAGCGGGTGGGACCCCAAAGGCCGGCTGGCCGATCAGGACAAGGATGGCATCGCGGCAGAGATCATCTATCCGACCGTCGGCATGCTGATCTGCAACCATCCGGACTTCGATTACAAGCACGCCTGCTTCGAGGCCTACAATCGCTGGCTCCAGGGCTATTGCAGCCAGGATACCGACCGGCTGGTCGGCATGGGCCAGACCGCGATGCGCACGGTGAAGGAGGGCATCGCCGATCTCGAGCGCATCAAGGCGATGGGCTTCAAGGGCGTGATGATGCCGGGCAACCCCGGCGAGAAGGATTACGACGATCCGATCTACGATCCGGTGTGGGAAGCCGCCGTCGCGCTCGAGCTGCCGTTGTCGTGGCACATCCTGACGACCAGCGGCGACAACACCATGGTCAAGCCGCGCGGCCCGAAGCTCAACAGCTTCCTGTCGATCATCCGCGGCTGCCAGGACATCATGGGCATGCTGGTGTTCTCCGGCGTGTTCGAGCGTCATCCCGGGCTTCGTGTCGTCTGCGTCGAGGCCGACGCCGGCTGGGCTCCGCATTTCAGCTACCGCATGGACCACGCGTACAAGCGCCATCGCTACTGGATGAAGGGCAAGGACCTCGCCCGCCTGCCGTCGGAATATTTCCGTGACCACATCTCGCTGACCTTCCAGGATGACTGGACGGCGTTCCAGTTCGCCGATCGCCTGGGACCGCACCAGCTGATGTGGGCGAACGACTTCCCGCACAGCGATTCGACCTGGCCGTGGAGCCAGGACGTGATCAAGGAGCAGACGGAGCATCTCTCTCCCGAGCTCAAGAAGCGCATCCTGCGCGACAACGTGGTGGAGCTTTACAAGCTGGCGGCCTAGCAGCGACGGCAAGACGTCGGCACCCCGAGCCGGCACAGTCACATGTGCCTTGAGCGAAGCGAAGTAGAGGGACCTCCGCTTTCGGGCGCCGCATGAAAAGGTCCCTCGGCTACGCTCTGGATGACAGGAATGCGCTTTTCCCTCTTCATGTACTGCACGATCGGCCGGCGAGTAGAACTCGAGGCCGGCATGGCGGGGCGCAACCCGGTGCTGTATCAACGCATGCTGGACGAGATCGCCGAGTATGTCCGGTTCGCCGACGACGCGGGATACTTCGGCTTCGGGCATCCCGAGCATCATTTGCAGGTCGAAGGTTTCGAGATCTCCAACGATCCGAAGCTGATGTCGATGTGGCTCGGCCGGCACAGCAAGCGCTTGCGCGTCATCACTTGCGGCTTCGTTTCGACGACGCACAACCCGCTGCGCGTTGCCGAGGACATCGCCACGATGGACCACATGCTGGGCGGCCGATTCGGGGTCGGGCTGGTGCGCGGCTATCAGGCGCGCTGGGTCGAGAACTTCAAAGTCCGCAGCGAGTTGAACGCGGTCGGGCCCTGGAACAAGGACCAGCCGGCAGATACGGCCAACCGCGAATACTTCGGCGAGTTCGTCGACGTCGTGGTCAAGGCGCTCTCGAGCGAGACCTTCAGCCATCGCGGCAAGTACTGGAGCTTCCCGCCCGAAGGCATGGTCAACCCGCACGAGCATCCGGTCTATGTGAAGTACGGGCAGGGCGTCGCGCCCGACATGAGGATCGTCGAGATCGGCATCGCGCCGCGTCCTCTGCAGACGCCTCATCCGCCGCTCTACGGCGGCTTCGCCGCCTCGATGCGTACCGCGTTGTTCTGGGCCAAGTATGGCGGCAAGCCGATCGTGCTGACCGATAACCTCGACTTCTATGGGCAGCTTTGCACGGCCTACACGACCGAGGCCGCCAGGCACGGCCGCACGATAAAGAATGGTCAGCAGGCCGCATGGGGCGGCATTTTCATCTGCGCGCCGACCGACGCGCAGGCGCAGGAATGGGCAAAGGATATGATGTGGTTCTGGCAGAGCTGGGCCACGCCGTTCGGCCAAGGTGTGCCGGAACTGCTGATCGGCTCGCCCGACACGATCAGCCGCCGCCTCGATGAAGTGCGGCGCCTGCTGCCTGACCAGGACGAGGTCGTTCTGCTCATCCCGCAGGGACTGCACGACCGCAGCCAGATACTCACGTCGCTCGATCTCATGGCGACCAAGGTGATGCCGCGCTTCGTGGGGTAGACGGCGGATCGATTGACCGCTCCCCATCACGGACGATTGTGGCAGAGAGGCGGCAGCAGCACTGCGGCAGAGTTGTGAATGTTGCAACCGTCGGCGTCGCGCGGGCTTATTTCCCCTATGGACCTGCAGGACATCATTGGGCAAATCAGTCGCTCGGCGGCGTGGATGCCCGACTGGGCGATCGCGATGGCTGTATTTGCCGGTGCCGCGGCACTGGCGCTGTTCGTGCATGGTGCGGTGATGCGCGTGATCCGCCGGCTCATGCCGAAGACCTTCGATTACGGCCGGACACTCGTCGACCGCACTCATTCGCTGACGCGGCTGGCCCTCGTGCTCGTGGCGCTTGCCATCGTGCTGCCTGCGGTGCCGTTGGGGCCTCAGGCGACGCGCGCCGCCGCGCACATGCTGTTCGTGGCGTTCATCGTTCTGCTGGGCTGGAGCGCCACCACGGCGCTCACGTTGGCGGCGGACTTCTATCTGCGTCGCTCGGTCATCGGCGAAGGCACCGATCCGCTCGCACGCAAGCACGTTACACAGGTGCGGGTGCTGCGGCGTGTCACGGTCACGCTGGTCGGAATCGTGACCGTCGCGGCCGCCCTGATGACCTTCGATTCGGTCAAGCAGTACGGCGTCAGCCTGATCGCGTCCGCGGGCGCGGCCGGCATCATCGTCGGCCTTGCGCTGAGGCCTTTGCTCACCAACCTGTTCGCCGGCATCCAGCTCGCCATCACGCAGCCGATCCGAATCGGCGATGCCGTGATCGTCGAAAACGAATGGGGGTGGGTCGAGGAGATCACCGGCACGTATGTCGTGATCAAGCTGTGGGACTGGCGGCGCATGGTGGTCCCGTTGTCCTATTTCCTCGAGAAACCGTTCCAGAACTGGACCCGGCAGAGCACCGACCTGATCGGAACGGTGATGCTGTGGGTCGACTACACGGTCCCGGTCGAGCCGATCCGCCGCAAGCTCGAGGATATTGCAAAGGCGAGCAAGCTTTGGGACGGGCAGGTGGTCAACCTGCAAGTGGTCGACAGCAACGAGCGCGCGGTCCAGCTGCGGGCCCTGGCCAGCGCACGGACCTCGCCCCAGGCGTGGGACCTTCGCTGCGAGGTGCGCGAGAAGCTGATCCTGTTCCTGCAGAACGAGTTCCCCGGCGCCCTGCCCAAGCAGCGCGCCGAGCTGATCGACCTTTCCGAGCGCCGCCGCGGGCCGGCCGCTGCCGCCGTGGCACAGTAGGTCGTCTTCCTGCGGGCGCGGATTTCGTGCAAGCTCGGATGCATGGTGTATGACGTGCCGCGTCGGATTGTTGCCCTGCTCGCCTTGCTGTCGCTGGTCGGCTGCGCCACGCGAGCGGAACGCGAGGCGGCCTTCGACAACCAGCTGCGCGCGATGGCAGGGGCGCCCGAAGCCAGGCTGCTGAGCGACATGGGCCGAATCCCGGACAACAGCTATCAGCTCGAGGACGGCAGCAAGATCCTGCAATGGCGCTGGGACACCTCCTATATCGACCCCGGCACGCCGCCACTTTTCCGATACGGCGGTTGGGGCTGGGGTTGGGGAGGCGGACCGTGGACGGCGATGGGCGGCTTTCCGCCGACGCTCGTGCGTCAGAATTGCATCGTCGAGTGGACGATGGTCGGCGGCGAAGCCAAAGGTTATCGGTGGCAAGGCAACGGCTGCCAGAACGTCAAGCCGTGATCATCCGCTAACCTGACGGGCCGTCGACCGTCGCCACGAAAAAGGGCCGGCGATGCCGGCCCTTTCGAACGCGCATGTCCGTCGGGCATCAGCCCTGGTCGAGAAAGCTGCGCAGCATGCGGCTGCGGCTCGGATGCTTGAGCTTGCGCAGCGCCTTGGCTTCGATCTGGCGGATGCGCTCGCGGGTGACCGAGAACTGCTGACCGACCTCCTCGAGCGTGTGGTCGGTGTTCATGCCGATCCCGAAGCGCATGCGCAGCACGCGCTCCTCGCGCGGCGTGAGCGTGGCCAGCACGCGCGTCGTGCTTTCGCGCAGATTGCCCTGAATCGCCGCCTCGAGCGGGATCACGGCATTCTTGTCCTCGATGAAGTCGCCCAGATGCGAATCCTCCTCGTCGCCGATCGGCGTCTCGAGGCTGATCGGCTCCTTGGCGATCTTCAGCACCTTGCGCACCTTCTCGAGCGGCATGCCGAGCTTCTCGGCCAGCTCCTCGGGCTGCGGCTCGCGGCCGATCTCGTGCAGCATCTGCCGGC
>JAHCJV010000090.1 GCA_026126105.1 Enhydrobacter sp.
CGCGCGGAAGATCAAAGAAGAGCTGGTAGTCTCGGATGCCTAGCCCGCGCGTCGCTCACTGCGTTTTTTGCGATGATGTGCGAGGCGAGCTTGGCAACAAGTTCTCCATAATGGGCGTCTACACAACCGACCTCATCGTGTATGGGACGCTTCCACTGACGCTGCCGACGTTCGCGATTGTCGCTTGGCTCATCAGCGACGCCGGCGACGCGCCAAGCGACGTGACGGTTCGGCTCGTTGGCCCCACCTCAGTCAACGATGGCCTTCTCGTTAAGGGTGAGTTTAAAGGCATCGCTTCGCAGCCAGGCCAAGACACCCGGAAGACTCAGCTTCGAGTCGTCCTTCAGTTGGCGGGCCTACCCATTACAGAGGAGGGAAACTTAGACGTCTATATTGATACCGACGACGGAACGCTCCGGGCTGGACGGCTAAAGATAAAGGCGCAGCCGCTTCCGGTGGCTCCGGTCGCGGAATTGGACTCGACTACTTTGCCCACCGCGCCTTCGCCGCCTTCTCTGCAATCGCCCGACGTTGCTCGGGTGAGAGAGAAGAAGCCCGCGCCTTCCCGCCCTTCGCGCCGCCGAGTTTCCCCAAAGCGACCGCGGTAGGGTTCTTCCCGTCATCCGGGGTCTTGTCCTCAACCTGGCCGGTGAGGATGTCGCCGATGAGCTTGCCCAGCTCGACGGGGTCGCGGGGTCGCTTGATTCGTCGTGTTGCCATGGCAGGAAAGATGGCAGGGGACGGCTAGTTGTCATAGGACGTCGAGAGGCGCCGATATTCAAACTGTACCACTACCCGCAAGAGCCAATAAGAGGCTCGCGATCGGGTCGATCGGACGCGAATGACCTTCGGCGCCAAAGCGATTCCATGACCGAACGGTTACTCGAGCAGTAATACGCCTGGAAAACCGCACCGGCCGCTCATGGCTTCCTTGCACCCCGGCCGAATGCTAGCGTTCGCAAGGCACCACCGGTGCACGTGGGGAATGTCGGATGAAGTCTTCTTTGTGCCGGAAATTCGGGATCGATTTTCCCCTGTTCGCCTTCAGCCATTGCCGCGACGTCGTGGCCGCGGTGTCGAATGCCGGTGGCTTCGGCGTGCTGGGCGCCGTCGCCCACACCGCGGAGAGCCTGGAAATCGATCTCAAGTGGATCGACGAGCATGTGAACGGCAAGCCGTACGGTGTCGACCTGCTGATTCCCAACAAGATGGAGGACAAGGAGGGCGGGCTGACGGCGGCTGACCTCGAGGCGCGCGTGCCTCCCGAGCACCGCCGGCATGTCGCCGGCCTGCTGGCCCGGCACGGCATCGATACCGCCGATCTGTGGGTCGCCGGACAAGGCGGCCACGATTACACGGACAACATGCGGGAAGGCGGCGCGGCTCGGCTTCTCGATGTCGCCTTCAGCCATCCCATCAAGCTGTTCGTGAATGCCCTGGGCGTGCCGCCGCCGTCGATCATGGCCCGCGCGCGCGACAAGGGCATCCTGGTCGGCGCCCTCACCGGCGCCAAGGAACATGCGATCAAGCACGCCAAGGCCGGGGTCGATATTCTCGTGGTCGCCGGCACCGAGGCGGGCGGACACTGCGGCGAGGTCTCGACCATGGTGCTGGTGCCCGAGGTGCTGCAGGCCGTCGAAGGCTACAAGAACATCGACGTGCTGGCGGCCGGCGGGATCGCGACCGGGCGGCAGATGGCGGCGTGCATGGCCATGGGCGCTGCCGGGGTCTGGACCGCCTCGGTCTGGCTGACCACGGCAGAGGCCGAGACTACGCCGACGGTGAAGAAGAAGATGCTGGCCGCGACCTCGCGCGACACCGTGCGGTCGCGCAGCCGGACGGGCAAGCCGACGCGGCAGCTCAAGTCGGCCTGGACCGACGGGTGGCACGGCGAGCGCGCGCCCGATCCGCTGCCGATGCCGCTGCAAGGCCTCATCAGCCGGCCGGCGCTGGCCAGGATCGACAAGCTCGCCGCCAGCGGCCATGAGGGCGCCCAGCGGCTCGCCACCTACTATGTCGGCCAGGCGGTCGGCCTCATGAACACCGAACAGTCGGCGCGTTCGGTCGTCTACGATTTCATGAAGGACTACGCCGAAGCCGTGGAGCGCCTGACGGGCACGCTCGAAGAATAGCCGAGCGTCGCGCAGGAGCGGTCTCGCCCTCCGTCCAGCGGCTGCCTCGAAGGCGGAACCCCGTCCCTGCGAGGCCATTGAGTCCTGAGATCGTGAGGACTCCAATGAGCATTCAACTCCCGCTGCCCGGCAGCTGGCCGCGGAACATGTCGTGGCGCGATCCGAACGCCGAGCTCGAGCAGCTGGCAAAGGACAAGCTCGACGCGAAGGCCGAAATCTACGCGGTGATGGAGCGGCTGGCGAACAAGCACTGCATCCCGCTCCCCGAGGTCCACGGCGTGATGTTGGGCTATGTCGACGATGCTCTCGGCGACCTTACTTTCAGGCGCGAGGAGGAGTTGGCGCGGGAACGCGACGAAGCGGGGGATATCTGCTGAGCGCCGGCGTGCTGCTCAGGGGCTGAGGAACTGACCTTCGGTGATACCCGCCGGCCGGCCGACGACAAGCATGATCGGCAGACCCTGTGCGGTCTGGCCGCGGGCGACGAAGCTGTTTCGCCGGTCGCCGGGCTTCTGCTCGTAGGTGCCGGTGCCGCTGAAGAGGCCCCTAAGGCAGGTCAGGGAGAATTTGCCATTGCGGCGCCCCTCGGAGGTGAAGGTGCCGTTGCACACGTGTTCGCCACTTTCGTTGTCGACGGTGAAGGAGACGGAGGCGTCGCGGCCGAGGGCGCCGGCATAGTGGGCGGTGCCCTTGAGCTGCCGGACATTGCTGACGTCGTCGCGATAGACAATGATGATGGGGCCAGGGCGCGTGGCCCCTTCGGGCTGTGCGAGCGACGGACCTGTCGAAAGGCCGAGCGCCAGCCCGACGGCGACGCCGAATGCTCTGGCACGAGTGATCACGGGCAAATCAAAGCCTTCCCTGATGCGCAGTCTTGATCGGAGCCGGTCGATTGTTGCGTACGGCGACCGGGACAGCAACCACCCGCACCTGCTCCGACGGAACCCCGTCGTGGCCCCTGCATTGAGTCCGGACAGGAGAACGACATGCCGCCGAAGAACCGCTTCTCGATTCAGGTGCCCGGACGATCGAACATCGGCTGCGACACCGCCGACGAGGTCATCGACGCCCTCAACGATCTCGAAGATGCCAAAGGCGTCACCGTCACGGACCTGCAGACCGGCATGAAGGACCTGAGCCGGGAAGCCATCGAGGAACTGGCAAACGCGGAGCGCCTGTAAGGCGTCTGTGCGGCGTCTTCAATTGACCGGTACGCACAGGGCGGAAAGTCGCGGAGCGGGCGGCCCCGGAACTTCCATATTGTCGACGATCTCCGGTTGCGCCTCGGCCTTGAACCGCTTTTCTTCGTTCTGGAGTTCCGTGCGCGCCTGCGCGCACGCGATGCTGGATCCGAACCTTACCTGATAGCTGGTGGGCGCCTGATCCAGAAGGAACCAGGTAACGATCAGGATATATTCCATAGCGGCGACCTCAAAGCCTCTCGACTCCGGCGCGGGCGCAATCCTCGTCTTCCTGTGCGGTCCCGCCGCCCACCCCGCAGGCACCGATCAGGACGCCGTCGCGGAAGATCGGAACGGCGCCCTGGCCGTAGAACATGTGGTTTCCCTCGGCTGCCGCGATGCCGCGCAAGGTCGGATGATCGGCGCGGGGCGTCAGATCCCCGCTCGGGCGTCCGAAGGCGGCCGAGGCTATGGCCTTGCCCTGGCTGCCGAACGAGCCGGCCCACATGGCGCCGTCCATGCGTTGAAAGGCGAGAAGCCGTCCGCCGGCGTCGCACACGGCGATATTCATCCTGGCGCCGATCTGCTCGGCCTTCTCGATCGCGCCGGCGATCACGCGGTTGGCCTCCGTGAGGGTGAGGGTCATGCAGTCGATCCTTTCCGGTCAGGTGTCACCGGATTGGCGACATGCCGCATGCGGGCAACCCGGTTGCACGAATGCTACATCGGAGATCGGCGGCGCGGCGATCTTATTCGAAGGACCTTCGCGCTGCTCCCGCGACTGCGCGCTGTCCGTCACGACGGCGCTTCTCGCCTTCGAAAATGTTCAGCACTGCACCTTGAGCGTGCCGTCCCCGAGAACAGTGATGCTCTTCATCGCGCGTCCTCCACACTGCGCCTCGGACAGGTCGCGAACCTCCTTCACCGTGGCACGTGCCAGATCGGGCTTTCGCGCCGCCGCTCCGGATTCTGGCACCACGACGACCGTCGGCTCGACCGATGCGAGCTGCGCGAACGGTGCCTTGGGTCGAGGAACGTAGGGCACTGGTGCTCGTCTGCTCTCGACCGGAGAGGTTGCGGCGGCCGCGAGGTCCGGTGAGGCCGATACCGCCTCCTGTGATATGGCAGTGACCGTTCCGGACGTCGGCGGTATCGCGACGATTGCTGCGCCCGCAGTGCCGGCAAATGCGAAGCACGCAAGCGCCAAACCTATGCGTTTCATTGAAGGCACTCCTGTTTGGACGTGCAGTAAACGGGGTGCCTGACGAATTCGTTCCTCCTTCGAGCGCGAAACAGAAAAGGGTCTCATACTTGGAAGTCCGCTCACGGACATGGTGACCATTCCAAGCTGCAGCCCGCCATGAAGGTTGATACCGACGGCGGGGGAGCATTCATCTGTCGGCTACGATGACGCCATGCGAATGGGGAGCTGCCCGGCGATTCATCGATTGCGCAGGCGCCGCGGTGCGGGAGGTCAGTTCGCTTGCCATGCGGGAGCGGGTGTGGCGTGAGCTGCCGAGGCTCACCCAGGGCGGCAGCGCAAGATCTGGCGCGGGCGCCATCGGTCCCGCGCCGGCGCACTATGAGATCCTTGCCGCGGAATCGGTCGCATCGCGAGTCCGTTACCAAGGAATACAACCGCCTCGACGCGGAGCACGTTGTGAAGGTCAGCCGCCGTTCGATACACATTCTCGACAGGCGGCAGGAGTGCGGAAGACTGAGCGTGCACTGCTTGCGCGGCCCGTGAAAGAAACGTCTCGACAGGCGCTCCCCATTTCGACTACCGTCCGTAGCGGTAGCAGGATGCACGCGTTCTGCTACTTCGGAAAACTGCGAGCCGGCATATCTGGCTGCGGAGGCAGGGGAGAATGCGCCTCACCGGAAAGCCGCGCCTGCTTGCGGCGGCCACCTTGTTGCTGCTCGTGGCGGGCTGCCTACCAGAACGTGGGGCAGCGCAAACGCCCGTGCGAAGAGCAGTGGCTGAGTGTCCCATAGAGCCGTCACTGAACGTTCGCGGATTTCCGAGCGAATCCTGCGACCGGAATTTGAGCGGCTTCGGAAACATGGCCTGGGAAACGTTCAAGACGCTCATCTGGCCAGCGGTGAAACAGCAAAGAGGTGTCTGGGACACCAATCGCCCGATTACCGACATGGATGGTCCGCGTGTCTTCGAGACCTACAAGGCCGATTGGGAGACGTTCCAGAAGGACGCCGAGCCGCCGCAGCCCTGGGTCGAGTACCCGAAGAAAGCGCCGGTTTGCGCGAACTCAGATACGATGGCGCAACTCGACGGCAATTCCCTCGTGCTTGCTTCCCTGCACAAGTTTGGAAACATCGACCAGAGAGATGTTCCGATAGAATCGGACAAGCCGTCGATCCGGCATCTGCTTGTCGCCCGGAATGGCACTCCGGTGCGATATCTCACCGGTTTCAGTGAGATGGCCTTCAATTCGATCGTAACCAAGGGTCTGTTCAGGCCGATCGATGTCGATCCCTCCTTCGAGGCTCCGGATGTGCGAACGGCGATCGAGGACGGCACGATCACGATCAAGTCGGCGTGGATCGAGATGGCCGGCATTGCCGATCCCGGCAGCTTTTACACGCGTGACGCGTGGGTTCAAACGCCCACCGACGATCACGGCGCGGCCAACTGCGAACAGAAACGCGTGGGGCTTGTCGGACTTCACATCGGGCACAAGACACATGAGAATCCGCAATGGATATGGGCATCCTTCGAGCACGTGAGAAACGTGCCACTCCGCTGGACAAGTCCGGGAACCTCTCCGGGAACGAACTACACGTTCCACGATGGTACGATCAACGCCGACGGTACGTTCAAGACAATGCCGGAGCAACCGCCGCTGAATGCGCGACTGCCTATGCGGCAGTTTGCTATTCCGCCAGCCTATAATGTGGAGCGCGTGAAGGCCATCCCGGCGGCCATCCGGGAAGTAAACCGCGTGTGGCGCGAGAAGTTGGCGACGACAAAACCACCGAGCGTCTGGGCGAATTACGATCTTGTCGCGGTGCAGTGGCCTTTTTCCCCTCAAGCCCCGGAACTCACAGGATTGGGGCGTGCGGTACCCGGAAGGAACGGGGACATGCTTTTCGGGGCCTCGCCCGTTCCGCCGTGTCGAGGGTTTGAATGGGAGTCGAACCTGACCAGCAGCGTTCTGGAAACATTCTTGCAACCCGACACGTTCTGTATGGATGACCTCACCTGCATGAGTTGTCATAGCCGAGCGCGGAGCTACGACTTCGTCTGGTCCATTCCGCTCGCTCACAAGAACCCGAACGGGGCTTCCGCTCCTTCGACAAATCGGCGATCGGCGCTCGCGATTCTTCAGGAGATAGTCGAGCAGCGCGGCCGCGCTGGCCGGCTGGGTACTGCGAGAGAGTGAGCCGGCAGGAATGAGCATTTGCCGCTTCGGCGGCGTCGGGCTCGTCACGGGCCAGTTCAGTAAGAGGAGCTGCAATGGCTGAAATCAAGAAGGCATCCGAAGCCAGGCCCAAGGAGGAAAAGAAGAAAAAGGCGGTTGCAAGGCAGAAGAAGACACTTGTGCCGGACTTGCACAACATCAACATCAGAGACACCAACGAGAACTGGCTCAAATGGGGAAGACTCGTCCTCGCCTGGATCGAAGGGAACGCTCGACGTCCGCGGACGGTAGGCGAATTGAAGCAGCAAATGAGAACTGCCGGGCTCTTGGACACCGACTTCTCAGTTCGGGGCGCCGATACTCGCCGCGTGGAAGTCACCGACTACCCGGGCACCGGACCGATCGTGATTCCAGTTCCCACCGAGCGCATGGTCGACCTGGACAAGGCTGAGCTTATCAGGCTCGCAGCCTTGCCATCAGGCCAGAAAAAGTACCCCTCTCCCGCTTTCTATGGGCTTCTATATGGCAACGTGCAGAAGGTGGATATGGACCAGGTCGATATGTTTCAGATGGCACTCCGGCGCCTCGGCGAGTACGTGATCAACGAGTGCATGTGATCGGCGGCGGGCGGGGGAGGCCTCAAGCCGTCGCCTGCTCCCAGCTGCGATAGTCGATCCCGTCGACCGGCATTCCGGCAAGTTCGAGCCCGGCGCGCAGGCGTTCCCAGTCTTCGCGGCGGGCGATCGGATAGAGGTGCAGCATCCAGCGCAGGATGGCCTCGTCCGTCGGCGGATCGGCGCCAAACCAGTGCTGGCGAACCTGCTCGAGGAACGTTTGCGCCTCCCGCGCCGCGGTCCGGGTGTCGCCGAGCTGTGCCAGCGCTGCCGCGCGCCAGGCGCGAACCGTCCGGTGGAAGTCCAGGCAATGGTCGGACGCTGCGACGGCCGCCTCGTAGTCGCCGCTCAGGAAATGGACGTCGACCAGGTAGGCCCAATGGATCTTGCTCGGCACCAGTCCCCGGGCACGCGCGAGCTGAACGAGCTCGGCGGAGCCTTCGCTCCTGCCGCAGAAGGCGAACAGCAGCGCCGCCGAGAAATGCGTCCACGGATCGTTGGGGTTGAGCTCGAACGCCGTCTGGATGCTCATGGCGGCCTGGCTGTGCTGATGCGCCATGACATGCGCCCAGCCCAGCGAACGATGCGCGTTCATGTTGGACGGGTCGAACTCCACGGCCTTGCGCGCGAACTCGATCGCCTGCCGCTCGCGTTCCCGGGTCCGGAGCTTCCCCGGATAGACGATGTGCTCCGTGTTGTGCATGTCGGCGAGCCCGCAATACGCCGGAACGAAGTTCGGAGCGTCTTCCAGGATGCTGAGAAACTCGCTCGAGGCGCGTTTCCAGTGCTCCAGGCTGAAGGTCCTGATCAGTGTCTGGCTGCGTAGCCACCGGTCGTAGATGCCCAGCGAAACTTCGGGATCCTCGGACAGCCGGCGCAGGCGGTCGGCCGACAGGTTGACGTTGAGCGCGAGGGCGATCTTTTGCACCACCTGGCGCTGGGCTTCGAACCAGTTCTCGAGCTTCAGCTCGAAGCCGTCGCTCCAGACATAGTGGCTGTCGCCGGCCTGCTTCAGCATGAGGAGCACGTGCACCACCGGCCCGTGCTGATGCACGTCCATCTGAAGTTCGTAGCGAGTGGCGACACGACGGGATTCATCCATCGACAGCTCGGCGGTGGGAGCGTCGGTCACCTGCCATTCGCGGAAGCGGATGAGGGACGCGATCAGGTGCTGGCGGAAGCCGGTCACAAGGTGGCTCTTCTCCGGGCTGACGTCATGCATGGTTGCGAGCGGCAGCGAGATGGCGAGGCGTGCCGCCCCCTTGAAGGCGGGCGGAGCGACGATCCCGCTCGGCTGCGGCGCACGCGCCGCCGTGCCTGACCTGATGTCGGCGGCCAGCGCCTTGGTCGCCGCCGACGGCTCCATCTCGTAGTCCCGGGCGAGGACGTCCTTCAACGTCCCGTAGATGCGAAGCGCGGCGGCCGCATCCCCGGCCGAGACGCGCGCCTGCATCAGGCGCCGGCAGGCGTCCTCGTGCGTCGGGTCGAGATTGATCAGCGCCAACGCCAGCCTGCTCTCGGCGGGCGAGCCGGGCGGCTTGGCGGCGATCGCGTTCTCCAGAGCGAACATCAGCCTGTCGCGCAGCGAGTTGCGCTTGGCGACCAGCCAGACACGAAATGCCGGATCGACCCCCTCCAGGCCAGCAAGCAGTTCATCCAGCAGGTTGCGACGCTCCAGCAGCAAGGGATGCGCCTCGCCCGCTTCAGCCGCCTTCAGGACCTCGAACACATCGACATGTATCGCGTCCGGGTCGAGGCCGATCGCATGCGGCCCGAAGCGAACGCCGGCGCAGCGCGCGGCTTCGAGGCTGGCCCGAAGCTCGCGCAGGAGCGGCGTGAGCAGCCCGCGCGCACGCGATTCCTTCGATCTGCTCCAGAGCAGGCCGCCCAGGCGCTCCCGGGTCTCGAGCCTCGATTCGCCGAGCGCCACATACCCGAGCGCGGCGCGAGCTTTCAGGCTGCGCAGGGGAATGTCCTGCTTGCCGGATTGCAGCGAGACGGGGCCCAGCAGATGGAGCCTGGGGATGGCGTCCGGGCTTGCGGGCGGCGACGGGGCTGGAGGAACCGGCAGCTCCTCGCCGTCGGCCACCAGGATCTGGAAACTGCGGATGGGGCTCGCGATGTTCTTTACGTGGCGTTCGCCCATGTCATGGAATTCGACGGCCACCCTGCCGCTCACGTAGTGGCGGGCATTGTCGGAGATCAGCACGCCACCCGGCCGGCAAAGCTGCTCCAGCCGGGCTGCGATATTGACGTGGTCGCCGAAGATGTCCTTCTCCTCCACGATCACGTCGCCGACGTCGATCCCGACGCGGAACAGGAGTCGTTGATGCGGCGGGCGCAGGACGGTTTCCTGCATCAGCGCTTCCTGGAACTCGATTGCGGCGCGCACGGCCTCGACGGCGCTCGAGAATTCGGCGAGGAACCCGTCGCCGGTCGACTTGACGATCCTGCCCTGGTGCCGCTGCATGGCCGGCAGGACGAACGAAGACATCGCGGCGTTGAACGCCGCGTGAGTCGCTTCCTCGTCCTCATGCATCAGCCGAGAATACCCGGCCACATCGGCGGCCAGAACGGCAGCAAGTCGACGCGTCATGGGGCAAGTCCGGCCACGTCGGACCTCAGCTTTGGAACTTCAGACCACGCTACGTCGGTCCGCCGGCGGCCGCAACCGCGGCGACCCGCCCAGGCACCGAGCGGCATGCCGCAGACGCGGTCGCCGACGGCGGCCCGCGAGGAGGCTGCCCGCGACGAACGGCGGTCTCATATTTCTATATTACCGGAAATATCGTTGACCAATGCCCTGCTGCTCCGTATAGTGCCGACATGAAGATCGACGACGCCGCTGCCCGTCTGGAGGCTCTCGGCAACCCGACCCGGTTGCGGATCTACCGGGCGCTGGTGCGTGCGGGAGAAGAGGGGATGGCCGTCGGCAGGCTGCAGGACCGGCTCGGCATCGCCGCCTCGACTCTGTCGCACCATCTCAAGGCGCTGGTCAGCGTCGGGCTGGTGACGCAGACGCGCGAAAGCACGACCCTGATCTGCCATGCGAACTATCCGATGATGCGCGGGCTGATCGAGTACATGCTCGCGGAATGCTGCGTCGAAGGGACCTGCCCGCCGGGCGGCCTCGCGAATGCGATCAAGGCCGTCAAGGCGGCCTGACTCGTTTGGTTTCATATTTCGAAATTTCTAGCAGGATAGGAGAACACATGCCCGACGCCCTGACCCCGAAGAAGACCATCGCGATCCTTGGCGGAGGGCCCGTCGGGCTCGCCGCCGCCGCCCATGCGCTGGAGCGCGGCCTCGATCCGGTCGTGCTGGAGGCCGGACCGCACGCCGCGCACGCCGTCCGCCAGTGGGGGCATGTCCGCATGTTCTCGCCGTGGGAATACAACATCGACAAGGCAGCCGAACGGCTGCTGAAGGCGACCGGCTGGAACGCGCCCGCGCCCGGCGACTATCCGACCGGCGGCGAGTTGGTCGAGCAGTATCTCGAACCGCTCGCGACCCGCACCGCGCTCAAGGATCATATCCGGACCTCGAGCCGCGTCACCGCGGTCGGCCGCGCCGGCTTCGACAAGATGAAGAGCAACGGCCGTGCCTTCGAGCCCTTCACCATCCGCTACAGCAACGGAGCAGGGCCTGAGCAAATCAAGGCCGATGCCGTGATCGATGCCACCGGCACCTGGTTCTCTCCCAATCCCGCCGGCGCCGACGGCCTGCCGGCGCTCGGCGAGGAGGGAGAGCATCCGCAGATCGCCTACGGCATGCCGGACGTGCTCGGGCGCGAGCGCGCGCGCTATGCCGGAAAGACCGTGGCGGTGCTGGGTGCCGGCCACTCGGCGATCGGCACGCTGATCGATCTGGCGCGGCTGAAGGACGAGGTGCCGCAGACGGACATCGTCTGGCTGCTGCGCGGCGAAAGGCCCGAGAAGGCGTTCGGCGGCGGCGCCAACGACAAGCTCTCGGCGCGCGGTGCGCTGGGCGCCGCCTTTGCCGCGCTTGTCGCCAGCGGCAAGATCGGCGTCGAGGCAGGCTTCAAAGTCTCCTACATCAGCCGCGACGGCGCACGGCTGCGGGTCGCCACCGGCAAGGCGCAGTGCTGCCGCTCGGTCGTCGTGGACGAGCTGGTGGTCGCCGCCGGCTTCCGCCCGCAGCTCGATTTCCTGCGCGAGGTCCGGATCGCGCTCGACCCCGCGGTCGAGAGCCCGCCGCTGCTGGCGCCGCTGATCGATCCGAACCTGCACAGCTGCGGCACGGTGCGGCCGCACGGCGCGCGCGAGCTGGCCCAGCCCGAGCCCGGCTTCTATTTCGCCGGCATGAAGAGCTACGGCCGCGCGCCGACCTTCCTGATGCTCACCGGCTACGAGCAGGTGCGCTCGATCGTGGCCGAGATCGCGGGCGATCATGAGGCCGCCGCCAAGGTCGAGCTGGTGCTGCCGGAAACCGGCGTCTGCTCGGGGCCGGGGCCCACCGTTGCCCTGACCGAGGCGGAGGCCGCGGCCGGCTGCTGCGGCGGACCGCCGCCCGAACCGGCGAGCGGCTGCTGCGTCGCCGACGTGAAGGCCAAAGCCGCCGGCAAGTCGAGCTGCTGCGGATAACCTTCCGCAATGGCCTTCGATCGCAGCCGGTTCGCTACCATCGTCATCCTCGGCTCGACGCAAACGCTCGCCTGGGCGTCGAGTTACTACCTTCTCGCCGTGCTGGCCGACCCGATCGCGCACGATACCGGCATCTCGACCAACTGGCTGTTCGGCATCTTCTCCGGCGCGCTGATCATCTCGGCGCTGCTCGGGCCGCGCATGGGCCGCATGATCGACGCCGGCGGCGGCAACCGCGTGCTGGGCGGCTCCAACATCCTGTTCGCGCTCGGCCTCGTGCTGCTCGGCCTGTCGCATTCCGTCGCGATGCTCGTCGCTGCGTGGCTGGCGTTGGGTATTGCGATGGCCTTCGGGCTGTACGATGCGGCGTTCGCCGCGCTGGGGCGGATCTATGGCACCAATGCGCGCGGCGCGATCACCGGCATCACCCTGTTCGCGGGCTTTGCCAGCACGGTGGGCTGGCCGCTGACGGCGTGGGGCGCAGCCGAGATCGGCTGGCGCGAGACCTGCTTCGCCTGGGCGGCCCTGCATGTCGTGGTCGCCCTGCCGCTGAATTACTGGGGCCTGCCGCGCCCCACGATCACCAGCGAGGACCGGAAGGCGCTGGACCAGCCGGTGCCGATCGACCGGGCCATGGTCCTGCTCGCCTTCGCCTTCGCGGCGGCCTGGATCGTGACGGCGGGCATGGCCGCGCATTTCCCGCGCATCCTCGAAGCGACCGGCGCGTCGCACGCGCAGGCGATCGCCGCCGGCGCGCTGATCGGGCCGGCGCAGGTCGGCGCGCGGATGCTGGAAGCGAGCCTCATGGGGCGCTTCCATCCGCTGGTCTCCGCGCGCCTGGCGACGTTCACGCACCCGGTCGGCGTTGCGGTGATCCTGACCGCGGGCGGCGGCGCGGCCGCCAGCGCCTTCGCGGTGCTGCACGGCTCCGGCAACGGCATCCTCACGATTGCGCGCGGCACGGTCCCGCTCGCGCTGTTCGGCCCGATCAACTACGGCTATCGCCTCGGCATACTCGGCATGCCGGCGCGCTTCCTGTCGGCCGCCGCGCCATTCGTCTTCGCGCTGCTGATCGACGAGTTGGGCGGCGAGGTCCTCCTGGTGTCTGCGGCGCTCAGCCTGTCGGCCTGCGCGGCTCTCTACCTGTTACGCCGGCCGGCGGCCGCCCCCGCGCTGCATGCCGGCTGACCGTCCCGCCGCGCGCCTCGTCGCGATCGCCTGTGTCGCGCAGGCCTTCGGGCAGCTCGGCGCGGGCCATGTGCCGGTGGAGCGCAACCGATCGGCCAGTGACTGTACGCTCGCCTCCTGCGACCCCTCGGCACTGCCAGGGGCCGGGTCACGGTGATGGTCCGCGCGGGTACCCTCGCTGGTCCCTCGCCGCGCGCCCCTGCGCCGGGCCTGACGGGCGCGCTGGTTGCGCTGGGGGCGCTCATCGGCATCTTCGCGACCACGCCCGGGCAAACCGTCGGTGTCTCCGCCTTCATCGACCCGATCGCCGCGGATCTCGGTCTGTCGCGCGACACGGTTCTGGCGCTCTACAGTGCCGGCACCTTCCTGGGCATTCTCACGGCGCCATTGATCGGCAGGCTCGTCGACCGCAACGGGCCTCGTCGCCTCGTAATCCCGATCGTTGCGTCGCTGGCCGGCGCCTGCGCCGTTGCAAGTTGCTCGTGGAATGCGTGGAGCCTGGGCCTGAGCTTCGTGCTTCTGCGGGCGACCGCGATTGCGGGCCTCAGCCTTGTCAGCACGCAGATGGTCAACCTCTGGTTCGACAGATTCCGCGGTCGAGTCACGGCTCTGTCGTTGATGGGCCTGGCGATGGGCGGTCTGATCGTCCCGCCTCTTGCCGAGGCGGTGATCCAGGATGAAGGCTGGCGTACGGCTTACCTCGTGCTCGGCGGCGGCGTGCTGGCGATCATGATGCCGGTGGGCCTGCTCTTCTACCGCGATCGTCCGGCGGATCGTTCGCAGCGGGACTTCGGTCGGCCCGGCAGCGTGCCCCGGGTCGACATCGGCGAAGGCCTTACGCTCGCCCAAGCCGCGCGCACGACCGTCTTCTGGTATCTCACCGCGGTCACCTTGCTCGTCAACGCGGTCAACACCGCTCTGCTGCTCGATCATGTTCGGGCGATGGGCAGTGCCGGCATCGCCCGGCCGGAAGCCATCGCCCTGCTCGGCGTGGTCACGCTGACACAGGCGCTCGCCGCGCTGACCGGCGGCATGCTGGTGGACCGCTTTGGAGCGAAGCTGGTGGGCTTGCTCGGATTGACCGTTCTCGCGTCGTCCGTGATCTGCCTCATAGCCAGTCCCGCCCTTGCCGGCGGGCTGGCCTACGCCGTCACTTTGGGCGCAATGATCGGAATGCTTCAGGTCGCCTATTCCGCGGGCTTGGCCGAGTCCTTTGGCCTTGCGCACCTCGGCTCGATCCGGGGCACCACCTTCGTCATCGGAGTTTCGGGGGCCGCCGTGGGGCCACTTCCGCTGCTATGGTCGCCCACGGGGGCATACGAGATATTCCTGGCACTCACCGTTTGCGGTGGCGTGCTGGGGATCATGAGCCTTTGGCCGCGGGCGACGAAACCACCGATGCGGCGAGGCAGGACAAGCGGGTGAGAACACATGTCGGCAACTGAAAGAGGGACGGGGCCGCGCGCCTGGAGCGATCCCCTTGTCGTCTCCGTCAATACGCTCGGGCTGACGCAGATCACCGCCTGGGGCACGAGCTACTACTGCCTCGGGGTCCTGGCCAAGCCGATCGTGGCGGAGACTGGCTGGGCGATCAGCACGGTGTTCCTTGGTTTCTCGATCGCGTTGCTGGTGATGGGCTTCATCTCCGCCTGGGTCGGCCGGCTGATCGACCGGATCGGCGGCCGGCAGGTGATGTCGATCGGCACGGTGATCATCTCGGCGGGCCTGCTGGGCCTGTCGCAGGTGCGCGACCCGATGGCCTACTTCGGGGCATGGGCCGTGATCGGCGTCGGCATGCGCTGCGCGCTCTACGACGCGGCGTTCGCGGCGGTTGTGCAGGTGGTGCCGTCGCGCGGCCGGCAGGCGATATCCTACCTCACGCTGTACGGCGCCTACGCCTCGACGATCTTCTGGGTGGTCGGCCATTACCTCAACGAGGCGTATGGCTGGCGCGGCACGCTGATGATCTTCGCCGCGATCAACCTTGCGGTCTGCCTGCCGCTCAACTGGATCGGCCTGTCGCGGCGCGAGCCGGAGACCGCGACGCAAGCGGCAGCCGCGGCACGCTCGCCGGACGGGCCGGCGCTCGAGGGCCGGCTGCGCACGGTCGGCATCGCGCTATTCGCGCTGATCATGTCGCTCAATGGCTTCGTCTTCGGCGTCGTCTCGCTGCAGCTCGTGCCGCTCCTCGAATCGGCCGGCCTGGCCGCGGCGGCCGCAGTGTGGGTCGCCTCGCTCAAGGGTCACGGCCAGTTCGCCGGGCGGCTGGTGGAGATCTTCTTCGGACGGAACCTCAAGGCCATGACCGTGGCGCGCATTGCGCTCGGCGTGCTGCCGGCGGCGCTGATCCTGCTGATGCTGGCACGGGGCAGTCTGGTACAGCTCATCGTCTTCACAGTGCTGCTGGGCGCCTCGCAGGGTGTCGTGACCATCGTGCGCGGGGCTTTGCCGCTCGCGCTGTTCGGCACCAAAGGCTATGGCGCGGTGCTCGGGCTGATCGCCACGCCCATCCTGTTCGTCAACGCCTTCTCGCCGGCGCTGTTCGCCTTGATCGTCGACTGGATCGGCTGGCACAGCGCGATCTACGCGCTGCTCGCCAGCTCGATCGTGACCTGGATCGCCATCGAGCTGATGTCGCGCTGGTACGAAGGCACCCGCACCCGCGCCCGCCCCTCGGGGCAGGCCGCTTCGGGCGGGAGGGTCTCGTGATGCCGATCACCGCTGGCCGGCTCGTCGCCATCGTGTGCGCGGCCCAGGTTTTCGTGCAGCTCGGCGCCGGCTACTGGCCGGTGCTGCTGCCCGAGCTGATGGGGCGATGGTCGCTCAGCAACAGCGAGGCCGGCTGGATCACCTCGGCCTTCTATGCCGCCTACATGGTATGCGTGCCGGTGCTGGTGACGCTGACCGACCGCATCGACGCCAAGCGCGTCTATCTGTTCGGCGTCGGCTGCACGACGGTGGCGCACTTCGCGTTCGGCGCGCTGGCCGACGATTTCTGGTCGGCGCTCGTCTGGCGCGCGCTGGCCGGCGTGGGCTGGGCAGGGACCTACATGACCGGCCTCAAGCTGCTGGCCGACCAGGTCGATGCGAAGATGATGTCGCGCGCGGTCACCGGCCATGCCGCCAGCATCGGCATTTCCGGCGCGGCGTCGTACATCGTGGGCGAGCTGCTGGCCGAGGCCTTCGGCTGGCGGATCGCCTTCGCGAGCGCCGGCCTGACCGCCGCCGTGGCCTGGCTGGTCGTTGCGCTCGCGGTGCCGTCGCGGCCGCCGCCGCCGGCGAAGCCGGGCGCGTCGGCCGCGGCGCTGTTCGATTTCCGGCCGGTGCTGCGCAACCGGTCGGCCTTCGCCTACTCGCTTGCCTATTGCGTCCATACGCTCGAGATGAACGCGCTGCGCGGCTGGGGCGTCGCCTTCCTGGCGTGGGTCGCGGGCGCCACCGGCATGGCGAGCGGCCTGGTCTCGCCCGCGGTCGTCATCACCGTGCTGGGCCTGCTCGGCACGGCCGCCAGCGTGCTGGGCAACGAGGCCTCGATCCGCTTCGGCCGCCGCCGGCTGGTGCTGGCCGCGATGGGCCTGTCGATCCTGACCGGCCTGCTGGTCGGCTTCCTGGGGTCGATGGGCTACTGGATCGCCGCGGTGCTGATCGTGCTCTACGGCATCATCATCTGGCTCGACTCCTCGTCGCTCACCGCCGGCGCGGCCGGCTCCGCCGATCCCGCGCGGCGCGGCGCCACGCTCGCGGTCCATTCGATGCTCGGCTACGCCGGCGGCTTCGTCGGCCCTTTGATGATGGGCTGGGTGCTCGACCTCTCCGGCGGCATGTCGCCCCTCGGCTGGGGCCTCGCCTTCGGCTCCGTCGCCGTCACGATGGCGCTCGCGCTGGTCGCCTTCGCCGTGCTCAGGCCGGCCGAGCTGGCGGGTGAGGGGCGCGCGGCGGTGGCGAAGTGAGGGGTGTGCTCTGAGGGTGCGCCAGACGGCCGGTCTGTCCGCAGCTACCGCGAGTTTTCGCGGACGCCCGCGCTTATGCGAGAACCCGGAGCCCGTGCTTCTGCACGACCGAAAGCAGCTTGAGCGCCATGCCGCTCGGCCGCTTGGCGCCGGTCTCCCACTTCTCGACAGTGCTTTCGCTCGTGTTGAGATAGCGGGCAAATACGGGCTGACTGACCTTGTTGGCCTCACGCAACCGTTTGATCTGCGCGGGCTCGATCGCGGGCGGGACGATCAGGTGGCGAGCGTCGAAATCGGGCATCGTCGCCTTATCGACGGCGCCGACCTTATGGAGCATGGCCGCAGAGGAGTGGATCGCCTCGGAAATATCGCTCTTGAACCTGCTTTTCCTTGCCATGACATATCTCCATCAAATTCCCCCCCCCTCCAGGAGTTGGGCGATCTGTTTGTCGGTCAGCGTCGCATGGCTCTTGGCGAGGGTGCGGAAGTCCTTCAACTCATCGTCCTGGGCAAGTCTGCGCCGGATATCAATCCGCCAGTTGGGGAGGAGTTGGAGAGTGACAGGGAGCTGACGTTTGCGGGTCTTTGCAATTTATTGGCGAGATCAACCGGGATTGTAGGGCGTCACCGGCAGTCCTTGCATCGCGCCGCCGCGATTGTTGCCGCCACGATCGTGCGTCGCATAGCGGCCGTCGGCGCCGGGAAAGTCCTTGCAGCCGCCGGCGAGGGCGGCCAGCAGCAGCGCGAGGAGGACGGTCGATCTCTTCATGGTGTGCTCACAAACCCAGCCTCGGCCATCGGACGAGACGGTGTTGGTAGGTCCTTCAACTCGCAAGGAAAGGGCATCGCCTGTGAGCGCGCTTTGATGCAGATCATGGGCCGTCGCGGCCTGTGCTCCGAAACTCGGGCTGGTTCAAGAATGGAGAATGTGATGCCCTTACGGAGAATTCGCCTGGAGCTGGCCCGTACGCCGCAGTTTCCCGATGGCAATCCAGCCTGTGGATACGAGTTCCGCGCGCCGCTGGACGACGAGGGCCGGCTGGCGGCCGAGGAGTGGCCCGACCACAAGGACGAATGCACCGTCGTTCGCTTCTGGCAGCGTGCCGACGACGAGCATGGCCAGCTCCTGCATCTTCGCGGCAACAAGTGGGTGTTCTCCTACCGGCCCGGCGACGAGGACGACGAGCCGATCTTCCGCCTCGACAAGCACGCCTTCCGGCCCGGGGAGTATGTCTCGGTCACGGAGCATGACGGCGTGACCCGGCCGTTCCGGGTGGTGTCCGTCGACAACGCCCACCAACGCTGACGGTCCGATGCCGTGGGCACCCGTCAGGGGCGCAGATAGACGAACCAGTACACGGCGGCGACCAGCAGGACGCCGCCGATGATGTTGCCGGCGGTCACCACGGCGATATTGACGATCATGGCGGCCGGCCCGATGGCGCCCAGCATGATGCCGTACGGCAGGAAGTACATGTTGGCGATCGAATGCTCGAAGCCCGCCGCCACGAATGCAGTGACGGGAGGCACGATCGCCAGCACCTTGTCGGCGGTGGTGCGCGCGCTGTAGCTCAGCCAGACCGCGAGGCAGACCAGCGTGTTGGCCAGGACGCCGTCGACGAAGCCGGGCAGCAGGTCCTGTCCCGCCTTGGCGCGCGCGATGGCGATCGCCTCCATGCCGACGGCGCCATTACCGAGCTCATGGGTGCCCGCCAGGAACACCAGCCCCGCCGTCGCCACCGCGCCGAGCGCGTTGCCGAGATACACGATCGCCCAGGCGCGCAGGACCTCGGCCGCCCGCACCTTGCCGCTGGCCCACGCCATCACCATCAGGTTGTTGCCGGTGAACAGCTCGGCGCCCCCCACCACGACGAGGATCAGCCCGAGCGAGAAGACCATGCCGGCGATCAGCCGGAGGATTCCATAAGGCGCGACGCCCGAGCCGCCCGCGGTCACGATCGTCGCCAGCATCGCGCCGAAGCCGATGAAGGCGCCGGCAAGGATGCCCAGCACCAGCAGGCGCGGGGCGTCGAGCCGCGTCTTCTCCGCGCCGATGCGCTCGGCCTTCGCCGCCATCTCGCGCGGCAGCAGGGCATCGATGCTGCCGTTCTTCTCTTCGGTCATTGTGCCTGTGCTCCGCTCGCCGCCATTCTGGCAGCGGAGGAGGCGATCAGCGAGCGGGTGATTCCCGATGCGCCGCGCCGGTCGCGTTGCACCGGACCGACCAGGGCGACGCCGGCTCTTGCGCACCGCGCAACGCTTGGCGCAATACATTCATGACCTTGCCTTCGCCCGCGTCGTTATAGCTTCGTACGGAGTTGAGAATGCCCGCCGCGGCTATTACGGGCGTTAGCGTTCGTTAGCTAGATTACTGAGGTACCGGTTGCTGCTGCTCAGGCGTCGGTGCGGCCTCGCATGGTTGCCCGGGTGCGCAAAGAGCGACCACGAGAGCGCCGTCGGAGGACATCGTACGGGAATGATGCTGTGCCAGCGTCGGGCTTCCACCCTGACCATGAGCTGCAAGTGAACGCCCGTGGCTGGCAACACGACCCGACGCCGGAAGGATCTCATTCGCTCGTGCCCCGCTTGTGACCTTTTGTTCGAGTGACCTGCCCAACGGCAACCTCCGCTCCCCGGCGAGGTTAATACCGGGCTGAAGAACATCTCATCAGGAGGCCAAATGAAAAGAGCTGTGATTGCTGCCGCCGTGGCCGCGAGCTTCCTTGCCTTGCCCGCCTATGCAGCGACCGACGCCGAATGCACCGACATGTGGAAGCGCGCGGATGTGAACGCCGACGGTGTGCTTTCCGACGCGGAGGCGCAGCGCTATGCCGCGGCGATGCGCGTGAGCGAGAAGACCGTTCCCGCCGACGGCAGGATCAACCAGGCGACCTTCATGGAGGGTTGCCGCAGCGACGCCTTTGCGCCGCGCAAAGCCGACGCCGGCGCGCCTCTCAAGGGCGCCAACAGCTTCACCGAAGGCCAGGCGAAGGATCGCGCCATGGCGAATGGCATCGCCAACGTCTCGGGCATGAAGAAGGACGACGACGGCATCTGGCGCGGCACCGGGATGCAGGACGGCAAGCAGGTCCAGATCGCGGTCGACTACAAGGGCAACGTCGTCTCGGCGTCGCAGTAACCATCCTTATCAGGAGCAAACATGAAAACCGTAAGCCGGGTCTACGACTCCTATTCGCAAGCTCGTGAGGGCGTGCGCGCACTCGAGGCCGCGGGCATCCCTTCGTCCGACATCAGCCTCGTCGCCAACAAGTATGTCAGTGCCGAGCACGCCGACGTCGATGAAGTCTCCGACACCGCCAAGGGCGCGGGCATTGGCGGCGTGCTGGGCGGCGGCGCCGGCCTGCTCGCCGGCCTCGGACTACTCGCCATTCCCGGGCTTGGGCCTGTGGTCGCGGCGGGCTGGCTGGCGGCGACGGCGGTCGGCGCGGCGGCAGGCGCAGTAACCGGCGGCATCGTCGGCGCGCTGGTCGATGCGGGCACCCCGGAAGAGCATGCGCACGTCTATTCGGAATCCGTGCGCCGCGGCGGCACGCTGGTGAGCGCCCGCGTTCCGGACAACGACGAGGCCCGGTTCCAGGCTATACTCGACAAGTACGGGCCGATCGATCCGGTCGCGCGCGGCGCGGAGTACCGTAAGACGGGATGGAAGACTTTCGACCCTACAGCTCCGGCCTACACGCTGACCGAGGCCGAAAAGGAGCGAGCCCGCCGCGGTCTTGCCATGACGGGAACCGGCACGACGCGCCCGACGGGCGAGCGCATTCCGCTCGCCTAGGAACTGACTGTCCGACGTCGTCTGGACGTCACTGCACGCAGAGAGGAGAAGGCCGCCGAGTGCGGCCTTTTTCGTTTGCGCGGTCCACGCGCAGTTTGATTCGCGCGGTGACCGCTAGCCGGCAATCCTCGTCCCTCCATATCGGCCCGCTCGGCCCTACGGTTAGCGATGACAATCGGTCGGCGGGCGACGCCCTTATGACTCACCGCCGCGTGAGACGGCGCGGGCGAACAGCCGCCGCATGTCGCGGGGCTCCGTGCCCAGGAAGTGACCGAGCGCGCGGAGCCCCGCGACGCGGTCGCAGATGATCTTGAACGTCGCCACCATCGGAACCGCGAGCAGCGCGCCGGGGACGCCCCACATCCAGTACCAGAATATCAGGGCCAGGATCACGACGACCGGGTTGAGCGTGAACCGCCGGGCAAGCAGCATCGGCGTGATCGCATCGGCCTCGGCGAGATGGATGACCATGAAGATCGCGACGGGCAGCAGCGCCGGCCACGCCTCGTCGAAGATGGTCAGGCCGACCAGCGCCAGGAGGACGGCGGCAGCGATCGGGCCGAGGATGGGAATGTAGTTGAGCAGGAATGCAGCGCTTCCCCAGAGCACGGGATCGGGCAGCCCGCATAAATAGGCAGTGATTCCCGTGAGGACGCCGACGGCCAGGTTCATCATCGTCACCGTGCCGAGGTAGACGGCGATCGTGCGCTGGATCTCGTTGATGATCTCGACGGCCTGCTTCTTGTCGTGAAGCGTCGGAAGGATCTCGACGATCCGCCGCAGGAACGAGTTTCCCGATACCAGCAGAAAGAAGAGCAGCAGGACAACCGTCAGGAGACCGGTGACAAGGGCACGGGTGCCGCTGAACAGGAAGGTGCTGAGCGGCGGTCCCTTGACGGCGACGGCCGGCGTCGAGGCATCGTCTCCCAGCTTTTCCACGTCCTTGCTGGCCTGCCTGATGTCGCGCGCGAAGGCGCTGATGCCGTCGAAATGCCGTTCGACCTTGGCAATGTTCTTCGGGACGTCGGACAGCCATCCCGCGGTCGGACCGGCCAGGTAAGCTCCCATGCCGGCTACGCCGCCCAACAGCACCCCGACGACGAGCAGGGCCGCGACGAACCGTGGAACATGGAAACCCACCAGCATCTCGGTGGCGGGCTGCAGGACCATCTTCAGCAGGAACGCGATAATGACCGGAACCAGGACCTCGCCGGTGAGGTAAAGCGCGTAGAGGAACAGCAGGCTGAATATCCCGACCAGAACCATCGCCTTGAAGTCGCTCGGGAGCTTGAGTTCGAGGGGCTCCGGTCTCTCGTTTTCGGGACCGTCGGGCATGCGTGTCCTTCTCTCGCAACAGTCCGCTCCCTAACGGAAGTGCGCGTTAGGAGTTGCTCCGTGAGTCGCGTCATCTTGGAGGCAAGCTGCGCTCCGGGAAGTGTGACGGCGGCGTCATTAGGCGCTGGCCTTCCGCGTCGACTCGGGCGAGAATTGCTTGAAGCGAAGAAGCGACCACCGCGCGGAACGGCGGCGCATGGGGAGGCAAGGATGACCGCGAGCTCCAGCGGTCTTGCCACGCATGCCTGCCGCACGTGCCGGAAGAGTCGATCCGGTTGAAGGCGCCCGTTCCGAGGGACGGCGCCATGTGAGAGGGAGGCGAAACGAAATGCGAGACCTGATGAAATTGCCCGCCGCGATCGCGGCGGCCGCCGGCGTGCTGTTTGCGGGCGGCGCGCTGGCGCAGCCCAAGCCGACCGAGCTTCGCTACACCACCGGCGCGCCGCCCAACACGCCGTGGGTGATGCAGCTCGACCGCTTTTCCAAGGATCTCGACGAAGAGACCAAGTCGGGAATGAAGATCATCCCCTTCATCAACGCCCAGCTCGGCAACGAGCAGGACACGATGCAGCAGACGGCACGAGGCCGCATCGATATGGGCGGCTTCTCGGTCGCCGCCGCCGCCGCGCTGGTGCCGGAGCTGTCGCTGACATCCCTGCCGTTCTATTTCAGCAGCAGCAAGCAGCAGGACTGCGTCTACGACAAGTACCTCACGGACTACACCGCGAAAGCGCTGGCGCAGAAGGGCGTCGTGTTCCTCGGCTGGACCCATGTCGGCTCGGGCAGCATCGTCGGCAAGAAGGCGTTCAAATCGCCGGCCGACGTCAAGGGGCTGAAGGCGCGCTCGGCGCCGACCAAGACGGGGGCGGCGTTCTGGGTGGCGCTCGGCGCCAACCCCAACCCGCTGGGCATCACCGAGTGGTCGTCGGCGCACCAGACCGGTCTGGTCGACGTCTCCGACGCGCCGGTGACCTACTACGTGCCCTCGGGACTGGGCAAGATCGCGCCGGTGTACACGCGCACCAACCACGTCGATGCCGGCGGCGTCGTCGTCATCGCCAAGGCCGTCTACGACAAGTTGACCGCCGACCAGCGCGCTGCCCTGCAGCGCGCTGTCGAGAAGCGATCGGCCGCGCAGCTGCGCGCCGAGATCCGCGGCTTCGAGGAAAAGATCCTCGAAATGCACGTGAAGAACGGCGGCACGATCGTCACGCTGACGCCGGAGGAGCGCGCCGTATGGCAGAAGGCGCTCGAACCTGCCTGGCCGGAGATCGTCAAGTCCGTCGGCGGCAACGCCGACGCCTTCTACAAGCTGATGGAAGACGCGAAGAAGGCCTGCGGCGCCTGAGCCGCGGCGATACACCCTGTCTCCCTGCGCATGCGGGGAGACAGGGCAGCACGCGCCGGAAGTACACACCCCACGGATACCCATGAGCCTTTCTCCATCGGGCGACGCGGACCCGTCGCGGCGCGACGCGCCGGCCTCCGTGCGCCGCGTCATCGACACCTGGCACAAGGTCGAATGCTGGGTCGCGGTCGCCTGCTTCGCCTTCATCGCGCTGATCATGATCGCCGACGTCTTCGGTCGCGAAGTGCTGGGGCCGGCGCTGGCGGCGATCGGAATCGATATCGGCCCGACCGGCATCTTCGCCGCGCAACGCTTCGCCATGATCGCGCTGATCATCGGCAGCTTCCTGGGCGTCGGCATCGCCACCGCGACCGCCAGCCACCTCGTGCCGCGGGTCGCCTTCGGCTGGGTGCCAAAGGAGTGGGGCCCGGCCATGGATCGGATCGCCGACGCGGTGACCGGCCTGTTCCTGCTGGGCTTCGTCTGGTTCGGCGTCGAGTTCGTGATGTCCACCGCGGCCACGCAGCTGCGCATGCCCGTGCTCGACTGGCTGGTGTGGCCGATCCAGACCGCCATTCCGCTCGGCTTCCTGTCGGCCGCCCTGCGCTACTTCGTTTTCGCCATCTGGCCCGGTGTGCGGCCAGAGCCGCCGGAGTTCCAGGAATGAGCGCCCTCATCCTCGCGGCGCTGATCGTCCTGCTGCTGGTCCTCCGCCAGCCGCTGATCGTCGTGCTGCTGGCGGTCGCGGCCTACGTCCATATGGTCTGGGGCCGCGGCCAGCTCGACTACATCGTCGAGGACATGTGGGTCGGCATCGACAAGGAGCTGATCCTGTCGATCCCGCTGTTCATCCTGTGCGGCAACGTCATGACGCGCGGCTCGATCGCCCAACGCCTGGTCAACATGCTGCAGGAGCTGACGCGGCCGATCCCCGGCGGCATGGCGGTGGCCTGCGTGCTGTCCTGCTCGGTGTTCGCCGCGATCTCCGGCTCCTCGATCGTCACCATGCTGGCGGTCGGCTCGGTGATGTATCCGGCGATGCGCCAGGCCGGCTACGACAACAAGTTTACGCTGGGCGCCATCATGTCGGGCGGCACGCTGGGCATCATCATCCCGCCCTCGATCCCGATGATTATCTACGGTCTCGTGACCGAGACCTCGATCACCGACCTCTTCGCCGCCGGCTTCGGCCCCGGCCTGCTGCTGACCCTTGCGCTGTCGGCCTACGCCGTGTGGTACAACCGGCACATCCCGAGACAGCGTTTCTCCGGTGCGGACTTCGTCCTGGCCTGCAAGCGCGGCGTATGGGCCTTCCTGATGCCGGTGATCCTGCTGGGCGGCATCTATTCGGGCTGGTTCACCGCCACCGAGGCCGCCGCGGTGGCGCTGGCCTACGCCATGGTCGTCGAGGTCTTCATCCACAAGGAGCTGAAGCTCGGCGACTTCTACC
>JAHCJV010000091.1 GCA_026126105.1 Enhydrobacter sp.
CTCCTCGATGTTGCGCGCCGCACCGAAGAAGCGCTTGGGCCGCTGCAGGGCATTGGCGTCGACACCGCCGGTCAGCACCTTGCCCGAACTCGGCACCACGGTGTTGTAGGCGCGGCCCAGGCGGGTGATCGAATCGAGCAGGATCACGACGTCGCGCTTGTGCTCGACCAGGCGCTTGGCCTTCTCGATCACCATCTCGGCGACGGCGACGTGGCGGCTCGCCGGCTCGTCGAAGGTCGAGCTCACGACCTCGCCCTTCACCGTGCGCTGCATGTCGGTGACTTCCTCCGGCCGCTCGTCGACGAGCAGCACCATGAGGTAGACCTCGGGATTGTTGGCGGTGATGGCGTGCGCGATGTTTTGCATCAGCACCGTCTTGCCGGTGCGCGGCGGCGACACGATCAGGGCGCGCTGGCCCTTGCCGATCGGCGCGATCAGGTCGATCACGCGCGTCGAGATGTCGAGCTGCTGCTGCGGAGTCGAGGTCGCCTTCTTGGTCAGCGTGCCGGTGGTCCGCCGGCCGGTCGAGACCCGGCCCGACGAGGTGGCGCGCGGCGCGCTCTGCTCCTCGGAAATCGTCGGCGCCATGACGCCGACGCTGTCCATCTCGAGCTTGAGCTTCTCGTCGGGATAGAGCGGCGTCAGCGAATCGAAGCCGATGCGGTGGCGCAGCGATTCCGGGTCGTCGAAGTTGATCTTGTTGATCTGCACCATGGCGAAGTAGCGCTCGCCGTCCTTGGGCGCGCGGATCTCGCCCTCGACCGTATCGCCCGTCCGCAGGCCGAACTTCCGGACCTGGGTCGGGCTCACGTAGATGTCGTCGGCGCCGGGCAGGTAGTTGGCCTCCATCGAGCGCAGGTAACCGAAGCCGTCGGGGATCACCTCGATCGTGCCGATGCCGGAGATCACCTCGTCGGCGGCGGCGATCTTCTGCAGGATGGCGAACATCAGCTCCTGGCGGCGCATCTGCGCGGCGCCTTCCACGCCCTTCTCTTCGGCGAATGCGAGGAGTTCGGGCGGCTTCTTCTTCTTGAGGTCTTCGAGATTCATTGTCTTTTCAGCAGGTTTGGGAGGACGCACGCGCTCGGACGACCGGGAGGCCGACGTTGAAATGAGTGCTGTGTCGTACGGTGTGGGCCCCGTCGATCACCGCCGGGCGGCGGCGCCAAGGGCCCTAGGTGGCGCTTATATAATTGCGCGTCCGGTGCCTGTCAAAGGCGATTCCGACCTATGCCAGGACGGTTCATCACGGTCCCTCCTCGGCGAGCCTCTCGGCGTAGCGGAAGATCTCGGTGTGGTCGGCGCCCTTGCCGAGCTTGCCGTCGGCGTCGGTCCAGTAGGCCACGGCCTGTTGCAGGTTCGGCATATTGAGCTTCAGGTGGTTCGCGACCTCGCCTGCGGTGCGCAGGTCCTTGGCCATCAGCGCCATCGAGAATCCGGCGGAGAAATCACGAGGCACGACGAACTGGCGGCCCTTCACCTCGGTGGCGTTGCTCTTGCCGGTCGAGGTGTTGAAGACATCGACCATGGTGCCGGGATCGAGGCCGAATGCCTCGCCCACCACCAGCGCCTCGCACATCGCCACCAGCCCGGCCGCCGAGAGGTAGTTGTTCAGCGCCTTCAGCGCATGGCCCGCGCCGCCCGGACCGCACAGCGTGATGGTCTTGCCCATGGCGCCGAACACCGGCCGGACGCGTTCGAGATCGGCCGCCGCGCCGCCGACCATGATGCTGAGCGAGCCGTCGACCGCGCGCCTCACGCCACCCGACACGGGAGCGTCGAGCAGTGCCAGGCCGCGCGCGGCGAGATCGCGCGCAAGCTTCTGGGTGTCGACCGGATTGGACGAGCTCATGTCAAGGACCAGCGCGCCCGGCGCCAGGCCCTCGATCGCGGGATCGCGGCCTTCGAGCACGGCCTGCCGCACGATCTTGCCGTCGGGCAGCATGGTGATCAGCGCGTCGGCGCCCTCGGCCGCCGCTTTCGCCGACGCCGTCGCCAGCGCCGAGGGGTGCGCACCGACGAAATCCGACACTGCCTTCTGCGAGACGTCGAACACACGCAGCTTGAAGCCCGCCCCGGCGAGCCGCGAGGCCATCGGCCGGCCCATCATGCCGAGGCCGATGAAGGCGATGGTGGCGGGCGGACTGAGCGGCGTCATGGCGTTTCCTCGTGTGTGAGGTCATATTCATAGAGCGGCAAGGTGCGGCCGGGAATGGCGTCGGAGGGTGCATGCGAAACGAAGCGCGCGCCCATGCGCTCATAGAACGGGGCGGCGTTAGGATCGGCGAGGATCGGCATCGAGCGCGCACCAAGCCGACGCGCCATCACGATCGCGGCGACGAACAGCGCCCGGCCCACACCACGACCCATGGATGATGGATCGACGAACATCATTCCGAGCTCGCCGTCGAGCTCGACCCGCGCCAGCCCGGCGATACGACCGTCGCAGGCCGCAACGAGGACACGGCCCGAGGCAATGGCACTTTCGCTCACGATAAGCGACGCCTCGCTCAATCGCATGAACTCCGTGTCGTAACCCCAATGGGCCTTCGAGCGGACGCAGAGCGCGGTAAGGGCTTCCGCCTCGCCGGCCTGCGCCCTTCGAATGACGATCTCAGACACCGCGTTCCTTGAAGACGCCGCTCGCGGTCTTGAAGGCGTCGAGGCTCGCCGGGATACCGCAATAGATTGCGACCTGGATGAAGATCTCCTTGATCTCTTCCTTGGTCAGGCCGTTGTTCAGCGCACCGTTGATGTGCAGCTTCAGCTCCGGTCCACGATTGAGCGCCGCCAGCATGGCGAGATTGAGCATCGAGCGGGTCTTCTTGTTGAGGCCCGGGCGCGTCCAGGCGTAGCCCCAGCAATATTCCGTGGTGATGTCCTGGAACGACATCATGAAGTCGTCCGCGCCCGCCATCGAGTTGTCGACATAGGCCGCGCCGAGCACGGCTTTCCGCATCTTCATGCCTTCGTCGTAGAGCTTCTTGTTGCGCGGGTTCGCCTTGGCTTTCTTTGCCGTTACTTTCTTCCCTGCAGCCTTCGCCATCTCTGCTCCTTCGTTTCAAGCAACGGAGCATAACCCAGGAAATTCCAGGCGACGACTTGGCGTCAGAGCGCGGACTTTGGAACGCTGGGAGAGCCACGCCCCCAGCCGACGGCTCAAGCCATCGCCTGGGTCGGCTGTGCCGCTTTCATGGGCGGCCGGTCCAGTCCCTTGGCACGGGCGCGCTGGCAGAGATCCTCGATGGTGATGGTGTCGAGCTGGGTCATCATCTCATCGCGCAGCTTCTCCCACGCCGGCCAGACGACCTCGTGCGCGAGCGGCGAGCCGACCGACATGTCGTTGGGATCGCTCTCGGCTTCGAGCCGGCGCACCACGCGCACCACTTCACCAAGTGTGATCTGGCTCTTGTCGCGGCCCAGCCGGTATCCGCCACGCGGCCCTCGCTTGCCGCTCAGGATGCCGGCTCGCACCAGATGTTGAAGCACCTGCTCCAGATAGCGCTTGGGAATGCGCTGGCGCTCCGTGATATCGCCGCTGCGCACCGGATGCTCGCCGACGTGAAAGGCCACATCGAGCACCGCTTCGATGGCAAACATCGTCTTTTTGCTCAGCCGAGGCATTCCCTGGTCCCCTGAGCCCTTAGCTCCGTTGCGACGCCTCCGCTGCTACGCCCGTCGATCCGAAGCCGCCAGTGCCCCGCGCCGTTTGATCGAGTTGGGACACCTCGCGCCAGACTGCCCGAGCGTGCCGCGTCACGATCAACTGTGCAATTCGCATGCCGCGGGTGATGCGGAACGGCTCTTTGCCGAGATTGACCAGGATGACGCCGATTTCACCGCGATAATCTGCATCGATGGTGCCGGGCGCGTTGGCCACCGTGATGCCATGCCTGGCCGCCAGCCCGGAGCGCGGGCGGACCTGGGCCTCGAATCCCACTGGGAGGGCAATCGAGATGCCCGTCGGCACGATGCATCGCTCCAAGGAACCCAGTTCGACGTCATGGTCGATGGCCGCCAGCAGGTCGGCCCCTGCGGCGGCGGCGGTCGCGTAATCGGGGAGCTGGAGGTCCCGCCCGTGCGGCAGACGAACGATCTCGATCTCGACCGGCTCGGCGCCGCTCATTCCGCAGCCTCGGCAGGGCGGGGCCGGGTGAGATGAAGGGCAATCGCGCCGGCGAGCTGCATGGCGACCCGTTCCTTGCTGAGCGTCGGCCAGTGCTGAACGCCCTCGGCGCTGATCAGGTGGACGGTGTTGCGGTCGCCGCCGAACGTGCCGGTGGCGGGTGAGACATCGTTGGCAACGATCCAGTCGCAGCCTTTGCGCGTCCGCTTGTCGACTGCATTGGCGATCAGATTTTCGGTTTCGGCGGCGAAGCCGACCACCAGCCGGGGGCGCTTCGGGCCCGCCTTGGACAGGGTCGCGAGAATGTCGGGATTGGGCGTCAACTCGAGCGCGGGCGGCGCCGCGCCCGCCTTTTTCTTGATCTTGGCCGTAGCGGGGGTCGCCATCTTCCAGTCGGCGACGGCGGCGGCACAGACCGCGACATCGACCGCCCCCGCGGCGAGACAGGCAGCCAGCATCTGGTCAGCCGACTCGATCTTCACGACCGTCACGCCCGCCGGATCGGGGACGGCCACCGGACCGCTCACCAGCGTCACCTCCGCGCCGAGCTGCGCCAGCGCCGCGGCGATAGCGTGGCCCTGCTTGCCGGAGGAATGGTTGGAGATGTAGCGCACAGGGTCGATCGCCTCGCGCGTCGGCCCGGACGTCACCAAAGCCCGCCTGCCCGCCAACGGCCGTTCAACCGTGAGAAGCGATTCGATCGCCGCCACGATCTCCGCCGGCTCGGACATCCGCCCCGGCCCGAATTCGTTGCACGCCATGGCGCCATCGTTGGGGCCGACAAACTCGATGCCGCGTTTCGTCAGGATTTCGACGTTCGCCTGCGTCGCGGCATGGCTCCACATGCGCACGTTCATCGCGGGCGCCACGAGCACCGGCTTGTCGGTCGCGAGCAGCACAGTCGAGGCGAGGTCATCGGCCAGGCCTCCCGCCATGCGCGCCAGGATGTTGGCCGTCGCCGGCGCCACGACCAGCAGGTCGGCATCGCGCGAGAGCTGGATGTGGCCCATCTCGCTTTCGTCGGTGAGCGAGAACATGTCGCTGTAGACCTTGTCCTCGGTCAGCGCCTGAAGCGACAGCGGCGTGACGAACCTGGCGCCGGTCTCGGTCAGCACGCAGCGCACGGCGGCGTCCTGCTTGCGCAGCAGCCGGATCAGTTCATGGACCTTGAAAGCCGCGATGCCGCCCGCGACGATCAGCAGGATCCGCTTGCCCTTCAACATGGCCGCAAGCCTATCACACCAGGCTGCTGGCGAAAGCATGCAGGCCGGCCAGCGGCAGCACGACAGGTCGCCTTACCACCATGTCCCCAAGGTGACAGCGTTACCGTGCGATTTCTCATAGTTTGACACTGTGGGGGGTGCTCGCCGATGGATGGTCAGTTTGTGATTGCACAATCACTGTCGGGGGTTGATCCTCCGCGATCCGCGGTCGAATTGGCTCACGGCCAGGACGGATCGCATTCGAACGGGCAGATGGCAACCCTACCTTCCGCGCCAAAGGACATTACGGGCTGGCTGCACGGCCTGGGCCTCGGGAAATACCACGACACGTTTCTTGCCAACGATGTCGACCTGCGGGCGCTGCCGCACCTCACCGACACTGACCTCCGCGAGCTGGGTGTCTCGTTGGGACATCGTCGCATCATGCTGGCAGCCATCACGGCGCTGTCCGCCGCGCCGGTGCCGGCAACGCGGCCGCTTTCCGGGGTGGCGCAGGGACCTGCAGATACAGACCATGGCGAGCGCAGGCTCGTCAGCGTCATGTTCTGCGATATGGTCGGCTCGACTGAATTGTCGCGTCGGCTCGATGCGGAAGATATGCGCCAGCTTCTGAAGACCTATCAGGAGTGCGTTGCGGGTGCAGTTGCCGCATGGGGCGGTCATCTTGCGCAGTATCTCGGCGACGGCGTCATGGCCTATTTCGGCTGGCCGACCGCCTACGAGGATCAGGCCGAGCGCGCCGTCCGGGCGGGACTCGAAGCCCTGGCCGCCGTCAAGAGCCTGGAGGCTGACGCTGCGGGGCCGATTTCCAGCCGTATAGCGATCGCCACCGGCGAGGTCGTGATTGGTGACCTGAGCAGTGACGGCCGTCGGGAGGGCCGGATCGCCGGCGAGACGCCCAACTTCGCCGCGCGATTGCAACAATGCGCGGATGGGGGCCAGCTCGTCATCTCCGAGGCCACTCGCAACCTGATCGGTTCGGCCTTCGACATCGCCGATTGCGGCAGGCGGGTCGTGAAAGGTTTCGAAGGCGGCGTGCGAGTCTATCGCGTCGACGGCGTGCGCAACGCCGAGAGCCGCTTCGATGCGACTCGCGGTCAGAGCCTGTCGCGGTTCGTCGGCCGCACCAGCGAGCTTGGCCTGGTAATGGACAAGTGGGAGCTCGCCAAGTCGGGTGAGGGTCAGGTCGTGCTGGTTTCAGGCGATGCGGGTATAGGCAAGTCACGCTTCGTGCGCGCCGTCACCGACGCTCTCGGTCGCGACGCCCACGTGCGTTGGCTCCAGTGCTCGCCGTATCACATGACCAGCGCGCTCTTCCCGGTCATTCAGACCCTCAACCGCCTGCTCGACTTCCGCACCGAGGACGATTTCGGGCGCCGGCGCGACAAGTTGCGGGACTATCTCGGCGCCACCGCCGACGAGGCGGCAGTATCGGTTCTGGCTGGCCTGCTGTCGATCGAGCCCGCCGAAGAGGGATTGCCGAGCATGTCGCCCCAGGAGCGCAAGTTGCTCGCGCTGTCGACGCTGGTCGAGCGCGTCGTCGGCCTCGCAAACAATACGCCGCTATTGCTGGTGGTCGAGGATGCGCACTGGATCGATCCGACCACGCTCGAGCTCGTCGAGCAGATCGTCGCCCGAATCGCGACGGCGCGCGTCTTGCTGCTGGTGCTGCACCGGCCAGAGTGGGGTGCCGACTGGTCCGGCCGCTGGGGCCACGTCACCGGTTTCTCGCTTGGCCGCCTGTCGCGGCCGCAGGTCGACGAGCTGGTGCGCGACCTGATGGGTGCGGATGCGTCCGACGAGCTGGTGGGCGAGATCGCGGTGCGCACCGACGGCGTACCGATGTTCGTCGAAGAGGTCGCCCGCTCGCTGGTCGAGGCCGGCCCGGAGAAGAGCGTCGGCAGCCTGCTGGTGCCGGCGACGCTGCAGGGCGCGCTGGTTGCGCGCCTCGATGCGCTGGCGGCAGCGTCGCGCGACGTCGTGCAGGCGGCCGCCGTTATGGGCCGCGAATTCCATCCCGAAGTGGTCGCCCGGGTCTGCGAGGTCCCGCGCGAGGAGATCGACGCGGCGCTCGACGAGCTGTCTCGTGCCCGCATCGTGACCCGCGGCGGAGGCGAGGGGCAGATCGTGTCCTTCCGCCACGCCCTGATCCAGGACGTCGCGTATCAGTCGTTGCTGCGCAGCCGGCGTCGCCAGCTCCATCAGTCGGCGGCCGATGCCCTGCTCGAGCTGCGGCCCGAGACAGCCGCGACACAACCCGAGCTCGTCGCTCACCATCTGACGGAGGCAGGCCTTCCGGATCGCGCCCTGGCACTGTGGCACAGTGCCGGCGAGCGGGCGCTGGCACGCTACGCCAATGACGAGGCCGTGCGCCACTTCGAGAAGGGCGTCGAGGCCGCGCGCCAGCTTTGTGAAGCGGAGGGCGGTGCGACGGTGCTGCAGTCACTGATCCGGCTCGGCCACGCCCAGCGGGCGGCCAGCCGGTTGCCGCTCGCCATGGCGACCTTCCACAACGTCTTCGACCTGGCGCGCGCCAACGGCGATATCGAGACGCTGGTCGAGGCGGCACTCGGTTACGACCAGACGGAGTTCAACGTCAGCGACACGCACAAGAGCTCGGCAGCGCTGCTGCAGGAGGCCCTGACCCGGACCGGCGAGACGCCCGACACACCGATGCGCTGCAGGCTCATGGTGGCGCTGACGCGGGCCTACATCATGTCGGGCGAGCACGAAGCGGCGGAGAGGCAAGGCCGACACGCGGCGGCGATGGCGCGCCGGCTCGGCGATTCGAAGGCCCTGGTCGAAGTGTTGATCCACGAAGTTCTGGTCCCGAAACCGGGCTATGAGCCCGCGCAGCTTCCGGAACTCGAATCGCAGCTCGACGAATTGCTGGCAGTGGCAAGCAGCAACGACGAAGATTTCGATCTCCACAGCCGCGCGCTCGCGACCTGCTTCTACCGCTGGACGGAGATTGGCCAGCGCGACCGGATGGACAGGATCCTCGGCCGCTGGCTGGCCTGGGCGGAGACCCGCAACAACGCCGTGGTGAAATGGATCAGCTGCCATGCCCAATCCCTTGTCGCAACCATGGAGGGCGACCTTGCGGCGGCTGAGAGCCTTGCCGAGCAGGCCGTCGAACTGGGGCGACACTCGCAGGGTGGCCAGGCCGAAGGTGTCTACGGCATGCAGATGTTCACCATTCGCCGCGAACAGTCGCGGCTCGCAGAGGTGGCGCCTTTCGTCAAGCGCCTGCTCGACGACGAGCGCACGCGCGCCGTCTGGCAGCCAGGTTTCGCGTTGATCGCCAGCGAGCTTGGCTACCACGATGTTGCCCGCCGCATGCTGGCCGAGCTGGCGGAGGATGGCTTCGCCTTTCCTCACGATGCCAAGCTCAGCGCCACGCTCGGCTACTTGGCCGAAGTGTGCGCCGCCGTCAGCGACCCAGCCAGCGCATCGAAGCTCTATTCGTTGCTCAAGCCCTACGCCAACATGACGATCACGGCCGGCGTCGCGACCATGTGCTATGGCAGTGCGCAGCGTCATCTCGCACTGTTGGCCGAGGTCATTCAGGACTGGGAGGCTGCCGAGGAGCACTACGAAGCCGCTCTCGTGGCCAACCGCTGCCTTGGCGCTTCGCTGTGGCTCGCGCACACACAGGCCGACTTCGGCCGCATGCTGTTGCGGCGCGGACGGTCGGCTGAAAGCGGGCGGGCGGAAGCGCTTCAGGAAGCGGCCTGGTCGACGGCGTCCACGCTGGGCCTGTCGGCATTGACCGGAAAGCTGCGACAAACGCAGAATTGAGCGACCGGCATGTTGGTCGGCACGCGATGTTCTGCATGGGGAGTCTGATCATGCCCAAGTTCATCATAGAGCGTAACTTTGCCGACAAGCTCGAGCTGACCAAGCACGACGTCGACAACGTCAACCGCATCAACGATGACGTCGGCGTGAAGTGGATCATCTCCTTCCTGAGCGCCGACAAGAGAAAGACCTATTGTCTCTACGAGGCGCCGAGCGCCGAAGCGATCCGTGAGGCTGCCCGGCGCGCGGGCGTGCCGGCCGACGTCATCACCATCGTTGACGAGATCAATCCCGCCGTCTTCGCCTGAGGCAAGGAGATGCGGTGGGCGGGGCGGCGCCCGCCAGCGCCGCCTGGTTGCCTCCATCAGAGTTCGAGAGTCGCTCTCAGTTCTTGTTCGCCAGGAGCGCCGATGAGTGGCGCTCCCAACGCATTGTCGCCTGGATCGAGAACTCGCAACGTCTCAGTAGACCTTGTCGACCGGCAGGCCCAGCGCCATGGAGCCGGCATAGTCCTGCTGCTGGGCGGTGCGCATCACATGGTAACGCGCGCCCTGGATGTCGCGGAAGCGCCGCTCCAGCCCGGCGTCCCGGTAGAAGCCCGCACCGCCCGCCAGCTCCATCGCCTGCTCGACGGTGGCGATGGCGTGGCGGCCGACCAGCTGGCGTGCCGTCATGATGTCGTTGACGGTCTGGGCCGATGGCGCATCGAGGCGCACAGTTGCCAGCATGTGCGCATGCGCCAGCCGGGCCGCCATGAACTCGCTCTCCATCCGTCCGGCGATCTGGACCATGTGCCGGTCGGGCTTCCTGCGGGCGATGCCGAGCGCGATGTGGCGTGCCCGCTCGGCCACGCCCAGATAGGCGGCATAGACCAGCGGGAAGGCGATGGTGGAGATGATCTGGAACAGCGGGTGCCACTCGCCGGATTTGCGCTTCAGCGAGACCGCAGCTTCCGGCACGACATGGCCGTCGACTTCGACGTCGTGCGAGCCGGTGCCGCGCATGCCGAGCGTGTGCCAGTTGGACTGCACCTTCACCTGCGGCGACTTCATCGGCAGGGCAAAGTGCAGCACCATCGGCGGCTCGCCGGGCTCCTCGAGCACGGCGCCGGTGACGAGAAGGTCGCCGGTCGGCGCGCCGGAGGCAAAGCGCTTGCGCGCCGTGATGCGGTAGCCGCCCTCGACCTTCTCGGCCTTGCCCTCACCCGAGATCCAGTCGCTGGCGCCGCTCGATACGAGCTGCAGGCGCTCGACGGCCAGCCGCTTCAGCAACGGCTCGACGGCGGGGCGAGCTGCCGGCTGGTGGCGCCAGCGCCAGGCCGGCACGGCCACCTGGTGGGTATGCATGGCGAAGGCCAGCGCCGTCGAGCCGCAGTACCAGCCAAGCGTCTTCAGCATCTCGGCAAGTTCGTCGGGGCCTGCGCCGCCGCCGCCCAGCTCGGCCGGCACCCCGACCTCGAGCAGGCCGGCCTGCTTGAGCAGAGCGAAGCTCTCCGCGACATAAGTATCCTCGTCTTGCGCGGCGTCGCTTAGCCGGCCGATCTCGGGTCCGATCTCGCGAGCGATCTCGGCGGCGCTGCGCTGCTTGCGCGGCATGGACATGATGACGGCTGATTCACTCATGGCTGTCTCCCTGGACTGATTGACGGCGCCATCATGGACCAGAGCGCTCGCCGGGCTTGTTCCCGGCGGAACAGACTCCTGCGTTTCGTCACTCGGTGCGCTGTGCCAGGTCGGTCAGCAACCGAGGGTCGCAGGTGAAGGACGCGCCGTTGCGCACTACGGCGCCAGCCTGGGCGAGCGTCATCAAAGCCGCATTGACCTTTGGCCGGCTTGCACCCAACAGCAGCGCGAGTTCACCTTGGGACATGCCGAGCGAGATCGGCACGGCCTTGCCGGCAGTCTGATCGTTCTGAAGCGCATCGATACGATTGAGGAAAAACCGTGCCAGCCGGGCCGACAGGGGCAGCAGCGCGATGTCCTCGAGATGGTCGCTGAGCTCCCGGAGCCGGCGGCACAGCAGCCGGATCGCCGCGCGGGCCAGGGAGCCGTGCTGATCGACCAGGCGGTTGAAGTCGCGCGCCGAAAGGCGCAGCGCCACCGTGTCGCTCAGCGCTGTAGCGTTGGCGCTGCGCGGCGAGCCATCGAGCACAGCGATCTCGCCTACGATGTCGCCGGGCACGGCGTGGCTGAAGGAAAGCTCCCGCCCGTCCGGCGTCAGGATCGAGATGCGTACGCGGCCCGACAGAATCAGGAACAGCGAGTCCCCCGGGTCGCCGCGCGAGAAGATCTGACTGCCTGCAGCGTGGCGGATCTCCTGCATGGCCGCGCCGACCGCCGCGAGCACCGCGGCGGGCTGGTCATGGAACAGGCCGGTGCGCGAAAGCAGGTCCGGCAGGGTGCGCCTGGTGATCATCGATCCTGCCGGCCAGTGTCGTCTGCCCGGATGGAGGGTTGCAAGGCGCGTCCAGCCGATATCGCGCCGAATCTATCACACCAGGCGGCTGGCAAAAGTGTAGAGGCCGGTCAGGAGCAGCGCCCAAAGCACGGCGATCCGGAATTGCTCGGTCGAAAGCCTGAGCCGAATCCGCGTCCCGACCCACATGCCGGCGATCGCCGGAACGACGGCGATCGCCGAGACGATGGCATGCGGTCCGTCGAGCAGCCCGAACCTGAGCAGCGAGACAGTCAGCATCAGCGATGTCGCACACAGCACGACACCGAGGGTCTGCACGAGCTCGGCCGGCTTGATGTCGAGGGCCTGAAGGTAAGGCATCAGAGGGATGACCGGCACACCCACCAGCCCCGCCACGACGCCGGAGATCACGCCGATCACCGGCGCCAATGGCTTCTCGAGATCGGCATGGATATGCAGACGGATGCGGAACAGGCCGAGAGCGCTGTAGACCACCAGCACGACCGCCAGCACCAGGAAGGCCCAGTCGGGCGTATTGCGCCCGATGGCCCACATGGTGAAGTAGAGAACCACGCCGAGCGGCACGATGAGCGGCCATTGCCGGCGCACGATCAGCCAGAACCTTCCGCCGACCGCCGCCTGCCAGACGTTGGTGAAGATGGTCGGCAAGGCGATCAAGGCGATCGTGTCGGACAGCGGCAATACCAGCGACGTGAGCGCAATCGTGATCGTCGGCAACCCCATGCCGACCAGCCCCTTCACCACGCCCGCGAGCAGGAACACCGACAGCGCCAGCAGGATGTGCTCGGTGGTCATTCCGCCATCAGGCAGTGACGGGGGCTGAACGGTCCCTTCACTCCGCTTCGCACCGGGCAGGATGACGAGATGCAGAAAACTGCGTCCCGACCGGAGAAGTGTCCGCCATCCGCGGCACGGTCTAATGCCACCACGCCGCGATGGCGGCGATCAGGGCGAGGATGGCGACGGCTTCGGCGAAACGCAGGCGGGGCCACAGTCGGCCGAAGAGTGGCGGCCGGGCGACATCGCGCTCGGCCTTGCGGCGCTCGCGTTCGGCCACCAGGTGCAGGCTGTCGATCAGGCGCGGCACGCGGCGCAAACCCTGCACCAGATCTCCGGCGGCGCGCTCGATCGTGGCGCGCGGCCCGAAATGCTCGCGCATCCAGTCTTCGATCAGCGGCCGCGCCAGCTCCCAGATATTGACGTGCGGGTTGAGGCGCGTGCCCATTCCTTCGGCCATCAGCATGGTCTTCTGCAGCAGCAGGAGCTGCGGCTGCACCGTCATCTCGAACTGCTCGGTGACGCGCAGCAGATGCGCCAGCAGACGTGCGATCGATATCTGATGGCTGGGCTTGCCGAAGATCGGCTCGCCGATCGACCGACAGGCCTGGGCGAACATTTCGAGCGACTGGTCGGCCGGCACATAGCCCGCGCGAAACTGAACCTCGGCGACGGCGCGGTAGTCGCGCCGCAGGAATGCGACCAGCAGCTCGGCGAGGTGCCCGCGGGTGACGGAATCGACCCGCCCCATGATGCCGAAGTCGACCGGCACGATGCAGCCCTCGCGATCGACGAACGCATTGCCGCCATGCATGTCGGCATGAAAGAAGCCGTCGCGGAACACCTGGTAGAAGAACGCCTCCGCGGCCTTGCGCATCACGACGTTGGGGTCGTGGCCCGCAGCGACGATCGCATCGCGATCGCCGATCGGCGTGCCGTAAACCCGCTCCTGGGTCATCACCCGCTGTGCGGTGCGGTCCCAGTCGATCGCCGGAGCGCGATAGTCAGGATGGTCGCGAAAGTTCTCGCCCAGCTCCTCGGCCGCAGCGGCTTCCATGCGCAGGTCCATCTCGACGCGCACGACGTCGGCAAAGGCCTTGACCGATTCGACGGGCTTCAGACGGCGGAAGCGCGGCTGGGTGCGTTCGACCAGCTCGGCCATCCAGTAGAAGAGATCGAGGTCGCGGGCGAACGCGGCTTCGATCCCGGGCCGTAGCACCTTGACCGCCACGTCGCGACCGTCCGTGGTCGTGGCGAAATGGACCTGGGCAATGGAGGCGGCCGCCACCGGCGTGTCGTCGAATCGGGAGTAGATGGCGTCGATCTTCCGGCCGAGCTCGAGCTCGATCGTCTTGCGCGCCAGCTCGCCCGGGAAGGGCGGCAGATGATCCTGCAGGCGCGCGAGATCGGCGGCGACCTCTTCGCTCAACAGATCGGCGCGCGTCGACAGTGCCTGACCGAGTTTTATGAAGCTCGGGCCCATCTCCTGCAAGGCGGCCGCCAGCCGCTCGCCCGGCCGCCGCGCCTCGCGCCGTACCGCGAAGAGCCGCGCCCAGGCGATCAGGGCCGGTGCGATTCCCAAGGTCTCGAGGGGAAACAGCGCATCGTGGCGGGCGAAGCTCAGCGCGACGCGCAGCAGGCGCCAACTGTTGCGCAAGGCGCGGAACATGTCAGATCCGCCAGCCCGAATGCAGGGCGACCACGCCGAGGGTCATGTTGCGCCAGGCCACGCGCTCGAAGCCGACCGCCCGCATGCGGGCCGCGAGCTCCCGCTGCGACGGGAAACGACGGATGCTTTCGTGCAGGTAGCGGTACGACTCGGCGTCGCGCGCGATTACCCGGCCGAAGAAGGGTAGCGCGCGTTCGGAGTAGGCGTCATAGACGCGTCCGACTGGTGCCGACGTCACCTTGCTGAACTCCAGGCAATAGAAGCGGCCGCCCGGCCGCAGCACGCGGTGCGCCTCGGCGAGCGCCTTGTCGATGTCGGTGACGTTGCGCAGGCCGAAGGCGATCGTATAGGCGTCGAACGAACGGTCGGGGAACGGCAAGGCTTCGGCGTCGCCCGTCGTCCAGGCGAGGCCGCGCAGCAGGCCGCGATCGACGGCGCGGTCGCGACCGACCTCCAGCATCGCGGGATTGATGTCGCACACCGTCACATCGGCCTCGTCCCCGACCCGCTGCACGATGCGGAAGGCGATGTCGCCGGTGCCGCCGGCAACGTCGAGGATCTTCTCTCCCGCGCGCGGGTTAAGCACGTCGACCAGCGCGTTCTTCCAGAGCCGGTGCACGCCGCCGGACATCAGGTCGTTCATCAGATCGTAGCGCGGGGCCACGGACTCGAACACGCGCGCGACCATTCCCGCTTTCTCGCTTGCGGGCACATCGCGATAGCCGAAGGATGCCTGTTCGGCTGGAGTGTCGGCGGGCTCTGTCATGCAGACCAACCTAGAGGAATCGCCATGCTGCTGAAAGACCGGGTGATGCTGATCACCAATGTCGAAAAGTTCGCCGGCCACGGCACGACCGAGGTCGCCCTGGCGCAGGGCGCCACCGTCCTCGCGCACGACCCTTCCTTCCAGGAACCGAGCGCGCGTCGCAAGTACGAGAGCCATTATCCCGGCGCCCACGCCCTTTCCGCCGCCGAGCCCGAAGCGATGGTCGAGCTGGCGCTCAAGCGGCACGGCCATATCGATGCGCTGATCAACAATGATGCCTATCCGGCTTTGCGGGCGCCGCTTGGCGAAGCGCGCCTGGAGGATTTCCGCTCGGCCCTCGAGGCAATGGCGGTTCAGCCGCTGCGCCTCACCCAGCTGGTTGCGCCCGCCATGCGCAAACGAAGGTCGGGCCGCATCGTTTTCGTCTCCTCGGCCGCGCCGCTGCGCGGCATCGCCCACTACGCACCCTACGCGTCCGCGCGCGCAGCGGCCAACGGCCTCGTGTCCTCCCTGGCCAAGGAACTCGGACGCGACGGCATCACCGTGAACGCGGTCGGTTCGAACTACGTCGAGAACCCCGACTACTTCCCGCCACAGCTTCTCGCCAACAGCGAGGCGATGGCCAAGATGACGGCGCAGATCCCGCTCGGCCGGCTGGGCAAGAGCACCGAGCTCGGGGCCACGATCTGCTTCCTGTGCTCGGACGGGGCTGGCTTCATCACCGGCCATGTCCTGCCTCATGCTGGCGGTTGGGCGTGACGAAGCCGCAACGGCGTGCCAAACTGCCTGCATAAATAAAAGGTCGCGCACATCGGACGAAGCGCGGCCGTCAGGGAGTGAAGCGCGGAGACACGTCGGCACAGCCGGCGCGCCAGCCCTTGGCCCAACGCGTCCGCGGGTAGCGCATGGCACGACAGATTGCCCATCGCCTGTTGATCTCGTTCCCCGCCCTGCTCGGGGTCCTCTTCCTGTGCTTCTGCCTGCTGCAGGTGGTGCCGGCCGATCCGGCCATGATCATCGCGGGACCGGACGCCAAGGCCGAGACGATCGCGGCCATCCGTCTCGAGCTCGGGCTGGACCGGCCAATTCCGGTCCAGTTCATGGAATACATCCTGCGCGTGCTGCGCGGCGATCTCGGCCGGTCGATCATCTCCAACAAGATGGTGACCGAGGAGCTCGGCATGACCATCGGCCCGACCGTCGAGCTGATGCTGGGCGGCATGCTGTTCGCGGTCCCGTGCGGGCTGGCGTTGGGCACCCTGGCCGCGGTCAATCGTGGCCGCATCGCCGATCGCATCATCATGGCCTTCTCGGTGGCCGGCGTGTCGATGCCGGTGTTCTTCATCGGCCTGCTGCTGATCCAGTATGTCGGCTTCAAATGGGGCATGCTGCCTTTCACCGGCCGGACAGGGCCGGTATGGGACGGTGGGCTGCCGAGCCTGATCCTGCCGGCGGCGACGCTCGGGGCGGTGCTGATCGGCCCGATCGCCCGGCTGACGCGTACCGCGGTGCTGGAGGTGCTGGGCGCCGACTTCGTCCGCACCGCGCGCGCCAAGGGCCTGCGCGAGACGGTGGTGATCATCCATCATGCGCTGCGTAATGCGCTGATCCCCGTAGTCACGCTGATCGGCCTGCAGGCGGCGTTCCTGTTGGGCGGCGCGGTCGTCACCGAGACCATGTTCTCCTGGCCGGGCGTCGGTCGCCTCGCCGTCGGTGCGATCGTCTCGAGCGATTTTCCGACTGCGCAGGGCGCGATCATGATCCTCGCGATGGCTTTCCTGCTCATCAACCTTCTGGTCGACGTGCTCTACGTCTATCTCGATCCCAGGGTGCAGCGGTCATGAGCGTCGAGGCAATCGGCTCTGCCGTCGTCGACAGCGCGGCGGTCGGCCGCTCCCACGTGCTGCGTCGGCTGATGCGCGACAAGGTCGCCGCGACCGCCACCGTCGTGCTCAGCCTGATCGTGCTGGGGGCGATCTTCGCGCCGCTGATCTCTCCCTACGACCCCTACTTCACGGATCTCACGATCGTCATGCAGCCGCCGAGCGCGGAGCACTGGTTCGGCACCGACAATACCGGCCGCGACATTCTGAGCCGCGTGATCTACGGCACGCGCAATACGCTGATGCTGGGACTGATCGGCGTGCTCGTCGGCGGATTGCTGGGCGGCTTCCTCGGCATCCTGGCCGCCTTCTATCCCCGCCTAGACGGCTGGATCATGCGCCTGGTCGACGTCATGCTGGCCTTCCCCGCGATCCTGATCGGCCTTGCCGTCGCGGCGATCTTCGGCGCCGGACTCGCCGCGGTCGTGATCGCGCTGGTCGTGGCCACCGTGCCCGACGTGGCCCGCGTGGCGCGCGGCGCGGCGGTCGGCGTGATGAGTCAGGAATTCATGGAAGCGGGTCGCGCCGTCGGCGTTACCGACTCGACGCTGATCTGGCGCTATCTGACGCTCAACTGCATTTCGACCATATTCGTGTTCCTCACGTTGCGGTTCGGCCAGATCATCCTGATCGGCTCGGCGCTCGGCTTCCTCGGCATGGGCGCGCAACCGCCGACGGCCGAGCTCGGGATGATGGCGGCGCAAGGCCGCGACTTCCTGTTCATGGCGCCGCACATCGCGACGATCCCGAGCCTGGCGATCTTCGTCATCGTGCTGGCCGCCAACCTTCTGGGCGACGCGCTGCGCGACGTCCTCGATCCGAGGCTTCAGCAATGATCAAGGCTCTCCTGGGTGCAGCTTTCGCGTTGAGTGCGGTGGGTTCGGCGTCGGCGCAGACCCTCAACATGATGAAGGGCATCGACGCGCCGCACTACGACGCGCAGCGCACCACCTGGGGCCCGACCTCCGACATCGTCAACATGATCCAGGATACGCTGGTGGCGCTCGATTGGGACGGCCGCACGCCGATCCCCTATCTCGCCAAGTCGTGGACGGTCAGCCCCGACGGCAAGCTCTACACCTTCAAGCTGCGCGACGACGTGAGCTTCTGCAGCGGCAAGAAGATGACCGCCGAGGACGTGATCTTCACCTTCAAGCGACTGAAGAGTCCGGAGATCAAGGGGCCCTACGCCTGGCGCGCCGGCAACATCAAGGAATTGCGCGCACCCGATCCCTACACCGTCGAATACGAGCTGAACGAGCCATACTCGGAACTCCTTCTGCAGCTCACGATGTTCACGAACGCCATCCTCAACAAGGACAACGTCGAGGCGCTGGGCAAGGACTATGGCGTGAAGGGGGCCGATGGCACCGGGCCGTGGTGCCTCGAGTCCTGGCAGCCGCGCACCAACATCACCCTCAAGCGCCATGACGCCTACAAGTGGGGCCCGTCGATGTACAAGAACAAGGGGCCGGTGAAATTCGAGAAGATGGTCATCAAGATCGTGCCCGAGGATTCCAGCCGGGTGGCGGCGATGATGGCCGGCCAGTTCGACACCACACATCAGTTCCCGTCCCAGTTCATCGCCCAGGCCAAGGTCTCGCCGATGCTGACGGTCACCGAGGCCAAGCCCAACTTCCAGCTGCTCTATTTCGGATTCAAGACGACCCGACCCATGGTGGCCGACAAGCGGGTGCGCGAGGCGATGAGCATCGCCATCGACCGCGGCGCGATCGCCAAGGCCATCCTGCTCGGCAATGCCGATCCGGCTTTCACCATCGTCGATGCGGCCGCACTCGACCACGATCCCAAGACCGCCGGCATCGTCAAGCAGGATGTCGAGCGGGCGAAGCAGCTTCTCGACGAGGCTGGCTGGAAGCCCGGCGCCGACGGCATCCGCGAAAAGGACGGGATGAAGCTCGCGCCCAAGGTCTATTACACGGCCAACGCCAATTCCGCGCGGGTCGCGGAGGCGATCCAGGGCTACCTGCGGAAGATCGGCGTACATTGGAACCTGCAACCCTGGGACTCGACCATCGCATCGGTGAAGATGGCCGAGCAGGACTACGAGATCTGGTCGGTCACCGTGCCCTACCTCTCCGCCGGCGACCTGATGAACATCTACTTCGACTCGGCCAACATCCCCACGCCCAACCGCATGAACTGGAAGGACGCGGAGACCGACCTCTGGCTGAAGCAGGGCCGCGCTGCGCTGACCCCCGAGGACCGGGCGAAGTTCTACGCGATGGTGCAGCAGAAGGTGATGACCGAGCATCTGTGGATGCCCGTGCTCAACATCAACATGCACGAGGTCACCAACAAGAAGCTGAAGGGCATGCGCCCGCACATGATCTACCAGAACACGTTCTACAAAGGGCTGGACGCGAGTTTCTGAAGACGGAGCGTGAAGAGAAATCAGAATTGTCATCCTGGACGTAGCGAAGGATGACAAAAAAGACGGATGACAAATAAAGGCGAGGAAACAGCGATGCGTAACCGTTTGACCAGTGTCGTTGCGTTGCTTGGCGTTGCCGCACTATCGCAGGCGGCGGAGGCGCAAACCCTGCGCATGATGAAGTCGCTCGATGCACCCCATTACGACGGGGCACGCACGACCTGGTCGCCGACCTCCGATATCGTCAACATGTTCCAGGACACGCTGGTGGCGATGGATTGGGATGGCAAGACGCCGGTCCCCTATCTCGCCAAGTCGTGGACCGTCACCCCCGACGGCAAGCTCTACACCTTCAAGCTGCGCGACGACGTGTCGTTCTGCAGCGGCAAGAAATTCACCGCCGACGACGTGGTCTACAGCTTCAAGCGGCTGACGAGCGCCGAGCTCAAGGCGCCGCTGGCCTGGCGCGCGGGCAACCTGAAGGACATCCGCGCCGCCGACCCCCATACCGTCGAGTACGAGCTGAACGAGCCGTTCTCGGATCTGCTGCTCAACCTCACCATGTTCACGACCGCAATCCACAACAAGGAGAGCGTCGAGGCCCTGGGCAAGGACTACGGCGTCAAGGCGATCGACGGCACCGGCCCGTGGTGCTTCGACTCGTGGCAGCCGCGCACCGAGATCGTGCTGAAGCGCCACGCCGCCTACAAGTGGGGGCCGTCGCTCTACAAGAACAAGGGCCCGGTGAATTTCGAGCGGCTCTCGATCAAGATCGTGCCCGAGGATTCCAGCCGCGTCGCCGCCATGATGGGCGGGCAGTTCGACGTCACTCACCAGATCCCGCTGCAGTTCATCCAGCAGGTCAAGGCCTCGCCCACCCTCAACGTCCAGGAGGCGATTCCCAACTTCCAGCTGATGTACTACGGCTACAAGACGACCCGGCCGATGGTTGCCGACAAGCGCGTGCGCGAGGCGATGAACATCGCCATCAACCGCGCCGAGATCGTCAAGGGCATCATGCTGGGGAACGCCGCCCCGGCTTACACCTTCGTCGATCCCAAGGCGGGTGACTTCGCGGAGTCGACCAAGGGTCTCATCAAGGAAGATGTCGAGCGGGCGAAGAAGCTGCTCGACGAGGCCGGCTGGAAGATGGGCAGCGACGGCATCCGTGAGAAGGATGGCGTGAAGCTGGCGCCGCGCGTGCTGTTCACCCAGGTCGCCTACTTCCCGCGCGTTTCCGAGGCGATCCAGGGTTACATGCGCAAGATCGGCGTCGACTGGAAGATCGTCGGCTTCGACAGCACGATCGCCCCGGCGGAGATGAGCAAGCAGGACTACGACCTGTGGACCGTGACCTTCCCCTATATGTCGGCGGGTGACCTGCTGAACTTCTATTTCGATTCCAAGAACATGCCGGCCCCGAACCGCATGAACTGGAACGATCCGCAGACCGACGATCTGCTGCGCAAGGGCAAGGCGGCGCTGAGCGATGCCGATCGCGCGAAGTATTACGGCCTCGCCCAGCAGAGGGTCACCGAGGAGCATCTCTGGATGCCGGTGATGAACATCGCGATGTACGTGACCAGCTCGAAGAAGCTGAAGGGCGTGCGGCCGCACATGCTCTACCAGAATACCTTCTACAAGGGCCTGGATTACTCCTTCTGATGGAGCCCCTCCTCGAGGTCCGGGGCCTGCGGACCTACTTCCGCACCGATCGCGGCCTGTTCCGTGCGGTCGACGGGATCGACTTCACCGTCGGGCGCGGCCAGACGGTCGGGCTGGTCGGCGAATCGGGCTGCGGCAAGAGCGTGACCTCGCTCTCGGTCATGGGTCTGGTCGCGAACCCGCCCGGCACGGTCGAGGGCGACGCGGTCCGGTTCGAAGGCCGTGACCTGCTCGGCCTGTCGCCCGACGAGCGCCGCAAGCTGCGCGGCGGCAAGATGTCGATGATCTTCCAGGAGCCGATGACGTCGCTCAATCCGGTCCACACGATCGGGCGGCAGATCGTCGAGGGCATCCTGGCCCACACCCAGCTGTCGCCGCAGAAGGCAAAGGAGCGCGCGATCGAGATGCTCGAGCTGGTACACATCCCCTCGGCGGCGGCGCGGTTCGACGACTATCCGCACCGCCTGTCGGGCGGCATGCGCCAGCGGGTGATGATCGCCATGGCGCTGTCCTGCGAGCCCGCGCTGCTGATCGCCGACGAGCCCACGACGGCGCTCGACGTCACCATCCAGGCGCAGATCCTCGAGCTGCTGACCGACCTGCGCAAGCGTCTCGGCATGGCGATGCTGATCATCACCCACGACCTCGGCGTCATCGCCGAGGTCGCCGACGAAGTCGTCGTCATGTACGCCGGCAAGATCGTCGAGAGCGCGCCCGTGACCGCGCTCTTTGCCGATCCGCAACACCCCTACACGATCGGCCTGCTAGGCTCGATCCCGCGGCTCGATGTCGACCGCGAGCGGCTTTCGACGATCGAGGGCACCGTACCCGGCGCCGACCGCCAGCCCAAGGGCTGCCGCTTCTCGCCGCGCTGCCCCTTCTCCGACAGGCGCTGCGCCGCCGAGCCGCCGCCGCTGCGCGACATCGGCCCTGGCCACAGGGTCGCCTGCTGGAAGGCTCCCGTGGAGCTGGCGACATGAGAGAAGCACCCGTATTGCCGGCCCCCGTGCTTCAAGTGAATGGCCTCGTGAAGCACTTCCCGGTCACGCGCGGCGTCGTGCGCCGCAAGCTGGTCGGTCTCGTGCGGGCGGTCGAGGATGTGAGCTTCGAGATCGCGCGCGGCGAGACGCTCGCCCTCGTGGGCGAATCGGGCTGCGGCAAGTCGACGACCGGCCGCCTCGTGCTGCGCCTGATGGACCCGACGGCAGGATCGGTGCGTTTCAAGGGCGAGGAGATCGCGGGCCTCGACAAGCAGACGCTGCGCCGCATGCGCCGCCACATGCAGATCATCTTCCAGGACCCCTACGCCTCGCTCAATCCGCGCATGACCGTTGGCGAGATCCTGGCCGAGCCGCTCAACGTGCACGAGATCGGCGACCCGCCGTCGCGCGCGGCGCGCGTCCGCGAGCTGCTCCAGGTCGTCGGCCTGCTGCCCGAGCACGCCAGCCGCTATCCGCACCAGTTCTCCGGCGGCCAGCGCCAGCGCATCGGCATCGCCCGTGCGCTGGCGGTCAATCCGGACCTGATCGTGTGCGACGAGCCGGTCTCCGCGCTCGACGTCTCGATCCAGGCCCAGATCGTCAACCTGCTCCAGGATCTGCAGCGCCGCTTCGGGCTCAGCTATCTGTTCATCGCCCACGACCTCGCGGTGGTGAAGCACATCAGCGACCGCGTCGCCGTGATGTACCTCGGCAAGCTGGTCGAGATCGCCGACAAGACGACGCTCTATGCGCGACCGCTGCATCCCTACACGCAGGCGCTGCTGTCGGCGATCCCGCGCCCCGACCCGACCACGCACATCGACCGCATCATGCTGTCGGGCGACGTGCCGAGCCCGTTCAATCCGCCGTCGGGCTGCCGGTTCCACACCCGATGCCAGCACGCCGTGGCGCGCTGCAAGACAGAGGAACCGACGCTGCGCGATGCCGGCGCCGGACATCGCGTCGCCTGCCACCTGTTCGAGACCCTGCCGAAGCCCGCGATCGCCGCCGAGGCGGTCCGCGTCGACGGCAAGTTCACCGAACGGCTTGCCGCATTCGAGAGGGCGAAGGCCGCGCGGGGTTGAATCGCCCCTCTCAGATCGAGCCGTGTCCAATCATCAATACTCCGCGTAGATCTCGATGATGTTCTCCTCGGGATCGCGGAAGAACAGCGTACGGTGCCGCCAGTCGGGTCGATCGGTCGGGGCCCGCAAGATCGGCACGCCCCTGGCCACCAGCTCCGCGTGGCAGGCATCCACCGCCGGCGGCGGGACGCGGAAGGCAAGCTGGACTGCGGCCGAACCGGGGACGGCCTTGCCATCGTCGCACACGCTCCATACGCCGCGCGGCCGCAAGGTCAGGAGCGCGGCGCCGACGCGAAAGCTGACCCACGTCTCGCGATCGGTCTCGATCGGAAACTTCATGACGTCGCGGTAGAACGCGCGCGTCTCCGCCATCCTGCTGCACAGGAGGACGGTGTAATCGAGATTGCAGATACCACCCAAGCCCATAGCACTCGTTCCCAGTTTTCTCGCTAGAGGCAGTCCAGCGGCAGAGACAGCATCACGTCGCCGGTGCATTCGATTAAGGGAAACGAAGGCTAACGGCAATTCTGGCGAACGTGTCGACCGCCGGTTTGATATCTTCATACCGGCGGTCGATATGGCGAAAGTGACAAGGCGTAGGTTCAGCCTGCCCATCGAACAAGCGGCCTATGTCGACGGCAAGGTTGATGGCGGCGCCTATTCCTCGCCTTCAGAGGTCGTCCGTGCCGGTCTGCGCGCGCTTCAGGAGCGCGACGCGGCGGTTGAGAGATGGCTGACCGGCGAGGTCGCGCAGACCTATGACGCCACGAGGGCGACCCCCAAGCGTAGCCATTCAGCCAAGTATGTCTTCGCTCAGGCGCCTGCGCTACACGAGGCAGAAGGCGCATCGTTGAAGCGTAGAAGGGTCACCTTCGCGCCTGAGGCGCGTCAGAATCTTATTAAATTGGATGATTGGATAGCAGAGCGCGCCGGCGCGGATACCGCTTTGGCCTACATGATGCGCCTGGAGACCCATTGCATGTCGTTCGAAATCGGCGGCGAACGTGGACGGCGCCGGGACGATATCCGGCCCGGCCTGCGCATCACCGACGGGTTACCATCGCCTTAGCCGTATCCGAGACAGAGATAACGATACTCGGCCCTACTATGGCGGTCGCGACTGGCCGAGCGCGTTCGGCTAGCTGAACGCCTCTTCCCACGTCCCCTTGGTCGAGGCCTTGGAATACTCCGTCGAGCGGTTCTCGAAGAAGTTGGTGTGCTCGATCGCGCCCAGCATCTGGTCCATCCAGGGCAGCGGGTTCTTGGCGTCGGCGCGGTAGATCGGCTGCAGGCCGAGTTGATTGAGGCGGCGGTCGGCGATGAAGCGGATGTAGCGCTTCACGTCGACCGCGGTCATGCCCTCGATCCCGCCGAGCTCGAAGGCGAGGTCGATGAAGGCGTCCTCGTGGTCGACGATGGTCGAGCAGGCGACGTAGATCTCGCGCTGCAGGCTGTCGGTCCAGATCTCGGGGTTCTCCTGAACGAAGGTGCGGAACAGCCGGACGATGGAATTGCAGTGCAGCGTCTCGTCGCGCACCGACCAGCTCACGATCTGGCCCATCCCCTTCATCTTGTTGAAGCGCGGGAAGTTCATCAGCATTGCGAACGAGGCGAACAGCTGCAGGCCTTCGGTGAACGCGCCGAACACCGCCAGCGTCTTGGCAATATCGGCCTTCGAATCCATGTTGAAGCC
>JAHCJV010000092.1 GCA_026126105.1 Enhydrobacter sp.
CAGCCAGCGCTGGTCGATCTCGAACGCCGTCTTGAACACCGCCTTCTCGTGGTCGTCGAGGCAGTCGAGATGCTGCACCGAGCCCTGGGTCGTGGTGATCGACGTCCAGGTGTCCTCGTCGTTCCGGCCCTTCTGGATGAGGAGCTTCTCGAGGTACGGGTTGCGCACCACGAACGAGCCCGACAGCGTCTTGTGATTGTAGACGTTGGCCGCCGACGGCTCGATGCCGGGCGAGGCGCCGCCGCAGATGATCGAGATCGATGCCGTCGGCGCGATCGCGAGCTTGTTGGAGAAGCGCTCCTCGATGCCGAAATCGGCGGCGTCCGGGCACGCGCCGCGCTCCTTCGCCAGGGCCTTCGACGCCTGGTCGCAGTGGGCGCGGATGTGCTTGAACATCTTCTTGTTCCACACCTTGGCCATCACCGATTCCAGCGGGATGTTGTTCTGCTGCAGGAAGGAGTGGAAACCCATCACGCCGAGGCCGACCGACCGCTCGCGCATGGCGGCATAGGTCGCCTTGGAGAAGTCGGTGCCGGCGGTGTCGATGAAGCCCTGCAGCACATTGTCGAGGAAGCGCATCACGTCCTCGATGAAGGTCGGATGCTCGTGCCATTCGAGATAGGTCTCGAGATTGAGCGACGACAGGCAGCATACGGCCGTGCGCTGCTTGCCGTGATGGTCGACGCCCGTCGGCAGGGTGATCTCCGAGCAGAGGTTCGAGGTCTTGACCTCGAGGCCTGCCAGCTTCTGATGCTCCGGCCGCGCCTTGTTCACATGGTCGACAAAGATCAGGTAGGGCTCGCCGGTCTCGACCCGCGCCGTCAGGATGCGAATCCACAGCGAGCGCGCCGAGATCTTGCGCAGAACCGCGCCGTCCTTCGGCGAGACCAGGCCCCATTCCTCGTCGTTCTCGACCGCGCGCATGAAGGCGTCGGAGATCAGCAGGCCGTGATGGAGGTTCAACGCCTTGCGGTTGGGATCGCCGCCGGTCGGGCGGCGGATCTCGATGAACTCCTCGATCTCGGGATGGTTCACCGGCAGGTAGACCGCCGCCGAGCCGCGCCGCAGCGAGCCCTGCGAGATGGCGAGGGTTAGCGAATCCATGACGCGGATGAACGGCACGACACCGGAGGTTTTGCCGTTCATGCCGACCTTTTCGCCGATCGAGCGCAAATTGCCCCAATAGGAGCCGATGCCGCCGCCCCGCGCCGCCAGCCAGACGTTCTCGTTCCACAGGCCGACGATCCCTTCGAGCGAGTCGTTCGCCTCGTTCAGGAAGCATGAGATCGGCAGGCCGCGCTGCGTGCCGCCGTTCGACAGGACGGGGGTCGCAGGCATGAACCACAGATTGGAGATGTAGTCGTAGATCCGCTGGGCATGGGCATCGTCGTCGGCGTATGCCGACGCCACGCGCGCGAACATGTCCTGGTAGCTTTCGCCCGGCATGAGGTACCGGTCCGAGAGCGTACCCTTGCCGAACGCCGTCAGCCGGTCGTCCCGGGAGGGATCGGTAACAACGCGTGCACCGCTTCGAACTTGAACAACATCAAACACTTGCGGCTCCCGTTTTCTTCTTGTCCACAGATGTGGATAAAACACCTTGTGGAAATTACCTACATCTAGGGGCCGATCTCTCGAACCCCGCTATCCCTAGATAGTACGCGGGTTCGCGAGCCTGTCATTTCGAAATTTTCTCCTCAATTGTGAGTCTCAGGAATTATCCATTAATCTATTGGATCAAAACAATAATTTGGATTCCGAAAATTTATTTCAGGAGCACTTGACCTTGTTCGCAGATGCAGCAAGCCAGTGAGAACAAAACGCGCTTTGCCACGGATTCCGTGGCTGCGCGACGGAATCCGCAGCGATTCGGCACACCCTCGCCGTCGGACTCGGCCAAAGGCCGCATGGAAAGGGCCTTTCCCGGCCTATCACGCCTTCGTCGTCAGACGGTCACAGTCAGGCGTAACATCCTGCCCCGCGACACGGACAAGGACAGACCATGGTAACGGCGCCGCCACCAGGCACTCACGGGCTCGACGCGATCGGCGCCGCCGCTGGCACGTCGGGAACGTCGGAAGCCCAGGCTTTCACCCGCCGTCTCTATGCGCGGGTTGCCGATAAGGACCTAACGGCAGCTTCTCCGGAGCAGCGCGCCGCGGCGGCGGTCGCCCTGCTCGCTTTCGCCCGGCGCCGCCTGCCGGGGGTCGCCAAGGTGCGGGTGTTCAACCCGACGGCCGCAGAGCACGGCTTCGAGAGCCGCCATACGGTCGTTCAGCTCGTCAACGACGATATGCCGTTCCTGGTCGATTCGATCGTCAACGAGCTGAACCGGCGCGAGCTCGGGCTGCATCTGTTGGCGCATCCGGTAATGGCGGTGCGGCGCGACCTCGACGGCGACCTTCTGGCCGTCGCCGACGCCGACGAACGCGCATCGTCCGAATCGCTGATGCAAATCGAGATCGACCGGCTGGCCGATCCCGCCCAGCGCGACGACCTCGCTGCGGGGCTGACCCGCGTCCTGGCCGAAGTGCGGCTCGCCGTCACCGACTGGAAGGCAATGCGGCAGGCAACGGCCGATGCCGTGGAGGACCTCGCACCCGCCCGCACCGACGAGGAAGAGGAGTTCCTGTGCTGGCTCGAGGCCAATCACTTCACCTTTCTTGGCCACCGCCGCTATCTCTACGTCGAGGATGCGGCACAGCCTGGCGGCATCCGCTACGAGCTGATGCCGGGGTCGGCCCTCGGCATCCTGCGCCGCGACGAGGTCCGGCTGTTCGACGCCGGGCTCGGCGGCGGCGAGGCAATGGCGCGGTTCGCGCGCGGGCCTCAGACGCTACTGATCGTGAAGACCGACCGGGAATCGCTGGTGCATCGCCGCGGCGCCATGGATTGCATCATCGTCAAGACGCACGATCTCGACGGAAGAGTAACCGGGGAACGGCGCTTTGCCGGGCTTTTCACCTCGACGGCCTATCACACGCCGGTGCTCGACGTGCCGCTGCTGCGGGACCGTGTCCAGCAGGTGCTACGCCGCGCCGGGCTCGACCCCAACAGCCATGACGGCAAGGCGCTGCTCGCAATCCTCGACTCCTATCCGCGCGACGAGCTCTTCCAGATCGATCCGGACACGCTGTACGACCATGCGGTCGGCATCCTGCAGCTCCAGGAACGGCGGCGGGTCGCGCTCTTTTCACGGCGCGATCCCGTTGGGCGCTTCGCCAGCTGCCTGGTTTTCGCGCCGCGCGAACGCTTCGATGCGGCGCTGAGCGAGCGCTTCGCCCACATTCTGGAGGCGGCGTGGCAGGGCGACGTTACAGCGATCACCGGCTCGGGCAGCACCGAATCGCCGCTTGCCCAGGCGCTCTACACGCTGAAGCTCCATACGCCAGACAGTCCAACGCCGGACCTTGCCGTCCTCGAGCGCGCGCTGGCCGATGCGGCAACCTCGTGGAATGACCGCCTCGACGAGGCATTGCAGGATCGCGCGGCCGGACGGCGCTGGCGCGACTGGTTCCCCGCAGGCTATCGCGACCTGTTCGACGCGACGCAAGCCGTCGCCGATATCGGTCCGCTGCAGGCTGCACTCGCCGGCACCGAGTTCGGCGTCCGCCTTGGACGGCGCGCCGGCATGCCGCCGCACCGCTTCGCGGTGCGCCTGTTCCATCCGCGCAAGCCGATCGCACTGTCCGACATCCTGCCGCTCGCCGAGAATCTCGGCCTGCGCGTGCTGAGCGAAGTGCCATTCCTTCTCCTGGCCGGGGACGATCAGGGCGTGGCGCTGCAGGTGCTGCGCGTCGAGACCGCCGACAAGGTGCCGGTCGATCTCGGCGAAGCGGGCCCTCGCTTCGCCGAGGCGCTCGAGCGCCTGTGGTCCGGCGCTCTGGAGAATGACGGTCTCAACAGGCTGGTGCTCGGCGCAGGTCTCGCGTGGCGCGAGGTCGCGGTGCTGCGCGCCTATGCCAAGTATCTGCGGCAGACCGGCATTCCCTTCAGCCAGGAATACATGGAGCGGGCGCTGGCGGCCTATCCCGCGATCGCTCGCGGGACCGTAGACCTGTTCAAGGCGCGCTTCGAGCCGGCGCTGGGCGAGGCGCAGTCGGAGGAGCGCAGGTCTCGTGTCCAGTCGATCGAGACGACGATTGCCCAGGCAATGGAGGGCGTCGCGACCCTGGACGAGGACCGCATCCTGCGCCGCTTTCTGAACGCCGTACGCTGCAGCCTTCGCACCAACTACTGGCTCGACAAGGAGTGGATCTCCTTCAAGGTCGACAGCCGCGCGATCGACGAGCTCCCAGCGCCGCGGCCGCTGGTCGAGATCTTCGTCTACAGCCCGCGCATGGAGGGGATCCATCTTCGCGGCGGTCGGGTCGCACGCGGCGGCATCCGGTGGTCGGATCGGCGCGAGGATTTCCGCACCGAAATCCTCGGGCTGATGAAGACGCAGATCGTGAAGAACGCCGTCATCGTCCCGACCGGCTCGAAGGGCGGCTTCTATGTCAAGCGCGCGCCCACCAACGGACAAGGGGGCGGCGGCACGCGCGAGCAGGTGCAGGCCGAGGGAATCGCCTGCTACAAGACTTTGATCCGCGGCCTGCTCGACCTTACCGACAATTACGTCGAGGGCAGCGTCGAGCCTCCGGCCAACGTCGTCCGCCACGACGGCGACGATCCTTATCTGGTGGTTGCCGCCGACAAGGGCACCGCCACCTTCTCCGACATCGCCAATGCGCTGGCGCGGGATTATGGCTTCTGGCTCGACGATGCGTTCGCCTCGGGTGGCTCGGCCGGCTACGACCACAAGAAGATGGGCATCACGGCGCGCGGTGCCTGGGAATCGGTGAAGCGGCACTTCCGCGAGCTCGGCACCGACATCCAGCGCACGCCGTTCACCGTCGTGGGCGTCGGCGACATGTCGGGCGACGTGTTCGGCAACGGCATGCTGCTGTCGAAGGAAATCAGGCTGTTGGCGGCATTCGATCATCGCCATATCTTCATCGATCCCGCGCCCGATCCGGCGCTGAGCTGGGTCGAGCGCAAGCGGCTGTTCGACCTGCCGCGCTCGTCCTGGATGGACTACGACAAGGCACTCGTCTCGAGCGGCGGGGGCGTCTACGACCGTGCCGCCAAGTCGATCACGCTGTCGGACGAGGCGCGGGCAATGCTGGACATCGATCAGCCGGCGGCGACGCCTGTTGATCTCATGCGCGCCATCCTGAAGGCCCCGGTCGACCTGCTGTATTTCGGCGGCATCGGCACCTATGTGAAGGCGTCGACGGAAAGCAACGCCGAGGTCGGCGACCGCGCCTCGGATTCTCTGCGCATCGACGCCGCGGACGTTCGAGCCAAGGTGGTGGGCGAGGGCGCCAATCTCGGAGTCACCCAGCTTGGTCGGGTGGAAGCCGCCCTCGCCGGACGCAAGATCAATACCGATGCGCTGGACAACTCCGCCGGCGTCGATACGTCGGACCATGAGGTCAACATCAAGATCGCCATCGGCGGTCCGAAGGCCGGCGCGGCGGAAGGGCGCGACGCCCTGCTGTTCGGTATGACGGACGAGGTCGCGACCCTCGTGCTGCGCGACAACTACCAGCAGAGCCAGGCGATCAGCGTTGCCGAGGCGCAGGCCGCCGAGGAGCACGACCGGCTGGAACGCTTCATGCGCGACCTCGAGCGCCAGGGACGGCTCGACCGCGCCGTCGAATTCCTGCCCGATGCTGCGGCGATGCGTGCACGCGGCCAGGCCCGTCAGCATCTCACGCGGCCCGAGCTTGCGGTGCTGCTGGCTTACGCCAAGATCGATCTCACCGACGAGATCCTCGATTCGGACTTGCCGGACGACCCGCTGCTCATGGGCGAGCTGCTGCGCTACTTCCCGACGACACTGCAGCAGAACTTCGAACCGCAGCTGCGCAGCCACCGCCTGCACCGAGAGATCGCCACGTTGCAGGTGGTGAACTCGCTGGTGAACCGCTGCGGCCCCACATTCGTGCGCACGGTCGGCCAGCGGACCGGGGCTCCGGCCGCGACCATCGCCCGCGCCTTCGCGGTCGTGCGCGATGCGTGGAACCTGCGCGACCTTTGGACCAGGATCGAGACGCTCGATTCCAGCCTCGTGGCGGAGGCGCAGATTCGCATGCTGGTCGCGTCCCAGCGCTTCCTGCTGCGCGCGGTGCAATGGACCTTGCGCCGCCTGCCGCAACCGCTCGACACCATGGCCGCCACCGAACAGCTCCGCGCCGCGGTGGCGGCGCTGGGCGATTTGCCGCCCGCGCTCATCGGCGAGGCGGAGAGCACCGCGCTGAACGAGCGCGCCGCGGCTTTCGAGGCGCTCGGCGCGCCGCCGGAGATTGCCCACCGCGCCTCGGCGCTGGAAACGCTGACGGCCGCCGGCGACCTGATGCTCGCCGCGCGAGCGAACGGATGCTCCATCGAAGATGCAGCACGGCTCTATTTCCAGCTGGGCGAGCGGCTTTCGCTCGCCCGCCTCGAAGCCGCTGCCCGCAAGCTGCCGCGCGACGGCCAGTGGGCGTCGCAGGCGGCGGCTGCCATGATCGACGAGCTGGCGGCCTTGCATGCCGACCTGCTGTGCTCGGCGCTCGAGTTGAAAGGCGACGTCGACACGGCCTTGCAGCGCTGGAGCGAAGGCCGCAAGCTCGCCCTCCAGCGCGTCGACCGCCTGAAGGAGGAGCTGGAGGCCGCGGGTCCGATCGATCTCGCCATGCTCTCGGTAGCGACCAGCGAGTTGCGGGCGCTTGTCTGAGCGGCGATCATGGCCACATTGGCGTCACCCATCGGAGGCCATCATGAGCAGCAAGCCCCCCATCCAGAAGTCAGATGCCGAGTGGCGGAAGGAGCTCGATCCGCTGGCGCACCACGTGCTGCGCAACCATGGCACCGAGCGCCCTTTTACAAGCCCGCTGAACCACGAAAAGCGCAGGGGCATCTTCCGCTGCGCCGGCTGCGGCGAGCCGCTGTTCGATTCGTCGACCAAATACGAGAGCGGCTCGGGCTGGCCCAGCTTCTATGCGCCGATGCCCGACGCAGTCGCCACCACGACCGACGTCAGCCACGGCATGACGCGCACCGAGGTGCTGTGCGCCAAGTGCGGCGGCCATCTCGGCCACGTCTTCCCCGACGGCCCCAGGCCGACCGGCGAGCGCTACTGCATGAACGGCGCCGCGCTCAAGTTCGAGGAGAAGAAGTAGCTACAGCGCGCGACGTTTGGGGCTCAGAGCTTGTGAATGTCCTGGCCGAGTCGCGACACACCCACGTCACCCCGAGGAACGGAGCGAAGCGGCGTATCGCGAAGGGTCAGGAGGGGGGGATGGCCCAATCATTGTCCACGCACTCCCGATCGAAAAGCTTCGCGCCCTCTCAGCGTGAAATGCGGCCGCTGGGGCGTTCAATGAAGGCTTGAAGGGCAGCCGGGTCCGCCTCGATCGCCTGCAAAGCCTCCGTCGCAGCCCGCTTGATTGCTTCATCGACGGGAAGACCCATGCGCCGCGCCAGCTCGTGCACGAGCTCCTCGGTTTCGGGGTCGTCGATATCCAACGCCATCGCTTCATCAGGTCGTCGGCGTGCTCGGCGCCGGAGGCGCACGTGGCGGGTCCTCGCATTCCTGAGCGGTCGCGACAGTGACCGAGGCGAGGAGCGCGGCGAGGACGAGGCTGAAAAATCTGGTCATGGCAAACCCTTGAGGAAATCGATCAGCAGGCGGTTGACCTCGGCCGGCCGCTCCTGCTGCACCCAGTGGCCTGCGCCGTCGAGAATGTGACTGCCGCGCAGGCCAGGCAAGGTCTTCGGGAAGGAATCGAGCTGCGACTGCGCCGCCGGGAAGCGCAGCACGCCGTCCCTGCTTCCGGCGATGAACAATGAGGGCTGGCGAATCGGCTGGCCCCGCCAGGGGCCGCTCAGCTCCCAATTGCGGCGGAGGTTGCGATACCAGTTCAGCCCGCCGCGAAATCCGGTACGGGCGAATTCACCGGCGTAATAGTCGAGATCTGCTTCAGTGAGCCACGGCGGCAGTTCCGGCGGGTCGACTGTGTTGCCGAGCAAGGTGCCTGTAGTGAGCCGCGCAAACCCCTTGCCCTTCTCGTCGAGCTCGCCGCCCGCGGTGTAATAGATCCGGCGGAGCGCAGCGCGAATGTCCTGCTGCAGCTCGGCCTCGGGCACGCCGGGCTTCTGGAAATACTGCAGGTAGAAGTCGTTGATCCCAAGCTTGCCGAGAGCGGTCAGGATATCGACATACCCCGGCGGGACGTAGGGCACGCTCATTCCGCAGACGGCGGTGAACAGGTCGGGTCGCCACAAGGCGGCATGCCACGCTACCGGAGCGCCCCAGTCGTGGCCGACGATGACGGCGCTGGTCTCGCCCAGCGCCTTGACCAGCTCGGCCATGTCGCCGACCAGGTTGAAAAGCGTGTACTGGTCGATCGGCTCGGGCGCCTCGGTGCCGCCATAGCCGCGCATGTCCGGCGCTACAGCCCGGAAGCCGGCCTCGCTCACCGCCACGATCTGGTGCCGCCAGGAGTACCAGCTTTCGGGCCAGCCATGGCAGAACAGCACCAGCGGGCCGCTGCCGGCCTCGGCATAGCGCATGTGGATGCCGTTGGCGGTCGTCGTCTTGAGCGTCGCGGTCATGCGTGTTTCCTCCAACGCCATTTCATGGTCGCGGCAGCGGCCAGCACCATCGCGGGCAGGGCAATAAACGAGGTCGGCGCCAGCGAGGCGATGCCGGTTAGACCATTACCGACGGTGCAGCCCAACGCCAGCACACCGCCCACCCCCATCAGTGCCGCGCCACCGGCATAGCGCAGCATATCCGCCGGGCGCTCGAAACCCTCGAGCTTGAAGTCACGCTGCAGCGCCACGACGAGCAACGCCCCGACGAGGATGCCGGCCACGAAGGCGATGCCGAAGTTGATCTTCGAGCCTGTCCAGGTCAGCAGGTAGACCAGCGCGTCACCGCCGCCGCGCGTGACGTTGACGCTCTCGACGGTTGCCGGTTCGAACTCGTCGCCGCCCAGGACAGCGGTCACGAGATAGCCCGCCGGCACCAGCAACCCGATCAGCGCGCCCGCGATCAGATGCTTTGCCGGTACCCGTCGCCAGAGGACGAAGACGAATCCCGCCACGAGCACGGCGCCGCCGACGACCAGCGGGAGTGTCTGATTTGCGAGCGCGACCGAACTTGCGGACATCAGCACGGCGCGCGCGGGCGCGAGGATGCCGCGAATGGTGGCATAGGCCACGAAGCCGAAGACGATGAAGACGACAACGGAGCGCAGGTTTCCGCCCGCCGCCAGCACCAGCATGCGCGTACCGCAGCCGCCGGTCAGCACCATGCCGACGCCGAACAGCGCGCCGCCGATCAGTGCACCGCCCCAGAACAGCGAGGTCGGCAGGATTACTGCCCTGGAGATGTCGAGCCAGCCGGCCAGCACCAGCGCCTGGACGCAAACTGCCCCTACGGCGATCGCGAGCGCAAAGCTGCGCGCCCGCGGCGCCTCGGGTTTGGTCAGCACGTCCTCGACCGCGCCGCGCAGACAGAAACCCGACCAGCGGGCGAGCGCGCCGAAGCCGATGCCGATCGCGAAGGCAGCGACTGCCACATGCGCATGGTTCTCCAGAGCCATGCCGCAGGTTAGCCGCGAAGGTGAACCGGACGCGACAGCCTTGCGCGCACCGAGGTCCGTGAGCCGAACAGCAGAGAGACAAGGAAAAAAAGGCTGGCGACCAACACGATCACCGGACCCGAGGGGAGGCCTGCATGGAACGACACCAGAAGGCCGATCGCCCCCGACAGAAAGGCCATGGGCGCCGCGATCGCCGTCATGGACCAGACTTCGCGTGCCCAGAACGACGAGGCGACTGCCGGCAGCAACATAAGGCCGAGGGCCATCAGGGTTCCAAGCGCCTGGAAGGCCGCAACCATGTTCAGCACGGCCACCCCCAGGAACACATAATGGTAGAGCCCACCCTTCACGCCCATGGCGGCGAGGAAGCCCGGATTGAAGCACTCCACCACGAGCGGCCTGTAGATCGCGGCCAAGCCGACGAGGGTCACGGTGGTCGTTCCCGCAACCAGGAACATCGCCTGGTCGTCGACCGCGAGGATCGCCCCGAACAGGATGTTCATGAGGTCGACCGCCGAGCCGCGCAGCGACACGATCAGCACGCCGAGCGCCAGTGCCGTAAGATAGGCCGCGGCGAAACTCGCATCCTCGCGCATCGAGGTGAAACGGGCGATGGCGCCGGAGACCAGTGCCGTGGCGATGCCGGCCAGGAAGCCGCCGAGGCTCATGGCCGGCAGCGACAGTCCTCCGAGAAGGAAGCCCAGCGCAGCGCCCGGCAGCAGAGCGTGCGCCAGCGCGTCACCCATCAGGCTCAGGCGGCGCAAGATCAGGAACACGCCGACCGACGAACCGCCGACCGCCAGGCAGAGGCACGCCACCAGTGCGCGCTTCATGAAGCCGAACTCGGCGAAAGGCGCGATGAGGAGATCGTAGAGCACGCCCCGTCATCCCGGGTCGCGCGGATCTGATCCGCGCTTGATCGACGCGAGGCCGAGGGATCTGTTCATGTCAGGCCGCGTGAGAAGAGGAGGTCCCTCCGCTCCGCTTCGCTCCGATCGGGATGACCGGAGAAGGAGGCAGCGGCATCTCGCACGCACCGGCGTGGTCATCCCACGCCTCGGCCATCGCCCGCGCGCGCAGCAGGTTTTCCGACGACAGCACACGTGCCGTCGGGCCGGAGTCGACCAGTTCGCGCGCCAGCAGCAGGCTGTTGGGGAAGTCGTGCCGCACCTGGTCGAGGTCGTGCAGCACGGCGACGACGGTACGCTTCTCGCTGCGCCAACGGCGGATCACGTCCATCAGGTCGCCGACGGTCTTGGTATCGATTGCGGCAAACGGCTCGTCCAGCAGCACGAGATCGGCATCCTGCAGCAGCAGCCGCGCGAACAGCACCCGCTGAAACTGACCAACCGAAAGCGTATCGATCGGCCGTCGCTCGAACCCGGACAATCCGACCGCTTCGATTGCATGCTGCGCATCTTGCACGTCGCTGCGCGCCGCCTTGCCGAAGGCGCCGAAGCGCGACCACCGGCCGAGCAGCACGGTATCGAGCACCGAGATCGGGAAAGAGCGGTCGATCTCGGCCTGCTGCGGAAGGTAGGCGATGCGCTTGGCCGAGCATTCGATGCGGCCTTCGATACGCGGCGCCAACCCCACCAAAGCCTTGAGCAGACTGCTCTTCCCAGCACCATTGGGGCCGACGATGGCCGTCATCTCGGCGGCAGGGATCTCGGCCGAGACGTGATGCACGGCCGGATGGCGCTCGTAGCTGACCGTGAGGTCGACAAGCTTCAGCACCGGATTCACAACGCCCACCAGACGCAGAGCCACAGCAGGACGGCCAGGCAGAGCGCCGCCGCAATGCGGGTCGAGGCGCTCATGGCGAGCAGGGCCGTGCCGGGCGAAACGGAGCCGCGCAACATCAGAAGCTGTTATAATATTACGCAAAACGAGTCTAACCGTTTGTTGATTGGAGGTGAGCCGGCCCGTTCACCATGTTCGTGGCATGTCACTCTTGGGAAGACGTCCGTTGTTGGCGGCCGGTGCGGCGCTGCTGGTCAGCCGCAGGGCGATGGCCGAAACGCAAGGTGGCCCCTGGGCGGTCGAGCTCTTCACGTCGCAGGGCTGCAGCTCTTGCCCGCCGGCCGATCTGAATCTCGGCAAGCTGGCCGCCCGGCCGGACATTGTCGCGCTGTCGTTCCACGTGAATTACTGGGACTATATTGGCTGGAAGGATCTGTTCGCCAGCAAGGAGAGCACCGACCGGCAGCGCGTGTACGCCCGCACGCTGAGACAGCGCTATGTCTACACACCGGAGATGGTGGTCGACGGCCGTGCCCATGGACCCGGCATAAACGAGAGCGCGATCGAAGGCCTGCTGGCCGTCGCCCGACGCCAGTCGGTCAAGCGCGCCACGCCGGACCTGCAACGCATCGGTGCCGGTGCGCTGACGATCGGGCTCGCCGGGACGAAGCTCGACCAACCCGCCGATGTCGTCGTATTCGCCTATGATCGCCACCATTCGACGCCGGTCGGGCGCGGAGAGAACGGCGGACGCCGGCTCGAGAACTTCAATGTCGTGCGGCACTTCGAGGTCGTGAGCCGCTGGGACGGTGCCGCACGACAGTGGACGGTGCCGGCCAATCGCTTCCAGGCCGGCCAAGGCATTGCGGTCATCGTCCAGCAGGCCGATCAGGGGCCCGTGCTGGGCGCCAACAAGCTCGAACTGCCGGCCGCGGGATAAAGCCCACGCGAACGGGCGAAGAGCCGAGCCAGGCCGAGCAGCGCGTCTATGTTCGGGGTCGGCACGGCGGTCCGCTTGCCGAGCTCGTGCACCACCGTGAGGATGGGATCGAGCTCGATCGGCCGGCCGCGTTCGGCGTCGAGCAGCATCGAGGTCTTGAAGGCGCCGAGCTCGCGGGTGACGGCGTGGCGCTCCTCGGGAGTTTGCTCGATCGCGCAGCCGATGCGTGCGCCGATCGCCTGCGCCTCGAGCATCGCTGCCGAGCAGAAGTTCCGTACCAGCGGATCGTCGAGCATGCGGTCGCCTGTAGCGCCAGTCAGCGCCGATACCGGGTTCATCGTGAGGTTGCCCCACAGCTTGTACCACGCCTCGCGTTTGATCGCGGGCGAGGAGGTCACGCTGAAACCTGCGGTCGCCAGCAGGTCGTGAACGGCGGCGAGGCGCGCCGAAGACGTGCCGTCCGGCTCGCCGATGATCAGGCCTGTTCCATTCTTGTGCACCACGAGGCCTGGCGCTTCGGTCGCGGCGCTGAGATGCACGACGCAGCCTATGACACGCGAGAGTGGGATTGTTGTGGCGACGGACCCGCCGGGGTCGATGCTTTCGAGATCCGGCATGAACCACCACGGCACGCCGTTCATGGCGGGCAGCACCACGGTCGAGGGCCCGAGCAGCGGCACAACCGCCTCGGCGAGAGCTGCCGTCACCGGCGCCTTGACCGCAATGACGACGAGGTCCTGCGGCCCGAGTTCCCGCGCATCGCTCGACAGCGCGAGGGCGGGGGCCGAGAGCAGCCTGTCGCCCTCTTTCAAGCGCCATCCATGGGCCCGCAAGGCCGCCAGCGTCTGGCCACGGGCAAGCGCGCTCACCTTGGCTCCCGAGACGGCAAGCCGGGTTCCGATCAGACCGCCGACCGCGCCGGCGCCAACGATGCAAAGCTTCATGCCGCGACGATAGCACCCGGGAAGGGCATCCCGACCTCATCTTTCGACGACGCCGCATATGGAGGCACCTGCCCCGTTTTGGCCCACATGCAGTAGCCCTGCCCGGAGATCGCGGAGGGACGGGTACGGAGGGCCCTCATAGAGCGTCGTTGCAAGCCTTGCTTCGGCCGCACCGAGGCGCCAAGGTCGGGTCATGTCGTCCTCGCGCGCCGACGGCCGCCTGACTGCCGTTCTCGGCCCGACCAACACCGGGAAAACCTACCTCGCGATCGAACGCATGCTGGGTCATGAGTCCGGCATGATCGGCTTCCCGCTGCGCCTGCTGGCGCGCGAGAACTACGATCGGATCGTCAAGGCCAAGGGTGCGCACCACGTCGCGCTGATCACCGGCGAGGAGAAGATCGTCCCGCCCGGCGCGCGCTACTTCGTCTGCACCGTCGAATCGATGCCCTTGGACCGCTCGGTTTCCTTCCTCGCCGTGGACGAGGTGCAGATGGCGGCGGATCCGGAGCGCGGCCATTTCTTCACCGACCGCATCCTCTACGCACGCGGCATGAGCGAAACCATGCTGCTCGGTGCCGATACCATCCGTCCGGTGCTCAATCGCCTGTTGCCCGACATCGACGTCGTGGCCCGGCCGCGCTTCTCGAAGCTCTCCTATGTCGGACCGAAGAAGGCCACCCGGCTGCCGCCGCGCTCGGCCGTGGTCGGCTTCTCGGCCAACGAAGTCTATGCCATCGCGGAGCTGATCCGCCGCCAGCGCGGCGGCACGGCGATCGTGATGGGCGCGCTCAGCCCGCGAACCCGCAACGCCCAGGTCGACATGTTCCAGTCCGGCGAGGTCGATTACCTGGTCGCGACCGACGCGATCGGTATGGGCCTCAATATGGATGTGAACCACGTCTGGTTCGCCTCGTTGCGGAAATACGACGGACGGCAGCTGCGCGGCCTGCGTGACGTCGAGATCGCGCAGATCGCCGGCCGGGCCGGCCGGCACATGAACGACGGCACATTCGGCACCACGATCGATGTTGGAGGGTTGGACGAGGAAACTGTCGAAGCGATCGAGAATCATCGGTTCGACCCCCTTCGCGATCTGCAATGGCGAAACGCGGAACTCGATTTTCGCTCGATCCCCGCCCTTGTCGCGTCCCTCAACGAGCCGCCGCCCCACTCCGCGCTGCAAAGGGTACGCGAGCAGGACGATCAGCTTGCCCTGCAGATGCTGGCGCAGATGTCGGAGTTCCTGCCCCGCCTGCATGCTCCGAGAAGGGTGAAGCTTCTGTGGGAGGTGTGTCAGGTCCCAGATTTCCGCAAGACCATGACGGAAGAGCACACCACCCTGCTCGGGCAGCTTTTCAAGCATCTCACTCAGGGCGGCGAGCGTTTGCCGGAGGACTGGATCGAGAGCCACGTCAAACGGCTCGAGCGATTCGACGGCGATATTGACACTTTGATGACACGCATCGCGCACGTGCGGACATGGACCTACATTTCGCATAGGGCCGATTGGATTCAGCGTGCCGCCCATTGGCAGGAACGCGCGCGCGCTATAGAGGACCGGCTGTCGGACGTGCTGCATCAGCGTCTGACGCAAAGGTTTGTCGATAGACGAGCGGCGCTGCTTGTACGAAGATTGCGCGATGAGGGTGAAATGACGACGTCGGTCGCCGAAGCGGGCGAGGTCATTGTCGAGGGCGAACATCTCGGACGCATCGAGGGCTTCCGGTTCATTCCCGACACGACCGAAGGCCCCGATGGGAAAGTGGCGGACCAGAAGGCCGTGCTGAGCGCGGCGCTGCGTGCGTTGCGCGAGAACCTGCCGACACGGCTGCAGGCATTCACTTCCGCGCCGGACGGCGGGCTCGTGTTCGATGCTCAGCTGCGGATTTGCTGGGGCGGCGGACCGGTTGCGCGTTTGCTGCCCAGTGGCGACGTGCTGGCTCCCAAGGTCGAGGCGTTGTCGTCGGACCTGCTCGACGGGCCGGCGCGCGAAGAGGTCCGCAGGCGGGCTGCCACTTGGGTCGAGACGCGCATCCGCCTCGGTCTTTCCGAAATGATGGATGCCCGCGCGACACTCGAGCAGCTCCCACCCGGTGCACGAGGCATCATCTTCCAGCTCTGCGAGAATCTCGGCGTGCTCCCGCGCCGGCCGATCGAGCAGCAAATGGCCGAACTCGGCGAGGAGGACCGCAAGGCTCTGGCCAAGCTCGGCGTGCGGGTGGGTGTCTACTCGCTGTACTTCCCGAGCATGCTGAAGCCGGTGCCCATCCGCCTGCGCGCCGGGCTGTGGATGGTAGCGCGCAATCGCGATTCCATCCCGCCGCTGCCGATCGAAGGGCGCACCTCGATGGACCTCCCGCAGGGCGCCGAGCGCGAGTTCTACAGTGCCATCGGCTACCTGCCTCTCGGCAACCACGCGATCCGGGCCGACATGGTCGAGCGCCTGGCGGCCATGGCGCGCGCGGCCGTGCGCGACAGCCGCGAGACCGCGCGCCGAGCTCAGCAGGAGAAGCAGGAAAGGCGCGAAAGCAAGGACAGGCCGCAACGGAAGACCGAAGCGACCGGCCCGTCCGGGCCACACATCCCGGCGCCCGCGACCGACGCGGAGATCAGCGAGTGGGCGATCGTCGCCGCAGCATTCGGCGAGAACGAGTCGAGGCCGGAGCCGGATAGCGACAGCGCGCCCATCAGCGACGCGGAGCCGGTCGTCGAAGCGGCGCCGGTGGTCGAAGCCGTTACGGACGACTCCGCATTGGAGACGGCCGCGGAACCCGAGCCCACATCCGTGCTTGCGGCCGAGACCGCTTATGCGACTGAAGAAACGCCGCCTCCGCTCGACCCGGCGGCCGGCCGGACGCCAGGCGAAGCGGCGGCAGACGCAGGCGCTCGGTCCGATGAAGCGACGGCCGAAGAGCGGCCAGTCGCCGAAGCACGGACGGAAGCACCAAGACCGACCGGCCCACGCCCTCTGCCACCGGGCTGGTTCCGAGCCACGCCGCAGATGATGTCCCTGGTCGGCTGCTCGGAGCCCGAAATGGCCGACGTGCTGCGCGGCTTGGGCTATCGGGTCCATCCGCCGACGGAGGAAACTGGTCCGCTGCACGCATTCTCGGTCAAGCCGCGCTTCGTGCGCGAGCGCGAGGAGCAGCGTGAGCGCCAGCGGCTTGAGGAGCGCGAGCGTCGCGAACAGCGCCGCCGTGAACGGCCCGAGCGGCCGAATGAACGGCAGTTTTTTGCCGATGCGCCTCGTCGCGATGACCCGTCTCGTGGTGGCGCCAACCACAATGGGCCTCCCCGCGAGGGTACGAACCGGGGCTCCCGGCCGGACGGCCAGCGGAGCGACGGTCCGCGCACCGAGCGCAAGGACGGCCCGCCACGCGACGATCGACGCGGCCCTCGGCCGCCGAGACGCGATTCGGGAGGGCCCGCCCTGCGGCTTTACGCCACGACAGAGAAGAAGGGCGAAACCCCTTCCGATTCGCCTTTCGCCAAGCTGCTCGAACTGAAGCTGGGCGGGAAGAAATAGCCTCTTGCGCTGATGCGGCTGGACAAATGGCTTTGGCATGCACGCTTTTTCAAGACCCGTTCGCTCGCCCAGCGATATGTCGAGAAAGCGCGATGCCGGCTCGATGGCCGTGTCACCGACAAGCCACATGCGACCGTGGTGCCCGGCATGGTCCTGACCTTTGCGCTCGGTCCGAAGGTCCGCGTGGTCCGTATCGTTGCCTTGGGAGACCGTCGTGGGCCAGCCCTCGAAGCGCGCACACTATATGATGAAATCGAAGCGGTATGATGCAACCTTGCGCCCGCATGTGGCGCGCGGTAAGCACCCGCCCGCTCGTTCCTGGAGCTATAGATGACCTACGTCGTGACCGAAGCTTGCATCAAGTGCAAGTACATGGACTGTGTTGAAGTTTGCCCCGTCGACTGCTTCTACGAGGGCGAGAATATGCTGGTCATCAATCCGGACGAGTGCATCGATTGTGGTGTCTGCGAGCCGGAATGCCCCCCGAAGGCGATCGTGCCGGATACCGAAAAAGGCATGGAGCAGTGGCTGGAGGTCAACCGCGATTTCTCGGCAAGATGGCCGAACATCACCCGCAAGGGTGAAGCGCCAGCGGATGCCGAGGAATACAAGGACATGCCGGACAAGTACGCCAAGTTCTTCAGCGAAAAGCCGGCGCAGCGCTGATTAGACGCTTCTCAGTCCTTTGACGCATCTGTTGCGATAGCCATGCAGCCTTCGCATGGGCGGAGCGTTGCCAAATTGCAACATAGTGCGCGACTCTTTCGGAAAATTCTGTTATATGGGCGGGGCTGGAAGCGGTCCGGGGTCCGGTCCGTCGCTGGCTCGGCGCCTCATCGGTATCCGATTGCAACTTACCGATACCAGGTTTCGGGTCAAGCACGCAGGGGAGCGTGCGCGGCGGGCCGCGGTATCGCCAAACGCGGGGTTGAAGAGTGAAGGAACTCGACATGGCCAAGCCGAAGAAGGCAGTGCCCAAAGCGAAGGAATTTGCTTTCGAGAAGGGCGATTTCGTCGTGTACCCGACCCATGGTGTGGGCCGGGTGATCGATATCGAGGCGAAGGAGATCGCCGGACACAAGCTCGAGCTGTTCGTGATCTCGTTCGAGCAGGAGCGCATGATGCTTCGCGTGCCGGTGGCGAAGGCGAAGATTTCTGGTCTGCGCAAGCTGAGTTCGCGCAAGATCATGGAGAGCGCGCTCGTGACGCTGAAGGGGCGAAGCCGCGTCAGCCGCGCGATGTGGAATCGCCGCGCCCAGGAATACGAAGCCAAGATCAACTCGGGCGACCCGGTTTCGATTGCCGAAGTCGTGCGCGACCTGCATCGCAATGCCGGCCAACCGGACCAGTCCTACAGCGAGCGCCAGATCTACGAGGCCGCTTTGGATCGGCTGGCCCGCGAGCTCGCCGCCGTGGAGCGGATCGATAAGGATCTGGCAACGCAGAAGCTGAACAGCGTGCTCCAGAAGGTCGCCTGACCGCGATCTCCGAAGTGAATTTAGGAGCGGCCGCAATCGGCCGCTCTTCTCGTTCTGCCGAATGCATGCGTCATGGCACGACGATCTTCACCTGTTCGCGCCGCGCAAGGCCAGCCGCGTCGTCGACTCCATTCAGCGTCAGGAGCCGTTCGAGCTTCAGGTCGGGATAGGGCATGCGGGCGGCCAACGCCGCCGCCGAAGCGTTGCCGCGCGGCACGACTCGAAGGCGGTAAGGCCTCAACGCTGCCGCTTCAGCCGGCGTAAGGTCGCGGAAACTGCGCGTCGCCTCGACCATGGCGGCAATCCGCCGATCGCGATCGGGCCCGTTGCTCAGCAGGTTGAAATAGCAGATGCCGTCAGGCCGCCGGATGATGACATAGCGCACCTGGCTGAGGCCGGTGTCCGAGCCGCGAGGACGGGCGCCGATCGCGGCCTCCGCGCCGCCGATCTCGGTCGCCTGAATGTCCGTCGGCGTTGGCTGGAGCCTGTTGCGCATCCAGTCGTCGAGCCTCCCCGGAACACTCCCGGCAGCGCAGGTGAAATAGAGCAACGAGCGATCCCTGCCGATGCCCAGCACGCCTTCATGGTCATTGTAGAGCCTGAAATCGCGCGGGGCGCTGAACGCGATGCGCATTACAGGATGCTCGAACGACGAGCCGCGCACGAAGCCTTCCTCCGGCGGATCGTCAACCGACATGCCGTCGATGGCGGCGAGATATCCCGGCCGACCACTCTCGCCCTTTGTGCCGAGACCGGCCATGCCACGCAGCACCACCAGCCGGTCGTCGGCTCCCGGATGTGTCGACAGCGCGCTCGGTTCGCGGGAGTCGCCGGGCTGCCCCATGACCTGATCTTCGAGATTGGACTGCCGCCGCAGCTTCTCGATCAGGGTGATCATCGCGTCGCCGCGATAACCCGCCCGAATGATGTAGCCGACGCCGACCCGGTCGGCCTCGAGCTCCTGGTCCCTCGAATAACGGCGCAGCTGTATCAACCCGTCACGCGCCACCGAGCGGCCCACCGTGACCGAGCCGCTCTTCAGAGCGGCGTTGACCGCGGCATCCATAACCCCGCGTCGTGCCTGCTCGCGCTGGGCTGCATGCCGTTCTATGAGGTGGCCAAGCTCGTGGGCGATCGCGGCGGCAAGCTCGGCCTCGTCGTCCATCAGGGCAAGCAGGCCCCGCGTCACGAAGATGTAGCCGTTGGACAGCGCGTGGGCGTTCGCTACGGCCTGGTCGAGGACGAAGAAGCGATAGCTGCCGGGTACGCCGGCCTCGGCGACGAGCCGCTGGCCCACACGGTGGACGAAGGCTTGCAGCTGCGGTGCGTCATATGCCGGTCCGACGATTCTCTCGACGTCGCTGGGCAGCGCGTCGCCGCCCTGTGCAACGCTGGCGGTGCCTCGCGGTGAAATGCTGCCGGATGTGCAGCCGCTGGCCAGAACCGCCGACACCAGGAGAGCGACAAGACCGCGAAAAACCACTATTCCTCCACCACGCCCGCCAAGAGGTTATGCGCCTGCGCGCCGCACAAGCAAATGCTTGCGACGCTGGAATGGCAGCAGCCGCTGTGGCACTCATGAGGACGGAAAGTCGCATGCCGCGCTCAGAGACACCTCTTCGCTCCGACCTGTTCCCGGAGATCTCTCCCTACGCCAGCGGCATGCTGGCGGTCGATGGACGACATACGATCTATTGGGAGCAGAGCGGCAACCCGGACGGCGTTCCGGTCGTCTTCCTGCACGGTGGCCCGGGCGCAGGCTCGGCCCCGGTCCATCGCCGATTCTTCGATCCGCAGTTCTATCGGATCGTCGTATTCGACCAGCGTGGCTGCGGACGATCGATGCCGCTCGGCGACCTTCACGACAACACGACTGGCCATCTCGTCGGCGACATGGAGAAGCTGCGGGTCCACCTCGGTATTCCGCGCTGGCTGCTGTTCGGCGGCTCGTGGGGCAGCACGCTCGCGCTGGCCTACGGCATCAGCCATCCGGAACGTACCAGCGGATTCATCCTGCGCGGCATCTTTCTCGGCGCGAAGCAGGAGATCGAGTGGTTCCTCCACGGCATGCGGGCGATCTTCCCCGAGGCGTGGCGCGACTTCGCCGAGCATCTGCCGGCCGGCGAACGCGGCGATCTCCTGGGCAACTACTATCGCCGCCTGATCGACCGCAGTCCCGATATCCATCGACCCGCAGCGCGCGCCTGGAGCCGTTACGAGGCGGCCTGCTCGACGCTCTATCCGACCGCACGCGCGCCGTTCGAGTCCGACCATGGCGGCTTCGCGCTGGCGCTGTCGCGCATCGAGGCCCACTATTTCTGCAATGCCACCTTCGTAGCCGACGGCTGGCCCTGGAACGACCTCGGCAAGGTGCGCAACCTGCCGTGCACGATCGTTCAGGGCCGCTACGATATCGTTTGCCCGCCCGTCACCGCCGAGGCGCTGTCCCGGGCCTGGCCCGAGGCGCGCTTCGTCATGGTACCCGACGCCGGCCACAGCGCCCTGGAACCCGGCATCCGAGCCGCGCTGGTCAATGCCACCGAGAGTCATCGCCTCTCGGTCGCCGATGAAGAGCTGTTTGCGCCGCGCTTCCCGTGGGAAGCGGCCTGATACCTTCCGCAGTCACCAGTACCCGCATCGAAGAAGCGGGAATTAAGATCCCACGACGCAAGGGAAGGAATTGCCAATGACGTTCGAGCTCCCGCCGGAACAGACCGGCCCCGCTGCCTGGTACGGCCCGGAGATGAGCCAGCGCAGCGACTGGCAGATGCCGCTCTCGCCTTCCGAGATTGCCGAGGTCGAAGCGGCTACCAAGGCGCTGGCTTTGCGCGAAGCCGACATCGCAGCAATCACGCCAAGCGAGTTTCCGCTGCCGACCCTTGCCCCCAAGCTCAAGGCGCGGGTCGAGAGCGAAGTGCTGAACGGCCGCGGCTTCCTGCTGCTGCGCGGCCTGCCGGTCGAGCGCTGGACGATGCGGGAATCGGCAACTGCGTTTTTTGGCCTCGGCACCCATCTCGGCAGCGCGCGCTCGCAAAACGGCAAGGGGCATGTGCTGGGTCACGTCCAGGACCTCGGCCTCGCCTCGAATGACCCCAATGTCCGAATCTACCAGACGCACGAACGGCAGACCTTCCACACCGATTCCTGCGACATCGTCGGCCTGCTCTGCCTCAGGACCGCAAAGTCGGGCGGCCTTTCGGCGCTGGTCAGCTCGACCACGATCTTCAACGAGATGCGCCGGCGCCGACCCGATCTCCTGAAGCTGCTGTTCCAACCTGTCGCCACCGATCGGCGCGGCGAGGTGCCCGAAGGCCAGAAACCGTATTTCGAGATTCCGCCGTTCAACTGGTTCCAAGGCTATCTGACGGCAATCTACCAGCGTCAGTACATCAATTCAGCGCAACGCTTTCCCGACGCACCGCGGCTCACGGCGGCGCATGTCGAGGCGCTCGACATGTTCGACGCGCTCACCAACGATCCCGCCCTCAACATGTTCATGCAGTTCGCGCCGGGCGACGTGCAGCTGGTGCACAACCATACGATCCTGCACGACCGGACCGGCTTCGAGGATTGGCCCCAGCCCGACAAGCGCCGTCATCTTCTGAGGCTTTGGCTGGCCGCCGACAACGCAAGGCCGCTTCCGCCGGCGTTCGCGCAGCGCTATGGCAGCCTCACAGTGGGTGACCGCGGCGGCATCATCGTGCGTGGCACGAAGTTGCACGCGCCCCTGGAGGCGGTTTGACGTGATGGGTTGACCCCACGCCATCTCCTCCCTAAGTGAAGGCCCCGAAAGAAACCACCATTGTTAGGGGATTGACGTATGGCCAGCGATTCAACCGCGGGCGGCGCCCCGGCTGACATGCCGGTCGACGGCCCCGAACCTACCGTCGAAGTGCTTCAGAAGGTCGTGGAAGGTCTGCAGGCCGAGAACGCGGAACTGCAGGACAGGCATCTGCGGGCGGTCGCGGAATCGCAGAATGTCCGCCGCCGCGCCCAACAGGATATCGAGAAGGAGCGCAAATTCGGCATCGAGCGCTTCGCGCGAGACGTGCTGTCGGTCGCCGACAATCTTGGCCGGGCGCTGTCCGCGCTGCCGGCCGATGTCGATCCGGGGGTCCAGAACGTGATCGTCGGCGTGCAGGCGACCGAGCGTGAGCTCCAGTCGGTCCTCGAGCGTCATGGCGTCACCCGCATCGAAGCGGTCGGAAAGGCGTTCAACGCCGATTTTCACCAGGCGATGATGGAAGTCCAGGATCCTTCGGTTCCGTCCGGCACCGTCGTGCAGGAGTTGATTCCCGGCTACCTGCTGGCGGGGCGTCTGCTGCGCGCCGCCATGGTCGCCGTCTCCAGGGGCGGCCCGCCTCGAACAGCCGCTACGGAAGCAAGCAACGACGCCTAGCGGGCGTCCGGAGGCTACGGCACCGTCACCCGGCGGAGGGTCAGATTGATGCGCCCGCCTTCCGGCAGGAGTTGGCTGGTGCCTGGTGCGATGCGGTCGACGCCGTGAAACCAGTGACGTGATGGACCTTCGAGAACCATCAGGTCGCCGCTGCCCAGACGGAATGATCGGGTTGGGCTCTTGCGATCAGGACCCCCAAGCCGGAACAGGGCGGTATCGCCCAATGAGATCGACAGGATGGGTGCGTCCTTGGCGTGCTCGTCCTGATCGCGATGCAGTCCAAGCCTTGCCGTGGGAGCGTAGCAATTGATCAGGCAGGCTTCCGGCGCGTAGGCCGCGCCCGTCGTCTCGTGCCAGAGGTCGAGGATCGGATGCGGGATCGGGGGCCAAGGCGCGCCGGTGACCGGATGGGTCGGGCTGTATCGATAGCCGCTGCGATCCGACAGCCATCCCAGCGAACCGCAGTTCGACATCCGCACCGAATACGGGCTGCCGGACCGCGGCATGGCCGGACTGTAAAGCGGGGCACATGCCAAGACATGGCGCACCTCCGACAGGAGATGGCGTTGTGCCACGAGGGAGAGAAAACCGGGCAAAAGACGCATGAACGCTCGCTTTTAGGCTGCTCGCTGCCTATGTGATATCCGCTGGGGTGATTTTCACGTCAGGGTGAGGCGGCACCATTGCAGGCAGCCTCACAGGACCTATATAGCCCCTGTCCTGATCCGGTCTTTTCCGGCAGGTAAACACATCAACGGGGGTCGAACCGGCGCCTTTGGGGCTGGGCCGACTTGCTGGGAAAGAGAGTAGAATCATGGCGAAGGTCATTGGCATCGACTTGGGTACGACCAACTCCTGTGTTGCGGTCATGGAAGGCGGCGACACGAAGGTCATCGAGAATTCCGAAGGTGCGCGGACGACGCCGTCGATGGTCGCCTTCGCCGACTCCGGCGAGCGGCTGGTGGGCCAGTCCGCCAAGCGGCAGGCTGTCACCAATCCGATGAAGACGCTCTACTCGGTGAAGCGCCTGATCGGACGCCGCTTCGACGACCCGATGGTCGCGAAGGAAAAGTCGCTGGTGCCTTTCAACATCGTCAAGGCGTCGAGCGGCGATGCGTGGGTCGAAGTGGACGGCCAGCAATACAGCCCGAGCCAGATCTCGGCTTTCGTCCTGGGCAAGATGAAGGAGACCGCCGAAGCCTATCTCGGCGAGAAGGTCGAGCAGGCGGTGATCACCGTTCCGGCCTACTTCAACGATGCCCAGCGTCAGGCGACCAAGGATGCCGGGCGCATCGCCGGCCTCGAGGTCCTGCGCATCATCAACGAGCCCACCGCGGCTGCCCTCGCCTACGGCATGGACAAGCGCAAGAGCGGCGTGATCGCGGTCTATGACCTGGGCGGCGGCACCTTCGACGTGTCGATCCTCGAGATCGGCGACGGCGTATTCGAGGTCAAGGCAACCAACGGCGACACCTTCCTTGGCGGCGAAGACTTCGATCAGCGCGTCATCAGCTACCTCGCGGACGAGTTCAAGAAGGAGCAGGGCATCGACCTGCGCAACGACAAGCTCGCCCTGCAGCGCCTGAAGGAAGCGGCCGAGAAGGCCAAGATCGAGCTCTCCAACTCCAAGGAGACCGAGATCAACCTGCCGTTCATCACGGCCGACGCCTCGGGGCCGAAGCA
>JAHCJV010000093.1 GCA_026126105.1 Enhydrobacter sp.
CTACCTGCGCACGTTCGCGCGCATGGGGCTGAAGGCGATCCCGATGCGCGCCGACACCGGCCCGATCGGCGGCGACCTCAGCCACGAGTTCATCGTCCTGGCCGAGACCGGCGAGAGCGAGGTGTTCTGCCACAAGGGCCTTGTGGACAAGGACATCCTGAGCCGTACGATCGACTACGGCGCCGACCTTCGGCCGATCGTCGAGGAGTGGACGTCGCTCTATGCCGCGACCGACGAAATGCACGACAAGGCCGCGTTCGATGCGATCCCGGAAGGCGAGCGGCTGTCTGCGCGCGGCATCGAGGTCGGCCACATCTTCTATTTCGGCACCAGGTATTCGAAGCCAATGAAGGCGATCGTTGCCGGTCCAGGCGGCGATGAAATCACGGTCGAGATGGGCTCCTACGGGATCGGCGTGTCGCGCCTGGTCGGTGGCATCATCGAGGCGAGCCACGATGACGTCGGCATCGTCTGGCCGGAGTCGGTGGCGCCGTTCAAGGTCGCCATCGTCAATCTGAAGCCGGATGACGGCGCCGTGTCCGGCGCCTGCACCAGGCTCTACGATGCGTTGACGGCGAAAGGAGTCGAGGTGCTGCACGACGACCGCGACATCAGGCCTGGCGGCAAGTTCGCCGACATGGATCTGATCGGCATTCCCTGGCAGGTGATCGTGGGTCCAAAGGGCGTCGCCGCCGGCAAGCTCGAGATCAAGAACCGCAAGACCGGGGCGCGTGAGGAACTTCCGGTCGAGGAAGTCGTTGCCCGCTTCTCATAGTCCACGAAAGCTTCGCCGTGTGATTGCTTCTCCTTTCATTCTCCTTTCCCCTTATCGGGGGAGAAGAACATGAGAAGAAGACGGTAGATGGCCTTCGCCGCTGTCGAGCGCCTGATCGCTTTCCGCTACCTGCGGGCTCGCCGCGAGGAGGGATTCATCTCGGTGATTGCCGGCTTCTCGCTGGTCGGTATCGCGCTCGGCGTCGGCACGCTGATCGTGGTGATGGCGGTGATGAACGGCTTCCAGAGCGAGATGCTGCGCCAGATGGCCGGCATCAGCGGCCAGCTCGGCGTGCAGGGCACGCGTGGTGGCCTGGTCGCGACGCCCGACCTGATTTCCCGCCTGCGCGCGGTTCCGGGGGTGGCCACGGCCACGGCCTCGGCCGAAGGTCAGGTGATCGCCGTCGCCGGCGACAAGGTGCGCGGCGTGCTGCTGCGCGGCATGATCCCGGAGGATTTCCGCGCCCGGCTGCCGCTCTCCGCGGCCATCGAAGGTCCGCCTGGCGTACGTGACCGTTATCGCAACCTGTGCCGCAGCGACGACGGCAAGCCGATCGACTGGGGCACGCTGACGGGCTTCGGCGACGATTTCACCGTCGTCGTCGGCAAGCGCTTCGCCGACCTGATGGGGCTCAAGGTCGGCGACCGGCTGCAGCTCGTCTCGCCTGTCTCGGTCACCACGCCGCTCGGCGTCATGCCACGCTCGGCCTCGGCGACCGTGACGGCGATCTTCTGCGCCGGCATGTACGATTACGATTCGAACTTTGTCTATGCGCCGCTGCCGGACGTGCAGCGCATGCTCAACCTCGGCGACAAGGTCTCGACCATCGAGGTCTTCCTGAACGAGGGCACGTCCCTCGCGGAGGAGCGCCGCCTGGTGGCCCAGACGGTCGGATCCCAGGGCTGGGTGTTCGACTGGTTCCAGGCCAACTACGGCTTCTTCGCAGCGATACAGAGCCAGTCCAACGTCCTGTTCATCGTCCTCACCATGATCGTGCTGGTGGCCGCGTTCAATATCGTGTCGAGCCTCGTGATGCTGGTGCGCACCAAGACGGCAGACATCGCCATCCTGCGCACCATGGGCGCGACGCGCGGCGCCATCCTTCGCTTGTTCCTGATCGACGGCCTGGCCATCGGCGGCCTCGGCGCCGCGATCGGCGTCGCGCTGGGTCTGGCTTTCGCGCTCAATATCGAAGCGATCCGCCAATGGCTGCAGCACACCTTCGGTCTCGTGCTGTTCGACGAGACGCTCTATCTGCTCGCCGAGATGCCGTCGCATATCACTTGGCAGGAGGTCGCGACCATCGCCGGCATGGCGGTGACATTCGCGCTCCTGGCTTCCCTTTACCCGGCGGCGCGGGCCGCGCGGCTCGATCCAGTCGAGGGCTTGCGCCGTGAGTGACGCCAGCATCCGTCGCGGCGAACGCTCGGTGGAACGCTGGCTTGCCTGGCGCTATCTCGCCACGCGCCAGCGAGAAGGCTTCGTTTCGTTCATCGCCATCTTCTCGCTGATTGGCGTTGCCCTGGGCGTCGCGACCCTGATCGTCGTGCTGTCCGTGATGGGCGGCTTTCGGACCAACCTGATCAGCCGGCTGATCGGTATGAACGGCCATATCGTGATCACAGCGCGCGACGGCATGATGCAGACCACCCCCGAGCTTCTCGAAACCCTCCGCAAGGTCCCGGGCGTCCGGACCGTGCGGTTGACCCTCGAGCGACAGGCACTGATCAGCGCCGGCGGCCAGAACCGCGGTGTGCTGATCCGCGGCGTGCGGCTGGAAGATCTGCTGTCGCGCGACGTCGTCACGAAGAACGTCGTGCATGGCGGGTTGGGCGACTTCGGCACCAAGCCGGGAGTCGTGATCGGCGAGCGGCTGCGCCAGGCGATCGGCGTCGCCGCCGGCGACAAGGTGACCGTCACCACCCATCGGCTGAACGAGTCGGGCACGATCGCGCCGCGCTACTCGGACTACGACGTGCTGGGAAGCTTCCTCTCCAAGCGCTACGAGTTCGACAATGCGCTGGTGTTCATGCCGTTGCAGATGCTGCAGGAGGACCTCGAGTACGACCGTCGGACGGTGAGCTCGATCGACCTCGACCTCAGCGATCTCAACGCCGCTCCGAGGATCGCGGCGGAAATCCGAAAGGCCTTGGCACGCGACGATCTCAAGGTGTCGGACTGGCAGACCCTCAACGCGCGCTTCGTCGGCGCACTGGAGGTCGAGAAAGTGATGATGTTCATCATTCTCACCCTGATCGTGCTGGTGGCGGCGATGAATGTCGTGGCGAGCTTCACGATGCTGGTGAGAGTCAAGCGCGGCAGCATCGCCATCCTGCGCACGATGGGAGCGGGGAAGGCCACGATCGTCCGTGCTTTCTTCCTGTCTGCTGCGGCGGTCGGAATCGTCGGGACTGCCGTGGGGGCCGCGCTCGGATTACTGATCAGCGCCAATGTCGCCGCCATCGTCGACCTGGTGGGCCGACTGAGGGGCGGCTCCCTGGAGCTCGACTTCATCGCGTCGGCGCCGGCGGACATCCGGCCTGGAGAGGTGTTGACCGTGATCGCCATCGCCATTGGTCTGTCTCTTGCGGCGGCGGCGTATCCTGCCTGGCGCAGCACGAGGGTCGAACCCGTCGAAGGATTGCGGCATGAGTGACACCTCCTTCCCGCTCTCGCTGCGCGCGCTGCAACGGACCTTCGTGCAGGGCGACCGTCGGCTCGAGGTGCTGCGCGCCGTCTCGCTCGACCTGCGCGCGGGGGAGATCGTGGCGCTCGTCGGTCAGTCCGGCAGCGGGAAGTCGACCTTGCTGCACATCGCGGGGCTGCTCGAACGACCGGACGCCGGCGAGGTCGTCGTCGACGGAAAGCCCACCAAGGCGCTCGGCGACGGCCCGCGCACCGGGTTGCGCCGCAAGTTCCTGGGCTTCGTCTACCAGTATCACCACCTGTTGCCGGAATTTTCGGCATTGGAGAACGTGATGCTGCCGCAGATGCTGAACGGCCTGTCGCGCAGTGAAGCACGGGTGCGGGCGGGCGATCTTCTGGCGATGGTCGGCCTGAAGGACCGTGCCGAGCATAGGCCCGGCCGCCTGTCCGGCGGGGAGCAGCAGCGGGTCGCGATCGCCCGCGCCGTCGCCAATGCGCCGCGCGTGCTGCTGGCCGACGAGCCGACCGGCAATCTCGACACCGGGACAGCGGAGGCGGTCTTCCGCCAGCTTCTCGCCCTCGTTCGGGAGACCGGGATGGCGGCACTGATCGCGACGCACAACCCAGAACTCGCCGCTAGGATGGACCGCACCCTCCACCTGAAAGATGGGGTGCTCTCATAACGGGTCAGGGCGCCCAAACCGGATGAGTCCGACTAAACGGGCGTGTAGATCACCAGTTTGAGCCCGGGCTCGTCGTTGCACTGGAAGGACGCGTGCTCGAAGTGCAGCACGCCCTTCTTGGGATGCACCACCCGTTTCTGGCCGGCGGCGACGTCGCGGATGTCGTGGGCCTTCCACCAGCCGGGAAATTCGGGGCTATCACGCCGTAGTCGGTCGAGCAGGTCGATGAATGCTGGATCCCCCGCCCAGACGTCATGGGTCGTGCGGAACATCGCCACCATCCGCCGAGCCTCGTCGGCCCAGGCGGGGCCGAACACGCGACGGCTCGCCGGTTTGGTGAGCATGATGATCAGGGTGTTGAGGTCCTCGTCGGCCATGCGACCGAAGGCGAAGATCTCGTCGGCGGTCTGGTTCCAGGCCAGCACGTCCCATCGGCGGCCGGTGATGTAGGCAGGATTTGGAAGGCTTTCGACCAGGCGTCGGATCGGATCGGGCACCTCCTCCTCTTGGAAGGGGCGACGATCGCCGCGCCGCGCCAGTGCCCGAAGGTGATCATGCTCGGCCTTTCCCAGCCGCAGCGCGCGCGCTAATGCGTCAATCGTGGCGAGGGATGGATTGACGCTGCGGCCCTGCTCGAGCCGCACGTACCAATCGATGCCGATGCCGGCGAGCTCGGCCACTTCCTCGCGCCGGAGGCCCGGCGTGCGCCGCCGACGCGTGGCTTGAAGGCCAACCGATTCGGGTCGCAGGCGTTGCCGTCGTGAGCGGAGGAAGTCGCCGAGTTCGCTGCGTCGCGCGTCCATGGTGGTATGCCTTTATCCCAGGATAATACCAGGTCTGAATATGTTACCGACATCGGCAGAGAATGGGCGATCCAAGAACGAGGTGCCCATGAAAGCTGCCGTCCTGAAGGCGTTCGGCTCGCCATTGTCCGTCGAGACCGTTCCAGATCCCGTGCTCGGGACCGGCGAGGTGATCGTCAATGTCGCAGCTGCGGGCGTGCTCGCCTATGCCGGCGACGTCTACAGCGGCAAGCGACAGTATCTGCTCGAACTGCCCATGGTGCCGGGGGCGGGCGGCGTCGGCCGGGTGAGGGCGGTCGGGCCGGACGCAACGCGGCTTGCGGTCGGCGACTGGGTGTCGATCGATCCGACCGTGCGTTCGCGCGATGACGCCGTGACGCCCGACATCATCCTGCAGGGGCTAACGGCCGGCAGCCCGGAAGCGCTACGGCTGCAGCGCTTCTATCACGACGGGTCGTTTGCCGAGCAGGTACGCGTCCCGACCGAGAACGCCATTCCCATCGGCGAGATTGAGCCGGCCGATGCGGGTCGCTGGTGCGGGTTGGGCAAGCTGCTGGTGCCCTATGGCGGCTTGCTGGCCGGGCGCCTGCTGGCGGGAGAAACATTGCTGATAAACGGCGCCACAGGGGCTTTCGGCAGCGCGGGCGTCCTCGTCGGCATCGCAATGGGCGCTGCGCGCGTCATCGCGACGGGCCGCAACGCGCAGGCCCTTGCCGATCTGGAACGCCGCTTCGCGGGCCGCGTTCGAACCGTGCAGATGAGCGGCCATGAAGAGGAAGATCGCCGCAAGATGCAGAGCGCGGCAGGTGGACCAATCGACGTCGTCCTCGACCTGCTGCCGCCGGAGGCGAGCCCGACCTGGGTGCGGACTGCCGTGCTGGCGCTCCGACCCTACGGGCGCGCGATCCTGATGGGTGGCATCCGCAGCGATGTCTCGCTGCCATACGGCTGGATGATGCGCTACGGCATCGAGGTGCGCGGTCAATGGATGTATCCGCGCGAGGCGATCCCACGGATGATCAAGCTGGTCCGTTCGGGCCAGATCAAGCTCGGCGAGGTGACCGAGTTTCCTCTGGAGCAGATAAACGAGGCCGTGGCCCATGCCGCCACCAATGCCGGTCCCTTCAAGATGACGGTGGTTCGGCCCTGATTCGCGCCTCGCTTTCCACAAGATGTGGGAGGCATAGTGCCCCGTGCCTATCGCCGATTTCGTCCATCTCAAGGTCCGTTCCGCCTATTCGCTCACTGAAGGGGCGAATAAGGTCGACAAGGTCGTGGCGCTGGCGAAGGAGAACGCCATGCCGGCGGTCGCCGTAACCGACCGCAACAATCTGTTCGGTGCACTGGAATTCTCCCAGTACGCCGCCAAGGCCGGCATCCAACCGATCGTCGGGTGCGATCTCGCCATCCGACGGGAGGAGGAGGGCGGGATCGCCGCGGCCGGCAAGCTGCCGGCGACCGACTGGCTGACCCTGCTGGTGCAGAGCGAGCAGGGTTATCTCAATCTGATGCGTCTGGTCAGCCGCGCCCATCTCGAATTCAAGACCGGCTCGACCGCGGCCCTGCCGCTCGACGATCTGGCCGGGTACACCGAGGGCCTGCTGGCCTTCAGCGGCAGCGCCGCCAGCATGCTCGGCCGCCTGCTCGCCGGCGGCCAGGGCGCGACGGCGGAGCATCATCTCGAACGGCTGCAGAGGATGTTCGACGGTCGGCTCTACTTGGAAGTCCAGCGGCACGGCGAGGACAATGAACGCCGCATCGAAGCGCCGCTGCTCGACCTCGCCTACGCCAAGGGATTGCCGATCGTCGGCACCAACGACGTGCACTTTCCCAAGGAGGCAATGTACGAGGCGCATGACGTGCTCCTCTGCATCGAACAGGGCGTGCACATCGAGGACCCCAACCGCCGCCGCCTGACGCCCGAACACTACTTCAAGTCGGCGGCCCAGATGCGCGAGGTCTTCTCCGACCTGCCCGAGGCCTGCGACAACACTCTCGTGATTGCACGGCGTTGTGCCTACATGCCGGAGCCGCGCAAGCCTATCCTGCCGAGCTACACCAAGCTGCAGGGCCGCTCGGAGGAGGAAGCGCTGCGTGCCCTCGCGCGGACCGGGCTGGAAGAGCTCAGGGTGCTCGGCCGGCTGGCCGACGGCATAGAGTTCACGAGGTACGAGGAACGCCTCGTCTACGAGCTCGACATGATCGTGAAGATGGGCTTCGCCGGCTACTTCCTGATCGTCGCCGACTTCATCCAATGGGCGAAGGACAACGGCGTGCCGGTAGGGCCCGGCCGTGGCTCGGGTGCCGGCTCGCTGGTCGCCTGGTCGCTCAAGATCACCGACCTCGATCCGCTGCGCTGGGGCCTGCTGTTCGAGCGCTTCCTCAATCCGGAGCGCGTGTCGATGCCGGACTTCGACATCGACTTCTGCCAGGACAAGCGCGACCGCGTGATCCGCTACGTACGAGACGAGTACGGCGCCGACCGGGTCGCCGCCATCATAACCTTCGGCAAGCTGCAGGCGCGCGCGGTGCTGCGCGACGTCGGTCGCGTGCTCGGCATGCCCTACGGGCAGGTCGACCGGATCTGCAAGCTCGTGCCGAACAATCCCGCCAATCCGGTGACTCTCGCCAAGGCGGTCGAGACCGAGCAGCTCTTGAAGGAGCAGTACAATGCGGATGAAGAGATCAAGCGGCTGATCGACCTGGCCTTGCAGCTCGAAGGGCTCTACCGCAACGCATCGACCCATGCTGCCGGCGTGGTGATCGGCGACCGGCCCCTGCACGAGCTGGTGCCGCTCTATCGCGACACGGACAGCAAGGAATCGCTGCCTGCTACCCAGTTCAATATGAAGTGGGTCGAACCGGCCGGGTTGGTGAAATTCGACTTCCTCGGGCTGAAGACTCTCACCGTCATCGAGAAGGCTTGGGATCTGATCGGCCGCGATCAGATCGACATTGCAAAGCTGCCGCTCGACGACAAGAAGACCTTCGAGCTGTTGGCGCGCGGCGACGGATCCGGGGTGTTCCAACTCGAAGGCAATGGCATGCGCGACGTGCTGCGCAAGCTCAAGCCTGACCGCTTCGAGGACATCATCGCCGTTGTGGCGCTCTACCGCCCCGGCCCGATGGAAAACATCCCCAGTTACATCAAGCGCAAGCATGGCGAGGAGACGCCCGACTACCTGCATCCGCTGCTCGAAGGGATCCTCAAGGAAACCTACGGCATCATGATCTACCAGGAGCAGGTCATGCAGATCGCCCAGGTGCTGAGCGGCTACTCGCTGGGAGGTGCCGACCTGCTGCGCCGCGCCATGGGCAAGAAGATCCAAGCCGAAATGGACGCGCAGCGCGCCACCTTCGTGCAGGGTGCGGAGAAGAACGGCGTCAAGAAGGACAAGGCCTCCTCGATCTTCGACCAGGTCGACAAGTTCGCCGGCTACGGCTTCAACAAGAGCCACGCGGCGGCCTATGCGCTGGTCTGCTATCAGACGGCTTATCTGAAGGCCAACCATCCGGTCGAGTTCTTCGCCGCGACGATGACCCTCGACATGGGCAACGTCGACAAGCTGAACGGCTATCGGCGCGACCTCGAAAAGATCGGTGTCGAGCTGCTGCCGCCCGACGTCACGCGCTCGACCGCCGAGTTCACCGTCGAGCGAACGGCCGAGGGCAAGAAGGCGATCCGTTACGCCCTTGCCGCGATCAAGGGCGTCGGCCGCGAGGCCATGGCGCGGCTCGCCGCCGAGCGGGAGGAGAACGGTCCTTTCAAGGACCTGTTCGACTTCGCCGAACGGCTCGACCAGCGCGTGCTGAACAAGCGGCTGGTCGAAAGCCTGGTGAAGGCAGGTGGCTTCGATACGCTGAACAAGAACCGGGCGCAGACGTTCGGGGCCATCGAGGCGCTGATGCGCCATTCGCAGGCGACGCACGAGTCGCGCGGCAGCAATCAGAACACCCTGTTCGGAGACGACACAGCGCAGCGCCGGCCGCAATTGCCCAAGGTGCCCGACTGGGCGCCGATGGAACGTCTGCAGCAGGAATTCTCGGCTATCGGCTTCTATCTGTCGTCGCATCCGCTGGCGGCGTACGAGAAGAGCCTGCAGAGGCTTGGCGTGACGCGGGCCGCGGACCTGCTGGGACTCCTGCAGCGCGGCACGGCAGGTCGCATCAAGCTTGCCGGCACCGTGATCGACAAGCTGGAACGCACGTCGGCGAAAGGCAACCGCTTCGCCTTCGTGCAATGCTCCGACCAGTCGGGCGCTTTCGAGGTCACGGTCTTCAGCGAGGTGCTCAGCGCCAATCGCAATCTCCTGGAAGCGGGGCAGGCGGTACTGATCTCCTGCGATGGACGGCTCGACGGCGAGCAGATCAAGCTGATGGCCCAGACCGTCCTGAAGCTCGAGGACGCCGTCGCGAACTCGGCGGCGGGATTGCGTATCGTGATCTCCGATCCCGGCGCGCTCGAGGCGCTGCGCAAGTCGCTCGAAGGCAAGCGCGGCCGCGGCCGGGTCACGCTGATCGTGCCGATGGAACAGGAGCAGAGCGAGGTCGAGGTCATCTTGCCGGGTACCTACTCGATCGCCGGCGGACTGCGCGACATCATTGGAATGTTGCCCGGCATCTCGCAGGTGGAGGAAATTTGAGCGAACAGCCCGGCCTGTTCGAACAGCCAGGCGCGCCCAAGCGCCGGAAGCCTGCGCCCGGCGAGGTGCGGCCCTCGTGGGAATCGCCGCTGCTGCAGGCGCCGATGCTGCCGGCCGACATCCGGCTCGGCACATCGTCGTGGTTCTTTCCGGGGTGGCGCGGACTCGTCTACGAAGGCCTGCACCCGCAGACCGCACTGAGCAAGAACGGCCTCGCCGCCTATGCCCAGATCCCGCTGCTGCGCACCGTCAGCCTCGATCGCACCTTCTATGCGCCGATCACCGCCGTCGAGTATGCGCGCTACGCTGGGCAGGTGCCGGACCACTTCTCCTTCGTGGTGAAAGCGCCGGCCCTGGTCTGTGACGCCGTGGTGCGCGACGAGCAGGGGCGCGGAAAGGTGCCCAACCCCCATTTCCTCGATCCCGCGATCGCGGCGCGCGAGTTCGTCGTCCCCTGCCTTGAGGGGCTCGGAGCGAAGGCAGGTCCCCTGGTGTTTCAGGTCTCGCCGCTACCGCGCGGCCTGGTGGGAGAGGCGACCACCGTGGTCGAGCGGCTGGCAGCCTTCTTCGCGGCGTTACCGCAGGAATTGGGCCGGAACCGGCCGCGCTATGCGCTGGAGTTGCGAAATGCCGACCTGCTGACACCGCGCCTGATGCGGGTGCTGCGTGAGCAGGGCGTGCGCTATTGTGTCGGCCTGCACGACCGCATGCCTGAAGTCGAGCGGCAAGAGAGGGCGCTCGCGGCGCTCGACGGTGGCACGCCAGGTGACCTGGTGGTGCGCTGGAACCTGCATCGAGGCTTTCTCTATCAAGCGGCCAAGCAGCGCTACGAGCCGTTCGATCGGTTGATCGACGAAGACCACGAGACCCGCCAAGTCCTGGCCCGGATGGCGGTTCGCGCCTTCGAGGCTGGGCGCAAGGTATGGATAACCGCCAACAACAAGGCCGAAGGCTCGGCCCCTCTGTCGCTGCTCAAGCTCGCAGAGGAGATCGCTGCGGCACTCGCGGCGCCTTAGCGGCCCTTCCAGTTCGGTTGCCGTTTCTCGGCAAACGCACGGGGTCCTTCCTGGGCATCTTCGCTCAAGTAGACGGATTCGAAGATGTCGCGGCCGGCGCGGAGCGCGGCGGACCGGCCCATTTCGGTCGAGAGATAGACCAGCTCGCGAGCAGCGCGCACCGTGAGCGGCGCATTGCGGGCGATGGTCAGCGCCATCTCCATGGCGGCCGCGCGCAGCTTGTCCAGCGGCACCACGGCATTCACGTAGCCGAGCTCGTGCGCGCGGCGCGCGCTCAGCGGCAGGCCCGTAAGCAGCAGTTCCATCACGATCCGCTGCGGGAGCATGTGGATCAGGGGTGGAACCCATGGTACCCCGCGCCCGACCTTGGCCTCGGTGATCGCGAAGGACGCATTCTCGCTCGCGATACAAAGGTCGCACATCTGCGCCAGCAGCCAGCCGCCGGCATAGGCAACCCCGTTGACAGCGGCGATGACCGGCTTCGTCACATGAACATTGTCGCCGAGGACGGGCAGGAAATTTCGCGGCGGCACGCCGATGCCGGTGGCGGCCGCTTCCTTGAGATCCATCCCGGCGCAAAAGGCTTTCTCGCCGCTGCCTGTGAGGATGGCGACCTTCAAGGACTGATCCTCCTCGAAGCGTTGCCACGCTTCGCCCAGCCCGTGCCGGATTCCCGAGCTTATGGCGTTGAGCCGATCTGGTCGGTTGAGGGTGATGACGGCGATCGGCCCGTCGAGCTCGAACAAGACATCTTGGGACATGCTCCAGGCTTCCTCCTGCGGGCGCGCCATGCTGAGCGATTTGCCCAGCGCGCCAATCAGTCAGCATAGCGCGCATTCTGCAGCTCCATCATCTCGAACAGCTTCACCGTCGGTTCGTCCGGAGCCGAGCGCCGAGCGCGCGGGCTTCAGGACCTTCACGCGCGCGGCGGCGGCGAACGGGGTATTGGGCACCCGTCGGCCAAACAGGATAGGGTTGCTTTTCGGGCTTGGACCCCCTAGATAGGCGCCACTTCGCACGCGGGTTTGCGGTCGGCGGGGAGAAATTCCGTCGCTCGCTCCGGTGTCCCCAAGGCTCATGAGTTTTGGGAACGACGCCCGCGGAGGCTCAACCGGAAAAGGAGATACGGCATGGCTATGCCGCAGTTCACGATGCGTCAATTGCTGGAAGCGGGCGTCCACTTCGGACACCATACCCGGCGGTGGAACCCCAAGATGAAGCCGTACCTGTTCGGGGTACGCAACGGGGTTCACATTATCGATCTCACGAAGACCGTGCCATTGCTGGAACAAGCGCTGCTTCAGGTGCGCCAGGTCGTATCCAACGGCGGCCGCGTGCTGTTCGTGGGCACCAAGGCTGCCGCCGCCGATCGCGTGGCCGACGCCGCCAAGCGCTGCGGACAGTACTATGTCAACCATCGCTGGCTGGGCGGCATGATCACGAACTGGCAGACGATCTCTGCCTCTATCAAGCGCCTGCGCGAGCTCGACGAGCGTCTCAAGGGCGATGTGGTTGGCCTGACCAAGAAGGAACAGCTCGATCTCACCCGTGAGCGCGACAAGCTCGAGCGGTCGCTGGGCGGCATCAAGGAGATGGGCGGGACGCCCGACATGCTGTTCATCATCGACACCAACAAGGAGTCGATCGCGGTGCTCGAAGCGCGCAAGCGCGGTATCCCTATCGTGGCGGTTCTGGACAGCAATTCCGATCCCGACGGCATCGACTATCCGATCCCCGGCAACGACGACGCCATACGCGCGGTGTCGCTTTATTGCGACCTGCTCTCCAGCGCCGTGCTCGACGGCATCCGTGCCGAGATCGCAGCCTCCGGCGGCGATGTGGGCGCGCTCGACGAGCCGCCGGTGGATGAAGTTCCCGGTTCAGAGGCCGACATCCCGGCCGTCGAAACGCCGGCTGCCGATGCCGCGCCGGCCGAGTAGGCCGGCCCCCTGCAGACCAATGATGGGCCGGTCGCAAGACCGGCCCTTATTGCACCATATGGAGCTGAACTATGGCTGAGATCACCGCTTCCCTGGTCAAAGAGCTGCGCGAGAAGACGGGCGCGGGCATGATGGATTGCAAGAAGGCCCTGAACGAGGTGGCGGGCGATCTCGAGAAGGCCGTCGATTGGCTGCGCACCAAAGGCCTGTCGGCGGCTTCGAAAAAGGCAGGCCGGGTGGCTGCGGAAGGTCTGGTCGGCGTCGCTGCAAGCGGCACCCGGGGCGCGGTGGTCGAGGTCAATGCCGAGACCGATTTCGTCGGCCGCAACGAGCAGTTCCAGAAGTTCGTCGGCGCGGTGACCAAGCTGGCGCTCGACAATGGCGGCGATCTCGCCAAGGTCGCTTCGTCTCCGTTCCCCGGCTCGTCGCGGGACGTGCAGGGCGAGCTGACGAACATGATCGCCACGATCGGCGAGAACATGAGCCTGCGCCGCGGCGCCATGCTGTCGGTGTCGGACGGCGTCGTCGTGGCCTACACCCACAATGCAGTCGCCCCGGACCTCGGCAAGATCGGCGTGCTGGTGGCGCTCGAGTCAAATGGCGACAAGGGCAAGCTGGCGGCGCTCGGCAAGCAGCTCGCGATGCACGTCGCAGCCACGAATCCGCAGTCGCTGACCGTCGCCGAACTCGACCAGGCCACGATCGAGCGCGAGCGCGCCGTGCTGGCGGAGAAGGCAGGCCAGGCGGGAAAGACGGCCGACATCGTCGCCAAGATGGTCGAAGGCGGGCTGCGCAAGTTCCACCAGGAAGTTGTGCTGCTCGAGCAGGCCTTCGTGATCGACGGCAAGACGAAGGTGTCGAAGGTCGTCGACGACGCTGCCAAGCAGGTCGGCGCTCCGGTCCGGCTCGCAGGCTTTCTGCGCTTTGCGCTCGGCGAGGGCATCGAGAAGAAGTCGGAAGATTTCGCCGCCGAGGTGGCCGCGCAACTCAAGAAGTAGTATCAACGGCAGTCGACGCAGGCTAGCCGTGCCCGCGTCGCCCAAAAACTGACTGAGGCGTCTGAATGCCCCCGGCTCCCCGCTACCGTCGCGTCCTGTTGAAGCTCTCGGGGGAGGGCTTGATGGGCGAGCGGGAGTATGGCCTCGACCCGAAGATGGTCGAAATGGTCGCGGTGGAGATCAAGACCGTGGTCGATATGGGCGTCGAGGTTTGCCTGGTGATCGGCGGCGGCAATATCTTCCGCGGCGTTTCAGCCGCCGCCTCCGGGATGGATCGCGCCAGTGGCGATTACATGGGCATGCTGGCAACGGTCATCAATTCGCTGGCGATGCAGAGCGCGCTGGAGAGGCAAGGGCTGCAGACCCGTGTACAGTCGGCCATTCCGATGACGACCGTCTGCGAACCTTACATCCGTCGTCGCGCCGCCCGGCACATGGAGAAGGGCCGCGTCGTTATCTTCGCTGCCGGCACCGGAAATCCCTTCTTCACGACAGACACCGCGGCCGCCCTGCGTGCCGCCGAGATGAGCGTCGACGCGATGCTGAAGGGCACCCAGGTCGATGGCGTCTATTCGGCCGATCCACGCAAGGACAAGAACGCGAAGCGCTACGAGACCCTCACCTACATGGACGTCCTGCAACAGGATCTCCAGGTAATGGATGCCTCCGCGATCTCGCTGGCGCGCGAGAACCGGATCCCGATTATTGTCTTCGACATTCACAAACCAGGAGCCTTTGCCGACACCATTTCCGGCAAGGGCACCTATACGGTCATCAAGGACGGGGGCTGAAAGATGAGCACAGACCTCAAGGAACTAGAGAAGCGCATGCAGGGCGCGATGGACGCGCTGAAGAAGGAATTCCAGGGCCTGCGCACCGGTCGCGCGTCGGTCAACCTGCTCGACCCGGTGATGGTCGAGGCCTACGGCCAGCGCATGCCGCTCAACCAGGTCGGAACGGTAAGCGCACCGGAGCCACGCTTGCTGACCGTCAGTGTCTGGGACAAGGGACTCGTTACGCCGACCGCAAAGGCCATCCGCGACGCGGGACTCGGACTCAACCCGGCGCCGGACGGCCAGATGATCCGAATTCCGATTCCTGAACTCACCACAGACCGACGCAACGAACTGGCCAAGCTGGCGCACAAATACGCCGAGGGAGGGCGCATCGCCGTCCGCAACGTCAGGCGAGACGGCATGGAAGCGCTGAAGAAGGCGGAGAAAGATCACAAGATCTCCCAGGACGAGCACCGGCAAAAATCGGATGAGGTCCAGAAGCTCACCGACCGATACGTCAAGCAGGTCGACGATACGCTGGCTGCCAAGGAAAAAGAGATCAAGACCGTCTGATGTCGTCAGCTCCGCTGCCTGCCTCGCCCGAGGGCGTTTCGGGTCCCCAGCACGTCGCCATCATCATGGATGGCAACGGCCGCTGGGCAAAGGCGAGGGGGCTGCCACGGGTGGCAGGGCATCGACGGGGTGCCGATGCCGTTCGAAGGGTGATCCGCGGAGCGGGCGAGCTCGGTATCCCGGTGCTCACGCTCTTCGCCTTCTCGACCGAGAACTGGACCCGGCCCGCCGACGAGGTCAGCGACCTGATGGGCTTGCTGCGGCACTACCTGCGCAACGAGCTGGAAGAGCTTGGCCGCAACGGTGCGCGCCTGCGAGTGATCGGCGACCGCGGACGGCTGGCGAGAGACATCGTATCCGACATCGCCGACGCCGAACGGCGCACGCACGCAAACACGCGGATCGACGTCAATGTCTGCATAAACTATGGCTCGCGCGACGAGATCATTCAGGCGTGCCGCAGCCTCGCGGGCAAGGTCGCCGCTGGCCAGCTGAGCGCGGACAGGATCGACGAGACACTGTTCGAGCGCGAGCTGTTGACCGCCGGGCTGCCCGATCCCGATCTGCTGATCCGCACGAGCGGAGAGCAGCGCATCAGCAATTTCCTGCTCTGGCAGTGCGCTTATGCAGAGCTGGTATTCGTCGATACGCTATGGCCCGACTTCGGCAAGGAGCACCTGGAACTGGCGATCGCCGAGTTCCGCCGCCGCGAACGTCGCTATGGCGGCGTTGGAAGCTAGCACGCCGAAGGCGTCTCCGGCTCGCTTTCGCGGCTTGCTGCTTCGGGTCGCGTCAGCTGTCATTCTCGGCCCGCTTCTGTTGGCGGCAGTCTGGTACGGATTTCCCTGGATCGACCTGGTCGCCGCGATCTGCGCGCCCCTTATGATCGCCGAGTGGTTTCGCCTGACACGAGGCCGACCGATCGCGTTTGGCCTTGCCGTTCTCTATTCGGTCGCCGCATTGCTTGCCCTGCTGTGGCTCCGCCACCAGCCGACCTACGGACGGGAGACGATCATCTGGATCTTGGCCTGCGTCTGGGCGACCGACATCGGCGCCTATTTCGTCGGCTCTCTCGCCGGCGGCGCAAAGCTCGCCCCGTCGATAAGCCCAAGCAAGACCTGGTCGGGGCTGGTCGGCGGGATGTGTTTCTCGGCGGTCATCAGCGCTGCCTGTGGTCTTGCCTTCGATGCCGGAGGCACATTCATGCTGGTGGCAGCGGGTCTCGTGATCGCGGTGGTGGCGCAGGGCGGCGACCTGCTCGAATCGGCGGCCAAGCGCCGCGCTGGGGTCAAAGACAGCGGAAGCATAATCCCGGGGCATGGCGGGGTTCTCGACCGTATCGACGGCCTGATTGCCGCCCTCATATTCATCGCTGCGATACGACTGATGACCGCAGGAGACTGGCCGTGGGCATGATGCGCTGGGCTGCACCGTCTCCCGACAACCCGAGGCACGTCACGATCATCGGCTCGACCGGTTCGGTCGGGCAGAGCACGGTCGATCTCATCGCTCGCTCACCTGAGTGCTATCGGGTGGAAGCGCTGGTCGCCGGAAACTCCGTAGAGGCGTTGGCCGAGCAGGCCCGCAGGCTCAAGGTGAAGCTTGCCGTCGTCGCCAACCCGCAGCGCTATCGGGCACTCAAGGATGCTCTGGCCGGTACACCCGTCGAGGTCGCTGCCGGGCCGGACGCGGTGGTCGAGGCGGCGTCTCGACCGGCGGAATGGGTAATGGCCGCCGTCGTGGGCTATGCGGGGCTGGCGCCGACGCTCGTGGCCGCGCGCCGCGGCGCCATGATCGCATTGGCCAACAAGGAAGCACTGGTCTGTGCCGGACGTCTGTTGCTCGACGCGATCGTCGGATCGGGCGGCGTCCTGCTTCCGGTCGACTCGGAGCACAATGCCATCTTCCAGGTGTTCGACGGCAACCAGCGGACCTCCATCGATCGCCTGATCCTTACCGCCTCGGGTGGGCCTTTCCGCAGCTGTTCGCTGGCCGACATGGCTGGGGCGACGCCCGAGCAGGCGCTTGCCCATCCCAACTGGGACATGGGCGCCAAGATTTCCATCGACTCGGCTACGATGATGAACAAGGGTCTGGAACTGATCGAGGCGCACCTGCTGTTCGGCTTGCCTCCCGAGCAGATCGAGATCGTTGTGCATCCGCAATCGGTAATCCATTCGATGGTCGCCTATCGGGACGGCTCCGTACTGGCGCAGCTCGGTACGGCCGATATGCGGGTGCCGATCGCCCATGCGCTCGGCTGGCCCGCGCGTATCGATGGGCCGGCGGCGCGGCTGGATTTCAGCGACCTCGCGCCGCTTACCTTCGAACGGCCGGATTCCGGCCGCTTTCCCTCGCTACGTCTCGCGCGGGAGGCGTTGGCGTTGGGCGGTTTTGCTCCGGTCGTGCTGAATGCGGCAAACGAGGTCGCGGTCGCGGCGTTTCTTGCCAGGCGCATCGGCTTCCTCGCCATCGCGCGCGTGGTCGAGAGCGTAATGGTCGCGAGCGACGACCTGGAAGGGGCTGTCGACTCCCTTCAGCATATTCAGGCGGCCGATCAGGAAGCCCGCCGGAGGGCGAACGAGGCCCTTAAAGGCCACACCCTAACTTATTGAAGCAAAAAGAAATTAATGGTGTAGTCAGTCATGCACGGTATCGTCAGCCTGTTTACGACCTATCTGCCGTACTTCATCCTGGTGCTGACGGTGCTCGTATTCGTGCACGAGTTCGGACATTACTGGGTCGGACGGCGGTTTGGCATCCATGCTGAGGTGTTCTCGATCGGATTCGGGCCCGAACTGTTCGGCTGGACCGATCGAAACGGCACCCGGTGGAAGATCTCCGCGCTACCCCTCGGCGGCTATGTGAAATTCCTGGGGGATAACGATGCCGCCAGCGCTACCCATGATGAAGCCCTGTCCCCGGAGCAGCGCAAGCGCGCCTTCTTCACGCAACCACTCTATGCACGCGCCGCCGTCGTCTTCGGCGGTCCGGCCGCGAATTTGCTTTTTGCGGTGCTGCTTCTCACTGGTGTATTCTACTTCGTCGGCGAGCCTTATTCGCCCGCCACCATTGCGGTACAGGCTGACGGTCCGGCGGCCAGGGCGGGATTGCAGACCGGGGACGAGCTGGTTCGCCTCGCCGGCAAGCGAATCAATCGTTACGAAGACATTCAGGACCTGCAGTTCCTCTACCCGACCCAGCCAATGGCAGTGGAGTATCGCCGCGACGGCAAGCTCCTGACGGGCGAGATTGCACCGCAATTCTGTGAGCGCAAGGACAAGTACAACAACATCATTCGCTACGGCGAGCTCGGCACGGACCAGTTCATCCGCCCCTCGGTCGGCGGCTTTGCCGCCAGCAGCCCGGCAGAGGCGGCGGGGCTGAGGGTCGGCGACGTCCTGCTCGAGATTGACGGCAAGCCGGTCGACCATTTCACCCGTATCCCGGAGTTGATCGGCAATCGTGCGGGCCAGCCTCTGGTCGTCAAGTACGACCGCAACGGACGTCTGGCCGAGACGACCATCGTGCCCGAGGCCGACAAGGTTACGGATTGCACGGGAAAGGAAACAGTGGTCGGCCGCCTGCGCATCCGGCCGGAGCGCGTTACCGAATTGCGCAGCCATGATCTGCTCGGCGCGGTTGGAGCAGGCGTGAAGCACGTCTGGGGCATGACCAACATGTTTTATACGTCGATGGGCCAGATCCTGACCGGGGCCCGCCCCGTTGACGAGCTTGGAGGGCCGATCCGAATAGCAAAGGCGGCCGGGGAAGCCTCCTTTATCGGCTGGACTGCCATCCTCAGCCTGGTGATCGGGGTATCGGTGGTGCTCGGGGTGTTCAATCTCTTGCCGGTACCGATGCTCGATGGGGGCCATCTTGCGATGTATCTGTACGAGGCCATTCGCGGCCAGCCGCTGAGCCTAAAGGCGCAGGAAGTCGCACTGAAGTTGGGATTCGCGCTCGTGATCGGAGTTTCCGTTTTCGTCACCTTCAACGACATCAAGGGATTGTTCCGCTGAATTCGCACTACGGGTGGGGGACAAAACGGATGACGAACCGTCCAAGGCCGGTTTATGAAGTTCACTCGCTGAACGTGGCTTACGGCTTGCGGTGAAGGTGGCACGGGTGAAGGTAACTTTTCGTTGGGCCATTTGGGTCGTCGCCGCAGTGCTGGCGTTTGCGGCGCCCGCCGCTGCCCAGCGCGCCGGCGCTGCGGCGCCCTACGGCACGATTACGGCCATTCAGATCCAGGGCAACGTTCGCGCGGAGCCGGAGACGATCCGCTCGTACCTGCAACTCAAGGAGGGTCAGGCCTACGATCCTGCCGCTGCCGATCGCTCGCTGAAGGCATTGTTCTCGACCGGCCTGTTCTCGGACGTTGTGATCGACATGCAGGGCTCGACCCTGATCGTGAGGTTGACCGAGAACCCAATTCTCAATCGCGTTGCCTTCGAGGGCAACAGCAAGGTGGACGACGACAAGCTGCGCGATGAAGTGCAGTCAAAGCCACGCCAGGTATTCACCCGCGCGCGCGTGCAGTCCGACGTCGAGCGGCTCCTCACGATCTATCGCCGCAGCGGCCGCTATAACGCCGTCATCGAGCCCAAGATCATCCCGCTCGATCAGGGTCGTGTCGATCTCGTATTCGAGATCGACGAGGGAGACGTCACTGGCATCAAGCGGATCAGTTTCGTCGGCAACGAGCATTTTAGCGATGGAAACCTGCGCGGCCGGATCAAGACGACCGAGACTGCCTGGTGGCGCTTCCTGTCGTCCGACGATCGCTTTGATCCTGACCGCCTGAACTTCGACCGTGAACTTCTGCGCAAGTTCTATCTCTCGGAGGGTTACGCCGATTTCCGCATCGTCTCTGCGGTAGCCGAGCTTGCGCCCGATCGCGACGGGTTTTTCATCACGTTCACGATCAACGAGGGTGACCGCTACAAGTTCGGCAAGGTCGAGGTAACGTCGAGGTTCCAGGGGCTGGATACGGATACCCTGAAGAGCTACCTGACGATGAGTGAAGGCGACTGGTACGACGCAGGCGAGGTCGAGAGCACGGTCACCGCAATGGCAGATGCCGTCGGCACGCTGGGCTACGCCTTCGTCGAGGTCCGTCCCAATATCCGGCGCAACAAGGAATCCAATACGATAGACGTGACCTTCGACATTCAGGAAGGTCCTCGTGTCTATGTCGAGCGCATCAATATCTCCGGCAATACCCGCACACTAGACAAGGTAATTCGCCGCGAGTTCCGTCTTGCAGAAGGCGATGCCTTTTCCACTGCCAAGGTTCGCCGCAGCCAGGAACGTTTGAAGAATCTGGGCTTCTTCGAGAAGGTCGATATCTCGGCCGCCCCCGGCTCGGCACCGGACAAGACCAATCTCGAGGTCCAGGTGATCGAGCAGAGTACCGGTGAGATCTCTTTTGGTGCCGGCTACTCGACGACTTCCGGCATCCTCGGCGACATTTCGATTCGCGAGCGCAATCTGCTCGGCAAGGGACAGGAACTGCGCCTTGGCCTGTCGTTCGGTACCTTGAGCACCTTGATCGATCTCAGTTTCACCGAGCCGTACTTCCTCGATCGAAACGTCTCCGCGGGATTTGACCTCTTCAGGACGTCGAACGACCGCCAGAGCGTCGCCTCCTATAGCGACCGCAGCATAGGCTTCGCGCTACGCGCCGGCTGGTCGTATACGGAACATACGCGACAGACGGTGCGCTATACGCTGCGCCAGTCCGATATCTACAACGTGCAGCCATGGGCTTCGCAGATCGTGCAGATGCAACAGGGAACATCGGTCGTCTCGGAGGTTGCGGAGACCGTTGCATGGGACACGCGCGACGTCCGTCTCAACACGACTAAAGGCTGGCTGTTGCGCCACTCGTTGGCGCTGGCCGGTCTGGGCGGAACGCAATACTACGTCCGGTCGACCATAGACGGCGTGTACTTCCGGACGATCGTCGGGGACTTCGTGGCGTCGATCGGCGGCTCGGCGGGTATCGTCGAGCCCTATAACAACTCGACCCTTCTGATCAGCAACCGGTTCTATATCGGCGGCGATACCTTGCGGGGCTTCCAGGTGGGCGGTATCGGCCCACGTGACGCCAATACCGGCAGCGCCCTTGGAGGCAAGTATTACTATACGGGCACTGCCGAACTGAGCTTTCCGCTCGGCCTTCCCAAGGAACTCGGAATCCTGGGGAAAGCCTTTGCTGACGTCGGGTCGCTTTGGGGGTCGGCCGACAACCCGAATCAGGTGAGCATCCTGGACAGCACCCTGATGCGCGTTTCCACCGGCATCGGCGTTCAGTGGATTTCGCCGTTCGGGCCGATCCGCATAGACTACGCGATCCCGCTGGTTCAAGAACCCTGGGACAAGACGGAAAACTTCCGTTTCAGCTTCGGAACGCGCTTCTGAGCGAGGACGGCACCACGATGAACATGCAGACCGACAAGACCAGCGTGGCGGCATCGAGCGCCAGTACGGTGGACATCAAGCACATACTGCGGATGATTCCGCATCGTTATCCGATGCTGATGGTCGACAAGGTGACCGAGATGGTTCTCGCGGAAAGCGCGATCGGCATCAAGAACGTCAGCATAAACGAGCCGTTCTTCCAGGGACACTTCCCGTCCGAGCCGGTCATGCCGGGCGTTCTGATCGTGGAGGCGATGGCGCAAACCGCGGCGGTCCTCGTCGTCGCGACCTTCGGGGCCGAGTCGGAGGGCAAACTGGTCTACTTCATGTCGATAGACGGCGTGCGGTTTCGCCGGCCGGTGGTGCCCGGCGACCGTCTCGAGTTGCACGTCAAGAAGGTCCAGAGCCGCGGCAACGTCTGGAAGTTCGACGGCAAGGCGTTGGTCGACGGCAAGGTTGCGGCGGAGGCGACCTTCGCCGCCATGATTCGTGACAAGTAGGAGGGGAAGATGCCTGATACAGCCGCCAACTACCGCATGTTGCACACGATGCTCCGGGTCAAGGACCTGGACAAGTCGCTCGCCTTCTACACGGGTCCGATGGGAATGAAGTTGCTGCGCAAGCGCGAGGTGCCGGACGGCAAGTACACGCTGGCATTCGTTGGCTACGGCGAGGAGAGCGAGCACTGCGCCGTCGAGCTGACCTATAACTGGGACCAGGAAAAGCCCTACGATCTTGGCAGTGGCTTCGGCCACCTTGCCGTTGGGGTGCCGGACGTCTATGGCCTTTGCGAGCAGGTTACCAAGAGCGGCGGCAAAGTCACGCGTGCGCCGGGGCCAGTGAAATTCGGCACCACCGTCATCGCCTTCGTGGAGGATCCGGACGGCTACAAGATCGAGCTGATCGAACGAAAATAGGGTCGGTCAGCCCTTTTCATGCTCTCGCCCAGAGCATGATAACCCGCGCATGCCAGCGAGTGCGCTGGGCGAGACCACGGACTATATGATCCACCGGTCAGGGGATCGCATTTTTCCGGATCGTTGCCATCGAGACTAAATCGGCCATCCATTCAACACGGCGAGCGCGGCGAGGGCGAGCGCCAATCCGGCCGCGACCAGCTTGACCAGAAGATTCGGCTGGCGCTGATTGTCGTTGGCCGCGCGCCCAATACGCACCACGCGCGGCAATTGCCGGGGCTTCCGGGCATTCGGCCCGGAAGGGATCCGGCGAGAGCCTTGCGAGGACGGGGGCACGTATTATCCCCGCAGATGAAGCGGCTTGTAAGGCCGCTCGGTCTGACCGCTATACATCTGGCGCGGCCGGCCAATCTTCTGGTCGGGATCCTCGATCATTTCGTTCCACTGCGAGATCCAGCCGACTGTGCGCGCGACGGCGAACAGCACGGTAAACATCGAGGTCGGGATGCCGATCGCCCGGAAGATGATTCCCGAATAGAAATCGACGTTCGGGTAGAGCTTCTTGGAAATGAAATAGTCGTCTTTGAGGGCGATCTGCTCCATCTCCATCGCCAGCTCTAGCAGCGGGTCGTGGTTGATGCCGAGCGAGGTCAGGACCTCATGGCAGGTCTGACGCATCACCTTGGCGCGCGGATCGTAGTTCTTGTAGACGCGGTGGCCGAAGCCCATCAGTCGGGTGTGATCCTGCTTGTCCTTCACCCGGCTCAGGAAGCCCGGGATGTTCTGCTTGCCGCCGATCTCGTTCAGCATGTTGATGACGGCTTCGTTGGCGCCCCCGTGGCTCGGACCCCAGAGGGAGGCAATGCCGGCGGCAATGCATGCGAATGGATTGGCGCCCGAGGAGCCGGCGAGCCGGACTGTCGAGGTCGAGGCATTCTGCTCGTGGTCGGCGTGGAGCATCAGGATGCGGTCCATCGCCTTTTCAACGATGGGGTTGACCACATACTCCTCGGCCGGAACCGAGAACATCATCTT
>JAHCJV010000094.1 GCA_026126105.1 Enhydrobacter sp.
CCTGGCGTCGAGCGTCGGCGGCGTGCGCACGCTGATCTTGGCCTCGGTGTAGGGCAGCAGCACGTTGCCGGCGTCGCCCGGCGCCGGATAGCCGTCCATGCCGACGATCGCGAGCTGCGGCCGCCAGGTGCGGTTCAGCACCAGGTCGGCGAGCTCGCTCGCCATCGGCTTCGTCGTGCCGGCGAAGGGGAAGCGATCGTGGACCGAGCTGCCCAGCACCTTCGCCGCGTCCCTCGCCTGGGCGATGCGCTGCGGCGGGATCTGCACGTAGAGGTCGGCCAGCCTGATCTCGCCGCTCGCCTCGTCCTCGATGCGCGAGAGGAGCGCGCGCAGGAGACGGAAGGAGGAGGGCACGATGCCCGAGGCGTCGCCCGAATGGACGCCTTCGGTCAGCACGCGCACCTGCAGCGTGCCCGAGGCGATGCCGCGCAGCGACGTGGTGAGCCACAGGCGGTCCCAGTCGCCGCAGCCCGAATCGAGGCAGACGACGAGCGAGGGGTTGCCGATGCGCGCCTTCAGGTGATCGACATAGTGCGGCAGGTCGTAGCTGCCCGATTCCTCGCAGGCCTCGATCAGAACGACGCAGCGGGCGCGTGGCACCTTCTGCTCGCGCAGGGCCAGCAGCGCGGCGAGGCAGCCGTAGATCGCGTAGCCGTCGTCGGCGCCGCCGCGGCCGTAGAGCCTGTCGCCCTTCAGCACCGGCTTCCACGGCCCGAGATCCTCGGCCCAGCCCTTCATCTCGGGCTGCTTGTCGAGATGGCCGTAGAGCAGCACGGTGTCGTCGGCGTTTCCCGCGCCCTCGCCCTCGCCGTCGCCCGGCACCTCGATGAAGATCAGCGGCGTGCGGCCGGGCAGGCGGACCACCTCGAGCGTGGCACCGGGGAAGCCCTCGAGCTGACCGCGGGCCCAGCCCTCCATGAGCCCGACGGCGTCGTCCATGTAGCCGTGCTCGGCCCATTGCGGGTCGAAGGCGGGCGACTTGTTGGGGATGCGGATGTAGTCGGTGATCGACGGCAGGATGGCGTCGTCCCAGAAGGTGCCGACGAAGCGCCTGAGTTGTTCGGTGTCCATGGCGCGATCCTAGCACCTGGGACCGCAAATGCTCGACACGAGCCGGCTGTCACCGCGGGCGCAGCGAGGGGCCTTTTCCGTTCGCTCAGACGCCGCGGCGGCGTTCCGCGGCGGCGACGTGGCGCTTCACCGCGACGAAGCTGTCGGGGCTCACCGAGATCGAGTCGATGCCGCACTCCACCAGGAATTCGGCGAACTCGGGATGGTCGCTCGGGCCCTGGCCGCACAGACCGATCTTGGCGCCGGCCTTGTGCGCCTCGTCGATGACGTTCTCGATCATCCACTTCACGGCCTCGTCCTGCTCGTCGAACAGCTCGGCCAGCTCCTCCGAGTCGCGGTCGACGCCGAGCGTCAGCTGGGTGAGGTCGTTGCTGCCGATCGAGAAGCCGTCGAAGCGCTCGGCGAAGGCCTTGGCCAGGATGACGTTCGAGGGGATCTCGCACATCACGTAGATCTCGAGGTCCGCCTCGCCGCGCCGCAGGCCGTTCTCGGCCATGACGGCGAGCACCCGGTCGGCTTCGCCGACCGAGCGGCAGAACGGGATCATGACCACCACGTTCGTGAAGCCCATCTCCTGCCTCAGCCGCGCGATGGCGCGGCACTCGAGCGCGAATCCGGCGCGGTAGCGCGGCGAGTAATAGCGCGAGGCGCCGCGGAAGCCGATCATCGGGTTCTCCTCCTTCGGCTCGAAGGCGGCACCGCCGATCAGGTTGGCGTATTCGTTGGTCTTGAAGTCGCTCATGCGGACGATGACGGGCTTGGGATGTTGCGAGGCCGCGAGCCGCGCCAGCCCGAGCGCCAGTCGGTCGACGAAATAGTCGGTCTTGTCGGCATAGCCCGCGGTCAGCGCCTCGATCTGCCGCTTCGCCCCGGCGTCCTGCAGCGTGTCGAAGTTCACCAGCGCCATGGGGTGGATCTTGATGTGGTTGCTCACCACGAACTCCATGCGCGCAAGCCCGACCCCGTCGGCCGCGATCCGCCACCAGCGGAACGCGGCGGCGGGATTGGCGAGATTGAGCATGATCTTGGTTTTCGTGGCCGGCACGTTTTGGAGGTCGAGCAGCTCGGTCTCGACCTCGGCGGCACCCTCGTAGACGAAGCCATGGTCGCCCTCGGCGCAGGACACCGTCACCTCCTGCTCGCCATGCAGCAGGCGCGTGGCATCGCCGGTGCCGACGATGGCGGGGAGGCCCAGCTCGCGGCTCACGATGGCGGCATGCGAGGTCCGCCCGCCGCGGTCGGTCACGATCGCCGCCGCCCGCTTCATGATCGGCACCCAGTCCGGATCGGTGTTGTGCGTCACCAGGATGGCGCCGTCGACGAAGCGATCGATGTCGCGGGCATCCTCGATCAGGCAGACGCGGCCCGTCACCACCGCCTCGCCGATGCTAAGCCCGGTCACCAGCCGCTTGCCTTTCGACTTGATGCGCCAGGTCCGGTACTCGCCCGTGCTGCGGCGCGACTGCACCGTCTCGGGGCGGGCCTGCACGATGAAAAGCTGACCGCTCTGGCCATCCTTCGCCCATTCGATGTCCATCGGGCAGCCGTAGTGCGCCTCGATCGCGCAGGCCCAGCGTCCCAGCAGCAGGATGTCGTCGTCGGACAGGACCCAGGCCTCGCGCTCGGCCCGCGAGGTCGGCACGGTCCGCGTCGGCCGCTCGCCTTCGCCGGCATAGATCATCTTCTGCGCCTTGCCGCCCCGGCGCTTCTCGATGATTGGCCGCAGCGCCGTGTCGGCCAGCAGCGGCTTGAAGACCTGGTATTCGTCGGGATCGACCGTGCCTTGCACGACGCTCTCGCCCAGCCCCCAGGCGGCGTCGATGACGGCGACCCGATCGAAGCCGGTCTCGGTGTCGATGGTGAACATCACGCCGGCGCCGCCCACGTCGGAGCGCACCATGGCCTGCACGCCGATCGACAGCGCCACCCTCAAGTGGTCGAAGCCTTTCGTCTGCCGGTAGCTGATGGCGCGGTCGGTGAACAGCGAGGCGTAGCAGCGGCGGCAGGCGTCGAGCAGGGCGGCCTCGCCGCGGATGTTGAGGAAGGTCTCCTGCTGGCCGGCGAAGCTCGCGTCGGGCAGGTCCTCGGCGGTGGCGCTCGACCGCACTGCCACGTCGGCGTCCGGCCGGCCGATGCGTTCGCACAGGACGCGATAGGCGCGGACGATGTCTGCGGCCATGTCCGCCGGCCAGTCGCCACGCAGGAAGGCGTGGCGCAGGATCTGGCCGCTCTCGGCCAGCGTCGCCTTGCCCGCGGCCAGGTCGCGCAAGGCCGCGGCGATCGTCTCGCGCAGGCCGTTGGCCTCGACGAAGCGCCAGTAGCCCTCGGCGGTCGTCGCGAAGCCCGGCGGCACCGCGACGCCGCGCGCGCCGAGATGGCGCACCATCTCGCCGAGCGACGCGTTCTTGCCGCCGACGCGGGCGACGTCCGAGCGGCCGAGCGCCTCGAACCAGAGGACGCTTTCGTCGTGCTGCTTCATGGAAAGCTCCGTCGACAGGTGGTTGCGCACGTCCAAGGCGCCCACCGCATGCCCGAGTCGACGGAAGGCCGCTTTGACTTAGATCAGAATCGAACAGGCATGTTCCAATGGCAGCTTGGCGGCCAGACAGTCTTGGAAGCAATCGTGTCGGCCCAGCTCCGAGCGGCATCATCTCCTCGATCGATCCAACACTTGATCTCTGCGGACGCCGACGGTTTGATCGATATCAAGGCGGGACTCGCCGAGATGGCGATTCTCACGCGAAGACTTGGGAAAGGACAACATGCGCTCCATCCTCGTCACTGTCGATGACACGCCCTCGGCGGTCGCCGCCAGGGGGCTCGCCGTTGCCTTGGCCCGACAGTGCGGCGCCCAGGTTAGAGGCGTGACAGCCTTGGACGTCAGCGATCTCGATCGCGTCGAACCCGTTCCCATCGGCGGCGTCCAATACGCCTACGACCGCCTCGCCCATCGCGAGAGACTGGCGCAGAAACGGCGCGCGCGAATCGCCGAACTGCCGGCGGAGTTCGAGCGTTCCCTTGCGGACGAGGGGATGCAGGGGGGCTGCTCGACGATGGAGGCCGACATCCGCGATGGATTGCTCCGGATGATCGAGACCTGCGACCTGGTCGTCGCCGGGCGGGACGCCGAGTTCCATCTCCAGCCGGACGATGGAATCACGCCGCTCGTCGAGCACATCATCACCAAGGGCAGCCGTCCGGTCGTGGTGAGCGGTCCGGAGCGACCCGCGAGCGGGCCGGTGCTGGTCGCCTACGATGGCAGCGCTCCGGCCGCGAAGGCACTGCAGATCGCGGGCCTGCTCGGAATATTGGGGTCCGGCGGGGTTCACATACTGTCGGTGTCCCGCGACCGGTCGGCGGCTACGGCGGTTGCCGAACGGGCCCGGGCCTTCCTGGATGTGCACGGGATCGGTGCCGATCTCGAGCCCGTCGCGTCATCCGACCATCCTGCCGACGTGCTGTTGCGGCGTGCTTCGGAGATCGGCGCCCGAATGCTCCTCATGGGAGCGTTCGGTCACCGCGGCTTCCGCGAGATCCTCTTCGGCTCCACGACCCGGCGTCTGTTCGATCAGGTGCCGGTTCCGCTGTTCATCCACCATTGAAGAGCCGGCAATGTCGGGTTCGCAGCCCGGCGCGATCCAGTGGCTTGGCCGTGTCTAATTGATTCAGATCAATACTGGTCCAGCGCTGATTTGCCAGATTGGAAAGCCGATGATCCCGCTTGCGCGGCATTCCTTTGCGTTGGCAATGCGACAGTCACCTGGAGAAACAGAATGACGCTGACCCGTATGGCCTACATGCCCCTGGCCACCTATCCCGAAGCGGTCGCAGACGAATCGATCGTGGCCGCTGTCGATTTCGCGACCTCGCTGGGAAGCACGCTCAGTGTGACGACATTTTCGGTCGACATTCCGCGGGTTTCGTCGCCGTTGGCCAGCATGCTCATCGATGTTCCCGGGCTGGTTCGCGCCGCCGAGGAGAAGAGCAAGGACGAGTGCCGTCGCCTGCGGGCGCTCGTGCAAGGGACGGCCGGCTCACGCCCTGGCGTGCAGTGCACGGACCGCGAGACCATGCTCGGCGCACTGTTCGATGCGGCCGCTGCGGCGGCTCGCTACTTCGACCTGGCGGTGCTTCCCTGGTCCAGGGAGAGTGCTACGGCACGGCATCTTATAGAGACGGTCGTTTTCGGATCCGGTCGGCCGACGATTCTCGTGCCGCCCTCAGCCCGTCCCGCCACGCTTGACCATATCGCGATAGCATGGGACGCGAGCCGAGTCGCCGCACGCGCGCTGGGCGATGCCCTGCCGCTTCTTGCTGAGGGCGGACATGTCTCGGTGGTGACGGTTCAGGACGAAAAGCCTCTGGGCGGGTCATCTCTTGCCAGCGCCCTTGCGTCCTCGCTGGAAAAGCGTGGGTACAACGCCACGCCTCACGAGATCTCTCTTGCTGGAAGGACTGTTGCCAGGGCGTTGCAGGACACCGCCGTATCGGAGGAGGCGCAGGTTCTGGCTATGGGCGGGTTCGGCCATTCCCGCTTGCGCGACTTCGTTCTCGGCGGCGCAACGAAGGGGGTATTCGCCGACCTTCGGGTACCTGTGCTCCTCGCACATTGAGACGGTCGGCATCGCATTGCCGGCAGTGGACGATACGGTGAGCGCGTCGATGGTGGATTCCCGCAGAACATCGTCGGCGACGCTCCCCAGCAGGATCCGGCCCACGCCCGAGCTGCCACGCGGTCCGAGCACGATGAGGTCTGCGTGCCATGCACGCGAACAGTCGCGGATTGCCTGCGCCGCCGAGTGCTAATGAATCATGCCGAATGACCTCGATCGCGCCTGGCATGCCTTGGAGCCTTCCGAGGTCCGGGACGCGCTTGGAACCCCGCCCGAAGGGCTCGGCGCGAGCGAGGCGGCGCAGCGGCTCGCGACCCGGGGGCCGAACCGGCTGCCGCGCGGCCGCCAGCGCGGCGTGCTCATGCGCCTTGCCCTGCAATTCCACAACCTTCTCATCTACGTGCTGCTGGCGGCCGGCGTCCTGGCGGCAGCGATCGGGCACACGACCGATGCTCTGGTGATTCTCGCCGTCGTCGTCGCCAACGCCGTCATCGGCTTCGTCCAGGAGGGGCGCGCGGAGAAGGCGCTCGAGGCAATCCGCAGCCTTATCGATCCGCACGCGTCGGTGATACGCGACGGCCGTCGCCAGACAATTCCCGCCGACCTGGTCGTGCCGGGCGACTTGGTCCTGCTCGAGGCGGGCGACCGCGTTCCGGCCGATCTGCGCCTGGTCAAGGCACGCAATCTGCGGATCGACGAGGCCATCCTGACCGGCGAGTCGGTGCCTGTCGAAAAGGCGGTCGGGTCGGTGGACGCCACCGCCTCCCTGGGCGACCGCTCGTGCATGGCTCACTCGGGCACGTTCGTCACCGCGGGACAGGGCTCCGGCGTTGCGGTCGGCACGGGCGCGGCCACTGAGCTAGGACGGATCAGCGCGATGATCGGCGCCGTGGAGCGGCTGGCGACCCCCCTCGTGCGGCAGATGGATCAATTCGCGCGGCAGGTCACCGTCGCGGTCATCGCGGTGTCGGCGCTCGTGTTCCTGTATGCCGTGTTCGTGCAGGCCTATGCCCCGGACGATGCATTCATGGTCGTCGTCGGGCTCGCCGTCGCAGCAATCCCTGAAGGCCTGCCGGCCGTCATGACCATAACGCTCGCCGTTGGTGTGCAACGCATGGCGCGACGCAACGCCATCATTCGTCGCCTGCCCGCCGTGGAGACGCTCGGCGCCGTTTCGGTGATCTGCTCCGACAAGACCGGTACGCTCACCCGTAACGAGATGACCGCGACCGCGCTCGTGACCGCGGATCGGCGGATCGAGGTCGAAGGGGCGGGCTATCGGCCGGAAGGCCGCTTTCGCGTCGAGGGCGCGGAGGGGATCGATCCCGCGGCCGATCCCGTCCTCGAGGAGCTCACCCTGGCGGGGCTGCTGTGCAACGACGCCGTGCTCAGGCAGGCGGGTGAAGAGTGGATCGTCGACGGCGATCCGATGGAAGGCGCGCTGGTTTCGCTGGCGATCAAGGCCGGGCACGACTCGGCCGCCGCCCGGACTGGCTTCGTCCGCCGCGACGAAATCCCCTTCGATTCGCGTCACCGCTACATGGCGACGTTGAATGCTCGCCGTGACCGTCGACCCGCGCTCTATGTGAAGGGCGCTCCCGAACGCATCGTGGAGATGTGCGATCGCGTGGCCACGCTCGAAGGCGACAGGCCGATCGACGCCGATCGGTGGCAGCGACAGACCGACAGGCTCGCGGCGGACGGGCAGCGCGTCATCGCCATCGCCCGCCGGACCATGGGAGAGGACAGTGGTGCGATCACGCCCGCCGACTTCGAGGGCCGATTGACCCTGCTGGGCCTCGTCGGCCTGATCGATCCGCCGCGTCCCGAAGCCGTCGCGGCGGTTGCCGAATGCCGGACCGCCGGCATCCGCGTCAAGATGATCACCGGCGATCATGCCGCCACTGCGCGCGCCATTGCAGTGCAGCTCGGGCTGGCCGACGATCCCGTTGCGGTCACCGGACAGGACCTCGACGCGCTCGAGGAGGCCAGCTTCAATCGCCATGCCCGGGAGTCGACGGTCTTCGCCCGCACCAGCCCCGAGCACAAGCTCCGCCTCGTCGAGGCCCTGCAGACGGACGGCTCGGTGATCGCCATGACCGGGGACGGGGTGAACGATGCGCCGGCGCTCAAGCGCGCCGATGTCGGTGTCGCCATGGGGAGCAAAGGCACCGAGGCGGCCAAGGAGGCGAGCGAGATGGTGCTCGCCGACGACAACTTCGCCTCCATCGTTGCCGCGGTCCGCGAAGGGCGCACGGTCTACGACAACCTCACCAAGGTCATCGCCTGGACGCTGCCGACCAACGGCGGCGAGGCCGTCACGATCATCCTCGCCATCCTGTTCGGCCTGACCCTCCCGGTGACGCCGGTCCAGATACTGTGGATCAACATGATCACCGCGGTCGCGCTGGGCCTCACGCTGGCCTTCGAGCCGACCGAGCCGGGCGCCATGCGCCGCCCTGCGCGCCGCGCAGGGCAGCGGCTGCTCTCCGGTCGCCTGCTATGGCGAATCCTGTTCGTCTCCGGCCTGATGGTCGTCGGAACCTTCGGGATCTTCGCCTGGGCCAAGAGCCGTGGACTTCCGCTCGAGACGGCACGCACCATGGCGGTGAACACGCTGGTCGTGATGGAGATCTTCTATCTCTTCAGCGTGCGCTACGTGCACGGTACGTCGCTGTCATGGCAGGGAGTGCTCGGCACGCCCGCCGTCCTGGTCGGCGTCGCAACGGTCGCCCTTGCCCAGCTTGCCTTTACCTACCTGCCGCCGATGCAGGCGGTCTTCGGCACGCGCCCTGTCTCTTTTGCCGACGGCGCGGCAATCGTCGCGGTAGGCATCGCGCTGCTCGTCATCGTCGAGATCGAGAAGCGCGCGGTAGCCCTGTTCTGGCCGCGCGAGGCGGGGTGAGGATAGTACCGGGGGCCTGAAGATGGTGCGGACGGCGGGACTTGAACCCGCACTCCCGATCGGGAAGCAGATTTTAAGTCTGCTGCGTCTACCGATTTCGCCACGTCCGCTCGTGCCGAGCTGTCTTTCGCCCGCCTCTATCTAGCAGCCCAAGGGGAACGGGAAGAGTCAGAAGCGGAAGGAGCCGATCATCCCTTCCTCGACCCAGGAGCGTAGCAGACCGGCGGCGCGGGCGGGGGCCTGGTCTTCGTTGACGAATTCCAGCAGCGCCTCGCACAGCGACGGGAAGGGGAGGCCCGCGATCATGGCGTCGAGCATCGTCGCCTCGTCGGGCTCGAGCGAGCGGAAATTCGTCCTGAGCTCGGGCCGCCAGATCACCCAGGGGAGCGGCTCGTCCAGAGCCGCCACCTGGAGCTCGCCCGGTTCGACCTCCTCGCGGCGCTGCCAGCTCGTCGGCACATCGAAGGCGAAATCCAGCCTGCGCAGCGACGTGAGTGGCGCAAAGGAGATCGTCTCCCAGGCCTCGGGCGGCACGGACATGACCGCCTCGGCTACGACCGGCGCCTGATCGGGGCTGTCGAACGCCTCGCCGAGCGCCCATTCGAAGCGCGCCATCTCGGCAGCGGCGGGCGATTTGTCGTAGGGCGGAGTCGAAACGAGGAAATCGGCCAGATGCCTGCCGAACCATCGCGCATTGGGATGGTGCGAGGGATGCGCGGCGATATAGGCCCGCGCCATGTGGTCGAAGTCGGCAGGCCCCGCCATCGCCAGCACGCCCGGATAGTCGATGGTCAGCACCTCGATCAGGCGCAGCGCATAGCCGTCGCGATAGACGTCGAGCAGGGTCGTCCGATCGGCCTTGCTGGTGTCGCGCACCGAGCCGACGAAACCATCACCGCTCTGCAGCACGTAGTCCTGGAAGGCGCGCTGCAGGTCGGCCAGCGAGCCGGCATTGCTGCGGTTCATTCGGCTGCCTGACGTGCTTCAGGCCCGCTTTCCGTCGCCCTGGCGGCAATGTCGCGCGCGACGTCGAGCTCGGCGAGCAGCTCGGCATAGGGCGGGATGTTGGCGTCGCGCTCGATCATGGTCGGCACGCCCGGGAAGAGGCGCACGGCCTCGGCGTAGAGTTCCCAGACACCGCGCACGATCGGATTGTCGTGCGTGTCGATGATGTGGCTGCCGTTGTTGGTATGGCCGGCAAGGTGGAACTGCCGGACGCGCTCGCGTGGGATGCCGCGCAGGAACGCCAGGGCATCGAACTCGTGGTTGAAGGCGCTGACGAAGACATTGTTCACGTCGAGCAGGACCTCGCAATCGGCGCGCTGGCAGAGGGCGGCGATGAACTCCCATTCGGTCAGCTCGGAGGCCGCGTAGGTGACGTAGCTCGACACGTTCTCCAGCACCAGTCGGCGCCCGAGCCGGTCCTGCACGCGCATCACGCGCTCCGCCACGTGGTCGAGCGCTTCCTCGGTGTAGGGCAGCGGCAGCAGGTCGTGCATGTTGATGCCGCGCAGGCCGGTGAAGCAGAGATGGTCGGAGACCCACAGCGGCTCCACCCGATCGATCAGCCGCTTCAGGTCGCCGAGATAGGTCTGGTCGAGCGGGTCGATCGAGCCGATGGACATCGACACGCCATGCAGCGCGATCGGATAATCGCGGCGGAACGTGTCGAGCCAGTGGAGCGGCATGCCGCCCGCGACCATGTAGTTCTCGCTGAGCGCTTCGAACCACGAGACCTTGCCGGGGGCGGCGACGATCTCTTCGTAGTGGTCGTGGCGCAGGCCGAGGCCGAATCCGATGTCGTTCATGGCCGCACTGTACTCGATGCCTTCACGGCGCTACAGCGTAGGCGCGCCGCCTCGCGCGGTGCACTCGAGCGTCGTGCTGGTGACGGTAATGCCCTTGCCCTTGCAGTCGTTCCTGCCCTTGCACGAGGTGCGAGAGCTTTTGCACGCGCTCTGGCCCTTGCAGGCATTCACGCCGTAGCACCGGTTGGTCGACTGAGCCTGCGCAGCGCTGGCCAGCGCTGCTGCGGCGAAAAGTGCGGCCGCTGTGCTGACGACGAGCTTGCTGTCCATGAACCGAGTTCTCCCATTGGTCCCGATCAGCTGACCTTACCGCCCTTGCTCGTGCAGTCCTTCGCCGTGGTCGTGGTCCAGCCCATTCCCTTGCAGGAGTTCTTGCCCTTGCACGACGACAGGGCGGTCTTGCAGGAGCTCGTGCCCTTGCATGAGTTTATGCCGCTGCATTTCACCGATTCCTCCGCGTGCGCGACCGTGGTCACCCCTGCGGCGAACAAGGCTGCGGCCGACGCAGCGAGAAGAGTGAACTTGGCCATAGCGCTCCCTACACCCGAGGGCGACAGCATGCACCGACAGGACGCAAACGAGAAGTCACGGAGCAGGCAGGGCGCGTGATCAGTCGATCACCCCTGCGTGAAGCGGCCGGGAGAGAGGGCCAGTTCCGTCACGCCGAGTGAAGCGATATCGGGAGGCAGCCCCTTGCCCAAGGCAAGGCTGGAGGCCAGCCGCCCTGCTGCGGCGCCGGTCTGGATGCCATAGCCACCCTGGCCGGCCAGCCAGAAGAAACCGTCGACGGCAGGGTCGTAGCCGACGACGAGGTTCTTGTCGGCGACAAAGCTGCGCAGGCCGGCCCATTTGTTCCTGATGCGCGGGACGCGGAGCGTCGTTGCGCTCTCGATGCGCTCGACGGCGATGGCGATGTCGATCTCCTCGGGCTGCGCGTCGCATGGCGGCGACGGTGTTTCGTCGGCCGGCGACGCCAGGAACTGGCCGACCTCGGGCTTGAAGTAGAAGCTCTCGTCGAAGTCGATCGCCATCGGCAGGGCCGCGAGTTCCAGGCCCGGAGGCGACTCGAAGGTGAAGGCCGTGCGCCGCTTGGGGACCAGCCCAATCGGGGACGCGCCCGCCAGGCCGCCCAGGACGTCGGCCCAGGCGCCGGCGGCATTGACGACGGTCGTTGCCGCGAGCCTCTCGCCGTCGCGCAACGCGATGTGCCAGCGGCCGTCCTTGCGCGTGAGCGATGCAACTTCCGCATCGAGGCGCAGCAGGGCGCCGGCGGCGCGCGCACCGCGCAGGAAGCCGCCGTGAATGGCGGCGACGTCCATGTCGTCGGCCTCCGGCTCGAAGATCGCGCCGCCTGCAACCGCTTGCGGCTTGAAAAGCGGCTGCAGACGCAGCGTTTCGCCGGGGTCGAGCCAGCGCACGCTCGGCACCAGGCGTGCAAAATCGGCCGCCGCCTTCTTCATGCCGGCTTCCTGCTCCGCGCGGCCAACGATCAGCGCGCCGCGCGGCGTCAGCAGCGGAAGGCCGGCGAAACCTTCGGGGGGCTTGCGGTAGAACCGGCCGGACGCAACGGTTATGGCGCGTATCTCGGCGCTGCCGTAGGTTTCCGAGTGGAGCGCAGCCGAGCGGCCCGTCGTGTGATAGGCTGCGACATGCTCGCGCTCGAGCACGATCACGCTGGCCGAAGGCGCGAGATGGTAGGCGGCGGAAACGCCGGCGATGCCGGCGCCCACGACGGCGAAGTCGAATTCCTGCATGGCCTCACATTGCAAGGTCGCTCGTGCGCCTGCAATAGTCGGGGCCGCCATGAACATCGCCCATCTGCTGCTGGGAGCGGCCCAGGAATTTCGCGATATCCCCGCGCTCGCGCGCGGCGATGCCGTCCATCTCGATCACTGGAACCTGTGGCGCAAGGTCTCGGTGATGAGTGCGCATCTCACCGCGCGCTTCGGCCTGTCGCGCGGCGACCGCGTGGCGTTTGCCATGACCAACTGCGTCGAGTCGATCGAGGTCATGTACGCGATCTGGCATGCCGGCCTCTGCGCGGTGCCGATGAACGCCAAGCTGCATGCCAGGGAGTTTGCCTTCATCCTGGAGAATTCCGGCGCCAGGCTCTGCTTCGTGACGCCCGATCTCACCACCACCATCGCCGAGGCGGCGAGGGAGGCGCCCGCGCTGAAGGAAATCGTCGACGTGACGACAGGCGCCTACGCCCTGATGCAAGGCGGCGATGCCGGCCCGGTTGCCGATTGCGAGCCGACCGACACCGCGTGGCTGTTCTACACCTCGGGCACCACCGGCCGGCCCAAGGGGGCGATGCTCAGCCATCGCAATCTTCTGGCCATGACGCTGAACTACTACGCCGACGTCGATCGGCCGCCAGCGGGCAGCTCGATCGTCCATGCCGCCCCGATCAGCCACGGCTCCGGCCTCTGGAACTTTCCGATGGTAGCGCGCGGCGTCACGCAGGTGTTCCCGGAAAGCGGCCACTACGACGTGCCGGAAACCGTCGGACTGATGAACCGCTGGCCCGATTGCAGCATCTTCCTGGCGCCGACCATGGTGAAGCGCCTTATCGAGCACGGCAGTGTGAGCGAGCTGAAGCCGGGCGCGCTGCGGCTGATCACCTACGGCGGCGCGCCGATGTATGTCAGCGACCTCAAGCGCGCGCTCGACACGCTGGGCAACGTGCTGTGCCAGCTCTACGGCCAGGGCGAGAGTCCGATGACGATCACGCACCTGTCGCGCGAGATCCATGCCGATCGTCGGCATCCACGCTGGGAGCAGCGGCTCGCGTCGGCCGGACTTGCCGACACCTGCGTCGAGGTGCGGGTGGTCGACGACGAGGGCCGCAAGGTCCCGGTCGGCGAGGTCGGCGAGATCATCGTCAAGGGCGACACGGTGATGTCGGGTTACTGGAACAATCCCGAGGCCACGGCGCGTTCCTTGCGCAGCGGTTGGCTGTGGACCGGCGACGTCGGCGCGTTCGACGAGGACGGCTTCCTGACTCTCAAGGACCGCTCCAAGGACATGATCATCTCGGGCGGCTCGAACATCTATCCGCGCGAGATCGAGGACGTGCTGAACCTCCATCCCGCCGTCGCCGAATGCTCGGTCGTTGGCCGCCCGCATCCAGAGTGGGGCGAAGAGGTCGTGGCCTTCGTCGTCGCTCGGCCCGGCGCGAACCTGTCACCTGCCGAACTCGACCGGCTCTGCCTCGACAACATCGCGCGCTTCAAGCGTCCGAAGGACTATCGCTTCGTCGACGCGCTGCCGAAAAACAACTACGGCAAGATCCTCAAGACCGAGCTCAGGACAAAATTATAGGGAGGAATCAATGGGCAGCATGATCGACTTCAAGCGACCGGACGGCTCGAGCTGCAAGGGCTATCTGGCCGACGCCGGCAGCGGCAAGCCGGGCATCGTGGTCATCCAGGAATGGTGGGGGCTGAACGATCAGATCAAGGGCGTCGCCGACCGCTTCGCCGCGGCCGGGTACAACGCGCTGGCGCCCGACCTCTACAAGGGCCGCGTGACGCAGGAGCCGGACGAGGCGAACCACATGATGACCGGGCTCGATTTCGTCGGCGCCTCGGATCAGGACATCGCCGGCGCGGTCAAGCATCTCGCCGGCACGAGCCGCAAGGTCGGCGTCATGGGCTTCTGCCTGGGCGGCGCGCTCACCATCGCGGCGGCGGCGCGGGTCACCGGGATCGCCTGCGCGGTGCCGTTCTACGGGGTGCCGCCGGTGGCGCTCGCCGATCCAGCCAGGATCAAGATCCCGGTCCAGGGCCACTTCGCCAATCAGGACGACTGGTGCACGCCCCAGGTCGTGAACGACTTCGAGAAGGCGATGACTGCCGCGGGCAACACGCCGGAGATCTTCCGCTACGACGCCGCCCATGCCTTCGCCAACGAGAAGAGCCCGGCCTACGACGCCGCCTGCGCGGCCAAGGCATGGGAGCGCATGATGGCCTTCCTGGGCGCGAATCTCTGAGTCGCTGCCCCTTGATCCATGTCGGAGCATGTTCCTCCCTGCGCGGAGCGCGGGGAGGTGGCGCGGTAATCCGCGACGGAGGGGTCATGAGCAACGCGACTCGTGCCCATGACCCCTCCGCCCCTGCGGGGCACCTCCCCGGCTTCGCCAGGGAGGAAAAATGAGGATGACGAGCCGCACGTCCCCGGCGCTGGGACTCGTCATTGTCGGGCTGGGCGCGTCGCTGGCGCCGCTCGATATCGCGGTCAACGTGGCGCTGCCGGCGATCACGGCGCATTTCGAGCTGGCGCTGGGCGACGTGCAGTGGCTCGTGATCTGCTACGTGCTGGTCTACGGCTCGCTGATGATGGTGTGCGGCAAGCTGGGCGACCTGTTCGGCCACCGCCTGATCTTCCGGCTCGGCCTGCTGCTGTCGGCGTTCGGTCTCGCCGCCTGTGCCTTGGCGCCGAGCTGGCCCCTGTTCCTGTGGGCGCGGGCGGGGCAGGGGGTCGGCACGGCGCTCGCGCTGTCCTGCGCGCCGGCGCTGGCCACGTCGCTGTTCGCCGAGGCCGACCGCACCAAGGGGCTCGCGGGCTTTGCCGCCGGCCAGGCGCTCGCCTCGACGATCGGGCCGCTGCTCGGCGGGCTGCTCGTCCAGCTCACCGACTGGTCGGCGGTCTATTGGATGCGCGTTCCGATCGCGCTGGTCGCACTCGCGGCGTCGGGGCTGCTGCCGGCGCCTCAGTCAGACCGGCGGGCATTCGACGGCTGGGGCGCCGCGCTGCTCGCCTTCAGCATGAGCACGCTATTGCTGGCGCTTGTCCTGTCGCAACGTGCGGTGCCGGCCTGGCAGCCGGCGGCCTTTGCCGTCGCGGCTGCGATCGGCATCGCGCTGTTCATCCGCCGGGAGAACCGTTTTCCAGAGCCGATCCTGCGGCCTTCGCTGTTCGCCGATCTCGATTTCGCGATCCCGAATGTCGTGAGCGTCCTCGTGAATCTGGCGAGCTTCACCATTCTGCTGCTGACGCCCTACTACCTCGGCAACACGCTCGGGATGACGGCCGGCGGCATCGGCGTGATGATGGCGCTCGCTTTCGTCGGCGGCACGGCGGGGGCCCCGCTCGCGGCCCGGCTGGCGCCGCGCATCGGCCGCCGTCCGACCGCCTTCGCCGGCATCGTGGTCATGGCGATGTGCATCGTGGCGCTCGGCCAGACGGATTCCGCCACGCCCATTCCGGTGCTGGCTGCGCTCCTGCTCGTGGAGGGCGTGGCGTACGGCCTGTTCGTCGTGGCCTACACCGACATCGTGACCGGCACCCTGGCGCGCCGCGACCGCGGCGTCGCCGGCAGCCTGTCGCTGCTGACCCGCACGCTCGGCATCGTGAGCGGCGCCACGGTGCTGAGCGCGCTGCATGCCCATGGCGCGGCCGACGGCTTCCTCGCGGGCTATCGCTTCGCCTTCACCGTCGCGGGCGGCGGACTTCTGACGGCGTTGGCGCTGTCGTGCCTGCGGCCCCGCGCCTGGTTCTCGCGCCACTGACCGTTTGCTGGTGACCAGTCTTGTCGGCTGGAGGCGAAGCTCTGGTCAGGCGTGAGCTGCCAGCGTCGGCACCAGCTCGGATGCCGGCGCGAAGGCCGCCACGCCGGTGACCAGCGTTCCTCCGTGACCGTCGCTCGAGAAGGCGAACTGGCTCGCCGTGTAGTTACCAAGGAGCTGGATCGTCGCGCTGTGGGTGCCGTCACTGATGCGCAGCTGTTCCGTGCTCGCGTCGTAGAAGCTCGCGCCACTCACGAACGCGATGTCGGTGACGTTGATCGTGTCGCCGGCATCGTAGCCGGCCACCGTGCCCGTGAAGCGGGAGGAGTGGCCCAGCTTGAGCTGGCCGATCCCGTCGTTGGCAAAGCTGACCTGGGTGGTGGTGTCCTCGGTCGCGCTGCCGTCAAGGTCCATGACCGAGCCGTCGCCGGATATCCTGGCGATGCCGCCCTTCACTGCGCCGTTGACCTCGATCTCGCCGCCGTCCTTCGCCACAAGCCTGGCGCCGGCCGCATTCGTCACGCTGCTCTCTACCGTGACCAGCCCCCCATCGTCCGCGACGATCTGGCCCCTGTTGCCGCCGTCGGGCCTCGTGAAGCCGATTTCCAGGACGCTTCCGGCGCCGGCAGCCTCGAGTTTCCGGAGGTTGACCTCGATGTTCGCCGTCACCGTGCCGCCTGCCCTTGCGTGCACCATGCCATCGTTGAACAATGTGCCCGCGACGTCGACAGCGCCGCCGCCCGTTGCCTCAATCACACCGCCGGCGTTGTTCACGCTGCCGCCGAGCTTGAGCGTTCCGCCGGAGCTGGCTTGCATCAGGGCGGAGTCGAACTCGTTGGTCGCACTGCCGGTGACCTCGATCATGCCGACGCCGGTGGCCTTGATCTCGCCGCGGTTCGCTATCGATTCCGCTTTCAGCATGCCGGAGGCCGACAGCAGGCGACCGGTGAAGCCGTTGATCATCTGGCTTGCGATCGTTACCGTTGTGCCCGCCACGGATGCGGCAATCGTCCCTTCATTGTGAATATTGAAGCCGCCGGTGTTTACGAACAGGGCCGCACCGCTCGTCGCACCGGTCGTGATGGTTCCCTTGTTGACGAGCGAGAGGAAGTCGTCGTCGATACGGGACACTCCGTTGGCGATAATGAGCCCTTCATTCCTGAGGGTCGCAGCCGATCCGTCGGACAGGATGCTGGCGTCGCTGAGAACTGTTTCCGTATCTTGCAGCGTCGCAGTGCCGCGCACCACCATCCGGGCCTGGTCGATGTCGAGCGTGCCGCCCTTCATGGAAGAGTTCGCCATGACGAGAGTCGAGAAGTCGCCGTTCACGCGGAGCTCGGCCATGTCGTCGGCGTTGATCACACTGTCGGCGATCGTCAGCGTCCCCTCGATCTTGAAGTCGGCACCGTCGTGCAGTTTCACCTTCGTCGTGCTAAGGCCGAACTCCCCGCCTCCAACCGTCTCCAGCGAGGCAAGATAGCCGATTGTGATCTGACCGCCAGACACGTCTGCGCCGTCGGCGAGCAGGAGACGCGAGTTCACGCCGTCGGCCACGAGCTCGGCGTCCGCCGTCTGGACGACCGAGTCGGCGAACAGGACGGAGCCGCCGCCAGCCGCCCCCACAAAACCGGAGTTGGCGAGACTATCCTCGAAAGCGAGAAACGAGCTGCTTCCGCCAGCGCGCATCAGGCCCGAGTTGTCGACGGCGGCATTGAATTGCGCCGTCCCGCCCGAGGCGATCACGCCTACCGTGCTCTGAAGTGCGCTGTGGAACGTCAGCTTTGAGCCGGCGGAGGCGAAGATGTTGCCCTTATTCAAGACCGTGTTGCCGCCGGTCGCGATGTCGAGCTGCTTACCGGCGCCGGCCACAATGGCGTTCTTGTTGACCAGCGTCAGCGTCGCGTCGCCGATCCGCCCCGCGCCGCCGATGTTGCCGTCGTTGGTGAGGGTCACCGCCGAGCCGCCGCTGACGATCCGGGCCGAATCGTCCATCTTCACCGTGCCCTTCAGCCTGGTGTCGGTGTCGATCTCCAACGTGCCGCGCAACTGGACCGTATTGTTGTTGATCGTGCTGTTGGCCAGGGCGAGCGTCGAGTTCTGTGCGACGGAGACCGACCCCTCCCGGGAAATCACCGTGTCGAGCAGGCTGAGCTTCGTGCCGGTAATGTTGATCTCGCCGGAATTGGCGATCGTGAGACCGGTCAGCGAAGCGGTACCGCCAGCTGCATTCAGCGCTGCGCCCTCCCTGATGATCACCTCGCCGCCGGAAATGCCGCCATCCTTCGCGATGTTCAGCGTGGCGCCGGTGGTGGCCACGATTTCACCGCTGGCTACCTGCGCGAAGGTCCCGCCGGTCGTAAATGAGGCGCCGCTCAGCAGCTTCACGTGTCCGGCATTGGTCGCGCGGAGCGTGCCCTCGAGAGTTGTGAACCGGGCGTCCCCGATCTCCAGGGTGGCCGTGCCGCCGGTCGCCACGCTGCGGACGGTGGTATCCTGCGTGACCGAGACCTTGTAGGTCTTGCCGGGGTCGTCCTTGTCGACAGCGGCGATCAGTGCATTGTCGAAGGCGCCGGGCGCGTAAAGACCGGTCGGCGCCCACTTGGCGACGTCCTGCCAGTTGCCGTCGACGGCTGCGGCCCACTTCAGAGCGCCGACGAAGCTCACGGCCACGTGATTGCCGTCCGCAAGCGCGAACTGCGTGGCGGCGAAGTCGTCGCTGCTGTAGCTGCCGGAGAGGGTGAGGTTTGCATAAGTCTGGCCGGCGCCCGCCAGGATGCTGAGCGTGCCGCCGGTGCCGGCGGCGTTCTCCGTCCACAGCGTCGTGAACTGGTCTGGCAAGACGTTCGTCTTGCCGAACACATAGCTGTTGCCGGTGGCGAAACCGTACATGGTGCCGGCCGGCACAAGGTCGGGGCCGAGGATGGTGCCGCGGCCAGCATATCGCATGCTGCCGAGGAACTGGCGGACCTCCGACATGTCGATCGTGCCGCCGTTGGTGACGAAGGCTTCGCCGCCGCCCTGGATGGTTCCTTGGGCATGGATCGTCAGGGTGCTGTCGTCGGCCTCCAGCACGCCGTGATTGACCAGCTTGTCGGTTCGGATGGTCAGGTCCGCGCTGCCTTTGGCCTCGATGAGGCCGCCCGCCTGGTTGATCAGCGCCGAGTCGATGTCGGGCGACGCCTCGGCGATCTCGCCTGCTCCGACGATCGAGCCTGCTTCATTCGTGAGCTTTGTGAACAGCAGCCGGTTGTTCGCGGAATTCGACAGCGCGATGCTGCCGCCTTTCAGGGTGACGCTCGGGCTCAGCAGGCTCAGGGTCGTCGTAGCCGTGCTGCCGGCGAGCGTGATGCTCGCATTGTCGAGGACCGGCGGCCCGTCGAGCTTGACGGTCGCGCCGTTGTTGATGACCATGGTCAAGCCCGCGGCGATCTTTGTCCGGATCGAGCAGGGTCACGTCCGTGCTTGCCTTGACGTCTATCATCCCGCCGTTGCTGCTCGACAAGGTGCCACCATGCAGGATCGTGCCCGCGAACGAGGTCGTTTGCCCCGTGCCGGCTCCGACGACACCTGCATTCACGATTTCGGTGCGCCCGAAAGTCGAGCCGACGATGACGCCCGTGCTCTGATTGTTGATGACACGTCCCGGGACGCCGTAGGGGACATCGAAGGCCACGCCCGACATCGTGCCGGCGTTGTCCACCATCTTGGCCTTGATCTTGGCACCCGAGATCGTTCCGGCGTTGGTGAGCACGCCCAGGCTATCGGGGGACGGAACAAGGTCGAGGGTCAGGCTGCCGCCGATCTTGCCGCCGGCCTGGTTCACCAGGCTGGCGGTCTTGATGAGTCCCGATCCCTCGATCTTCTCGTCGACGTTGGTCAGGGTCGGGTAGGAAACCGAGAGCTCGCCCGTAATCGAGACGGTTTTCCCGCCCTTGAAAGTCAGGTCCTGCCCGAAAGACAGGCGACCGGCTACCGTCGTGGCCGCGAGGGTGTAGCTGCCGGGTCCGCCGACGTTCAGCACGGCGCCGGCCTCCACGGACACCAAGCCGCTGCTGCTGAAGGCAACGTTTCTCAGGACATTCTGGCCCTTGGCGAAAAGCGCCGTCAAGGCGCCGTCGAGCTTCAGGACGCCACCGTTGACCTGAGTGTTCTGCAGGATGATCGTGCCCGCGTCCGTGGCCCGGATGTCGCCGTCCGTGTTTTTCACCGAATCGACGTTGTTGAGCACGACCGTGCCGAAGTCTTTCGCCTCGATGACGGCCCTTTTGTCGGGGCTGCTGCCCTTGTTGTTCACCTCGACGTGAGACATCGTCAGCTTGGAGCGGTTGATCGCCCGGATGATACCGTCGTTCTCGACCACGCCGTCCCCGGCCGAGTGCTCGGCGACATCGATGATCAGCCCCGCGTCGCCGGAGGCCTCGATCAGGCTCCCGGCGAAGTTTTTCAGGACGCCGTTGGGCCCTGTGTCGATGACGAGGGCGTTGGCATTCCCGGTCGCGCGGATGATGCCTTTGGCGTTGTTACTACCGTTGTGAACGGACATCGTGCCGGAGCCGATGCTCCCTGCGCCGGTGATGTCCGCTGTGTTCTTGAAGATGACGTCGGCAGTCGAAGCCTTGATGACATTCGAGGCGGAATCCGACATCGCGAAGGTCGCCGGCCCATACGAACCTCCGCCATAGGCTGTGGTTTTGGCGAGGAGCAACGTGGAAGAACTGAATGAAACGTTGCCGGCGATGAGGCTATCACCCGTCTCTCCGTTCAGCTTCAGCACCGAACGGGTGACATCGAGGCCTTGTTGGGTGATGAAGTGCCGTCCCACGGCAAACGTCGCATCGAGGATCCACCCCTTCCCGACCTGGACGCTGAAGGCATAACCGCCGCCCTCGGTGACCGAGACGGTTGTATTGGGGTCTCTTCCGTAAACAGAGGAGTGCAGGATTCCGCCGTCAAATCGCAAGTAGCCATTGTAGCCGCTCTCGCCGAAAAGCGTTGTACGCTCGGCGCTCTGCTCGTTCGTGACGTAAACCGGGCCGTAGATCTCGGCACGATCGGCGGCACCGGGAACCCCTTTGGGATTCCAAGTATTTGGATCGTTCCATTGGCCACCGAGTGTGCTGGTCACGTAAGTCGTCATATCGAGCCTCCGCTCTGCGCCCACTAGCGCCGCATGGATGAACCAGAGGGCTCGTCACTGGAACTGGTGCCGTACAGAATTCCGCAGAATTCTGCGTCTTTTCCGGAAAAACGATTCCGGATGGCGCTAGCGAGGTGTCCTCGCGAAGTGGCCGGGGAAGGGTCGCACCGTGGATCCGCTGTCGTGCGCGCCGTGCGGTCCCGTGCCGCTATCCCGTCCGAGCATCAGCCAGATGCGATCGAACAGGTCGACCAGCGTGCGATAGTCCGACACGGAAACCTGGTCGATACCTCCACGCGCGCCGCCGTTCAGGAACATGGCGAGGCAGCGATCGACGGCCGCGGGTTCATCGATCGGCAGGCCGAGGGGCGCAAGATCCAATGCGACCGAGGCGCCTTCCGGCAGGTATGCCTCCTCCGATTGCAGGCGGCCGCTCGCGGCGGGGAGGCGGATCGCCACGACGCGGGACATCGAGGGCTGGGCATCGGGGCCGATCAGGGTCGTGCCGAACATCAGGCCACCCAGCACGCTCACAGGCGGTGAGGGCGGGAACAGCGAGAAATTAACGTACTGCCAGTTGCGCGCATCGCAGATCTCGGCGCGCAAGCCGCGCTTGTCGACGTCAATGGTGCCATCGAGCTGCATGCGCCCCGTGGGCAGGACTTCCGAGTAGCTGGCAGAGGGCCTCTCGGGACGACCCGAAGCCGTCACCGACAACGCGCCGCGAATCAGGCGACCGCGGAAATAGGGCGACCAGGCGTGGGAGTAGCAGACGTAGGTGCCGGCCAGCGACAGGCCTTGCCCTTCGCCGGTCGCGCGGGGCGACATCTGCCGTTGCAATTCCTCTGCGTCGCGCCCGTGACGTGCGCTGACCTGAGCGGCGAAGTCTTCGAAGTCGCATTCGGCGACCCATCGACCGCCATTCTCGAGATCCAGGACCTTCGACCAATCCTCGTAGATCTGCATGTCGCGCGGCCGGGCGCGGCCATGCAGCCACTTGTCGGCACGCTCGACGTCGAAAGAAGTATTCGGATTGACCTTGCGAAACGCGGCGGCGAGGTCCTTGCGGCCAACTGTTCCCAGCACGGCAACGGTCAGCCGCAATTTCCGGTCGATGTCCCTGGCCATCCACGATCTCCCGGTCGCTCCACACGCCCTGCGCTTACGCGGCGCGCGGAAGCAACCTCCCCTTCCGCTAAGGCTATCATTTGGGTCAAGGGGCGCAAACGGCAAACGCCCGGCACCAAAGCGCGCGCCCGCGGCCCGCGGCCCGCGACCCGGTCCCCGCGGCTATGATCTTCCGGCGCCGATCTACTCATTGAACCTTGATGTTGCCGCGCCGGATGATGTCGCCGAACATCGCGGCCTCGGTGCCGATGGTCGCGCGGAAATCTGTCGGGTTGAGATAGGTGACGCGCATGCCGCCGTTATGCACCTTCTCGCCGATCTCGGCCGTGCGAAGCGATGCGGCGATCGCCTGGTCGAGCCGGGCGACGACGGCCGGCGAGGTGCCGGCGGGGGCGAGGATGCCGAACCACGAATCGCCGCCGTCCTTGCCGTAGCCCGCCTCGCGCAGGGTCGGGATGTCGGGGAAGTCGGGATGGCGGACCTCCGCGAGCATGGCGAGCCCGATCAGCTTGCCCGACTTCACATGCGGCAGGCAGGTCTGATCGAATTGCGCCTGGACCTCGCCGGCCATCAGCGCGTTGGTCGCCGGCGCGCTGCCGCGGTAGGGCACATGGGTCATCCGGATGCCGGCCTCCAGGCTCAGCATCTCGCCGAACAGGTGGGTGATGGTGGCCATGCCCGACGAGCCGAAGTTGATCTTGCCCGGGTTGGCCCTGGCGTAGGCCACGAACTCGGCGACCGTCCGTGCCGGCACCGAGGGATGGAGCGCGAAGACGCCCCACGAGGTCGTCATGCGCGAGACGGTGACGAAGTCCTTCTCGG
>JAHCJV010000095.1 GCA_026126105.1 Enhydrobacter sp.
GTCACGCGCGAGGCGGACTACACCGGATGGACAAAGGAGTTCCTGGGCGGGTAGGCCGGAAGGCCTTCTCAATCACGGGCAGCCACCGCGCGTTTCTTCGAGGGACGCGCCACGGCGCGTGTTCGTGGCGCCTTCCGGCGCGCAGCCCGGCGCGGCTCGATGACGATCGTAAGCTTGACCCCGAGCGCGCGCAATACGGCACTGACCGTCTCGTAACGAGGATGTGCGCCGGCGCCGAAGGTTTTATAAAGGCTCTCGCGGCCCAAACCCGCTTCCTTGGCGATTTTCGCCATGCCTTTGGCCTTGGCGACATCTCCCAAGGCGGCCAGGAAAACTTCGGGATTGGGATCTTCAGCGGCTGCCGTCAGGTACTCCGCGATCACTACGTCATTGTCCAGATAGTCCGCAGCATCGAACGGAGCATAAGTGGTCTTCACGTTCCAACCTCCTTCAATTCGCGCGCCATCCGCAGAGCGCGAGCGATATCTCTCGTCTGTGTAGATTTGCTGCCGCCTGCCAGCAGGACATAGACCTTGGCTCCTTGCCGAACGAAGTAGACCCTGTATCCCGGGCCTACTGAATACGCATTTCGGACAGTCCCTCACCGACTGGCTGACAATCGCCAAGATTCCCAAACATCGCGCTGCGCAGCCGTGCGGAAATGCGCGCCTTGCCCTTGTCGTCCTTCAGAGCTTCCAGCCAGCGATCGAAGTCGGACGAACGGATGGAGGAATTCATCGCTGGCGTATGTATCCATATGGATACTAACCGGCAAGCTTAACCCGTCGGCACCAGCGTCACCGCCACGCTGTAGGCGTGGCGGCCGCCGCCGAGGATGACGCCGCGCAGCGGGCTCACGTCGGAGAAGTCGCGGCCCCAGGCGATGGCGACATGGTCCTGGCTGGCGACGAGGTCGTTGGTCGGGTCGAGATGGACCCAGCCGGCCGCGTCGCCGCACCATACCGCGACCCAGGCATGGCTGGCGTCGGCGCCGCGCAGGGCGGCCTCTTCCTTCGAACTGACGGTGCGGATGTAGCCCGAGACATAACCGGCGGCGAGGCCGTGCGAGCGGAGCGCAGCGATCATGACGTGGGCGAAATCCTGGCAGACGCCGGCCTTGCCCTCGAAAACCTCGTGCAGGGGCGTCGAGATGTCGGTGGCGCCGGGGTTGTAATCGAAATCGTCCCTGATGCGCGTGGTCAGCTCGCGTGCCGCTTCGAGGATCGGGCGCCGGGGCGTCAGGGATTTGGCGGCGTAGGCGCGCAATGGATCTTCGACCGGCACCAGCGGCGATTCATGGACGAATTCGCTGGCCTCGATCGGCGCGGGAAAGCCGGCGCCGGCTAGTGCCTTGCGCATTTCTTCCCAAGGCGGCGTCTCCCCTGACGGCGGCGGATCGGGAAACTTCACCTCGACCTCGGCGCGCACCTCGATGTCGAAACGCTGGTGCGGCTGGTCGATGCGGTAGATGTCGATCAGGTTGCCGAAGTGATCGACATGCTGCACGGCCAGCGCCGGCTGCGGATGCGTGACGATGCCGATCGAGCTGACCTTCTGGCCGGGAAAGGACCGGGCACGCAGATGCGCGATATGGTGCGCGGAGTCGACGCTGCTCGCATAAGTGTAGGTCGTGCGGTGCGACAGCAGGTAGTGCATCGCCGTCAGTTCGCTGCCAGCGATGTGATCGAGCCGACCGCCTGCGCGACCGGGACGTGGCTGAAATAGGCGCGGGTGATCCCCTCGGAGAGTTCCTCGAGCCGGTCCTGTCCGTCGGCGGCGATCTCGCGCAAGACCGCGAGTGCCAGCCCCTCATGGCGCCAAGACTTTTCCTCGCCGCTGAAGAGCTGCACGGCGCGTTCGAGATCGGCGCTGAGAGCCATCAGTATGTCGGGCACCCTGGTGCCCGACGCCTGGCCAAGCCGTTCGAGATGGCTGGCAATGGATCTGAGTTGGAACGAAAAGGCGCGTGGGTTGCTGTCGTCGAGCACCACCAGATCGAGGACCGGCGCCGGCTGGAGCTGACCGAGATAGCGCGTGCGATAGGTGATGGTGCTGTCGCACAGCTCCAGCGCGATGCGCATGGCGGCATCCCAGTCGATCGGCGACTGCTGAAAGCCCCCGAGCGCGGAGCCAAGCACGAACTGGCCGCGCTCGAGGCGCCGCCCGAGATCGAGGAACAGCCAGCCGGTGCCGCGCGTCATGTTCTCCTGGGCGAGGCCGGAGAGCGTGGCGACGAAGCGCACGATATCGTCGAGCGCTGCCAGCAGGGGATCGAGATTGCCGCGCGCGTTGAGCAGCCGGCTGCGCACCTCGCTCATCGTCGGCCCGACGGCGGCGGACATGTCGGGCGAGAAACGGTCGCGCAACGTGCCGGCGAGGCGCTGAATATCGTCGAGCACGGCGGCGAGCCCGCGCTTGTCCGATGCGACGGCCATCAGGCCTTGCTGGAACGCCGAGCTTTCGGGCATGGCGAGCGCGGCGGCAGACGGCATCAGGTTGGCGCGGTCGAGCAGCCGGCCCAGCAGGCGCAGCTCGACGCCTTCTCGCGCGCCGATCACGCCCTGGGCGACCCGGGTTACGGCGGTGCGGAGCAGCCGCGCATCGTTGTCGAGCCGCTCGATGTAGCGGCCGAGCCAATAGAGGTTGTCCGCGACCCGGCTCTGCAGATCGGCGCTGCCGCGATCGACGGCGAGCTGATGAAAGCGCCGGCTGGTGGGAATCTGTACGTCCGCCGCGTCCTCGGCCAGCACCCAGACGTCCTTGAGCGTGCCGTTCAGCCGCCCGAGCGAGTGTAGAGCCGTGTCCCCTGCCGGCTCTCGCGCGAGGCCGCCGGGCAGCACGCGCCAGCTGTCACCCTCGGCAACGACGAAGCAGCGCAGCACGACGGCTGCCGGCACGAGCGTCTCTCCATCCCATCTCGGATTGAGGGAGGGAGCGACGGGATACTGTGCCACGAACTGGCCCGGCTGGGCGGCGATGCGATTCTCGAGGGCCTTGCGTTCGGGCGGATCGAGCATCCCGACCACGATCGGCTCGCGGTCGCGGCCGAGGCAGGGTCGCACGATCATCGAGTCGAGATGTGCCAGTGCAAAGGCATAGGCGGTCGGCTCGCCGAGCCACCACACGTCGAGGGACGGAAGCTGCAAGGGCCGTCCGAGCAGGTGCTGGCAGAGCCGTTCGAGGAACGGCATCATCGCCGGCGTCTCGACGAGGCCGGACCCCAGTGCATTGGCCAGCGAGATCTTGCCCGTGCGCGTGGCCTCCACCAGGCCGGTGACGCCGAGCGCCGAGTCGGCGCGCAGCTCGAGCGGATCGGCGAATGCCGAGTCGAGCCGGCGCAGCAGCATGTGGACGGGGCGCAGGCCGGCCAACGTCTTGATCAGCACTTCGCCGTCGCGCGCGACCAGATCGCCGCCTTCGACCAACGGCACACCGAGTGCGCGGGAAAGATAGACATGCTCGAAATACGTGGCAGAGAGCGAGCCCGGGGTCAGCACGGCGACGCTGGGCCGCGCCACCTCGGGCGGCGCGAGGCCCACCAGCGAATTGTGCCAGCGCTCGACGAACGGTCGGAGATGGCGCACCGGAATCGACCGGAAGGCCTCGGGAAGGCTGCGCGCCAGCACGCGGCGGATCTCGAGCGCATAGGCGGCACCAGAGGGCACCTCGGTGTGGTCCGCGAGCACATGCCAGCGACCGTCGCCCAGCCGCACCAGGTCGACGGCATACTGGCCGAGCTGGCGGACCGGCGCCCTGCCGTCGGTGACCCGGCAGGCGCGCAGGAACTGGCGGTTGGCATGGACCAGCATTGGCGGCAGGAGCCGCTCCGCGAGCAGGGTCTGCGGTCCGTACAGGTCGCCCAATATCGCATCGAGCAGCCCGGCGCGCTGGATCAGGCCTGCTTCCAGAGCCGACCATTCGTTGGGCGTGATGACGAAGGGCAGCGGATCGAACGTCCAGGATGGCTTGCCCGGGTCGTCGAGGAGATTGACCGTAGCGCCCGATTCCTGGAGCTGGCGCCGCGCGCTTTCCACGCGTTCGCTCAGTCCGCCGCCGGGAAGGGCGCGGATCACGCTCAGGATCCCCTGCCAGTGGTAGCGAATCGACTTCTGGCCGGTGACCAACTCGTCGTATGCGCTCGCCGGCGAGGAGGACAGGCCGCGCAGCGATTCCATGTGCGGTCACCGTCGCATGGCGAGGGGGCGCGGTCTAGCTCAAGCCCGGCGCAGATCCAGCGTCAGTGGGTGCTCAGGGTTGTCGATTCGCCGCGGTTCGGGGGCCGGCCCGCCAGTATGGCCGATGGCGAAGAAGCGGGCACGGCGGCGCGCCTCGGCCTCGTTGGCGTTGACCGGCACGCGGTCATAGTTGCGGCCGCCCGGATGGGAGACGTGATAGGTGCAGCCGCCGATCGAGCGTCCGCTCCAGGTATCGTGGATGTCGAAGGTGAGCGGTGCATGCACGCGGATGGTCGGATGGAGGGAATTCGCGGCCGCCCAGGCGCGGTAGCGCACCCCTGCGACGAATTCACCGGCATTGCCGGTAGCATGCAGCGGCAGGCGCCAGCCGTTGCAGGCGATGACGTGGCGCGCGTCGTTCAGCCCCTCGACCCTGACCTGCAGCCGCTCGACCGTGCTGTCGACATAGCGGACCGTGCCGCCACCGCCCGGCTCCTCGCCCAGCACGTGCCACGGCTCCAGCGCGTTGCGCAGTTCCAGCTCGACGCCGCGCTGCGCGATCTCTCCGATGCGCGGGAATCGGAACTCGAAATGCGGCGCGAACCATTCGGGATCGAAGCGGTAGCCCGCCGATTTCAGGTCGTCGAGCACGTCGGTGAAATCCTGCCAGACGAAGTGGGGCAACATGAAATCGTCGTGCAGCCGCGTGCCCCAACGGCTCAGGCGCTTCTCGTAGGGCCGCTGCCAGAACGCCGAGACCAGGCCGCGCAGCAGGGCCTGTTGCGCCACGCTCATGCGCCAGTGGGGCGGCATCTCGAAGGCGCGCATCTCGAGCAGGCCGCGTCGGCCGGAGGCGGCGTCCGGCGTGAACAGCTTGTCGATGCAGAACTCGGTGCGGTGGGTGTTGCCGGTCGCATCGACCAGCAGGTTGCGGAAGATACGATCGACCAGCCAGGGCGGTGTCTGGCGGCCGGGTTCGATCTGGCGGAAGGCGATCTCCAGCTCGTGCAGAGCGTCGTTGCGTGCCTCGTCGATGCGTGGATGCTGGCTGGTCGGACCGATGAACAGGCCGGAGAAAAGATAGGACAGCGAGGGGTGGTTGAGCCAGTAGCCGAGCAGGCTCTTCAGCAGGTCGGGGCGCTGCAGCAGCGGTGATTCCGCGGCGGACGGCCCGCCCAGCGTGACGTGGTTGCCGCCGCCGGTGCCGGTGTGGCGCCCGTCGATCATGAATTTTTGCGCGCCGAGCCGCGTCGTCCGCGCTTCCTCGTAGACGATCTCGGTCTTGTCGACGAGCTCGCCCCAGCTGGCCGAGGGATGGATGTTGACCTCGATCACGCCGGGATCGGGCGTGACGCTGAAGTGGTTGAGCCGGGCATCGCCTCCCGGCGGCGGATAGCCTTCGAGGAACACCGGCTGGCCGAGTTCTTCGGCCGTGTCCTCCACCGTCGCGACCAGCTCGAGATAGTCCTCCGTCCGCTCGGTCGGCGGCATGAACACGAAGAGATGGCCGTCGCGCGGCTCGAACGCGATCGCGGTGCGGACGATACCGGCGGCCGAGGCGCCGACGCCTGGCCTGGGGCCGAGATCGGGGGCGAGCGCCCGGCGCCACGCTTCGCGGAGCGCGGCCTCGCCTTCGCCGCCTGCTGTCGCGTCGGGCGGCATGCTCTCCGCCTGCCGGCGCAGCACGGGCGCGCGACGGAAAGCGTCGAGCGGCGGCAGTGCAGGATGGCTGATCATGGGATCCGGCTCCGACACCGCATCCATGTCGGCCGGAGCAGCCCACGGCAGCGAATCGAGCGGCAGCCGATAGCCGATCGGCGAATCGCCGGGGATCAGGTAGCACTTCTCGGTGCGCAGGAACCACGGTCCGCTGCGCCAGCGGCCGCGACCGTTCTGCTCGCGCATGACCGGCAGCACCGTGCCGACCGGCGTCTCGAGCCCCTTCTCGAACACGCGGGCGATGCGTTCACGTTCCATCGGGTCGCGCGCCTTGCTGGCATCGACCTCGACGTTGGACGGCAGCCGCCGCTCGCGCCACAGATAGTACCAGGTGTCCTCGTAGGCATCGAACAGGTAGCCGGGATCGAGTTGCAGCCGTTCGGCGAAGACCTGCGCGAATTTCTGCGCGACCTCCGGCGTGGCGCCGGTCGGCCTGGACTCCAGGGCGGTAAGAGCCGGATTGCGCCAGATGACCTCGCCGTCCTTGCGCCAGAAGCAGCCCAGCGCCCAGCGCGGCAGCTGCTCGCCGGGATACCATTTGCCCTGGCCGAAATGCAGCAACGGTCCTTTGGCGAACCGGTCGGCCAGCCTGCGGAACAGCACGCCGGCCAGCCGCCGCTTTTCCGGGCCGAGCGCCAGGGTGTTCCATTCGGCGCCATCCATGTCGTCGACGGAGACGAACGTCGGCTCACCGCCCATGGTGAGCTTCAGCCCGGCCTTGGCGATGTCGCGCTCGATCGCCTCGCCGACTCCGAGCAGCTTCTGCCACTGCTCGTCGGTGTAGGGTTTGGTGGTGCGCGGCGTCTCGCGGACGCGGGTCACCGACATCTCGTGGAAGAACTCGACCTCGCTCTTGTCGACCGCGCCCTCGATCGGCGCCGCGCTCGACGGCTCGGGCGTGCAGGCGAGCGGGATGTGGCCTTCGCCTGTCAGCAGGCCGGATGTCGGGTCGAGGCCGATCCAGCCCGCGCCCGGCAGGTAGACCTCGCACCAGGCATGGAGATCGGTGAAATCGTGCGTCGGCCCCTCGGGACCTTCAAGCGGCTTCTCGTCCGGCGTGAGCTGGATCAGGTAGCCCGAAGCAAAGCGCGCGGCGAAGCCGAGATGGCGCAGGATGGTGACCAGCAGCCAGCCCGTGTCGCGACACGAGCCCTTGGCCAGCTCCAGGGTTTGCTCGCAGCTCTGTACGCCCGGCTCGAGGCGGACGATGTAGCCGATCTCGCTCTGCAGCCGCGCATTGAGCCCGACCAGGAAATCGACGGTGCGCTGCTTCTTGCGCTCGACCTTGGCCAGCCATGCCGTCAGGAGCGGCCCCGCCGGTTCCAGTTTGCGGAAGGGCGCGATCTCCTCGGCGAGCGACGGGTCGTAGGCGAACGGCCATTCCTCGGCCGAGGGCTCTAGGAAGAAGTCGAACGGATTGATCACCGACATGTCGGCGACGAGGTCGACCGTCACCTCGAACTTCGTCGTCTTCTCCGGGAACACCAGGCGCGCGAGGTGATTGCCCTGCGGATCCTGCTGCCAGTTGATGAAATGGTCCTTCGGCTCGACCTTGAGCGCATAGGACAGGACCGGCGTGCGGCTGTGCGGGGCAGGACGCAATCGCACGATCTGCGGGCCGAGCGACACCGGCCGGTCATAGTGATAGGTCGTTCGATGATGCAACGCGACGTGGATGCTCATGACGGCCCACTTGTTTAGCTTCCGCTATTCTTAGCAAGTGACATGCCAGCGAGCTATGGGTTCATATCGCTCATGTTCGGCATCTCTGCCAGGCAAGAAGGCGCCAGCAAGGGCTTTGCGGAACTGCAGCCCTAGCCGGACTTCTCGAAGCTGGCGAGGGTGCCGGCGTTCTGGCCCGGCGAAAGTCCCTCCCTGAGAACATCGGCGCCACTCGATGTCGCTGGCAGCCTGGGCCAGCATAGCACGCCCGCGTCTCGCTAGTGATCGAGAGGAATCTGCCGGTTGCGGCTGTTCAAGTATTGGCGCGGCGGTGCCCCGAATCGTTTCGAGAAGGCGCGGATGAAATTGTTCGGGTGATTGTAGCCGACGCGAAAGGCCACTTCCTTGAGGGACACGTCCTCTGCCAGAAGCACTATCCGCGCGTGCTCGAGCCGCTCATCGCGTAGCACCTCGAATACGCTACGGTCGAAGGCCCGACGGAATCCCGCATTGAGGCGCTTCTCGGAAAGCCCAACCGCGGCCGCAAGCTGCGCGAGCCCGGGGGGGCGGCGCATGTCGGCCACCAGCAGGTCGCGGGCCGCGTACACGGCGTCCCGATCGTGTCCGGATAGTCCGCCTTGCCGCTCGGCAGGTGCCTGGTATCCGGCGGCGGCGGCTTGCGCGGCGAGGAGCTGCAGAACGACGCCTTCCAGCATGAGGATGCGCAACGGCCCATGCAGGCCGGTGTCGCCCAGGCTGCGGGCCAGGCCACGCATGCGGCGGTCCGCAGGCACTTCCACGAAACGTGTGGTCGTGCCGGGAGGATCGAGAAGGCCGCGCAGCGCATCGGGCACGGTGCCGTCGAAGAGATGGTTCATGCGTTCGGCGTCGAGTTCGTAGCCAACCGACGAATAGCGCATGCCGGCGGGCAGGACGAAGGTCGCCGACCGGTCTCCCATGCGGAACATCAGCGCGCGATCCGTGCTGACCTCGGTGCGCCCGCCCTCCTGGAATTCCATGTTGGCGCGGCCAACGAGCGTCACGTGGCTGCTGACGCGCCGGCGCACGAGCGGATCGGCGTGCGCCTCGATCGCGACGTCGCGATGGGCTTCCGTGTCCGTCAGCCATACGGTCATGCTGTTGCAGACATCGAGGCGTTCGATGCTCGCCCGCCATGCCGGGTCGTCCACCACGGTGTGCTGGCTCATCCGGAAGGCCCGCTCCTCCGTAGCATCCCGCAACAGCCAGTCGATGTCAGGCAGTGGCCCCCCCCCAACCTAGCAGCGCGAGCACATTATAGAGCCTCTCAGCGGAATGAGGTAGCCGTAGCTCGCCCGCAGGATGCGGCCGGATCGGATAGTCGAGGCCGCAGATGATAGTTCTCCGGCGTTGTCGCCCGCAGCCTCTATGCTATGCGGTTAGGTGCAATGGGGCAGTTGACGGCAATCGGACAGGAATGTGTGCGGCCTTGCATGCTGCCGACCCGGCATGACGCGATTCCGGGGAAGGATGGGGCGATGCGCGCAACCAGCGCGCTACTAGGAGCGCTCGACCGCTCGCGCTGCCGGTACACGTGTCGGTAGACCGCACCTTCCACTTCATCTCTGGCCTGCCGCGCGCCGGGTCGACTCTGCTGGCGGCGATCCTCCGCCAGAATCCGAGGTTCCATGCCGCGATGTCGAGCCCGATCGCCGCGCTGTTCGACGGAATCGTCGCCCAGGTCTCGGCCGGCACCGAGCTCGCTGCCATGGTCGACGAAGCGCAGCGGGCCCGCCTGCTGCGCGGCCTGTTCGAAAGCTACTATGCCGAGCATCCGCAAGCCGTGATCTTCGACACCAACCGCGCCTGGACGGCCCAGCTGTCGGCCCTCCTGCGGCTGTTCCCCGCCGCCAGGGTGATCTGCTGCGTGCGCGACGTGGCCTGGGTGATGGATTCGCTCGAGCGCCTGTACCGCGCCAACGCCTTCGATCATACGCGCCTGTTCGGCACGCCTGCCGAACGCAGCACGGTCTATACCCGGGTCGAGGCGCTGGCCCATGCCGACCGGCTGGTCGGCTATGCCTGGCATGCCCTGCGAGAGGCCTGCTACTCGGAGCGCGCCGACCGGATCGTCATCGTCGAGTACGATCTCCTGGTCCGCCGTCCAGCCGAGGTGCTCGCGCTGCTGTACGAGTTCCTCGGCGAGGCGTCCTTTACGCACGACTTCGCCAGGGTCGAGTACGATGCGCCCCGGTTCGACGCCCAGCTCGGCCTCGACGGGCTGCACCGGGTTCAGCCGCAGGTGGCGCCGCTGCCGCGCCAGACCATCCTGCCGCCCGACCTGTTCCAGCGCTACACCCGCCTCTCTTTCTGGCGCGACCTAAAGGATTCGAAGGCGTTCCGCATCGTCGCACAGCCCGACGGCGAACGGCAGGGCGACACCATGCCCGAATCGCCGCGCGCCATCGCGCCGCAAGCTCCCTAGGAAGGCACCGTCATGGCCACTTTCGTCGTCACTACGCTCGCCGACGAGACGTTCGAGGGCACCGAAGCCACGGCAGCCGACGGCACCGGCCTGTCGCTGCGCGAGGCGCTCGGGCTCGCCAATACCAACGGCTCCGGCAGCGACACCATCACCTTCGCCAGCAGCGGCACGATCGTGCTGACCAACGGCCAGCTGGTCATCTCGACCGACGTCGTCATCGACGGCGACGCCAACGGCACCAGCGTCACCGTCGACGGCGACGGCCAAACCCGCGTGTTCCATGTCACCGGCGGGACCTCGACCCTCGACTCCCTGACCATCACCGGCGGCTTCATCCCGATCGGCGCGCTCGACGGCGGCGGCGGCGTCCGGATCAACCAGGAAGCGGGGCTCACGATCTCGAACTCCACCCTGATCGGCAACCGGGGGTCGTTCGGCGGCGCCGTGTTCGCCATCGGCAACAACACCACCATCATCGGCTCGACACTGTCGGACAACTACGCCTATCGCGGAGGCGCGCTCAGCACGATGGCCGGCTCGACGCTGGTCATCAACAGCACCCTGTCCGGCAACCAGGTCGTCGAGGACGGCGGGGCTATTCACGCAGGCTCCATCAGCTCCGCAATTGTCGTGAACAGCACCCTGTCGGGCAACCGTGCCGGGCGCTTCGGGGGCGGGGCGTTCAGCGACAACCCCTCCACGTCGGGTGGCGGGCCCGACGACCTGGGCGCGGGCGCTTCCTCCAGGATTCTGTTGCACAACAGCATCGTCGCGGGCAACCAGGCCGAGGGGGCGGCGGCAACCTCCGACCTCGCGGGAGACCATCCGGTGTTTTCCGGCGTCAACGTCGTCGGCGTGGGCGCCGGTGCTGCTCTCGGCGACAACCTGGTCCACGCGTCGACCCTGGGCGATCTGTTCGCCAACGTCGGGATCAACACGACGACCGGCGTGCTTTCGGGCCTGCTCGCCGACAATGGCGGCCCGCTTCAGACGATTGCCATCAGGCCGGGCGGCGTGGCGCAGGACGCCGGGGACGACAACGTCCAGCCGCCCGACCTCATTGACGTCACGATCCCGCCGTTCCCGCTGGATGAGCGCGGGTTACCGCGCGTCGTGGGGGCGCACATCGACATTGGCGCGGTCGAGAGCGCCGAGCCGCTGCTTGTGACGACGGTGCAGGACGAGGCATTCGACGGCGGCGATCTTGCCGCCGAGACAGCGGACGGCGGCGGCCTGTCGCTGCGTGAGGCCCTGGCGCTGGCCAACGCGGCCGACTCGCCCCGGACCATCGAGTTCGCCGGCGGGCTCGTGGGTCCGCTCGTGCTGACCAACGGTGAGCTGGTCGCCTCCGGTCGCGTCATCGTCGACGGCGATGCGAACGGCAGCGGCGTGACCATAGATGCCGCCGGTGCGTCCCGGGTGTTCGACGTCACCGGCGGGCAGTCGACGCTCGAGGGGCTGACGATCACCGGCGGCAACGCAGCGGCCGGAGGCGGCGTCCGAGTCACCGGCGGCGCCACCCTGACAATTCGGGATTCCACCCTGTCCGGCAACCACGCGGTGCTGGGCGGTGGCCTGGCCGTGTATGCGGGCGCGGTCAGGGTCGAGAGCACGACCGTGGCGGACAACTCGGCCACCCTCGGCGGCGGCATCTCCACCACGGTGGCCGCCTCGCTCACCGTGCTCAACTCGACCCTCTCGGGCAACCAGGCGACGAGCCAGGGTGGCGGCCTCTGGAACTTCGGGCATGCGGCGCTGGTAAACACGAGCGTAGCCGGCAACCAGGCGGCGGATCGCGGCGGCGGCATCCTCAACGCGGTCGGCACGCTCGCCCTGACCAACAGCACCCTGTCCGGCAACGCCGCGGGGACCTCCGGCGGCGGGCTCGACAATGCCAGCACCGCCACGCTGACCAACAGCATCGTCGCGGGCAATGGGGCGCCCGCCCAGCCCGACGTCGGCGGCACGGCGGCCGTCGCCTATGCCGGCCTCAACATCGTCGGCGTGGGCGGCGACAGCAATGCGGCCGACCATGTCGTCAACGCGCCGAGCCTCGCGGCGCTGTTTCGCGAGGTCGGCGCCAACCCCATGACCGGCGTGCAGTCGGGCGTGCTGGGCGACAACGGCGGCCCGGTGGCGACGATCGCCATCCGGGCCGCCGGCGTGGCCGACGATCCGGCCGGCACGACGCCGGCAGCCGATGCCGCGGATGTCGACGGCGACGGCGTCACGGCCGAGCCGCTGCCGGTCGATGCGCGCGGCCTGAACCGCGCCGCCGGGGCCGGCATGGATGTCGGCGCCTTCGAGGTGCAGGCCGTGCCCCAGGTGCTCGTGGTGACGACGCTGGCCGACGAAACCTACGACGGCGGCGAATTCGTCCAGGAAACCGCCGACGGCTATCTCTCGCTGCGCGAGGCGATCGGCCTTGCGAATGCCGACGGCGACGCGAACCGCATAGAATTCGCGGTCGACGGCGCGATCGTGCTGACCAACGGCCAGCTGGTGATCTCCAGCAACCTCGTCATCGACGGCGATGCCGGCATCACCATCGACGGCGCCGGCCTGTCTCGCGTGCTCCTTGCGACGGCCGGCACCGCCCGGCTGGAGGAGCTGACGATCACCGGTGGCGCCGTGGCGGGCGTCGGCGGCGGCGTCCTGGTGGGCGGCGGAGCCAGCCTTGCGATCTCGCGTTCCACTCTGGCCGGCAACAGCGCGGGCAATGGAGGCGCGCTCGGCAACTACGGCACCCTCTCGCTCTCCGAGACGACCGTGGCGGGCAACCAGGCGGCCTTCGCCGGCGGCGCCATCGTCAACGCCGCCACCGGCACGCTGCGCCTCGTCAACACGACCCTGTCGGGCAACGACGCCAACTATGCCGGCGGCATCGTCAACTACGGCAACGCGACGATGGCCAACACGACGCTGGCGGGCAACAGCGCAGTCGAGCAGGGCGGCGCCGTTCTCAATGCCGGCGGCACGCTGACGCTGCAGAACAGCAGCTTGTCGGGCAACCAGGCGGGATCGGCCGGCGGCGGGCTCTACAGCGCCTTGGGATCGACCGCGGTGACCAACAGCATCGTGGCGGGCAATGCCGCTCCGACCGGGCCGGAGGTCGCCGGCGCTGCCGCAGTCGCTTACGGTGGCGTCAATGTCATCGGCGTGGGCGCCGACGGGAACCCTGCCGACCACGTCATCAATGCGCCCTCGCTTGGCGCGTTGTTCGCGGCGGTCGGCGCGAACCCCGACACCGGCGTGGTCTCCGGCGTGCTCGGCGACAACGGCGGATCAGTCGCCACTATCGCCACCATGGCGGGAGGCGTGGCGCAGGATGCCGGCGACAATGCCGCTCTGCCGGCCGACATCCTCGACATCGACGCCGACGGCGACGTCGCCGAGCAGCTTCCGCTCGATGCACGCGGGTTCGATCGCACATCCGGCCTGCGCGTCGACATCGGGGCATTCGAGTTCCGGGCGGCGCCAGCCACGATGGTCGTGACGACGCTGGCCGACGAGACCTACGACGGCGGCGATTTCCTGCAGGAAACCGCCGATGGTCATCTCTCGCTGCGCGAGGCGATCGGCCTCGCCAACGCAACCGCCGACCTGACCCGCATTACGTTCGCCGTGGACGGCACGCTGGCGCTTGCTCACGGCGAGCTCATGGCCTCGAACGACCTCGTCATCGACGGCGATGGGCGCATCGCCCTGGACGGCGGCGGCCTCTCGCGCGTGCTCAATGTGACCGGGGGCAGCGCCCGGCTGGAGGGGCTGACGATCACCGGCGGCGCCGTGGCGAGTGTCGGCGGCGGCGTCCTGGTGGGCGGCGGAGCCACCCTCGCGATCTCGCATTCCACTCTGGCCGGCAACAGCGCGGGCAACGGCGGTGCGCTCGGCAACTACGGCATCCTCTCGCTCTCCGAGACGACGGTGGCGGGCAACCAGGCAACCTTCGCCGGCGGCGCCATCGTCAACGCCGCCACCGGCACGCTGCGCCTCGTCAGCACGACCCTGTCGGGCAACGACGCCACCTACGCCGGCGCGATCGTCAACTACGGCAGCGCGACGATGGCCAACGCGACGTTGGCGGGCAACAGCGCGGCCGAGCAGGGCGGCGCCGTTCTCAATGCCGGCGGCACGCTGACGCTGCAGAACAGCACGCTGTCGGGCAACCAGGCTGGATCGGCGGGCGGCGGGCTCTACAGCGCCCTGGGATCGACCGCGGTGACCAACAGCATCGTGGCGGGCAATGCCGCCCCGACCGGGCCGGATGTCGCCGGCGCCGCCGCAGTCGCTTACGGCGGCGTCAACGTCATCGGCGTGGGCGCCGACAGCAATCCCGCCGACCACCTGATCAACGCGCCCACGCTCGGCAGCCTGTTCGACGCTGTGGCCGCGAACCCGCACACCGGCGCGGTCTCGGGCGTGCTCGCCAACAACGGCGGGTCGGTCGCCACCATCGCGACCAACCCGGGCGGCGTGGCGCAGGATGCCGGCGACAATGCCGGCCTGCCGGCCGACGTTCTCGACATCGACGGCGACGGCGACGTCGCCGAGCAGCTTCCGCTCGATGCGCGCGGTTTCGATCGCACCGCCGACCCCAGGGTCGACGTGGGCGCGTTCGAGCTTCGAGCGGCGCCGGCCGCGATGGTCGTGACGACGCTCGCCGACGAAGCGTACGACGGCGGCGATTTCGCGGCGGAGACCGCCGACGGCCATCTGTCGCTGCGCGAGGCGATCGGGCTGGCGAACCGCGATTCGAATCCCAACGACATCGCCTTTGTTGCCGACCTCGACGGGACGATCGTGCTGACCGGCGGCGAGCTTGCGATCCTGAGCAGCGTTGCGATCGACGGTGCCGCGAACGGCAGCAGCATCGCGATCGATGCCCACGACGCGTCACGGATATTCGACTTCAGCGGCGGCAGGTCGACCGTCTCGGGCATGGCCCTCACGGGGGGCCGCTCCGACAACTTCGGCGGTGCCGTATTCGTTGGTGGCGGGGCGGCGCTGACGATCGCGCGCTCGACGATATCGGACAGCCAGGCGAAGATTGGCGGCGGGATTTTCATCGACCGCTTCGGCGAGCTGACGCTCGTGAGCTCGACCGTGTCGGAAAATTCCTCCTCGTTCGAGGACGGGGGCGGCATCGAGAATCGCGGCACCGCGCTCGTGATCGGTTCGACCTTTTCGGGCAACCACGCGGCCCTGTGGGGCGGTGGGCTGGACAATTACTCGGGTGCCCGGGCCACCGTCATCAACAGCACCTTCTCGGGCAACTCGGCAAACACAGGAGGGGGCATCAAGGACTGGGGCGGCTCCGCCGGGCTCACGATCGTCAACAGCACGCTGTCGGGCAACCTCGCCGACGACCTTGGCGGCGGACTCCACTCCGATAACCTCGATGGGATCGCGATCGCCAACACGATCATGGTGGGGAACTTCGCCTATACCTTCTTCCGCGATTCGTTCTACTACGGTCGGGGCGGCCCGGGGACGCTGGACGGCGACGCCCTGACCGATCAGCCCGATATCGACGAGGTCTTCGCCACTCTCGGCACCAATCCCTACACCGGTATCGTCTCGGGCGTGCTGGCCGACAACGGCGGTCCGGTCCAGACGATCGCCATCAAGTCGGGCGGCCTGGCACAGGGCGCCGGCAGGAACGACTTCCTCCCGGCCGATACGCTGGATCTCGACGGCGACGGCAACGTTACCGAGCCGATTCAGGTCGATGCGCGTGGCCTGTCGCGGATCAGCGGCGAGAAGGTCGACAGCGGCGCGGTGGAGCTTCAGACCTCTGCTGCCCGGCCGGACATCTTCGTCACGCCGGAGAATGCCCCGTGCAGCGGCAGCGTCTTCGCCGACAACGGCCACGGGCCGGACACTCCCACCGCGGACCAGGCGCTGGCAGTGGCGGCGGTGAACGGGTCCGGCGGTGTCGGCATTGCGCTCGTGCTTCCATCGGGTGCGATGCTGACGGTCAATCCGGACGGCACCTTCAGCTACGATCCCAATGGCGCATTCGATTCGTTGCCGGATTTCGTCGCTTCCGGCGCTGCGAACACGACGGTCGTCGACAGCTTCTCCTACACGCTCGTCGGCGGCAGCGTGGCGACCGTGATGGTGAGCGTGCGCGGCGTCGATTCGGACGACAGGCTGCGCGGCACGGCTGGCGACGACACGCTGAACGGCGGCATCGGCAACGACCGGATCAATGGCCGCGGCGGTGCCGACGACATGCTCGGCGGCCTCGGCGACGACACCTACTTCGTCGACCATGACGGCGATCTGGTGATCGAGGAAGTGGGCGAAGGCAGGGACACCGTTCGCACCGGCATCGACTATACGGTTGCAGCGGGCCGGGAGATCGAGACCCTGCGGGTGCAGGGCACGGCCGCCGGCCTGACGTTGACCGGCAACGACCGCGCCATGCGGCTGATCGGTGGCTCGGGCGGCGACATCCTGGCCGGCGGGGCGAGCAATGACCGGATCAATGGCCGCGGCGGCGCCGACGAGATGCTCGGCGGCGCCGGCGACGACACCTACTACGTCGACCAGGCCGGCGATCGGGTGATCGAGGGAGTAGGCGAAGGCATGGACGTCGTCCGCACCAGCGTCGACTTCACGATCGCGCCGGGCGACGAGATCGAAGAGCTTCGGGCCTTCGGGACGACCGCCGGACTGACCCTCGTCGGCAACGATCTCGCCAACGTTCTGATCGGCGGATCGGGAGCCGATTTGTTGATCGGCGGTGCCGGCGGCGACCATCTGAGAGGCGGCGCCGGCAGCGATCGTTTCCAGTATGCCATCGGCGGTGGAAGCGACAGATTCTCCGACTTCGACGGTGCCGCGGGCGACCGGGTGGACCTGCTTGGCGTGACGATACAGTCGCTGGTCAACAACATCGCTACCTTGAGCAATGGCGAAACCCTGACGGCCCAGAAGGGCTATCAATGGATGGCGTCCGACTTCGACCTCTTCCCGTGAGGACGTCTCGCCGGACCGCGTGCCCGGCGGCACGGAATGCGAACCGTTCTGCCGAAGGTCGATTTTCTCACAGCGCGTGATGCAGCAGGCCGGGCGTGCTCGAGACGCTTTTCCGCTATTGGACGGATCGATAGGCCCGCCGCGATGGGCAGGCCGGCGATTGCTCGCTCGAGGTGCCTCGACAGCTTGCCGATTCGTCCCCGATAGTGCTCCCTTCCTGCCTTCCCGCTCCGCCGGCTTGGGGAAGAGGCGGGGATCGGGGGCGTCGAGGATCGTGTGTACGAAGGAAAAGCATGACTAATCTGTTCGATCTCTCCGGCAAAGTTGCCCTCGTGACCGGCGGCAGCCGGGGCCTCGGCTACCAGATGGTGAAAGCCTTTGCCGCCCATGGCGCCGACGTCTTCATCACCAGCCGCAAGCTCGACGCCTGCGAAAAAGTGGCGGCCGAGGTGAAGGCGATGGGTCGTCGGGCCGCGGCCTATGCCTGCAACGTCGCCAACTGGCAGGAGCTGGAAGGGCTGGCGGATGCCGCCTACGCGGCTTTCGGCAAGGTCGATATCCTGGTGAACAATGCCGGCTCGTCGCCGCTCGCGCCGTCCTCCCTGGAGACGTCGGAGCAGCTCTTCGACCGTATCGTGTCGCTCAATTTCAAGGCTCCGTTCCGACTGATGTCGCTGGTCGGCAGCCGAATGGCGGCCGGCGACGGGGGTTCGATCATCAATATCAGCAGCGCCGGCGCGCTTCGGCCGCGGCCGTCGATCGCGCCCTATGCCGGCGCCAAGGCGGCACTCAACGCCCTGACCGAGGCCTTCGCCTTCGAGTATGGGCCCAAGGTGCGGGTCAACACGATCTCCCCCGGCCGGTTCCTCACCGATGTCAGCAAGGCGTGGAGCGAGGAGCACAAGCTCAACGCGACAGCGGCGCTGAAGCGCAGCGGCCGGCCCGAAGAGATCGTGACAGCGGCGCTCTATCTGGCGTCCAATGCATCGAGCTTTACTACGGCCTCACTGGTCCGTGTCGATGGAGGGATAGCTTAATGAAAATGAAGGCTGGAGTGCTCACCGTGTGCGGTGCGCCGCGTCCGTTCGCCAAGTCGAAGCCCATTCACGTGCTCGATGTCGAGCTCGATCCGCCGGGCGAAGGCGAGGTGCTGGTCAAGGTCGGCGGCGCCGGGCTCTGCCACTCCGACCTGTCGCTGATCAACGGCGACCGGCCGCGGCCGGTGCCGATCGTGCTGGGCCATGAAGGCTCGGGCGAGATCGTAGAGGTCGGCGCGGGCGTGCACGACGTCAAGGTGGGCGACCATGTCTGCTTCACCTTCAACGTCTCGTGCGGCCGCTGCCGGCGCTGCCTCGAGGGCCGGCCCTATATCTGCGAGCGTTCGGTCACGCCGCGCGCGGCGGGCCAGCTGCTGTCGGGCAATCACCGGCTGCATCACGACGGCAAGCCGGTGAACCATCAGTCGGGGGTGTCCTGCTACGCCGAGTATGCCGTGGTCGATCGCGGCTCGGTCGTGGTGATCGACAAGTCGCTGCCGCTCGACCTCGCCGCCCTGTTCGGCTGCGCGGTGGTGACCGGCGTCGGCGCGGTGGTCAACACCGCGCAGATCCAGCCCGGCAGCAGCGTGGCCATCGTCGGCCTGGGCGGCGTCGGCCTCAGCGGCCTGCTCGGGGCCGTTCTCGCGGGCGCCGGACGGATCGTCGCCATCGATCTCTCCGACGACAAGCTCGGCCTCGCCCGCCAGCTCGGCGCGACCGACACGGTCAACGCCCGGGACGCCGATCACGTGACCCAAGTGCGCGACCTCACCAATGGCGGCGTCGACTATGCCTTCGACCTCGCCGGCACCATCAAGGCGATGGAGACGGCCTACCTCGTCACGCGCTGGGGCGGCACGACCGTGTCGGCCGGCCTGTCGCCAATCTCCGCCGATTTCTCCTTCAGGCAGAGCCAGCTCGTCAGCGAGGAAAAGACGATCAAGGGCTCCTACATGGGCAGCTGCGTGCCGGTGCGTGACATCCCGCGCTTCATCGCGCTCTACCAGCAGGGCAAGCTGCCGGTCGACCGCATGGTGTCCCAGCGCATCGGCTTCGACGAGCTGAACGAAGGATTCGACCGACTGCAGGAGGTGGCCACGGTGCGCCAGATCCTCGTCCCGCACGGATGATCGCCAATTTCGTCGCTGCCACCGCCATGGTGGGGCTGACGGTCACGGTCCATTTTTTCGGATTGCTGGGGCTGCTCTGGTTCCTGCGGGAGCACGGCCATCGCTTTCCCCAGCGTGAGAAGCTGATGGGACAGGGGCTGTCGATCCTGTTTGTCGTGCTCGGTCTGGTGATGATCCATACCGCCGAGATCTGGCTTTACGCCTGCGCCTTCCTGGTGGTCGGGGCATTGGCGGACTTCGAATCGGCGCTGTACTTCTCGACCACGAGCTTCACCACTCTTGGTTACGGCGACGTCGTGCTCGACCGGCACTGGCGGCTGTTCGGCGCAATCGAGGGCGCGAACGGACTGCTCCTGTTCGGATGGTCGACGGCGTTCCTCCTCTCGGTCATCGGGAGGTTGCGCGCGCTGGAGCACGATTGGCTCGAACGATCCTGATCCTGCGCAGCCGATCAGACCGGAATGGCGGGCCACGAGACCCGCCATCCATCGTCCGGTGTTCGGCTCACGGGCGGATCGTGATCGAAAAGCCCGGTGTGTTGTCGTAGACCACCGGAGGGGGAAGATAGCCGTAATTGTACGGCGTGCCGTAGATCACCGGTGGGGGACGATAAGCGTAGCCGTTCCAGTACCGGTTGCTTCGGGGATTGTCGTTCCAGCGATAGTCCTGGTTCCATCGATTGTCCTCGTGCCAGCGGCCGTCCCCGTACCAACGAGCGCTGGCCGGCGCGACTGCGCCTGCGAACGCGGCAACTGCCAGCACGGCGGCGAGCGTGATGCGCGCTATCATGACGCCTCCTAACCCTGCTGCGCCGGCTTCGGCGGACCGAAATTGTCGAACACCTGGTCCGCATTCTTCTTCTGGTCGGCCGGCATCGAATTGTAGAGCGTCTCGAACGACGAGATCAGGTTCTTCAGCCCGTCGAGACGGACCTGGCTGAATTCCTGGTAGGTCTTGAGGTCGTCGACCGCGTTGAGGCTCGCCATCGTGCCCTTCTTCTCCTGCACGAGCTTCTCCATGGCGGCCGCGTTCTCGCGCATTGCCTTCGCGACACCCTCCCACTTGCTCTCCTGGTCGGGTGTGATCTTGAGCGCCGTCTTCAGCGCGGAGATGCGCTGTTCGACGGTCTCCGGCTTGGTCGAAGTCGCTTTAGCTGCCGCCGGCGGCTTCCCGGCCTCCGGCTTGGTTCCGGCCGTCTGGGCCGAAGCAGATCCGCTGGCGCCGGCCGCGAGCGCGATGCTGGCGACAGCGGTGATTGCCAGCGTCCGCAGGAGTGAAGGTTTCATCGCCAAATCCTTTCCAAAGCCACGCCAGCCCGCACAGGAGCGGGCGAGGCACCGGAAAGAGAACGGGAGCGACGGAGCCAGGGTTGCGCCCCGGAACGCGCAAGAGCAGGCACGCTGGGCCTTATGCCCGCCGTATTCCGTCGGTTGAGACGGGCGAGGAGGACGGACCGGCGAAAAGATCGGCGCGCCCGCGACTCCGGCCACTTGGCCGTCAGCGGATTCCGAAGCCCATGCGATTGAGCGCTTGCCGCAGCCGCTCGCGGCCGTTCATCGACGTGATCGGCCCCAGCCGGTTCAGGACACGCTGGGTCCAGGTGCCGGCCTGCATTTCCTGACGGGCCGAGAATCGCATCATCTCGGCATCGTGCGCCTGGCGATGAGCATCGGCATTCGAGGCGTCGTAGCGCTCATGGTGCAGCATCATCGCCTGCGCCATGCGCGGCTTGACCTCGCCCACGGCCTGCTCGGTCGCATAGCCGACGCACAGGCCGAAGAGCACGAAGCATTGCGGCGGCAGGCCGAGCAGCTCGGCCACCTTCTCCGGCTCGTTGCGCATGGCGCCGATATAGACGGTGCCGAGCCCGATCGATTCGGCGGCGACGACGGCGTTCTGGGCGGCGAGGGCGACATCGACGCTGGCGACCAGGAAGGTCTCGAGCCAGGGCATGGTCTCGAACTCGACCTTCTCGGCCTTCGAGATCGCGGCATTGCGGGCCATGTCGGTGACCCAGCACAGGAAGAGCGGGCACTGCTCGATGTGCTTCTGGTTGCCCGCCCACTCGGCCAGTTTCTTCTTCTTGGCGGGATCGGTGATGGCGACGACCGACGTCCATTGCATGTTGGAGCTGGTCGCGGCCGACTGCGCGGCGGCGATCATCGTCTCGAGCGTGCCGGCCGGCACAGGATCGGGCTTGTAGCCGCGCACCGAGCGGTGGTCGAGCATGGTGGCGATCACGTCGTTCCATGGGCCGACGGCCGGCACCGAGTCGGCACCGTAGCGGCGGATCAGCGCCTCCTTCTGGGCCGCATTGACGGGCGTTATCGAGTCCATGTCGGGGTACCTTCGGGTTTGCGTCGTGTCATGGCCGTGACCAGCGCGAGCAGGATGAACACCACCACGATGGCGTAGATCATCTGCGGCTGGCCATTGTCCATCAGCCAGGCATAGATCAGCGGGGCGACCATGCCGCCGAGATTGAAGCCGGTGGTGACGAAGCCGAACACCTTGCCGAATGAGCCGGGCGGCGTCGCCTCGCGCACGATCATGTCCCGCGACGGCGCGATGACGCCGGTGAAGAAGCCGAAGGCCGACATCACCACGATCAGCAGCACCGTATGCAGGTTGAAGGCCGCGATCAGCGCCGCGGTCGCCGCGATGCCGGCGAGGCCGATGCCGGCGACGGTGCCGTGCAGCGCCGTGCGGGTGACGACGAGGCCGCCGGCGAGGACGCCGATGGCGGTGAACGTCAACAGGCAGGTGAGGGCCGTGTTGCCGATCTCGACCGGCGTGCCGAATAGCGCGCCGAGCGCCACCACCGCATAATTGTTCATGCCGCCGTTCATCACCGCGAGCAGCACGAAGAAGAACAGATTGAGCAGGATGGCCGGAGTCATCAGCATGGCCATGCCGCCCGGCGCGTCGCCGTTCTTGCCGGCGGCGTTGTCGCCGGTCTGGGGCAATGGTTTGGCGCCCTCGCGCGGCGCCGGATCGCGCACCATCAGCACCAGAGCAGCGATGACGAGGCCCATGACGCCGGCGCCGATGAAGGCGCCGCGCCAGCCCCACACCGCCTGCATCATCAGCAGCGTCGGCGGCGCCACCGCCGAGCCGAGCATGCCGCCGAAGGTGTGCAGGGAGAAGGCCTGGCCGATGCGCTGCTCGCGCACATGCTGCGACAACAGCGCGTAATCGGCCGGGTGATAGACGGTGTTGCCGATGCCGGCGACGGCGAACATCGCTACCAGGAACCAGAACGAATCGACGAAACCGGCGAGCAGAAAGGCGACGCCGCCGAGCAGCAGCCCCCAAAACAGCGACACGCGCGCCCCAATGCGGTCGATCAGGAACCCGGCCGGCGTCTGCAACGCCGCCGACACGACGTTGAAGGTGGCGATGGCGAAACCGATCTCGGTGTAGCTGACGCCGTAATCGGCGCGCACGAAGGGCAGCAGCGGCGCCAGGATGATGATGTAGTAATGCGACACGAAATGCGCGGCGCACACCGCCGCGATCAGGCGCGTCGGTGACGAGGGCGCAGCGCGCGGCGCCAGCGGCGCTTCGGTCAATTGAGTCATCAGGCGTTTCCCGGCAGCAGCCCTGACTTATCGCGGCCCGGCGGGCCGATCCAGCGCATTTCGGGCAGGGTGGGTATGTGAGGCATGGTCCGGGCGCGCCAACCTCCGCCGTCATCCCGGGCGAGCGCCAGCGAGACCCGGGACCCAGGGCCCCTGATCGAAGCCGTATCGTGAGGCGGTGGCTATGG
>JAHCJV010000096.1 GCA_026126105.1 Enhydrobacter sp.
CAAGGTCATCCAGTCGATGAAGAAGGCGAAGTCGTCGAACCCGCTCTTCCTCCTGGACGAGATCGACAAGCTCGGGGCGGACTTCCGCGGTGACCCGTCGTCGGCGCTTCTCGAGGTGCTCGATCCCGAGCAGAACGCGAGCTTCAACGACCACTACCTCGAAGTCGATTACGACTTGTCGAACGTGATGTTCATCACCACGGCCAACTCGCTCCGCATGGCGCAGCCGCTGATGGACCGCATGGAGATCATCCGGCTCGCGGGCTACACCGAGGACGAGAAGGTCGCGATCGCTCGCAAGCACCTGATCCCCAAGCAGATCGAAGCCAATGGACTGAAGGAAGGCGAACTCGACATCCACGACGATGCCGTGCGGGATCTGGTACGCTACTACACGCGGGAAGCGGGTGTCCGCAACCTGGAGCGCGAGATCGCCAATCTCGGCCGCAAAGGCGTGAAGGAAATCCTCATGAAGGGGACTTCCAAGGTGAAGGTCACGGCTAAGAATCTCGACAAGTTTGCCGGCGTCCGGCGCTTCCGCTTCGGAGAAGCCGAGCTCGAGGATCTGGTGGGTATCACTACCGGTCTCGCCTGGACGGAAGTCGGCGGCGAATTACTGCAGATCGAGGCCGTCCTCGTTCCGGGCCGGGGCAGGGTGACGGTCACCGGCAAGCTCGGAGACGTGATGCAGGAGTCCGTGCAGGCCGCGAACGCCTATGTCCGATCCCGTGCGGCGGTGTTTGGCATCAAGCCGAATATCTTCGAGAAGCGCGACATCCACGTACACGTGCCGGAAGGCGCGACTCCCAAGGATGGCCCATCGGCAGGCGTCGGCATGATCACCTCGATCGTATCTGCGTTGACGGGGGTCGCGGTCCGCAAGGAAGTGGCCATGACCGGTGAGATCAGCCTGCGCGGGCGGGTCATGCCGATCGGCGGCCTCAAGGAAAAGCTGCTCGCCGCTTTGCGCGGTGGTCTCAAGACGGTGCTCATTCCGAAGGAGAATGAACGGGACCTGCCGGAGATCCCCGACAACGTGAAGAAGGGCCTCGAGATCGTGTCCGTTTCGACGGTGGACGAGGTGTTGGCCCGGGCGCTGGTCAAGCCGTTGACGGCGATCGAATGGCCGAACGACCTCGATACGGTACCGCCGAAGCCGGCGGAGCCGGCTGAAGTCCGCGCCCACTGAGAGGGCCCGCAGCAAATCAGCAAAGCCCCGGCGTATTCCGGGGCTTTGTTGCTTTTGGACCATTTGTACGGTCCCGTAGCGATACGACCCCCAAAATGTGGTATTCGACGTTGACGCCGTTTTGCCGCCACCTTTACATTGAGGCCGCCGGAATTTCAGGGGTTCGCTCGTGAACAAGCATGATTTGATTGCTGCCGTCGCTGCCTCTACCAATCTCACCAAGGCCGACGCGGCCAATGCAGTCGAGTCCATCCTGGCGGTCATCACCAAATCGCTGAAGAAGAAGGAGAAGGTGCTGCTGGTCGGCTTCGGTACCTTCCAGGTTTCGAAGCGCGCGGCCGGCGAGGGCCGCAATCCACAGAACGGCGAGAAGATCAAGATTCCGGCAGCAAACGTCCCGCGCTTCAAGGCGAGCAAGGCTCTCAAGGATGCCATCAACTAAGCGGTTCCCGCTTCCCGCGCGGGTGTGATACCAACGCTTCCGGGCGATTAGCTCAGCGGTAGAGCATTCCCTTTACACGGGACTGGTCGGCGGTTCGATCCCGTCATCGCCCACCATTGCCGCAACGCGCGGCGTCCTTCCATGAATCCTGCTCTGGCGATGCCGAACACAGCCACGCCGCGGTCATCTTCTTTCGCGAAAATGACTGGCAAATCCGGGGCTTGGCCGCTGGCGACGGGCTACTTTGCGTCCACGTAGCGGGAGGCGATCGGGACGTGCGGGGAAATCGCTGGAAATTCCAGCACTTACGCACGCCTTCGCGGCTGCGGTAAGCTTGACACACCATAGGGTGTCCTTTATCTCTCCGCGCGCCGTTTGGGGCTTCAAGCGGGCGTAGTTCAGTTGGTTAGAACGCCGGCCTGTCACGCCGGAGGTCGCGGGTTCGAGTCCCGTCGCTCGCGCCAGCCCCAACGCTGGCAGCCCAAACAGTGGGGCGAATGGGGTGGCGATGGAAGCTCTTCTGAAGGAATACCTTCCGATTTTGATCTTCCTTGGCCTGGCATTCGCGCTGGTTTGCGCGATGCTCGGGGGATCCTACCTGATCGCCCGCCAGAACCCGAACTCCGAGAAGCTGTCGCCATTCGAATGCGGCTTCGCGCCGTTCGACGATGCGCGCGGCCAGTTCGATGTCCGCTTCTATCTCGTCGCCATTCTCTTCATCATCTTCGACCTCGAGGTTGCCTTCCTGTTTCCGTGGGCGGTGACATTGGGGGAAATCGGCCTGTTCGGCTTCTGGTCGATGATGCTGTTCCTCGGCGTCCTTACCGTCGGGTTCATCTACGAATGGCGCAAGGGGGCGCTCGAATGGGAGTGATCACGCCAGGCCAGCAACTGGCCAAGCCCAGCCCGGCGGCCGAGGCCGCACTCTCCCGCGCGCTGTCCGATGAACTTGCCGACAAGGGTTTCGTCGTTGCCCAACTCGACAAACTGATCACCTGGGCGCGCACCGGCTCGATGTGGGGCCTGACGTTCGGCCTGGCCTGCTGCGGCGTCGAGATGATCCACGCCTGGATGAGCCGTTATGATCTCGACCGGTTCGGCTTCGCCCCGATGCCCAGCCCGCGCGCCGCCGACGTCATGATCGTCGCCGGCACGCTGACCAACAAGATGGCCCCGGCACTGCGCAAGGTCTACGACCAGATGGCCGAGCCGCGCTACGTGATCTCGATGGGCTCCTGCGCCAATGGCGGCGGCTACTATCACTACAGCTATTCGGTCGTGCGCGGCTGCGACCGCATCGTGCCGGTCGACGTCTACGTCCCCGGCTGCCCGCCCACGGCGGAGGCCCTGCTGTACGGCATCCTGCAGCTTCAGAAGAAAGTCCGTCGGGTCGGAACGCTGGTGCGCTGATGCAGGAGCTCGGAGACCACATCGCGCAGGCCACCGGAGCGACTGCCTCGGTGCGTCTTGGCGAGCTGATGCTCGAGACGACGGGTGAGAAGGTGCTCTCCCTGCTCGGCTTTCTGCGCGACGATCCCAAGTGCCTGTTCAAGCAGCTCGTCGATATCTGCGGCGTCGACTGGCCCGAGCGTGAGAAGCGCTTCGACGTTGTCTACAACCTGCTCAGCCTGAAGCACAACCGGCGTGTCCGCGTGAAGGTTCAGACCGACGAGTCGACGCCCGTGCCGTCGGCTGCGTCGCTCTACAGCGCCGCGAGCTGGTTCGAGCGCGAGACCTACGATCTTTACGGCGTTTGGTTCGGCGACCATCCGGACCTGCGCCGCATCCTCACCGATTACGGGTTCGAGGGTCATCCGCTGCGTAAGGACTTCCCGCTGACGGGGTTCGTCGAGGTGCGCTGGGACGACCTGCAGAGGCGCGTGGTCTACGAACCGGTGAAGCTGCAGCAGGAGTTCCGCCGCTTCGACTTCCTGAGCCCGTGGGAAGGCACCCGCGCCGTCTTGCCAGGCGACGAGAAGGCCGTGGAGAAGGTCGCCGAAAAAGCCCAAGAGAAGGGCAAGAGCTGATGGCCGACGTCGAGATCAAGACCCTGACGATGAATTTCGGGCCGCAGCATCCGGCGGCCCACGGCGTGCTACGCCTCGTCGTCGAGATGGACGGCGAGATCGTCGAGCGCTGCGACCCCCATATCGGCCTGCTTCATCGCGGCACCGAGAAGCTGATCGAATACAAGACCTATCTCCAGGCGATCCCGTATTTCGACCGGCTCGACTACGTCTCGCCGATGAGCCAGGAGCACGCCTACGCCCTGGCGGTCGAGAAGCTTCTGGGCATCGAGGCCCCCGAGCGTGCGCAGTACATCCGCGTCCTGTTCTGCGAGATCACGCGCATTCTCAATCACCTGCTGAACGTCACGACTTTCGCGATGGATACCGGGGCGCTCACGCCGCCGCTCTGGGGCTTCGAGCAGCGCGAGCTGCTGATGGAGTTCTACGAGCGAGTCTCGGGCTCGCGCATGCATGCAGCCTATTTCCGGCCAGGCGGCGTCCACCAGGACCTGCCCGAGGGAATGCTCGACGACATCGAGGGATGGATCAAGCAGTTCCACCCCTTCCTCAAGGACATCGAGGACCTGCTCAACGACAATCGCATCTTCCGCCAGCGCACCGTCGATATCGGTGTCGTTTCGGCCGAGCAGGCACTCGACTGGGGCTTCTCGGGGCCTCTGATCCGCGCCTCGGGCATTCCGTGGGATTTGCGCAAGGCGCAACCCTACGACGTGTACGACCGCATGGACTTCGACATTCCGGTCGGCAAGACCGGCGACTGCTTCGCGCGCTACCTGATTCGCATCGAGGAGATGTACCAGGCCGTGCGCATCATGGAGCAGTGCGTCAAGGCGCTGCGCAGCGTGAAAGGGCCGGTACGCGTCGACGACCGCAAGATCGCGCCGCCGCGCCGTGGCGAGATGAAGGGCTCGATGGAAGCCCTGATCCATCACTTCAAGCTCTACACCGAGGGCTACAAGGTGCCGGCCGGCGAGACCTACACGGCGGTCGAAGCGCCGAAGGGGGAGTTCGGCGTCTATCTCGTGTCCGACGGCACCAACAGACCCTACCGCTGCAAGATCCGGGCTCCGGGATTTCCGCATCTGCAGGCGCTCGACATGATGACCAAGGGCCACCAGCTCGCCGACATGTCGGCGAATATCGGCTCGCTCGACATCGTGTTCGGCGAGATCGACCGCTAGGAGAAGCTCGATATGGCGATGATCACCGCCGATCCAACGGACGTGCCGCAGGTCGCCTCGTTCGCCTTCACGCCGGAATACATGGCCAAGGTGAACGAGCTGATCGCGAACTATCCGCCGGGCCGCCAGGCGAGTGCCGTGATCGGCGTGCTCGACCTCGCGCAGCGCCAGCAGGGATGGCTGCCGCGCGTCGCCATGAACGAGGTTGCGCGTATCCTCGACATGGCGCCGATCCGGGTCTACGAGATCGCGACCTTCTATACGATGTTTCAGCTCAAGCCGAAGGGCAGGTATCTGCTCCAGGTCTGCACGACGACGCCGTGCTGGCTGCGCGGCTCGGAAGCCGTGATGAAGGCCTGCCTTGAAGCGGCCGACGGCACGACCTTCAGCGTGCAGGAGGTCGAGTGTCTCGGCGGCTGCGTGAACGCCCCGGTGGTGCAGATCAACGACGATTTCTACGAGGATCTGGACGAAGCCTCGATGAAGAAGGTGCTCGATGCCTTCCGGCGCGGCGAGGTGCCCAGGCCCGGCCCGCAAGTCGATCGTCAGACCTCCGCGCCGATCGGCGGCCCGACCACACTGAAGGGTGAGTGAGAACCATGCTCGCCGACAAGGACCGCATCTTCACCAACCTCTACGGCTTCCACGACTGGCGGCTGGCCGGCGCGCGGGCGCGCGGTGCCTGGGATAACACCAAGGCGATCCTCGACAAGGGTCCCGAGGGCATCGTCGACGAGATGAAGAAATCCGGTCTGCGCGGTCGTGGCGGCGCCGGCTTTCCGACCGGCATGAAGTGGTCCTTCATGCCAAAGGAAGTGAAGGACCGGCCGCACTACCTCGTCGTCAATGCCGACGAGTCCGAGCCGGGCACGTGCAAGGATCGCGATATACTGCGCCACGACCCGCATCTGCTGGTCGAAGGCTGCCTGATCGCCGGCTTCGCGATGCGGGCACACGCGGCCTACATCTACGTGCGGGGCGAGTTCTACAACGAAGCCCAGCATCTGATCGAAGCGGTGCGCGAAGCGCGCGAGGCCGGCCTGCTCGGCGACAATGCCTGCGGCTCGGGCTGGAAGTTCGAGGTCTATGTCCATCGCGGCGCCGGCGCCTATATCTGCGGCGAGGAAACCGCGCTGCTCGAGAGCCTCGAAGGCAAGAAGGGCATGCCGCGGCTGAAGCCGCCGTTCCCCGCCGGCGCAGGTCTGTATGGCTGCCCGTCGACGGTGAACAACGTCGAATCGATTGCCGTCGCTCCCACCATCCTGCGCCGCGGCGCGGCCTGGTTCGCGGGCCTTGGGCGTCCGAACAATACTGGCACCAAGCTGTTCTGCATCTCCGGTCACGTGAACAGGCCCTGCAACGTCGAAGAAGAGATGGGGATTCCCCTGAAGGAACTCATCGAGAAGCATGCCGGCGGCGTGCGCGGCGGCTGGGACAATCTGCTGGCGGTGATTCCGGGCGGCGCATCGGTGCCGCTGCTGCCAAAGTCGATCTGCGACGGCATCCTGATGGACTTCGATTCGCTCAAGAACGAGGGCACGGGACTCGGCACGGCGGCGGTCATCGTCATGGACAAGTCGACCGACGTGGTGAAGGCGATCGCGCGCCTGTCGTATTTCTACAAGCATGAGAGCTGCGGCCAATGCACGCCCTGCCGCGAGGGCACCGGCTGGATGTGGCGGGTCATGGAACGAATGGTGGTCGGCAACGCGCGTATCGAGGAGATCGACGCACTGCACGACGTCACCAAGCAGGTCGAGGGCCATACGATCTGCGCGCTCGGCGATGCCGCGGCCTGGCCGATCCAGGGCCTCATCAAGCATTTCCGCCCGGAGATGGAGCGCCGCATCCGCGCGCGCATCGAAAAGCTGGCGGCCGAGTAGGGCAGGGAGCAGCAGACGATGCCCATAGTGAAGATCGACGGAAGGGAGATCGAGGTGCCGGCCGGCATCACGATCCTGCAGGCCTGCGAGATGGCCGGCGTCGAGATCCCGCGCTTCTGCTACCATGAGCGCCTGTCGATCGCCGGCAACTGCCGCATGTGCCTGGTCGAGGTGAAGCCGGGTCCGCCCAAGCCGCAGGCAAGCTGCGCCATGCCGGTCGCCGACAAGCAGGAGATCATCACCAAGTCCGAAGTCGTGCAGAAGGCGCGCAGGGGGGTGATGGAATTCCTGCTGATCAACCATCCGCTCGACTGCCCGATCTGCGACCAGGGCGGCGAATGCGACCTGCAGGACCAGGCGATGGGCTACGGCTTCGATCGCAGCCGCTACCATGAGAACAAGCGCGCCGTGCCCGACAAGGAGCTGGGGCCTCTGGTCAAGACATCGATGAACCGCTGCATCCAGTGCACGCGCTGCGTCCGCTTCGCCGCCGAAGTGGCCGGTGTAGAGGAGCTGGGCGCCACCGGCCGCGGCGAGGGCATGGAGATAACGACCTACGTCCGGCATGCGCTCACGACCGAGCTGGCCGGCAACCTGGTCGACATCTGCCCGGTCGGCGCGCTGACCTCCAAGCCCTATGCCTACGAAGCGCGCTCGTGGGAGTTGCGCAAGACCGAGTCGATCGACGTGTTCGACGCGCTGGGTGCCAATATCCGCGTCGATGCCCGCGGCGGGCAGGTGATGCGCGTGCTGCCGCGTCTGAACGACGACGTGAACGAGGAGTGGCTCGGCGACAAGTCGCGCCACGCCATCGACGGGCTGCGCTATCAGCGCCTCGATCGTCCGTACGTGCGCACGAAGGGAAAGCTGGTCGAAGCGACCTGGGACGAGGCCTTCGCCGCGATCACTGCCAGGCTTGCCAATGTCGAGGGCGACAAGATCGCCGCCATCGTCGGTGACCAATGCGATGCGGAGTCGATGCTCGCTCTCAAGGACCTGATGACAGCGCTCGGGTCGCCGAACATCGATTGTCGGCAGGACGGCGCGAAGCTCGAGGCGGGGCCGCGCGGCAGCTATCTGTTCAACGCAGGCATCCGCGGCATCGATCAGGCCGACGCCATCCTGCTGATCGGGACCAATCCGCGCTGGGAATCGCCAGTGCTGAACGCCCGTCTGCGCAAGCGCTACCTGTCGGGCCGCTGCGCGATTGCCAGCGTCGGCCCGGCCGTCGACCTCACCTACCCGGTCGAGCGGCTCGGTGCCGGTCCTGCGACCTTGCGCGACCTCGCCGACGGCAAGCTGGGCTTCGCCGAGAAGCTCAAGGCCGCCAGGAATCCGCTGATCATCGTCGGCATGGGGGCGCTCGCGCGCGACGACGGAGCGGCGGTGCTCGCCCTGGCGCGCAGTCTCGCCGTCGTGAACGACGACTGGAACGGCTTCGCCGTGCTGCACACCGCCGCTGCCCGCGTCGGCGGTCTCGATCTCGGCGTGGTGCCGGGCGAACGCGGCCGCGACGTGGCCGGCATCCTGGCTGGCGCGCAAAGCAAGGAAATCGAGGTCGTCTACTTGCTGGCTGCCGATGAATTCGACACCTCGAAGCTCGGCAAGGCGTTCGTGATCTACCAGGGCCACCACGGAGATGCTGGCGCCCACCGGGCCGACGTCATCCTGCCGGGCGCCGCGTACGCGGAGAAGCCCGGCACCTACGTCAACATGGAGGGTCGCGTCCAGCAGGGCTTCCGCGCCAACTTCCCGCCGGGTGATGCCCGCGAGGATTGGGCGATCCTACGTGCTCTTTCGGAGCGCCTGGGTAAGACGCTGCCGTACGACACGCTCGACCAGGTTCGCGCGAGGCTCGTCGCGGTAAACCGTACCTTCGCCGCGCTCGAGCAGCAGAGCCCCGGTGCCTGGGGCGAGTTCGGCACGGCCGGCGCCATGACCGACGCACCGTTCGTGTCGCCAATCAGCAACTATTACATGACCGATCCGATCAGCCGGGCATCGAAAACCATGGCCGAGTGCGTCGCCTCCCGTCAGCACCTGATGGCGGCGGAGTAGCGACATGGATGCGATCATCACCTTCCTCACGACGCACTGGCTCGGACAGGCGATCCTGATCCTTCTCCAGTGCCTCGCCGTCACGGTGCCGTTGCTCGTGTCGGTCGCCTACATGACCTATGTCGATCGCAAGGTCTGGGCGTCGATACAGCTGCGTCGGGGCCCCAATGTCGTCGGTCCGTTCGGCCTTCTGCAGCCTTTCGCCGACGGCCTGAAACTGGTGCTGAAGGAGACGATCGTTCCGTCCAGCGCAAACGGCGTGCTTTTCATCATCGCGCCGATGCTTGCCTTCATGACCGCGCTGGTCGCCTGGGCGGTGGTGCCGTTCGACGATGGCTGGGTGATCGCCGACATCAACGTCGGCATCCTCTACCTCTTCGCCATCTCGTCGCTCGGTGTCTATGGCATCATCATCGCCGGCTGGGCGTCGAACTCGAAATACGCGTTCCTGGGCGCCTTGCGTTCGGCGGCGCAGATGGTGTCCTACGAGGTCTCGATCGGCTTCGTGCTGATCACCGTGCTGCTCTGCACCGGCTCGCTCAATCTCAGCAAGGTGGTGCTCGCCCAGTCGGGCTGGTTCTTCAACTGGTTCTGGCTGCCGTTGCTGCCGATGTTCGTGATCTTCTTCATTTCCGCGTTGGCCGAGACGAACCGCACGCCGTTCGACCTGCCGATGTCGGAAGCCGAGCTGGTGGCGGGCTTCCACACCGAATACTCGGCAATGACCTTCGGCCTGTTCTTCCTGGGCGAATACGCCAACATGATCCTGCTTTCGGCGCTGGGGTCAGTCCTGTTCCTCGGCGGCTGGATGTCGCCGATACCGTTCGCGCCCTTCACCTGGGTTCCGGGCGTTGTCTGGTTCGCGCTCAAGATCGCATTCCTGCTTTTCATCTTCTCCTGGACCAAGGGCACGCTGCCCCGCTACCGCTACGACCAGCTGATGAGGCTGGGCTGGAAAGTCTTCCTGCCCGTGTCGCTGGGCTGGGTCGTCCTCACCGCCGCCGTACTGCAGTTCGGCGGCTGGGTTCCAAAGCCTTAGGAGAGAACGCACCATGGCCTCTCTCGATCGCACCGCGCGCTCGTTCCTGCTGTCCGAGCTGGTCGGCGGCTTCCTGCTCACCCTCAAGTATATGTTCAAGCCGAAGGTTACGCTGAACTATCCCTATGAGAAGGGGCCGCTCAGCCCGCGCTTTCGCGGCGAGCATGCGCTGCGACGCTATCCCAACGGCGAGGAGCGTTGCATCGCGTGCAAGCTGTGCGAGGCCATCTGCCCGGCCCAGGCCATCACGATCGAGGCCGAGCCGCGCGACGACGGCAGCCGGCGCACCACGCGCTACGACATCGACATGACCAAGTGCATCTACTGCGGCTTCTGCCAGGAGGCCTGCCCGGTCGATGCCATCGTCGAGGGGCCGAACTTCGAATTCTCGACCGAGACGCGCGAGGAGCTGATGTACAACAAGAGCAAGCTGCTCGCGAACGGCGATCGCTGGGAAGGCGAGATTGCGGCAAACCTCCGGGCCGACGCGGCGTACCGCTAGACGGGCTGAGGGGGAGAACAAGACAATGCTGCTTCAGGCCATCGCTTTCTACGTGTTCGCGGCGGTCACCGTCGCGTCGGGCACCATGGTCGTGGTCTCGCGCAACCCGGTCTATTCGGTGCTGTTCCTGATCCTGGCCTTCTTCAACGCGGCGGCCTTGTTCGTGCTGATCGGCGCCGAGTTCATCGCGATGATCCTCGTCATCGTCTATGTCGGCGCGGTGGCGGTGCTCTTCCTGTTCGTGGTGATGATGCTCGACATCAACATGTCCAAGCTCAAGGAGGGCTTTCTGGACTACCTTCCGATCGGCGCAATGATCGGCGCGGCGCTGCTCGCGGAGATACTCTTCGGGCTCGGTGTCTGGGGCAGCGGAGCCTCCGACACCGTGCAGGCATTCAACAGTGCCGGCATCCCGCCGGCGGCGATCGACAACACGCGGGCGATCGGCCAGGTGCTCTACACCCAATACTTCTACCTGTTCCAGGTTTCGGGCCTGGTGCTGCTGGTCGCCATGATCGGCGCCATCGTGCTGACCCTGCGCAACCGCCCGGGTGTCCGCCGCCAGCGCGTCAGCGATCAGCTCTACCGGTCGAAGGAAGAGACCATGACCGTCGTCAAGGTCCCGTCGCGGGAGGGCGTGTGATGGTGATCGGTCTGGGACACTACCTCACGGTCGCCGGCGTGCTGTTCACGCTCGGCATCCTCGGCATCTTCCTGAACCGCAAGAACGTCATCGTCATCCTGATGTGCGTCGAGCTGATGCTGCTGGCGGTCAACATCAACCTGGTGGCCTTCTCGGCTTACCAGGGCAACATCGTGGGCCAGATCTTCGCCATGCTGGTGCTGACGGTGGCCGCTGCGGAGGCCGCCATCGGGCTTGCGATCCTCGTCGTCTACTTCCGCAATCGCGGCAGCGTCGAGGTCGAAGACATCAACGCGATGAAGGGTTAGGGCAAGGACTATCACCATGGATCTTGCCATCAAGCTCATCGTCCTGCTTCCGCTGCTCGCCGCGGCGATTGCAGGTCTGTTCTGCCGCGTGATCGGCGACCGGCCGGCCCAGATCGTGACCTGCGCGGCGCTGCTGATCGCCGCGGCCTTGTCGATCTTCGTTTTCGTACGCATCGGCTTCGGGCCCGAGAAGATGCTGGTCGTGCCGCTATTCTCGTGGATCGATTCCGGCACGTTCAACGTCAGCTGGTCGCTGCGGGTCGATACGCTGACCGCGGTCATGCTGATCGTGGTCACCGGCGTCTCCTCCATGGTGCACGTCTATTCGGTCGGGTACATGGCCGAGGACCCCTCGATCCCGCGCTTCATGGCCTATCTCAGCCTGTTCACCTTCTTCATGCTGATGCTGGTGACGGCGGACAACCTGGTGCAGCTGTTCTTCGGCTGGGAAGGCGTGGGTCTCGCGTCCTACCTGCTGATCGGCTTCTGGTATGACAAGCCCTCGGCCAATGCCGCGGCGATGAAAGCCTTCATCGTCAATCGGGTGGGCGACTTCGGCTTCGCCCTCGGCATCTTCGCGGTGTGGATGCTGAGCGGGTCGGTCAGCTTCAACGAGATCTTCGCCAAGGCGCCGGACATGGCCGCCGCGCATTTCATGTTCCTGGGCCAGAGCGTGCCCGCGCTCGAGACCGCCTGCCTGCTCCTGTTCGTCGGCGCCATGGGCAAGTCGGCCCAGCTCGGGCTGCACACCTGGCTGCCGGACGCGATGGAAGGCCCGACCCCGGTCTCCGCCCTGATCCATGCCGCGACGATGGTGACTGCCGGCGTGTTCATGGTCTGCCGCCTCTCGCCGCTGTTCGAACTGGCGCCGACAGCTTCGGCAGTCGTTACCCTGGTCGGCGCGGCAACCGCGTTCTTCGCCGCCACGATCGGCCTTACCCAGTATGACATCAAGCGTGTGGTCGCCTACTCGACCTGCAGCCAGCTCGGCTACATGTTCTTCGCCGCGGGCGTCGGCGCCTATTCGGCTGCGATGTTCCACCTGATGACCCACGCCTTCTTCAAGGCACTGCTGTTCCTCGGTTCGGGCTCGGTGATCCATTGCCTCCATCACGAGCAGGACATGCGCAAGATGGGCGGCGTAAAGGAGAAGGCGCCACAGACATTCATCCTGATGTGGATAGGAACGCTGGCGCTGTCCGGAATAGGTGTCCCTTTCATCATGGGTCACGGCCTCGGCTTCGCCGGTTTCTATTCGAAGGACGCGATCATCGAAGCGTCGTACGCGGCACACTCGACAGTCGGCATGATTGCATTCTGGCTGGGTGTGGTGGCTGCCTTCATGACCGCGTTCTATTCCGGCCGCGTCATGTTCATGACGTTCTACGGCAAGTACCGGGGCGACCACCACACATGGGATCATGCTCACGAATCGCCGCCAGTGATGCTCGTTCCACTCTATGTCCTGGGAGCAGGGGCACTGCTTTCCGGGCTTGTCGCCTACGGCTGGTTCGTCGGTGAGGGCTGGCAGCAGTTCTGGGGCACGTCGATTGCCGTGAAGGCGACGGAGACGATCCTGCATCACATGCACGAGGTCGCGACCTGGGTGAAAATACTGCCGCTCGTCGCGGCGGTCAGCGGGCTCGCGCTGAGTTACTACTACTACGTCGTCAGCCCGGACCTGCCGGCTCGGACCGTCCGAGCGTTCAAGCCGCTGCACACGCTGTTTTACAACAAGTGGTACTTCGACGAGCTTTATGACGCCGTGTTCGTCCAGCCGTCGCTGATGATCGGCCGCTTCTTCTGGAAGAAGGGCGACGGCGCAACGATCGACGGGCTGGGCCCGGACGGCGTTGCCGCCCGCGCGGTGGACCTCGCGGGCGTTCTGAGCCGGTTCCAGAGCGGCTATCTCTACCACTACGCCTTCGTGATGCTGATCGGCGTGGCCGGCCTCGTCACCTACTTCATGCTGTTCGTCAGGTAGGCACGATGTCGAGCTGGCCGATCCTTTCCCTGATCACTTTCCTGCCGCTGGTGGGCGCGATCTTCTGCCTGGTCGTCAACGGTCCGAAGGAGGCTGTCGACCGCAACTGCCGCAGCGCCGCGCTGATCACGTCGTCGGTAACTTTCCTGGTCTCGCTGCTGCTGTGGATCAACTTCGATCCGACGAAGGCCGGCTTCCAGTTCGAGGAGAACTTGCCCTGGGTGCCCGCGCTCAGCATCGGCTACCATATGGGCATCGACGGAATCTCGCTGTTCTTCGTGCTGCTGTCGACCCTGCTGACGCCGATCTGCATCCTTGCAAGCTGGGATTCCATTCAGGTTCGGGTCAAGGAATACATGGTTGCGTTCCTCGTGCTCGAGACCTTCATGGTCGGCATGTTCTGCGCGCTCGATCTCGCCTTGTTCTACGTATTCTTCGAGGGCGTGCTGATCCCGATGTTCCTGATCATCGGTGTGTGGGGCGGCAAGCGGCGCGTCTATGCCGCGTTCAAGTTCTTTCTCTACACTCTGCTCGGCTCCGTCCTGATGCTGCTGGCGATCATCGCGGTGTACTGGCAGATCGGTACGACCGACCTTCCGACGGCCTTCGAGAAGCTGCAGCTCTCCTTCCAGTGGCAGTTCTGGCTGTGGCTCGCCTTCTTCGCCTCCTTCGCGGTGAAGGTGCCGATGTGGCCGGTCCATACCTGGCTGCCCGACGCCCACGTCGAGGCGCCGACGGCGGGGTCCGTAATCCTGGCGGGCGTGCTGCTGAAGATGGGCGGCTACGGCTTCATCCGCTTCTCCGTGCCGTTGTTCCCCGAGGCGACGCAGTACTTCGCACCGCTGATCTTCGCCCTGTCGTGCGTGGCGGTGATCTACACCTCCCTTGTCGCGCTCGTGCAAGACGACATGAAGAAGCTGATCGCCTATTCGTCGATTGCGCACATGGGCCTGGTGACGATCGGCATCTACGTGATGAACATGCAGGGCGTGCAGGGTTCGATCTTCCAGATGCTGAGCCACGGCATCGTCTCCGCCGCGCTGTTCCTTTGCGTCGGGGTGGTCTACGACCGCAAGCATACCCGCGAGATCGAGGCCTACGGCGGCCTCGTTCACCGGATGCCGCGCTACGCCTTCGTCTTTCTGTTCTTCACCCTGGCAAGCGTCGGTCTGCCTGGCCTGTCGGGCTTCGTCGGCGAGTTCCTCGTGCTCGTCGGGGCGTTCAAGGCCAACACCTGGGTGGCCTTCCTGGCCGCCACCGGTCTTATCCTGGGCGCGGCCTATGCGTTGTTGCTCTATCGCAGGGTCATCTTCGGTGAGCTCACCAAGGACTCGCTGAAGGCAATGCTCGACATGAACCGCCGCGAGATCGCGGTGTTCCTGCCGCTGGTCCTGATCACCATCTGGATGGGCATCTATCCGAACTCGTTCCTCGACCCCATGGCACCGGCTGTCGACAAGCTGATCGGTGACTACAACGCGGCGCTGAAGCTCGCCCGCACCGCCTCGTTGCACCCGTGAGCAATTCCATGATGATCGGCCTCGAACACTGGACCCTGGCGCGACCCGAGATTTTCCTCGCCGTCGCGACGGCCTTGCTGTTGCTCTACGGCGTGCTGCGGGGCGAGGTGGCCACGGCCTTCATCTCCGTGGCGGCCTCGGTCGCGCTGCTCGCCACGGCGGTCCTTCTGTTCACGCCGTATCGCGAGGGCACGGCCTTCGCGACCCTTTTCATCACGGATCGGCTGACCACGACGATGAAGGCGCTCGTGCTGGTCGGTGCAGCGGTCTCGATCCTGATGTCGCGGGCCTATTTCGAGCAGGTGAGGGCCTGGCGTTTCGAATACCCTCTGATCGTCTCCCTCGCCACGCTCGGCATGATGCTGATGATCTCGGCCAACGATCTGATGTCGCTTTATGTCGGGCTTGAGCTGCAGTCGCTTGCCCTCTATGTCATCGCCGCCTTCCATCGCGATTCGGTTCGTTCGACGGAAGCGGGGGTCAAGTATTTCGTCCTGGGCTCCGTCGCCTCGGGCATGCTCCTGTTCGGCGCCTCGCTGATCTATGGCTTCTGCGGCGGCACGTCGTTCGTGCAGATCTCGCAGGCGCTGCTGGCCGGCAAGGCGGAGGAGATCGGCACCGTGATCGGCCTGGTCTTCGTAGTCGCGGGGCTCGCCTTCAAGATCTCGGCGGTGCCGTTCCATATGTGGACACCCGACGTTTATGAAGGCGCCCCGACGCCGGTGACGGCTTTGTTCGCGGTGGCGCCCAAGATCGCTGCCATCTCGCTGACGGTTTCGGTTCTGATGGGACCGTTCAAGCCGTTGTTTCCGCAGTGGCAGCAGATCATCGTTGCTACCGCGGTGCTGTCGATGGCTTGGGGCGCATTCGCCGCCCTGCGACAACCCAACATCAAGCGCCTGATGGCCTACTCCTCGATCGGCAATGTCGGCTACGTGCTGCTGGGCCTGGCCGCGGGCAGCGAGCGGGGTGTCCAGTCGGTCGTCTTCTATCTGGCCATCTACATGGTCATGACCCTGGGTGTGTTTGCCGTCATTCTGGCGATGCGGCGCCGCGGCATCATGGTCGAGGGCGTGTCCGACCTCGCGGGCCTCGGCAAGGACCATCCGATGCTGGCGCTCGCCATGCTGATCTTCATGTTCTCGATGGCCGGTATCCCGCCGCTCGCGGGGTTCTGGGGCAAGCTCTACATCTTCATGGCCGCCATCGAGGCCGAGCTGTTCTGGCCGGCCGTGCTCGGCGTGCTCGCGTCAGTGGTCGCGTCGTATTACTACCTGCGCATCGTCAAGGTGATGTATTTCGACGAGGGCACGGAGGCGCTCGATTCGAGCTCGTTCAGTGTCAATCGTGCCGTGGCCATGGTGGCGGCCGTGCTGCTCGCCGTGTTCTCGCTGGCGCCGCAGCCGCTCAGCCTGATTGCCGAGGCCGCCGCCAAGGGCCTGTTCCCGTGATATCCACGCCCGTCCTGCCGGACGGGTGGACGCTGGTCGCGCTGGAAAGCGTCGGCAGCACCAATGACGAGGCCGCGCAGCTTGCCGAGAGGGGCGCGCGTGAAGGCACCGTCGTCTGGGCGCGCCAGCAAACCGGCGGACGCGGCCGGCGCGGCCGGGTCTGGGCCTCGCCTGTCGGCAATCTCTACAGTTCCATTATCCTGCGGCCTCATTGCCCCGCAGCGCGGGCTTCGGAGCTCGGCTTCGTGGCGGCTCTCGCGGTGGCCGATATTGTTGCGGCCGGCCGCGACGTCAGGGTGAAGTGGCCGAACGACGTGATCGTCGACGGCGGAAAGGTTGCGGGAATCCTGCCGGAGAGCTCGATCGGGCAAGGTGGCATGGTCGAGCATGTTGTGATGGGCATCGGCGTGAATGTCGGCTTTGCGCCCAACCTGCCCGACATGCGCTATCCCGGCGCCTGTCTAGGCGGAACCGTCGAGGAGGCCCTCCAGAAGCTCGCGGCGGCGCTGGCGCTGCGCGTCGCCGAGTGGCGGCAAGAGGGCTTCGAAACCGTCCGCGCAGAATGGCTTGCCAAGGCCGGACCGTTCGGCCTCGAGGTGGACGTGAAGCTCGGCGACGAGCTGGTCCGGGGCCGCTTTGCCGGTATGGACCGGGAAGGGGCGCTTTTGCTGGAAACCGCCGCCGGCCAGCGCCGGATCGTCGCCGGCGAGCTTTTGGGCCGCTCGGCTTGAAGGAGAACCGAGCCATGCTGCTCGCTATCGACGTCGGAAATACCAATTCCAAGTTCGCCGTGTTCGACGGCGGGAAGCTGGTGGCGCAGTTCCGCCTGCGCACCGAGGTCAAGCGCACCGCCGACGAGTACGCCGCCTGGCTGACACAGCTCATGCACCTGCAGGGCTTCGATCGGATGGCGATCAAGGGAGCCATCCTCGCGAGCGTGGTGCCCGCGGTGAACGCGCACCTGCGCCGCTTGTGCGAGACCTACTTCAAGACGCCGCTCCTGATCGTCGGCGAGCCCGATTGCGAGCTCGGCATCAAGGTGCTGATCGACCGGCCGCAGGACGCCGGCGCCGACCGCCTGGTCGGCGTTATCGCCGGCTACCAGAAATACGGTGGCCCGTTGATCACCATCGATTTCGGCAGCGCCACGACCTTCGACATGGCCGACAGGGACGGCAACTTCATCGGCGGCGTGCTGGCGCCGGGCGTCGAGCTGACGATCGAATCCTTCTACCTGATGACCGCCCGGCTTCCGCGCATTCGCGTGGAGAAACCCGAAAAAGTGATCGGAAAAGCGACAGTGCCGGCCATGCAGTCGGGTATTTTCTGGGGTTATGTCGGGCTGATCGAGAGCCTGATCAAGCGAATCCGGGCCGAATACGGCGAGCCGATGAAGGTCGTCGCAACAGGAGGCCTCGCCAATGTGTTCAAGGACGAGATCGGCCTGTTCGACGCAATCGAGCCGGACCTGATGTCGCTCGGCCTGCTGGAGATATGGCGTCGTAACCGTTCATGACAGTGCCCTCGAACGACGAGCTTCTGTTCCTGGCCCTGGGGGGGGCCGGCGAGATCGGCATGAACCTCAGTCTCTACGGCCATGCCGGCAAGTGGCTGATGGTCGATCTCGGCATCGCCTTCGGTGATGACACCATGCCGGGCGTCGAGGTCGTGATGCCCGACCCTGCTTTCATCGAGGAGCGCCGACAGGACCTCGTCGGCATCGTCATCACCCATGCCCACGAGGACCATCTCGGTGCCGTCGCCGACCTGTGGCCGCGGCTTGAGGCGCCGGTCTATGCGACGCCCTTCGCCCATGCGGTGCTGAAGCGCAAGCTGCGCGAAGCCGGTCTGTTCAACACGGTGCCGATCACGGAGATCCCGCTCGGCGGCAGCTTCACGGTCGGGCCGTTCGAACTCGAAATGATCACCATGACCCATTCGATCCTCGAGCCGAATGCGCTGGCGGTCCGCACCAGGTTCGGCACGGTGTTCCATACCGGCGACTGGAAGATCGATCCCGAACCGCTCCTCGGCGAGCTGACCGACGAGCGGACGCTGAAGCGCATCGGAGACGAAGGCGCGCTCGCCATGGTGTGCGACAGCACGAACGTGTTCGTCGAGGGAGAGGCAGGCTCGGAGGCGACGGTGCGGGCCAACCTCGAGAAGTTGGTGAAGACGCGCAAGAACCGTGTTGCCGTGACCTGCTTTGCCTCCAATCTGGCGCGGGTCGAAAGCATCGCCAAGGCCGCCGTCGCTGCCGGTCGTCATCCTGTGCTCTCGGGTCGCGCCCTGCAACGCATGGTCGAGGCGGCACAGGAATGCGGCTACCTGCTCGATTTCCCGCAGACCGTATCAGAGCAGGACGCGGGCTACCTGCCGCGCGAAAAGGTCTTGTTCATTTGCACTGGCAGCCAGGGCGAGCCGCGCGCCTCGATGGCCAAGATAGCCACCGGCGAGCACCGCGATCTGGTGCTCGAAGAGGGCGACACCGCGATCTTTTCCTCGCGCGTGATTCCGGGCAACGAGCGGCCGGTCGGTCGCCTGCAAAACGCGCTGACGGCCCGCGGGGTCGAGGTCATCAGCGATGGCCCGGACGAACATATCCATGTCTCGGGTCACCCGGCGCGCGACGAACTCGTCCGCATGTACCAGTGGGTGCGGCCCAAGATCGCCCTTCCGGTGCATGGCGAGGTCCGCCACATGGTCGAGCACGCCGCACTTGCCCGGCAGTGCCAGGTGCCGGAGACGGTGGTTGCCCCGAACGGTACCCTGGTGCGGCTGGCGCCGGGGCCGGCCACGATCGTCGACCACGTCCATGCCGGCCGGCTGGCGCGCGACGGCGACGGGGTAATTCCGCTCGAAGGACTGGCGTTGCGCGAGCGGCGCAAGCTCCTGTGGAATGGCGCAGCGGCCGCCACCCTGGTGATCGACCAGCAAGGCAGGCCGAAGGCTGCCCCCGTCGTGAGTCTGCGCGGCATGGAGGACGAGGACGGCGAACTCGCCGACGCCATCATTGCCGGCTTGAAGGAGATGCTGGCCGACCTCAGCGCCGCCGAACGGCGGGACGACGGCCGTATCGAGGACGCGGCCCACAAGGCGCTCCGCCGCGTCGTGCGCGCACACCTCGGCAAGAAGCCGTTGACTGACATCCATATCGTCCGCATCTAGGCCGCAGGAGAGCCGCATGATCGGACGTCTGAACCACATCGCCATTGCCGTTCCGGACCTCGACAAGGCCACCGAACTCTACCGTTCGGTCATGGGCGCCAAAGTGAGTGCGCCCAAGGCGCAGCCCGCGCACGGTGTCACGGTCGTGTTCGTCGAGCTGCCCAACACGAAGATTGAATTGCTGCATCCCCTCGGCGAGAAGTCTCCGATCGCCAACTTTCTTGCTCGCAATGCGGATGGTGGCATCCACCACGTCTGCTACGAGGTCGAGGATATCTATGCCGCCCGCGACAAGTTGAAGGCTGGCGGCGCGCGCGTGCTCGGCGACGGCGAGCCCAAGATCGGCGCCCACGACAAGCCGGTCCTGTTCCTGCATCCGAAGGATTTCACCGGCACTCTGATCGAGCTGGAGCAGGTTTAGGACCTACGCCATGAGCTGGGCGACCGGCCTCATGGTCTATCTGGTGATCTGGTGGACCGTGCTGTTCGCGGTCCTGCCGCTCGGCGTCAAGAAGGTCGAGAATCCAGGGAGAGGGCAGGAGCGCGGATCGCCGGAGCGACCGCAGCTCCGGCGGAAGGCCGTCATCACCTCGCTCGTCGCGGCGGTGCTGTGGATCGGCTTTTACCTCCTCCACCAGTCGGATTTCTTCAGCTTCCGTGAATAGGGCTCAAACGAAAAGCGGCGGCCCCGTGTGGCCGCCACTTCTCTCATCCCCGAAACTATGGTCTCTGGCGGCTTGAGAGCCGCTCTCCTCCCTAAAACTCAGGCCATCGCCTAAGGCTTAGGCTGTGTACATGGCGTTTGTGGAATTGCCAAGACCTTTTCTTTCCACCGAGCACCGCAGACGGAACGAAAGTTAGGTCAGACAGCGCCCGCACAAGCGACAAATGTCCGTATGCTTCGTCGGAATGATTTCTGATCAGGGCATGACCACATACTTGATCACGAACAGCACAGCCAAAGTCGCCACGGCGGGATGTATGTCCGCGAACCGCCCGGCGACGAGCTTGATGGCCGCATAGGAGATGAAGCCGAAGGCGATTCCTTCGGCGATCGAGAAGGTGAAGGGCATCGCGATCGCGGTGATCACTGCGGGCGCCGCTTCGGTGATGTCGTTCCATTCGATCTCGACGAGGCCGCGCGTCATCAGGCATGCGACGTACAGAAGTGCCGGCGCCGTCGCGTAGGACGGAATGGATCCGGCGAGTGGAGCGATGAACAGGGCGAGCAGGAACAGCACCGCGACGGTGAGCGCAGTCAGTCCCGTGCGGCCGCCGGCATTGATGCCCGACGAGCTCTCGATGTAGCTCGTCGTCGTCGAGGTGCCGACCGCGGCCCCGATCATCGCCGCCGCGCTGTCGGAAATCAGAACGCGGTGCAGGCGCGGAACGGTGCCGTCTGGTCGCATGAAGCCGCCACGATGGGCCAGCGCGATCAACGTTCCGGTATTGTCGAACAGATCTACGAACAGGAAGGCGAAGACGACCGTCACCAGTCCGACATGAAGCGCGCCTGCGAGATCCATCTGCAGGAACACCGGAGCGATCGAGGGTGGCATGTCGACGATGCCGCCGAACTTCTGCTGGCCGGCAACGATCGAGACGATGGTCACCGCCAGGATGCCGATGATCACGCCGCCGAGCACCTTGCGGTATTCGAGCGCGACAATCAGCGCGAAGCCGAGCGTGGCCATCAGCACCGGCCAGCTCTTGAGGTCGCCGTGTGACACCATCGTGGCGGAATTGGCGACGACGACCCCGGCGTTCTTGAGCGCGATCAGGGCCAGGAACAGGCCGATGCCTGCCGCGATCGCCATCTTGAGAGAGCGGGGGATAGCATTGACGATCCACTCGCGAACGGGAAGCACGCTGATGATGAAGAAGAGGATGCCGGACAGGAACACGCAGCCGAGGGCCACCTGCCAGCTGAATTTCATCTGCCCCACGACCACGAACGCGAAGTAGGCATTGAGCCCCATGCCCGGCGCCAGCGCGATCGGGTAGTTGGCGAGAAAGGCCATGAGCAGGCAGCCGATGGCGGCGGCCACGCAGGTCGAGGCGAACACCGCGCCGAAGGGCATTCCGGCCTTGCTGAGGATGTCCGGGTTCACGAAGATGATGTAGGCCATCGTGAGAAAGGTCGTGATTCCGGCCACGATCTCCGTTCGTACGGTCGTCTTGTTTTCGCTCAGTTTGAAGAGTTGCTCGAGCATTGCGATCTCCCCCGTCGATTGTCGCAGTGTGAGGGCAGGAGCCTGTTCAAAGCCAGCGGGAACCGGCCCAGGTTTGCCTTTGCACAGCCCGTTCCCTACAGTCCGCCGCCATGCGAATGAGCCAATATTTCCTGCCGACACTGAAAGAGACTCCCTCCGAGGCGCAGATCGTCTCGCACCGGCTGATGCTGCGTGCCGGCCTGATCCGCCAGACCAGCGCCGGCATCTATGCCTGGCTGCCGCTCGGCCTTCGGGTGCTGCGCAATATCGAGCGCATCGTGCGGGAGGAGCAGGACCGGTCAGGCGCGCAGGAAGTACTGATGCCTACCATCCAGTCGGCCGACCTGTGGCGCGAGAGCGGCCGCTACGATGCGTACGGGCCGGAGATGCTGCGCATCAAGGACCGGCACGACCGCGAGATGCTGTTCGGCCCGACC
>JAHCJV010000097.1 GCA_026126105.1 Enhydrobacter sp.
CGGCAAATCGGTCGAGAGCGGCACGCACCACGGGATCGAACGCCACGCTGCGGTGGGTCTCCTCGTTCAGCGATACCATGATGGCGCGAAGCACGGCGGTGCAGTTCCCCTCGCCGTCGAACAGCCCGTGGCCCACCACGCATTTGCGCTCGTGCACCTCGATCAGGCGGGCGCAGGCGGTGGCGCGGCCGGGGTAGAACATCTGGCGCTTGAAATCGATCTCGAGCCGTCCCACGACGACGCGAAAGCGCGGCAGGCCGGTACGGATGATCTGGCGCATGTAGGACACACGCGCATTCTCCAGCAGCTGCAGGAATGCGCCGTTGTTGATGTGATTGTTGGCGTCGACATCGGCGAAGCGCAGGTGTTCCTCGGTGGCGAACCCGTAGATCCGCCGGTCCGTCAGGTCGAAAGTCACGTCCTCAACGCTCCGCCAGTTCGAGAGTGAGATGCGCCGCCTGCGATGGCGGCACGAGCAGGCGGCCGGCATCGGGCTTCACGACAGTTACGCCGTTCTTCTTCAAGAGCGCCTCGCAGGCGCCGAGACTGTCGATGCGCAGGCTGAGCAGCGCCGGATGATCTCCCGGCCGCACCGGCGTGATGCCCGGATAGCGGGCCGCGTAGTCGCGGCGGTTCAGGTAGTGGATGGGCTGGGTGCCGGTATCCGCCACGACGCCATCGCCCTCACGCCGCACCGACCCCGTACCGAAATACTTCTCCAGCTCGGCGGTCCATTTGGCCGGTTGCTCCGCGATCACGGTCACGCTGCGGATGCCGCGCGCACCGTTGGGATGTCGTGCCCATTCCGATCGATAGACGAATTGGGGCGTCTTGTGCTCGCAGACGAAGAACCCGACCACCGGCATGTTTGTCTTGGGAATGCGCACGGTGCGGAAGGCCGCGTGCTCGGTTTTGCCGGCGATGTCGACGGCGCGATCGAAATCGAGCGGCGCATCGGGATTGAGGCCCGCGCGCTTGAAGGCCTCGAAGGCGATGTCGGCACCGTCAGTCGCGAGCGCCACGTTGGCGAGCCCGCCCCCCTGCTTCAGCCACTCGCGCCGTTCGGCGTTGAACGGCGTGTCCTCGACAATGCCCAGGATCTCGAAATAGTCCTTTTCGAAGATCATCAGATGGTTGGCCGTGCCGAGCTTCTTGTGGAAGCCACGCGGCTGGACCTGGAAACCGAGCCTGGTGTAGGCCGCCTGGGCGGCATCGATGCCGTCGACCATCACCACGACATGGTCGAGGCCCTTCACCGCGCGCCCGGCGCTCATGCGGGCCTCCGCTTCACCATGTTGATGCCCTTGGTCGTCATCACGACCTCGCCCTTCTGGTTGGTGACCGTCCACCGCTCGTGGATCACGCCCATCGTCGGCTTGCTTTTCGAGGGCACCTTGGCGGCACACTCGACCCAGCCGGTCAGCGTGTCGCCGGGCCGCACCGGCTTCAGCCAGCGCAGCTCGTCGAGCCCTGGCGAGCCCAGGGCGGTGCGATGGTCGACGTAGTTGTCGACGAACAGCCGCATCATCTTCGAAGCGATATGCCAGCCCGAGGCGATGATGCCGCCGAACATCGAGGCCTTCGCCGCCTCGGCATCGACATGGAAGCTCTGCGGATCGAACTGGCGGGCGAAGTCGACGATCTCCTGCTCGGTGAATGTCGTGGAGCCCAACGGAAACTTTTGTCCGACTTCGTAGTCGTCCCAATAACGCGGTTCAGTCATTGCCGGCCAACATGCTTGCCGGCGATCAGTCTGACAAGGCCTGCCCGAACCGCTTGGCGACCTCCTCCAGCATGACCTCCGAAGCGCCGCCACCGATCGCCTGGACGCGCGCGTCGCGCGCCATGCGCTCGACCGGCGTGTCGCGCAGGAACCCCGCACCGCCATGGAACTGCACGCAGTCGTAGAGCACCTCGTTCACCAGGTCGCCGGCCAGCGCCTTGACCATCGAGACCTGGGCCACGCAATCGGCGCCCTGGGCGTCGAGCCACGCCGTGTGGTGCACGAGCTGGCGCGCCGCCTCGACCTCGGCCAGCCGCCGCGACAGGCGCTGGCGAATCGTCTGCTTCTGCCACAGCGGCGCGCCGAACGCGGTGCGCTGGTTGACGTAGTCGAAGGTCAGCCGGATCGCCTCGCGCGCCTCGGCCATCGCCATGGCGCCGATCACCAGCCGTTCGGTCTGGAAGTTTGCCATGATCGAGTAGAAGCCGCGATTGGGCTCGCCCAGCACATTCTCGGCCGGCACGCGGCAATCCTCGAACACCAGCTCGGCGGTGTCGGAACTCAACCAGCCCGTCTTGTTCAGTGCACGGCCGACGCGGAAACCGGGGGTGCCCTTCTCGACGATGAACATGGTGATGGCACGCGAGCCCTTGGCCTCCGGATCGGTGCGGGCGGCAATAAAATAGAGGTCGCCGTGCACGCCGTTGGTGATGAACATCTTGGCGCCGTTCAGCACATAGTGGTCGCCGTCACGCACGGCGCGGGTGCGGATCGAGGCGACATCGGAGCCCGCGCCCGGCTCGGTCACGCCGACCGCGGTGATGGTCGTGCCGGCCATCACGCCCGGCAAATACTTCTCCAGCTGGCGCCTGGTGCCGAAACGGATCAGGTGGGGGCTCGCCATGTCGGTATGGACCAGCACGGTGATGGCGAAACCGCCATGGGTCGAGCGCCCGACCTCCTCCGCCAGCACGACCGAGGCGCGGGCATCGAGGCCCGACCCGCCCAGCGCCTCGGGGACGCGCAGGGCGAAGAAGCCGAGCGCGCCCATCTCGCGCAGTATCTCGCGCGGCACGAAACCCGCCGCCTCCCATTTCGGTCCGTCGGGTTTCACTTTCTCCTCGACGAAGCGGCGGAGCTGGGCGCGGATCAGGTCGTGGTCTTCGCTGAAGATCGGATGTGTCATGCGGGGGAAATGCTACACTCCCGGCATGTCACGCGACAAACGCCTGCAGGACCGCTCGATCTACCCGCATTGGTGCAGCGACACCGTGCGCTTCTGCGACCAGGATGCGGCCGGGCACATCAACAACGTCGCGATCTGCGCCTACATGGAAACCGCCCGTCTCACCTTCATGCGCGACATGGGGATGATGGCGCCCCGCGAGGAAGGGGTGCGCGGCATCTCCGCCGGCATGACGATCTCCTTCCTGGCCGAGTCCCACTGGCCGGGCAAGATCGAGCTCGGAACCGGCGTGCTCAGGATCGGCAGCAGCTCGCTCACCGTGGGCTCGGCCGCCTTCAAGGACGACCTCTGCATCGCCGCGGCCGAGATGACGGTGGTGCGCCTCAAGGGCAGGACGCCACATCCGCTCGACGAAGGATTCCGGGAGGCTCTGAGCCGCTACCGACTGAAGACATTCCCGGTGTAAAAATTGCGCGCTCGGGCGCTTGACCAGATTGCGAACGCCTCTTACCCTCTCTATGCGAGTAAGTCGCAACTGCATAGCGGAACGCCACGGGCATGTTTCTTTGCATCTGTCGAGCCATCCGGGAACGCGATGTCGATGCCGCCGTCAGAGCCGGCGCGCGCCGGCCGGTCGACGTCTTCCGGGCCTGCGGCCAGACCCCCCAATGCGGTGGCTGCGCCTCCGACATGCGCAAGCGGATCGACCAGACGATCATCCGCGAGGAGGCCGCAAGCCCGAGCTTGATGGCCGCTGACTAGCACCGCTGCAAAGTGGGCTTCGAGCGGCGGGTCGATGCGCAAGGTGGCCTGTAGCCTCTGATTTCTCCCAGGAATGATCCGGCCCCCTGGGACGCTGGCGCCATCTGAAAACAGAGAGACAGCGGTTCACGGATCATGTCAATCGGACGTGCCGGACAGTTCCGACATCGTGACCCTGTTCTTTACGCTGGGACGCTCCTGCATCTTCGCGTACCAGGCGTGAAGAGCCCCGCATTCCGCAGGAACCGGCAGCTCCACGAGCTTCGCGAAGATCAAACCGCCTATGACCGTGATGTCTGCCATCGAAAAGGTCTCACCTGCGACGAACGGCTGGCTTTCCAGAATGGCATTGAAATAATGCATACCCTTCAAGGCCTTGTCGCGCTGCCGGAATCCCCACTCGGCGTTCTGATATATCTCGACGTCGGGCCCAAGCCCGGGTGTGGCGTGGTGAAAATAAACGCTGATCGCATCGAGCAGCTCCAGCTCGGCGCGCTTGCTCATCATGTGGATCAAGCCTTTTTCGCGCGGTGTCCTCCCGGTGAGTGTGGGAACACCATCGAGCGCGTCGAGGTATTCGGTGATGGCTGTACACTCGGCCATGAACGTCCCGTCGTCGAGTTCGAGCACCGGCAGCGTCCCTGAGTAGTTCTTGGCGAGGAACGCAGCCTTCTTGTGCGCGCCTTTCCGAAGATTCACTGTTTCGAACTGGACGCGCGATTGCAGGTTCTTCTCGGCTATAGCGATACGGACCCGAGCTGGATAAGGGCCTGTTGGCCAGTCGTGGATCTTCATGACAGCCTTCCCGATGCTTCGCATCGACGATGTCAATTTCGCAGGGAATCTACCTGCCACTTGGTAGATTCTCATAAAGCTTCACAATATTGCGGTCAACGCCTATCTGCCATTTGGTAGATTGACGTTGGTGAGGCAGTAGAACTCGCATGAATTCAAGCGCTCGAGAGGCCATCTTGGCGGCCGCCAGAAGGACCGCGCAGGCACACGGATACGGAGGCTTGAATTTCCGCGATCTCGCGGCTCAAGTCGGCATCAAGGCCGCGAGCATCCACTATCACTTCCCGAGCAAGGCCGATCTCGGCGCGGCGGTAGCGAGACGCTATTGGGAGGACACGGCGGCTGGTCTCGAAGCCCTGCTGGCCAGGACCGCGAATCCGGTCCGCTGTCTGCAGCAGTATCCCGATATATTTCGCAGGTCGCTCGAAAGCGGCAATCGCATGTGCCTCTGCAGCTTCATGGCAGCCGAGTATGATGACCTGCCGGAAGCGGTGAAGCAGGAAGTCCAGACATTTGCCGATGTCAACGTGGCTTGGCTGAGCGCGGTCCTGTCTGCTGCGGCCGTAGTCGGCCCCGAAGAAAGCGAACAGCGGGCGCGCGCCATCTTCGCGGCGATCGCTGGCGCTCAGCTGATTGCGAGGAGCCGCTCGGACATCTCGGTCTATGACGCGCTGATCGCCAGCTATCGGACGGCGGGGCTCCTGCCCGCGTAAGCCGATGCGCGGAGATGATACTCGGTGACCGAAATCCTACGAGCCATCCTTCACACGGCCGCCTAAAGCGAAAGTGCCAGACCGGTTGTCCAAGGGGCATCGGAATGGACAGTGAAATGTAATCCTCCCGGGCAATCAGAACATTCGTACGGATGTGCCGCGGCCTCCGCCGCGATGGACTTTGGCCGTCCGGAGAGGCAAGTCTCCTCTCGTGCCTGCGGCACGCATCAGAGGATCTTCATGCGTCTCCTGCTTCTGTCTTTCATTGCGCTCTCGTCGCTGCTTGGCGGCGTCGTCTTCGCCCAGGAACAAACTCGCTTTCTACTGGTGAACGGCACCAGCTACCCGATCCGGGAACTTCTCGTATCTCCGCACGACATCGGCACCTGGAGTCGTAACGTCCTGCGGGGCCCAGCGCTGAAGCCCGGCGAGCGCCGCGAGATCGTGTTCGATTCACGGATCTACGATTGCAATCAGGATTTCAAGGTGGTGTTCGACGACGATGCCTCGCAGGCAATCTGGCGCTATCTGAACATGTGCGAACTGCAGAAGATCCGCCTGCAGTACGATCGCTTCAGCGGCGTCACGACGGCGTCCTACGACGAGTAGCGACGCTACCGCGGCGCCGAGACCGAGAACGGAAGCTCGCCGTCCAGAACATCGGCTCCCTCGAGCGAGCGCACGGACCAGACAAAGGTGTAAGGGCCAGGTGGGAGCGGAGGCGCCATCGCGAAAAGGACATTCGGCTCGGTCTTGAAGCGGGGATGCAGCGTCCTGATGACGACGCCGTCCTGCTTCACGTACATCATCGAACGAATGTGGTCGACCGGCCGGTCGAAGCGGACGTAGAACTCTCCGCCGGCGTTGGTGAGGACCGCTTGAGCGGCGGGCATCGTCTCCACGACTTTGGGTACCTGCGCCGTTGCGGAGCCGGCAGCGCCGGCGACGAGGGCGGCAGCAGCCGAAGTGAAAAGCCGTCGTGCGATCATCCCGCCAGCCTAACAAGGGCGCGCGTGAACTTGAAGCGGACTCGCCGCGGGGACGTGCAGAAAGACCGGCTCAGCTGTCCTTGCCCTCGCCGATCTGCGTCTGCAGGTAATTCTGCTCGCCAACCTTCTCCATCAGGCCGAGCTCCGTCTCGAGAAAATCGATGTGTTCCTCGGCGTCCTCGAGGATATCGACCACGATCTCGCGGCTGACATAGTCCTTGTCCGCTTCGCACTTCGCGACGGCCGCCACCAGGTCGGTGCGCGCCGCGGTCTCGAGCTGGAGGTCGGACTTCAGGCATTCGCCGACCGTCTCGCCGATGCCGAGACGGCCAAGGTCCTGCAAGTTGGGCAGACCGTCGAGGAACAGGATGCGCTTGATCAGCCGGTCGGCGTGCTTCATCTCGCCGATCGACTCCTCGTAGATCTTCTTGCCCAGCCGCTCGAAGCCCCAGTGGTTCATCATCCGCGCATGGAGGAAATACTGATTGATGGCGGTCAGCTCGTTCTTGAGGAGCTTGTTCAGCTCGGCAATGATCTGTGGATTGCTATTCACGACGAACCCTCCCGAGCATGGATGTTCGTCCTAGATACGCTACGCCACTCGCGGTGCAACAGAAACGCGCGCGAGTGATAACCGTTAGCGCAAAAAGTTTAGATCGAGCGCGACTGCGAACCGTTAGCGGGCTAGATTGCCGGCGCGCCGCGCCGGAAGCGTTTGGCGTTATTCTCACTCGTGATAGGACGCGCGCGCCGACTGGCAACGGCGCGAAGTCCCCTAACGCAGGCCGAAGAACGACAGGATTGCCATCACGATAACGACCAGACCCACCAGATAGATGACCGCGTCCATGGGATGTCTCCGCTAGAATAAAGACCGCCCGCCCAACGTCATCGTCTCAATCAAGGTTGCGCCGCCGGAACAACTTCCCCACGGCGGCGTTGAGCCTCAGCTCGGGGAAGCACAGGAGTTAAGTCATGCCATTGGACAAGCCAAAAGCCCCGTTCTCACTCCCCAAGCTTCCTTACGAGGATAATGCGTTGGAGCCGGTCGTTTCCGCCAAGACGATCTCCTTCCACCATGCCAAGCATCACAAGGCCTACATCGACAACCTGAACAGGCTGATCGCTGGCACGCCTTACGAACAAATGGATCTCGAGGAGATCGTCAAGAAGTCCGCCGGGAACGACAAGGACAAGGGCATTTTCAATAATGCCGGTCAGGTCTGGAACCACAACTTCTACTGGGAAAGCATGGCGCCGAAGGGCGGCGCGCCGGCCGGCAAGATCGCCGATGCGCTGAAGTCGAGCTTCGGCGGCATCGCGGAATTCAACGACGCCTTCACCAAGGCGGCAGTGGCGCAGTTCGGCAGCGGCTGGGCCTGGCTGGTGAAAGGCGGCGACGGCAAGCTCAAGATCACGACCACCAGCAACGCGGATACACCGCTCGCTCACGGCGAGACGGCGCTGCTGGTCGCCGACGTGTGGGAGCACGCCTACTACCTCGACTATCAGAATCGCCGCCCGGACCACGTCAAGGACTGGGTGGAGAAGCTCGCGAACTGGTCGTTCGCGGAGAAGAACCTCAACTAGACAGGAGACTTGCGATGCTGGGCACTATTCTGCTGATCATTCTGATCGTGATCCTGATCGGTGCCCTGCCGAGCTGGCCATACAGCAGCGGCTGGGGATACTACCCCAGCGGCGGCATTGGCCTCGTGCTCATCATCGTCATCATTCTGCTCGTGATGGGCCGAATCTAGGCAAGACGGGCGCGCGAAGCACCGCTTCGCGCGCCGTTTCCTTCTGTGCGCGGCGCGTCTGTGCCTAGGCCTAATACCTGAACGCGACGTTCAACGATCCGAACTGATTCCAGCGACCGCGCTCGAAGAACTCCGGAGACCGCAGGACCTGCGTGTAGCTGATACGCACGCCGCGGAAGAGGATGGCGAGACCCGCCTGAGCCTCGCCAACGAACGGCCGATGCGAGACACGAAGGCTGTTTCCGTCGGTGTTGCCGTCGAGGAAGATATTGCGGGCCACCGCCTCTCCTCCGGCGCCGACGAAGAGGTACCAACCAAATCCCTCGCCGATGAATCCGTCCGATCCCGGCAGCGCCGGGCGGGGGCGGGGCGGCCCGAAATCCTTGCGCAGGTTCCTTCCGATCCGCAGCGTGCCGCCGGCGCTGGCATAGGTTGCCGCATTTCCGACAGAAAGCCCGACGCTCGGAATTACGTCGTATTCGAGCCGGGGATCCTCGAACACCAGACCCTGGCCGGTCCGCCAGCGGCGCTCGAAGGTAAGGCCGATCGTCGGCTCGTTGTGAAGCTGATTCGCCCAGCCGTTGGCCGTCGGCACGCCGATCAACCTGTGGAAATTGTTCTGCACGAACTCGCCTCCCGCGGCCGGACCAATCAGGCCGAGATCGAGCTGCAGCGTGTCGAGGCGGACGGGCTCTTCCCGGTCGGTCCGGGGATCGCGCCGCTTGTAGGTCTGTTGCAGGGCAAAGCTGGAATAGAGCCACGCGGCATAAGGCCGATCGTTGGGGATCGGGGCGTAGGTATCGGTATCCTGCGGCGTGTAGAGATTCTGGCCGATCGAGATTCCCACGCGGCGTGTCACCGACGACGCCGGGGCTTCACCGAAGAAAGTCGGAATCGTCGTGAGGCGCGCGAAAGAGTCGGGGAAATCCGTAAGTGCCGGCGAGAGCCAGCCCAGGCGCACCCCGTTCGTATAGTCCCGGTCCGACTTGCCGATGCGGTTGAAGACATCGTTCTCGACCTGCAGCGTGAAGATGCTGCGCAGCTCGTCCGCATTCGGGTTGGTGTCGGGCGGAGGCTGGGCCATTGCCGCCCCCGCGCTCAAGGCAAACGCCGCAGCGGCTGCTGCCCACTGTGCTCGATATCCTTTTGGCATCGAGGGGAACGGCCGCCGGCGGCGGAAGGTTGCTCACCGGGTGTTTGCAGCCGCTTCGGGATGCCAGAGATGCCGCCGCCAGCGGGACACGATGAGGACGGTAACGCCAATGCCCACCAGGCTGAACAGGGTGCCGGTCAAGGGAAAGCCGAAATGCTCGATCAGGGGCCCGCTCAGCAGCATTCCGAGGGGCAGGCCATACACTGCGAGCATGCGCACGCCCATCACGCGTCCGCGAAATGCGGGATCGGCGGTGCGCAGCAGGATCACCGCCATCGGCACCATGCAGAAGCTCTGCACGAAGCCGATCACGACAAGCATCGCCTCCCCCCACACCGGGACGGCGATCCACGAAAAGACAAGCGTGGCCGCGAACCACAGCAGCGCGCTGACGACCATGGTGCGGGCCGGGCGTATCCGGGCGCCAAACGTGACGAGCACGACCGATCCGGCAAGCGCGCCCGCGGCGAAGCAGGCGATCAGCACGCCCAGGCCGCGCTGATCGAGCCCGTAGACATCCTTGGCGACATGGGCAAGCAGGGAGCCGACAAACGGATAGGCGGCGAAGTTCATCAGGAAGGCAAGCAACGTGGCCGCACGCACGTCCGGGGTCGACCAGACATAGGCAAAGCCTGCCTTGAGCGCCGAGAAGGGTGATTCGGCCCTCTCGCCGACCACGCGCAGGCGCCGGATGCCGACATTGAGCGAGAGCAGCAGGCTCGCCATGTACACGATGCAGACTGCGACATAGGCGACGCCCGACCCCACCGCGGCAACGAGCGTCGCGCCGGAGAGGGCACCGACGATTCGCGCGGAGTCGGCGGTCGTCCGAGACACGCCCATGGCGCGCATCAGCAGGTCTGCCGGCATCGTCTCGCCGACCAGGAGATTGCGCATGGTGATGTCGGACGGACGCACGAGTCCCATCACCGTAGCGACGACGAAAACTGCGACCGGCGTGGCGTTTTCGCTCAGGAACAGGGCCGCCAGGCACGCCGCGGCGGCAACATAGGTCAGCCGCATGAGGCAAATCAGGTTGCGGTTGCCGATGCGGTCGCCCGCCATGCCGAAGAACGGCGAGATCAGGGTGCCGAGGAACTGAAGCGAGCCAAAGACGGCCAGCGCCAGCACGGAGCCGGTCGAGACCAGCACGAACCAGCCCAGGATGACGCTTTCCATCTCGAAGGCCCAGGAGGCGAGCAGATCCGCCGGCCACTGGAAGCGGAAGCTCCTGATCCGGAACGGGGCCAGCGCCGCTACGCGTTCAATGACTGCCACGATCTCGTTCGTTTCCTGCCTGGCCTTGTCGGCGCGCCTTGCCAGCCAAAGTGCGGGTATCGTCACGCGGACGCAACAAACTCCTCCTCATGCCATCACGGCGTCGCGCGAGCAGCTTGAGCCGAAAAGGCAGTTGACAAGGAGCGTGCGGAATCGTCCTTGCGCAAGCCTGCACAATAAAAGAAGATTATTCTCCTACGTACGTGGTAGGAGACTTGCGCTCAGCCACCGCCCGGCGCAGGGTGGGGTAACGCGTCGCTTTTGCAGAATGTACGAAGCCGTACACGGATTCGTTGGAGAAAGTCCGCCATGGGCGGTGCAAGCCAGAAGACCTTTCAGCTCGTTCTGATCAAGCCCACTCACTACGATGACGATGGGTATCCAATCACGTGGTTGAAGTCGCACATCCCGTCAAACACCCTGGCCGCCCTCTACGGGTTGGGTGAGGATTGCCGGCAGCGTCAAGTCCTTGGGCCCGACGTCGAAATCGTGATCAAGCCTTTCGACGAGACAAACATCCGGGTCCGCACCGACAGGATCGCCGCCGATTTCAAGCGCGGCGGCGGCAAGGGGCTCATCTGCCTCGTCGGCGTCCAGTCCAATCAGTTCCCGCACGCCGTCGACCTCGCCCGGAAGTTCCTGGCGGCCGGCCTGCCGGTAGCGATGGGCGGCTTCCATGCCGCCGGCTGCCTGTCGATGCTGCCGGTCGTGCCGCCCGAGATACAGGAAGCCATGGACATGGGCATCTCGATCTATGCCGGCGAGGCCGAGGAAGGCCGGCTCGACGAGGTCCTGCGCGACGCCTGGAATGGCACGCTGAAGCGCCTCTACAACTACATGGATGACCTGCCGGGCATCGAGAACGCGCCGACCCCGCATCTGCCGCCATCAGCCCTGGCGCGTAACGAGGGCAAGAAGTCGAGCTTCGACCTGGGCCGAGGCTGCCCGTTCCAGTGCTCGTTCTGCACCATCATCAACGTGCAGGGTCGCAAGAGTCGATTCCGCAATGCGGACGACCTCGAGGCGATCATCCGCGACAACTACAAGCAGGGCATTACGGCGTTCTTCATCACCGACGACAACATGGCGCGGAATCGTCATTGGGAGGAGTTCTTCGACCGCATCATCGAGCTCAAGGAGAACGAGGGCATCCAGGTCTCCCTGCTCATCCAGGTCGACACCCAGTGCCATCGCGTCCCGCGCTTCATCCAAAAGGCGCAGTGGGCTGGGGTTTACCGCGTGTTCATCGGGCTCGAGAACATCAACCCCGACAACCTGCTGGCCGCCAAGAAGCGCCAGAACAAGATCACCGAATACCGCAAGATGCTGCAGGCCTGGCACAAGGCCGGCATCTCGACCTGGGCCGGCTACATCCTCGGGTTCCCGGGCGATACGCGCGAATCGATCCTGCGCGACATGGAGATCATCAAGAAGGAGCTGCCGCTCGACATCCTCGAGCTGTTCATGCTGACGCCGCTGCCCGGCTCCGAGGATCACCAGAAGCTCTGGAAACAGGGCGTATGGATGGATCCCGATCTCAACAAATACGATCTCCATCACCGGGTGGTGCACCATCCGAAGATGAGCGACGACGAGTACTACCAGACCTATCTCGACTGCTGGCGCGCCTACTACACGCCCGAGCACATCGAGACGGTGGCGCGCCGTCATGGCTCCATCAAGGGCCGCAATCCCGCCGAGCCGGCCCAGTTCATGACCATGTTCAAGATCATGTTCGAGGCCGAGGGCATCCATCCGCTGGAAGGCGGCATCGTGCGCCTGAAATACCGCCGCGACCGGCGCCACGGCATGCCGATCGAGCCGATCGGCGTGTTCCACTGGAAGCTCGCCGTTGAAACCGTGAAGAAGCTCAGGATCTACGGGCGGCTGGCCTGGCAGGGTTGGCGCATCGGGCAACGGGTCAAGAACGATCCGAAGCGGTACGAGTACACGGACCTCGCCCTGACCCCGGTCGACGACGAGGACATGGACAAGCTGTCGATGTTCACCGAGACGGCCGGCGGCGGCGGCGCCGTGAACAAGGTCCGCAGCGAAGAGCTCGCCCGCGCCAAGGTTGCCGCCGCGCAGAACCAGCGTCTCGCGGCGGCGGAGTAGCATCAGCCTCGTCTCTTATCCCTCGTCGATCCCCGCGCTATGATGGCGCCATGGACGACGACATCGGCCAGCGCGTCTACAGCGATCCGGTGGCGCGCTGGTTCGTCACCGAAGCGTATCGCATCACCGACACCGCGCAGCTCGTCGCCGCGGCGGGTGAGCAGCTGGTGCTGTCAGGTATACCGCTTTACCGTCTCGCCTACTTTCAGCTGACGCTCCACCCGGAGTTCCAGGGAACGGCATACTTCTGGCGGCGCGGTCGCGGGATCGAAACCGGCACCCGCCCGCATGGCGACAACCTGGACTCCGAGTACCGCGACAATCCCCTGCCGATCGTCTTCGAGCAGCACAAGACGGTGCGCGTGCGCCTCGACGAAGTCGAGCCGCAGGCGCCGCTCCTGCGCCAGCTGAAGGATGAAGGCGCGACCGATTACGTGGCCCTGCCGCTGCTGTTCACCAACGGCCATGTCGATGCGCTGAGCGTCGTGTCCGACAGGCCGGGCGGCTTCTCGAGCACCGATCTCGACCGCATGTTCCTGCTGCAGTTCGCCTTCACGCGCCTCGTCGAGATTCACTCCCTGCGCGACACGGCCGCCAACCTGCTCGATGCCTATGTCGGCCGCGCGGCGGGCCGGCGCATTCTCGCCGGCGATGTGAAGCGAGGCGATGGCCAGACGATCGAGGCGGTGATCTGGTACTGCGACCTGCGCGGCTTCACACGCGACTCCGACGCCTTGCCACGAGACACGGTCATCGCCCTGCTCAACGACTGGTTCGACACCATGGGCACGATCGTCACCAATGCGGGCGGCGAGATCCTGAAATTCATGGGCGACGGGATGCTGGCGATCTTCCCGGTGCCGACGCCGGCCGATCGCGCATCGACGGCGTCGGCGGCAGTCGCTGCCGCGGCGTCCGCCGTCGATGCAATGCTGGTGCTGAACCGCATCCGCGCGGCCGGGAACGAGCCGACCGTACGCTTCGGCCTGGCGCTGCATCCCGGCGAGGTGATGTTCGGCAATATCGGCGCGAGCCGGCGGCTCGACTTCACGGTCATCGGCCCGGCAGTGAACCACGCCGCGCGATTGGAGAAGCTCTGTGGGCCGCTCGACCGCACCGTGCTCCTGTCGGCGGCGATGGCGGCCCTGCTGCCGGAAGCGGCCCTCGAACCGCTTGGCAGCCACAGGCTGAAGGACATCGACCAGCCGCAGGAGGTGTTCGGGCTGAGGGGTGCAGCATTGCCCAGAAGCGCACCTCTTTCATCGTCTTCCGGACCGCGAGCGTCCCACTCGCGGCCGGCATGATCCTAATGAACCGTCGGCGGCGGCTTCACCTGGTCGAGGCCGTCGGCGGCGGTCGCCGAGATGGTGGTGCGCACCATCGAGCGCTCCTTGGCGTAGTCCCACGGCCGGCCGCGATGGAGCATCGCGCGGTTGTCCCACATCACGACGTCGCCCGTGCGCCACTTGTGGACGTAGACGAACTCGCGCCGGGTCGTCTCGTCCATCAGCTCTGCCAGCAGTTGGCGCGCATCGCGATCGTCCATGCCGTCGATCGCATAGGCGTGGCTGGCGATGTAGAGCGCGCGCCGGCCGTTGCACGGATTGAGCCAGTTCATGCGCCAGCGCACCGGCGGCAAGGCCTTGCGCTCCTCGGCATTGGCCAGGTCGGGATGAATCTGGTCGCGGCTGTTGGCATACGAGTGAGTCGCCACCGCATTTTCGAGCTTCGCCTGGAGGCCAGACGGCAGGCGCTCCCAGGCGACGCGCGTCGAGGTGAACTCGGTATCGCCATCCTGTCCCGGCAGCACCCGCGCGCTCAATACGGAAGCAAGCGCGGGCGTCTTCTTGAAGGACGAGTCGGTGTGCCACAGCGCATTGGCCTGCGCGACCAGCACCTGGCGGTGGGTCGGCGGCACGATCTCGCCACCGGCACCGACATTGGTCAGACGCGAGTAGAAGCTCCCTTCCCCGAGCGATGCCGCCTTGGTGAGCTCGAGCGGCCCGAAGGCGCGGCTGTAGGCGACCTGGATGTCGTCGGCGACCGGCTGATCGCGAAACAGCAACAGCGAGTGTTGCTCGAACGCGGCGCGAACGGCGTTGTAGGCGTCGGCGTCGCTCGCAACGTCGAGGATACTCACACCCCTGACCTCGACGCCGAATCCCGGTCCCAGTGGCACCAGCTCCATGACGTTCCTCCTCGCGACCTTATGCGCCGGGGATTTTATCGCATCAGCGCCCCACCCCGCTATAGTACGCTTCTTGCACCGAAAGCATCGCAGATGGCAGCCCGTTCTCCCAGTACTCCACGCCTTGCTTTCGTTGCCGCCGCCACCACGGCTGCGCGCGCGGCCAAGGCGGCGCTGGAGCAACGCTATGGAGACATTCCGCCTGCCGAAGCGGATGTAATCGTTGCGCTGGGCGGCGACGGGCTGATGCTGCAGACGCTCCATCGCAACATGCGCCGCAAGACGCCGATCTTCGGCATGAATCTCGGCACCGTCGGCTTCCTGCTCAACCAGTACCGATTGAGCGGCCTGCCGGCGCGAATCCGAAATGCCCGCAGCGTCAGCCTGACGCCGCTGCGCATGGTGGCCACCAATGGGCGCGGACAACGCCACGAAGCCACCGCGATCAACGAGGTATCCCTGCTGCGCTCGAGCCGGCAGACCGCCCGTATCGCCGTCGCGGTCGATGGCAACACCCGCATTCCGGACCTCTATTGCGACGGCGTGATGGTCGCCACTCCCGCCGGCTCGACCGCCTACAATCTTTCCGCCCACGGACCGATCCTGCCGCTCGGCGCGGGCCTGCTGGCGCTGACGCCGATCAATGCTTTTCGGCCGCGGCGCTGGCGCGGTGCGTTGCTGCCGCGCCATTCGACGGTCGAGTTCACGATCCTCGAATCGAAGAAGCGGCCTGTCGCCGCCGCCGCCGATTCGGTCGAGATCGCCAACGTGGCGAAGGTCGTCGTGACCGAGGCAACCGACATCGAGCTCACCCTGCTGTTCGACCCCGAGCACGATCTCGAGGAACGTATCCTCAAGGAGCAGTTCGCACCTTGATCCCTCCGCCGTGCCGACAGTGACGGGCAAATTGAGCAGGAAAGAGCTGCCGTTCAAGCCCGAGCGCAAGCGCGTCATCGGACATGGCGGGCTAGGTCCGATTGTGGTCGCCTTGGCGATCGGCGCGGTCGGGGGCTTCGTCTTCAACTGGCTGCGAATGCCGCTCGCCTGGATGCTCGGTTCGTGCCTGTTCACGACCGTCGCTGCATTCTGCGGGCTGCGCATCGGCATGCGTGTGGAGGTGCGCCAGGGCATGGTCATCATCCTGGGCGTGCTGCTCGGCTCGGGCTTCACGCCCGATCTGGTGCAGCGGCTCGGCCAGTGGTCGGTGAGCCTCGGCGTGATGTCCTTGATGACCGTGGCCGGTGCCACCCTCTGCTATTTCTGGCTCCGTCGCTTCACCGACTGGAATCGCCAGACCTGCTATTTCGCCGCCATGCCCGGCGGGCTGAACGACATGACCCTCCTGGGCGGCGCCATGGGCGGCAACGAGCGCGCGATCGCGCTCGCCCACGCGCTGCGCATCCTCACCGTGGTGATGACGATTCCGATCTGGTACCGGCTGGTGAACGGCGCCCAGACGAGCGTCCTCGCCGTGGTCCATGGGCCGACGGGCAACGACTGGAAGGACTATGCCGTCCTGATCGCCTGTGGCCTCGTCGGCGCCACGGCCGGCCGCCTGCTGCGCCTGCCGGCCGCCTTCATGATGGGGCCGATGATCGTGAGCGCCATTGCCCATCTCGGCGGTGCCACGAACTCGAGTCCGCCGGGCGAGCTGGTGGCGGCCGCCCAGGTCGCGGTCGGCGCCGCCATCGGCTGTCGTTTCGTGGGCGCCGCTCTCTACAAGCTGCACAGGGAAATCGCCGCCTCGATCGGCGCGGCCTTCATCCTGATCGGCGTCGCCGTGCTGTTCGCCAGGATCACCGTCGCGATCACCGGCCTCAACCTCGACGCGACCGTGCTGTCCTACGCCCCCGGCGGTTTTGCCGAGATGAGCCTGATCGGCCTCGCCCTCGGCATCGAGATCGCCATGGTGGCGACCCACCATCTCTTTCGCCTGTTCCTGATCCTGATGACCAGCCCGCTGATCTTCCGGATGTGGCTCCGGCGCAACCGCGAGGAGCCGGAAGCGCCATCGTAATCCAGCCGAACACCTCACACCCTGAAGAGCGCATCTCGGAGTCGCCGCGCGCTTGTCACCACCCCACCGCAATCTGCGGCCACAACGCAACGATGGACACGCTTCCGTCGGTGTGAAACTAGGTGTCGGGCGCGGAAGGGAACCAGATCGATGGCCATCATTGAAGGCGACGAAAACGATAACGCAATCCAAGGCACATCCAGTGCCGACGTGATCCGTGGCCGCGGCGGCAACGACACACTCAGCGGCGCAGAGGGCAATGACCGCCTCGAGGGCGGCGATGGCAACGACAAGCTCGACGGCGGCGACGGCGACGACGAGCTCAAGGGTCACGACGGTGACGATTGGCTCGGGGGCGGATTGGGCGCCAATCGACTCTTCGGTGGAGCCGGCAACGACTGGCTGATTAGCGCCGGCGACTGGACCCATGGGGACCTCTTCAACGGCGGCGACGGTCTGGATACGGTCGACTACAGCGCCGTGATGTCATCGGTGGATGCCGACCTCCTGGCCGGCCGGGCAAGAGGCGGGCGCGACACCCTTGTCGGCGTCGAGAACGTAATCGGAGGCTCTTACCGGAACGTCCTGGCCGGCGACGCCGGCGCCAATATCCTCGATGGCGGAGGCGGCGACGACACCTTGAAGGGTCGCGGCGGCAACGACCAACTCTTGGGCGGTAACGGCGTCGACACCGCCGACTACGGCGAGGAGACCGCCGCAATCACGGCCAACCTCGCGCTCGGCAAGGCTTCGGGCGCCGGCATCGATACGCTGTCCGGCATCGAGAACTTGGTTGGCGGCACCGGCAACGACCAACTGCAGGGCGACGCCGGTAACAACCAGCTGTGGGGCAGCGGCGGGGACGATGTCCTCTCCGGCGCGGGTGGCAACGACATCCTGCAGGGCGGCGACGGCAACGACGAGATCAAGGGCAACGACGGCGACGACTGGCTGACGGGCGGCGCGGGCGACGACAGAATGGTGGGCGGCTCCGGAATCGATACCGTCGACTATAGGAAGGAAACGTCTGCCGTCAGCGTCAACCTCGCGGCGGGGACGGCGACTGGCAGCGGCATCGGCAGCGACAGCTTGGCTGGCGTCGAAAACCTGTTCGGCGGTGAGGGCGACGACAGATTGGCGGGCGACGCCGGCGCCAACCGGATCGATGGCGGGCTGGGTGTCGACACGGCGGACTTCAGCGGCAATCTGCTCGCGGTCGTCGTCGACCTGGCCGAGCGGAAGGCGGCCGGCGCCGACAGCGGTTTCGACACGCTGCTTTCAATTGAGAACGCCAGCGGCGGCGCGGGCAACGATTCGATCAAAGGCACCAACGACTCAAACGTGCTGATCGGCAACGGCGGTGATGACGAGCTGATGGGCGTCAAAGGAAATGACACATTGCTCGGGGGCGACGGCCGCGACAAACTTAAGGGCGGTGGTGGCAACGACACCCTTCTTGGCGGCAACGGCAACGACAGCCTGCGCGGCCAGGAAGACAACGACCTGCTCATGGGCGGCGCAGGCGACGACCAGCTGATGGGCGAGGAAGGCATCGACACCGCCGACTTTTCCGACCAGACCACGACCGTCACGGTCGATCTCGCGCTCGGCACGGCGGCCGGGGCCGGCAGCGGCAGCGACACCCTGGTGAGCGTCGAAAATGCAACCGGCGGAAGCGGCGACGACCGGCTCACCGGCGACGATGGCGCTAACAGGCTGCTCGGTGGTGGCGGCTTCGACACGCTGAACGGCGCTGCCGGCGCAGATCGGCTCGAGGGCGGCGCCGGCCGCGACACGCTGCAGGGCGGCGCGGACAACGACACCCTGGTCGGAGACTCCGGCAATGACCGGATGGAAGGCGGCGACGGTGTCGATGTCGCCGACTACGGCGCGCAGATCATGGCCGTCATGGTCGATCTCGCAGCCGGCACCGCACAAGGGGCGAGCATCGACCGCGACGTCCTGATCGACATGGAAACGGTCTACGGCGGCACCGGCAGCGACTCCCTCAGCGGCAATGACCTTGCCAACGTGCTGCGCGGCGGGGACGGAGACGACAGTCTCCAAGGCGGTGCCGGCAACGACGTTCTCGACGGTGGCCTGGGCAACGACGTCGTTCATGGCGACGAAGGCGATGACACCCTCTTGGGTGGCGACGGCGACGATTGGCTGGCCGGTGGCAGCGGCACGGACGTGGTCGAGGGTGGCCTCGGCAACGACTATGTCATCGGCAAGGTCGGCGCGAGCGTCTATCGCGGCGATGCCTCGGGCAGCTTCAATCGGTCCTCGTACTTCGATACGATCGATTTTTCAGCCGAAAGCACCGACGTCGATCTCTCGGTCCTGAAGGTCAGCGGCTTCGAGAAGGTCATCGGCGGTAGCGGCAACGACACGTTGTTGGGTTCGTGGCGCCCCGGTGAGAGCGATGGCAGCGTGCTTGTCGGCAACGACGGCGACGATTCGCTGAGGGGAAACAAGGGTCAGGACGTCCTTCTGGGTGGCAACGGAAACGATCTGCTGCGCGGCGACGACCGCAACGACATCCTCACCGGGGGCGCCGGAGCCGACCGGCTCAATGGCGATGCGGGCGACGACGTCATGGCGTACACGGCGGAGCTGGGCGCAGCACAATCGACCAGCACCGGCTTCGACACCGTCGCTTCGTACACCAACGACAAGTTCGACTTCTGGTTCGCCGTCACGGGCGTCGATGCGACCGTTGCCGGCGGCAGCCTGTCGAACGCGAGCTTCGACACCGACCTCGCCGCGGCTGTCGACGCCGACGCGCTGGCAGCGCACCACGCAGTTCTGTTCATGGCCGACGCCGGGCAGTACGGGGGTGAGACCTTCCTAGTCGTCGACGTCAACGGCGCTGCCGGCTACCAGGCCAGCCAGGATATCGTCATCCGCCTGGGCGACCCGCTCTCCGGCATCTCCTTGTCGAACTTCATCTGAGCGAATCGCAGCCGGGCAGTTGGAACTGAATCCCTCCTGCGCCGACCTCGACTCGCGGTGGAGCCGGCCGTGGTAGGTTTATGAGCAATCCTCGCGGATGCGCCTCTACGCCCGGGTCGTGATGCCGCCGTCGACGACGAGCAGGTGGCCGTTGACGTAAGCCGACTCGTCGGACGCCAGGAACAGGGCGCAGTTGGCGGTGTCCCATCCGGTGCCCATCTTGCCGGTGGGCGACGCCCGGTGGCGGATCGCGATCATCTTGTCGTAGGCCTGGTTGTGGTCGCTCTCGCCCTTGGCGTACTGCTCGGCGAGGAAATCGATCATCGGCGTGTGCATCAGGCCGGGCAGGATCGCATTGCAGCGGATGCCCTTGTCGGCGTACTGCGAGGCGATCGCGATGGTGAGCGAATTAACCGCGCCCTTGCTGGCGTTGTAGGCGATGTAGCTCACGCCCTTGGGCGAGCGGATCGAGGCTATCGAGCTCACGTTCACGATCGCGCCGCCGCCCTGCTTCTCCATGATCGGCAGCACGTGCTTGGCGGTGAGGAAGAAGCTCTTCACGTTGACGTCGAACACGAGATCCCACTCGTCCTCGCCGAGCTCGACCGGGCCGCCGGTCGAGCCGATGCCGACATTGTTGTCGAGCACGTCGATTCTGCCCCACTTTCTCATGCAGGCATCGACCATCGCCTTGACGTCGGCATTCTTCGACGCATCGGCCTCCCACGCCATCGCCTCGCCGCCCTCCTTGGCGATCAGCCCGACGGTCTCCTCGGCGGCGGCGCGGCGCCGGTCTACGCACATCACCCTGGCGCCCTCGCGGGCGAAGGTCACCGCGGTGCACTTGCCGTTGCCCCAGCCCGGCCCGCTCGACCCCGCGCCTACCACGATCGCCACCTTGTCCTTCAACCTGCCGGCCATTGTCGCTCACTCCCTTTGCAGGGACCGTAGCATGGGTTTCGGAGCCAGCAGCACGAGTCGCGATCCGGTTTCGGTCCACGGTCCATCCTCGCAAACATCGATACGGCGGCCGACCATGTGGACGATCGATCTCGTCTCCGGCGCATCGGCGAAACGCACGATGCCCTTGGCGCGCAGCACGTCCTTCGCCTCATGCAGCATCGCCAACAGCATCTCGCGATCGACCGGCTCGGCCCACTCGTATGACCAGCTCCTGAACGCGTCGTCCGGCGCGCCGCCCCCCGCGCCGCGGCGCTCCAGTCCGAACAGCAGGTCGAGCGGCACGTCGGCGCGCCGCGCCTCGAGCACCGGAGCGGCGGTGTGCGTCGCCAGCCACGCGCGCGTGCTCGCGAGGTCTTCGGCAATGTCGACCTTGTTGAGCACGACGAGGTCGGCCGCCTTGATCTGGCGCATCACCGTGTCGCCGACCCGCCGGTCCTGGGCGCGAGCAAGTACGTCGCCCGCATCGACCACGACCACCACGCCGTCGCGCATCAGCCGCGGCTCGAGCACGGCGAGATCGGCAATACGCGCCGGATCGGCAACACCCGAGGCCTCGACGACGACATGGTCGAAGCGATCCGGCATCTCCGCCACCTTGACCAGCGTCTCGATCAGCGAATCGCCGATCGTGCAGCAGATGCAGCCGTTGGCGAGCGCGATCGTGTCGCCGCCATGCGCCGCCACGAGCCGGCCGTCGATGTCGAGCGCGCCGAAATCATTGACCAGCACCGCAAAGCGCCGGCCGGCCACGCCCGCGAGCAGGCGATTGAGCAACGTCGTCTTGCCCGCACCCAGGAAGCCGCCGATGACGGTGAGCGGGATCATCGCCGGGAGCGCGGCTCACCAGAGCCCCACAAGGGGTG
>JAHCJV010000098.1 GCA_026126105.1 Enhydrobacter sp.
CACTCCAGCCCCGATCACCCTCTCTGCGTCCACATCCCATGAGCGGCTCTGGAGAGCCGCGCTCCCAGCCATGATCGTTGTCCGTGACTGGCGCACGACCGAAGCGGCATTGCAGGCAGCCCGCGAGAACGGGACGTCGCCGACTCTCGTCACGCCCGAGGACGCCGCGTCGTTCTACGGCGCGGGCTATCTAGCCGCGTTGCAGGATCGGGCGTGCCAGGAGTTCCCCGATGTGGCCTTCACCCTGGTCGTCGATTGCGGCGATGCGCCCGGTCATGCGCTGGCCTGCCTGCGCGCGGGCGTGAAGACGATCTCGATGGAGCCGATGAACGACAAGATCGCGGACATCGCCCGGCAGATGGGCGCAGAGCTGGTAAGGAGACCGACATGAGCAGTGCGCAAGAACATTGGCAGCCGACGCGGGACTTCCACGGCTACGGCGAGAGGCCGATCGATCCCAAGTGGCCCGACGGCGCGCGGCTGGCCGTCAATTTCGTGATGAACTACGAGGAAGGCTCCGAGCCTTCGGTGCAGGACGGCGAGGGTTTCAGCGAGACCGGCCTCACCGAATCGACGACGAGCCAGGTCGGCATGAAGGGCCGCGACCTCGCCGCCGAGGGCATGTTCGAGTACGGCAGCCGCGTCGGTTTCTGGCGCCTGATGCGCGCCTTCCAGGAGCGCGGCCTGCCGATGACCGTGTTCGGCTGCGCGCTGGCTCTGGAGCGCAATCCTGCGGCCGCCGCGGCGATCAAGGAGTCGGGCTTCGACGTCTGCAGCCACGGCTGGCGCTGGATCAAGCACTTCATGCTGAGCGAGGACGAGGAGCGCGAGCACATCGCCAAGGCGGTGAAGTCGTTCCAGCAGACCGTCGGCCAGTCGCCGGCCGGCTGGTACTGCCGCTATGGTCCCTCAGTCAACACGCGGCGCCTGGTGGTCGAGCACGGCGGCTTCACCTACGACAGCGACTATTATGGCGACGAGCTGCCGTTCTGGCAGACCGTCGAGGGAAAGCCGCACCTGATCGTGCCGTACTCGCTGACCAACAACGACGGCAAGTACGCCAACACCATGGGCCATTCGGACCAGTGGTTCGGCCTCGTGAAGGACGCCTTCGACGTCCTCTACAAGGAGGGCGCGACGATGCCGAAGATGATGTCGGTCGGCATGCACATGCGCATCATCGGCCACCCCGGCCGCGCCGCCGGCCTGTGGCGCCTGCTCGACTACATGCAAAAGCACGACGGCGTGTGGATCACACGCCGGGTCGACATCGCCAACCACTGGGTGAAGACGCACCCGTATCCGGGCAAGGGGTTGGGCGAGTAAGGCGCTCCGCAGGAGTGCCCGCGGACGTATAGCGCTGCACCACCATTTCGACGCCTTGCCGCCAGAGAAAGCGATCTCAAGCGCGTGCTCGTTCCGGCTTCTTGCCAGTACGTGCTTTGTGTGCCGACGCGCGCTTTGCTGCGGCAGGTCGGCGGGCCGATTTCCGAGTTTGAACGACGGGCGTCGCGGTTAGGCGAATGCCCAGAGATGCAAGCACGCGCACGACAGTGCCAAACTCCGGATTGCCGCTTCCACCCAGAGTCTTGTACAGGCTCGTCCGGCTCAGCTTCGCTTCGCGCGCGACTTCTGCCAGCCCGCGTGCGCGAGCGACGATGCCAAGCGCATCCCGTATTTCTTCCGGGTCACCCGTTTCCAACGCGGCGGTGAGATACGCTGCCCGGCGCGCCGGCGTATCGAGCAGTTCGGATGCATCAAAACGCATGGTTTCCATCACATGTACTCCTACTTCCCCGCCAACTCTCGTGCTCGCTTGATGTCCTTGCCCTGTGTGCCTTTGTCGCCTCCGCACAACAGGATCACGACAGCCGAGCCCTCATAGACGAAATAGACCCGGTAGCCGGGTCCAAAATCCATTCGCAGCTCGTACAGACCGCCGCCGACCGACTTGACGTCACCAGGGTTGCCTCGTTCCAGCCGGCGAATGCGCTGCACGATCCTGGCATATGCGTTCGCGTTCCGCAGACCGTTGAGCCATTTGCCAAATTCCGCCGAGTAGCGAACCTCGATCACGTCGATCTCTTGTAGTCCATGGGAGACATGAAAACAACGAGAGAATGTCTCCCACAGGAGACAATCGGGCGGGCTTTGTCACTCGCAACTGCGCCATCATGGCCGGAACCCGACGACTATTGGTCCATTGATCGACGTCGCACACTGGAGGACGCCATTGGATCCTGTTGGCAAGACTCGGGGAAGGGCTTTGACGAGTAGAGTGCTCAGCCGAGAACGCCCTCGATATCGGTCTGGGAGAAGTCCGCCCCAACATAGAGCAGAGCACAGCCGTGCTCCTTCGCCACCTCGTACGCGAAGCAATCCCCGAAATTCAGCGTCGCCGGGTGAACGCCCTTCCCCCATTTTTCATAGGCCTCGGCAATGCGCCGCGCCGAGGCCGGCGTCACGCTGACGATCTCGAAGCCGAGCCCATCGATCAGCCGCGCCACCTCATGGCCGACATTACGCCGCCGGGCGACGATCAGCGCCTCGGCCACCGTGCCGGCCGAGATCAGAAGACGATCCTCGGCTTCGAGTGCGGCGGCACACGCGTCCGCCTTGGGGTCATTCAGCACGATCGCCATCAGCGCGGACGTATCGACCGCGATCATCCAGGAAGGCCGTCCTCGCCGTATAGGAAGTCCTGACTGCGTGCGGCATCTGGCCCGGCTGTGTCTTTGAGGGCGGCAGAAGCGCGAACCGTGGCGAGCAACGTCTTGCGGGACTTGGCGTCCGCCGCTGGCCTGACAGGAACCAGCCGCACAGCGGCGTGGCCGTGACGGGTTAGAATGATCTCGTCACCCGCTTCCGCCCGCCGCACCAGGTCGGTGAGTTGGCCTTTCGCTTCGGTCACGGAGATACGCATGACAGGCCTTTGGTCGTTATCGTTTCATTCTAGTATATTTGGACCATACACTAGTCCATTTCAATGAATGCCGCTTGCCTCTCTCTATTCAGAGGCTCCCCACCACCACACGCACCTTTCGCGGCGACGCCAGCCACAGGGCGACGGCGCAGACGACACTGAGCGCAACCCCGATCGCGAAGGCGATCCGGTAGTTGCCGGTCCAGTCGTACAGCAGGCCCGTCACCAGAGGGCCCAGCGCGCCGCCGAAGATCAGCGAGACCATGAGCATACTGAACACCGAGCCGAAGTGCGGGCCTTCGAAGATCTCGGCCACGACCGGTCCCATGATCGCCGTGAAGGCGTAGCCCAGCAGCCCCTGGCTCAGCACCATCAGCCAGAGCAGCGGCTGGGACGGCGCGACGGCGAGCAGCAGGAGCGCCACGTAGCAGATCGCGAAGCCTGCGCAGCTCAGCGCCCAGACGATCTCGCGCCCGATCCGGTCGGACAGCGCGCCGAGCGCGATCTGGCCGGGGATCGATGCCATCGCGACGATGCCGAGCGACCAGGCCGCCTCCATCGGCGCGAAGCCGATCTCGACGAGATACTTCGTCTGGTGGACCTGCACTGCGTACCAGATGTAACCGCCGCAGAAGAAGCTGACGACGATCCACCAGAATCGTGCGGTGCGGACGGCGCGCGCCACCGTCCATTCGACAGCGGCCCATTCGACATCGACGACGTTCACGGGCTTGCGACGCGTGCCGCCGGCCGGGACCTGCTCGCCGTCGGGCAGCAGGCCGAGGTTCTCGGGGCTCTTGCCGACCAGCAGATTGATCGGCGCCAGCACCAGGATCATGACCACGCCCAGCACCCAGCAGGCGTTGCGCCAGCCTTCCTGCAGGATGATCGCCTGCAGCCACGGCAGGATCAGAATGCCACCCGCGCCGACCCCTGAGAAGGCGATGCCGATGGCGAGCGCGCGGCGACGCACGAACCAGTTGGGCAGGAACTGCGAGTGAACCGAATAGCCCATGAAGTTGGCGCCGGTCCCGACCAGCAGGCCGAGCGTCAGATAGAGCTGCCACGGCGTGGCAATCAGCGTCGCGCCCAGCAGGCCGGCAGCCGTGATCGCCACACCGATCTCGATCACGAAGCGCGGCCCGCGCCGGTCCATCAGGCGCCCGACAACCGGACTGATCGCGGCCGACACCAGGAAACCGAAGGAGAACGCGCCCGCCGCCAGACCGCGATCCCAGCCGAACTCGTCGACGATCGGCGGGAACATGAGCGAAAACGCGGTGCGCGCCGTGATGCCCAGGGCCACGGTGACGAAGCCGATGGCGATGATTACCCAGCCGAAGAAGAACGGAAGGCGCGCCGCGAGACGCTTCGTGGCCGGCTGCTGGGTCGACATGGCCGATGGGACTACCCCGGCTGCGAGGGCGGGGCAATTTCGACGGAGGTAATTGGCGCTCTTGAACGGCCGAGCAGTGATATCTATCATGATAGATATCATGGCTTCCAAATCGACGGCGAAGATCTTCATGCATGGCCGCAGCCAGGCCGTCCGGCTGCCGAAGGAATTCCGGCTGCCCGGCACGGAAGTAACCGTGCGCAAGGTCGGCAACGGCGTGCTGCTCGAACCGATCGGGGAGAAGTTCGACGTCAAGGCATGGCGGGAAAGGCTGCGCGCCTCGGGCGCAAAGGACTTCCTGCCGGAAGGGCGGCCGGAGCAACCGCCGTGGCCCAAAGACGACGACGTGTCCTTCGATTGATGTTCTGTCTCGATACGAATGTCGCCATCGCCGCGATCAACGAGCGATCGGAATCAGTCGTCGAAAGAATCGATAGCGAGCTTCGACGTGGAACGCGCCTGTTGCTTCCATCCGTCGCGCTCTTCGAGTTGCGCTTCGGGATAGCCAACAGCTCCCGACGCGCCAGCAACGAGCGCAGTCTCCAGATTTTTCTGGCCATTCCCATCGAAATCCCCGCTTTCGATGAGGAGGACGCCGCCGAAGCCGCGGATGTGCGCCAGTTCCTGAAGAGCAAAGGCACACCGATAGGTCCATATGACATCCTGATCGCCGCCCAGGCCCGCCGCCGCGGCGCCACGCTGGTCACCGCCAACGTCCGCGAATTCCGCAGGGTTCCCCGCCTGTCCGTCGAGGACTGGGCCAGACCGTAGACAAATCCCCGTCCCAACCGCTAAATCGGCGGCGTTTCGGACCGAATGCACCTCCCGGGAGCCCAGCCGTGAAAATCAGCCGCGTCGTCAAGAAGATCCTCGACAACTACGAGAGCGATTGCCCCGGCACCAAGGCCAACCTCGCCCGCATCCTGATGCACGGCAAGCTGGGCGGCACGGGCAAAATGGTGATCCTGCCCGTCGACCAGGGTTTCGAACACGGTCCGGCCCGCTCCTTCGCGCCGAACCCCGACGCCTACGATCCGCACTACCACTTCCAGCTGGCGATCGATGCCGGCCTCAATGCCTACGCCGCCCCGCTCGGGCCGATCGAGGCCGGTGCCGACACATTCGCCGGCGCGATCCCGACCATCCTGAAGGTCAACTCGGCGAACAGCCTGTCGACCAACAAGGACCAGGCGGTCACCGCCTCGGTCGAGGACGCGCTGCGGCTCGGCTGCTCGGCGATCGGCTTCACCATCTATCCCGGTTCGGAAGACCAGTACGAGATGATGGAAGAGATCCGCGAGATGACGCTCGAGGCCAAGTCGGTCGGCCTGGCCGTCGTCATGTGGTCCTATCCGCGCGGCGGCAAGCTCGACAAGGCGGGCGAGACCGCGCTCGACGTGTGCGCCTATGCCGCCCACATGGCAGCCCTGCTCGGCGCCCACATCATCAAGGTCAAGCCGCCGAGCGACGTGCTGTGGCAGCCCGAAGCCAAAGCTGCCTACGAGAAGGCCAAGGTCGACGCCTCGACGCTCGCCAAGCGCATCGAGCACGTCATGCAGGCAACCTTCAACGGCCGCCGGATCGTGGTGTTCTCGGGCGGCGAGGCGAAGGACCTCGAAGGCCTGTTCACCGAGATCCGCGGCCTGCGCGACGGCGGTGCCAACGGCTCGATCATCGGCCGCAATACCTTCCAGCGGCCGCGCGCCGAGGCGCTCGACATGCTCGACAAGATCATCAACATCTACCAGGGCAAGATGTAGGGAATTCCCTAGGCCTGTCGCCGCCTGGAGACGGCCGGGCAAGGGCACGGCGCAGAGGCATGGTACCTCAAGGTCGGCGAACCAAAGCGGGTCATCTGGATCCGCTTTCGGTGAGAGCTGACCGAGGCCGATTTTGCGCGCCTCGACGCTCTGGGCCGCGACGCACAGGCGGGAACGCGCTGTGAAGTCATCTTGGACATGACGGCGGTCGATCAGGTTCACTTCGCAACTGATTTGGTGGCGAAGGGCGCTGAGCCTCCGCAAGCTTTCCGGGGCCGGACCCGCAAACCGCTCGACGGAGAGTCTCCCATTTCGCGCACGCTGGCACTACAGTGCAGCGTCTTGATACAACAAAGGAGGAGCGGATGTTCTCTCATATTTTCATCGGAGCAGACGACGTGGCCGCGTCGAAAAAGTTCTATGACGCGGTACTCGGCGCTATCGGCGTGCCGGAGGGCAAGACCGATCCCAAGGGTCGCGTCTTCTACCGCACCTCCAGCGGCACCCTCGGTATTACCAAGCCGATCGATGGCCAGCCAGCGACCCATGCCAACGGCGGCACCATTGGCTTTGCGTGCGACAGCCCGGAGAAAGTGAAAGCGTTTCACGATGCCGGCGTCGCCAATGGTGGCAAGAGCATCGAGGATCCGCCCGGGCCGCGCAGCGCTGGCGGCGGCGTGACGCTCCATCTGGCTTACCTGCGCGATCCGTACGGCAACAAGATCTGCGCGTTGCATCGCGCTTAGGCTCGGTTCCATAGCCGCGATCTGTTCGCATCGAAGCGTCGGCGCCCGAGCCCGGCCCGGGCGCCGTCGACTTCGATCGGTGCTATCGCCTGTCTCGAGCCATTCTCACCATGTCCTCCACCTGCCGGCTCTATCTCGTCTCGCCCGAGCGAATCGAGCACCCGTCGATCTTCGCCGACGAGCTGCGCGCCGCCCTTGCCGGCGGCGATGTGGCGGCGTTCCAGCTCCGCCTTAAAGGGGTCGATGACGCCGCGATCGCGCGCGCGGCCGACACGCTGCGCCCGATCTGCCAGCAGCGCGACGTCGCCTTCATCCTCAACGACCGGCCCGACCTAGCGGTGAGGTTGGACTGCGACGGCGTTCATGTCGGGCAGGATGACATCTCCTGTGCCGAGGCCCGCCGCATCGTCGGGCCCGACCGCCAGGTCGGCGTCACGGCCCATGCGTCGCGGCATCTCGCGATGGAAGCCGCCGAAGCCGGTGCCGACTATGTCGCGTTCGGCGCCTTCTACTCATCGACCACGAAGGCCGTCACCACGCTCGCCGACATCGAGATCGTCGAATGGTGGAGCGAGCTGATGGAGATCCCCTGCGTCGCCATCGGCGGCATAACGGTCGAGAATGCCGCGCCGGTGATTGCCGCCGGTGCCGACTTCTTGGCCGTCGCGGGCGGCGTGTGGAATCACGAGGGCGGCCCCGAAGCGGCGGTTCGCGCTTTCAACGAGTTGTTCGCGGCACGCGGACAGGATTGACCCCCGCCCCTTCTTTATCGAACCGGTAGCCACAGGACCTCTTCGATATGGCTGGCGCCGCTGGCGAGCATGGCCAAGCGGTCAAACCCCAGCGCAATGCCGGCGCAGTCCGGCAGGCCGTGATCGAGCGCGGCGAGGAAATCCTCGTCGACCGGCCAGCGCACGCCGTAGAGCCGCTCCTTCTCGTCCATGTCGGCCTCCAGGCGCGCACGCTGAATTGCGGGATCGGTCAGTTCGCCGAAGGCGTTGGCGAGCTCGACACCGCAGGCATACAGCTCGAAGCGCTCGGCAACCCGCGGATCGTCGGGCTTGGCACGTGCCAGGGCGGCCATCGCGATCGGATATTCGCAGAGGATCGTTGGACGGCCGACCCCGAGTCGATGTTCGATCTTGTCGAACATGACACGGAAGAAGACGTCGTCCCACGAGTCACCGTCGTGCATCGCAACGCCCGACAGGCGCGAGAGCTTTGCCGCGTCGCCGATGGTCGCGAAAATATCGACGCCGGCGTGGCGGTCGAACGCTTGCGCAACGGTCAGTCGCTCCGGCGCCGCCGTTGGATCGCAGACCTTGTCCTCCCAGCGCAGCTCCCTGGCACCGGCAACCGCCAGCAGTGCGGCGCAGTCCGCCATGATCGTCTCGTAGCCCGCGCCGGCACGATACCATTCGAGCATGGTGAATTCAGGATGATGCAGGGCCGATCCCTCGGCGTTGCGGAAGACGCGCGCGAACTGGAAGAGCTTCGGCACGCCGCCGGCCAGCAGCTTCTTCATCGCGAACTCGGGCGAGCTGTGCAGCCAGCGCGGCCGCTCGATGCCGTCGGGAGTCTTCCAGCGCGTGGAGAAGCCGGCGAGGTGCACTTCGGCACCGGGGGCCACCTGGAGGATCGGCGTCTCGACCTCGACGAAGCCGTCGCCTGCGAACCATTCGCGCAGCTCGGTCTGGAGACGCGCGCGCGCCTGCAGGTACGGCAGGCGGCGGGCGAGCCTGTCGGGGCGCCAGTCGGTCATGCCGCACCATCGCATGCGCGCTTTGCGCCGTGTAGGGTCCGCGCATGACGCCCAGGCAGATCGACCGGTTCTGCGCCAGCCTGCCCGCCGCGACCCGCACGGTGCAGTGGGAAGGCGTGATCGTCTTCAAAGTCGGTGGCAAGATGTTCTGCCTGATCGCGCCGGAGGAGCACTCCATCGGTCGCATCTCGTTCAAGTCGGCGCCCGAGCATTACGACGCGCTGTCGCGCTCACCGGGCTTCCGGCCCGCGCCTTACCTCGCGCGCGCAAAGTGGGTATCGGTCGACGACCCGAGCGCGCTTACCGACATCGAGATGAAGGCCTACGTCCGGCGCGCGTACGCCCTCATTGCCGCAGCGCTGCCGAAGAAGAAGCAGAGGGAACTCGCCCTGGCGCCGAACTCCCGTGACCACGCCGTCAGATAACGGCATTGGGGGGTGCGATCCGCCCCCTGCGGCAGATTTCGGCCGGGTCCACTGCGGTTGCCACCCCTACCCGCCTTTGATACAAGCCGCCGCCGGCCTCGTTCCCCGTTCTGCGGGCGAGGCCGAATTCCATTCATCGACCGAGCGGTAAGCCCATGAAAGTCCCCGTCAATTCCATCCGCGCCGGCAACGTCATCGAGTACAATGGCAAGCTCTGGGTCGCCTCCAAGGTCCAACACATCAGTCCGGGCAAAGGCGGCGCGTTCGTCGCGATCGAGGCCAAGGCGCTGCGCGAGGGCAATAAGCTGCAGGAGCGCTTCCGCTCGGGCGAGACGATCGAGCACGTCCATATCGACGAGCGCGAGTGCACCTATCTGTTCAAGGACGAGAACGGCTTCACCTTCATGGACAAGGAGAATTACGAGCAGCTCACCGTGGGCGCCGACGTTCTCGATCCGGACCAGTCTCGCTGGCTGCAGGACGGGATGGAAGTGCAGGTTTCGCTTTACGAGGGCACCCCGGTCGGCGTGGAGCTGCCGAAGTCGGTGATATTGGCGGTTACCGAGGCCGATGCCGTGGTAAAGGGCCAGACCGCCTCTTCCTCCTACAAGCCGGCCATGGTCGAGGGCGGGATCCGCGTGATGGTGCCGCCGCACATCGCCGTCGGCACTAAGCTGGTGATCAACACCGAGGACGGCAGCTACATGGAACGCGCCAAGGACTGATCGCAGTCCGATGGCCCTTCCTCCTTCCAATCGTCCCGTCGCCCGTGTCGGTCGCGGCCCGCTCGAAATGGGCCGCGAGCGCTCTGGCCCCGCCGAGCGCAAGTCTCTCGCAGCACGCTCGGCCACCGTCACGGTGATGATCCGCGCCGCCTTTGCGGCGGCCAAGTCGCTCAAGCGCGACTTTGGCGAGGTCGAGCAGTTGCAGGTCTCCGAAAAGGGTCCGGGGGACTTCGTCAGCCGCGCCGATATCATGGCCGAGCGCACACTGCGCAAGGAGCTCGAGCGCACGCGGCCAGACTATGGCTTCCTCGGCGAGGAGGGCGGCGAGACCAAAGGCGACGGCCGCAACCGCTGGATCGTCGATCCGCTCGACGGCACGACCAACTTCCTCCATGGCGTGCCGCATTTCGCCATATCCATCGGTCTCGAGCGCGACGGCGAGATCATCGCCGGCGTGATCTACCAGCCGATCTCCGACGAGCTGTTCTGGGCCGAGAAGGGCAACGGCGCCTTCATCGACACGCCCAACGCCCGCTCGCGCCGTCTGCGCGTTTCGGGCCGCAAGGAACCGGCGCGTGCGCTGGTCGGGACAGGCATCCCTTTTCTCGGCCGGGGTGATCATGCCAGCTACCTGCGCAAGCTCGAGGCCGTGATGGGACGCACAGCCGGCGTCCGGCGCTGGGGCGCCGCCGCCCTCGACCTCGCCTTCGTGGCGGCAGGGCGCTACGACGCCTTCTTCGAGATGGGGCTCGCGCCGTGGGACGTCGCCGCGGGCATCCTGCTCGTGCGCGAGGCGGGCGGCATGATCAGCGACCTGTCGGGCGCTCCCTACGTGCTGGGCGGGCCGACGCTCCTCGCCACCAACGGCGGCCTGCGCGACGCCATGGTCGAAATCCTGTCTTAGCGCACCAGAGCGCAGCTCTATTTCTTCTGCAAGGCGTCGAGCACCAGGAGGGTCATTGCCTCCGCTCCGGTGCGGATGCTGGGCTCGGGGACGGGCGCGAATTCCGGCGAATGATTGCCCGGCACGGCATTCCTGGTCGCGATCGCCTTCGCGAACGCCGCGGGATCGAGCCCGCCGATGCGGAAATAAAACGAGGGCACGCCCGCCACGACGAACTCCGAGTAATCCTCGCTCGCCGACCCCGGCTCGGCGTTGAGCCGCGCTCTGTTGCCGAACGCCGCCTTCAGCACCGTGCCGCTGCGTGCGGCAAGGGTGTCGTCATTGATCACCGCCTTGGCACCCTCGACAACGCGGTAGTCCGGCGGCGGCGCGCCCGCCATCATGGCCACCGCCGTGGCGGTGCGTTCGACGCCGGCCAGCAGCTTGGATCGTGTTTCGTCGTCGTGGGAGCGGATCGTGCCGCGCAGGGTCGCGGTGTCCGGGATGACGTTGCCGGCGTTGCCCGCCTGGACCGAGCCGATCGAGACGACGCCGAAGCGGGCGGCGTCCTTTTCGCGGCTGATCACGCTTTGCACGTCGACGATGAATCGGCCCGCCATCATGACCGGATCGATTGTCGTATGGGGGCGCGAGCCGTGTCCGCCCCGGCCTTTGAAGGTGACCGAGAAGCTGTCGGCCGTGGAGTTGATGACGCCCGGCTTGTAACTGACGGTACCGTGCGGGGCCGGACCGACATGCAGGGCAAAGCCGTAGTCGGGCTTGGGGAAGCGCGTGAAAAGGCCATCGGCCACCATTGCCCTCGCGCCGCCGCCGGCCTCCTCGGCCGGCTGACCCAAGAACATCAAGGTGCCGCTCCACTGGTCCTTCAGCTCGAGGAGGGTCGTGGCGACCGCGACCCAGATGGCCATATGGATGTCGTGGCCGCAGGCGTGCATCACCGGTGTCTCGACGCCGCGCAGAACCTGCCTCGCCTTGCTGGCGTAGGGCAGCCCCGTCTTCTCCTCGAGCGGCAGGGCATCCAGCTCGGTTCGCACCATCACGGTTGGACCAGAGCCGTTTCTGTAGAGCGCGACGATTCCGGTCCTGCCGACCCCCTCGGTGACGTCGTAGCCCAGCGCCTTCATCTCCGAGGCCAGCTTCGCGGCGGTTCGCACCTCCTGGAAGCTGAGCTCGGGGTGGGCGTGAAGGTCCTTGTAGAGCGCGTCGATGCGCGGATATTGCGCGTCGAGACTGCGGTGGATCGCCGCCCGAGTGGAGGCAAGGTCGGCCGCGGCGGCGATTCCCGGAAGCAAGCCGACCAGTAGCCAAAGGGTGCCAATCCTGATCATGTGCTCTCCCTGAGCCTTAGCCGAACGTTATCCGGGCCGGAAGCGGCATACCAGCCCGGCTACGGACCCATCGCCATGTTCCATCCGCTGTTATTCGCCGGCGGCCGCCCCCCTACCGGTTGAGCCGCAGGAGGGCATTGGCTATTGTGTCGAGTGCCTCGCGCAGCGGCGTTTCTTTCCGCGGGAGGCCGAAGTGGGTTGACAGGCAAATGGTTTCGCCAAGCTCGTGGGTCGTCATGCGTCGCCTTGCCCCATCGGCCTTGAGCGTCGGCGGCGGCATTTCCGGGTCGGAGGCGCGGAATGTGACTGCCTTAATTCCCAAAGCAGTGCGATCTGCCGTGACCGGTATGACCGCGGCCGGCATCCACGCATGATCGAGAGCGCATGAGCAGTACCCTTCCCTACCTCATTCGCATGCTGCTGTTCCTTGGCGCCGTTATGGGTCTCGCCGTCACGCTGCATCAGGACTTGGTCCGCGTGTTCCTGAACACGCCTGTCCTCAACAGCGTCATCCTGGGCGTTCTCATCATTGGAATCTTCTTCATCTTTCGGCAGATCATCCTGATGCGGCCAGAGATCGAGTGGATGCGCCGCTACCAGCATCGCGATCCCGCAGCACCGCCGCCGTCGGCGGAATCGGTGAACCTGCTGGCGCCGATGGCGGCCATGCTGGGCGAGCGCCACGACGAGATCAGGCTGTCGCCGACCGCCAGCCGCGCGGTGCTCGACGGCATCGCCACGCGCCTGGACGAGCGTCGTGAGCTGGCGCGATACCTGATCGGCCTGCTGATCTTCCTCGGCCTGCTCGGCACCTTCTGGGGCCTGCTCGAGACGATCGGTGCCGTGGCCGACGCGATCAACAGCCTGCAGGTTACCGCAGGCGATCCGCTGCAAATGTTCGCCAAGCTCAAGGGCAGTATCGAGGGACCGCTCAAGGGCATGGCCACAGCGTTCGGCGCGTCGCTGTTCGGCCTGTCAGGCTCGCTGGTGCTGGGCTTCCTCGAATTGCAGGCCAGCCAGGCACAGGGCCGCTTCCACACGGAGCTGGAGGAATGGCTGGCGCGCGCCACCAGCCTGTCGACCGCCGGAGTGCGTCAGGACGCAGTTCATAGCCTGCCGGCCTATGTCGAGGCGCTGCTCGAACGCAATACCGAAGGCGTCGACGGCCTGGTTCGCGCCCTTCAAAGAGTCGAGGAGAGCCGCCAGTCCACGGCCGCGAGCAATGCAACGCTGGTCGAGCGGCTTGCCGCGCTGGCCGAGACGATGCGAACCCAGCAGAGCACTCTCGCACGCTTCACCGAGCTGTCGATCGAATTGCGCGGGGCGGTCGCCCAGCTGTCGGAACGCTCGGCGGCCTCGGAGGACGATCGCGCCGCCTCGCTCGCGCATCAGGCCAACGTCGAGGCCCTCCTCACGCGCCTCGTCGACGAGAGCGTGCACAGCCGGGATGCGCTGCTCGATCACCAGCGCGACATCGAATCGAAGATCGTCCAGATCGGCGAGGCCACCGCCGCAAGCGCCACCGAACGCCACCGGATCGCCGACGGCCTCGGCGCGCTGCTGGGCGAACGCGAGGCCGCGCAGCTTCACCGTCAGACCCTCGAAAGTCAGCTTCAGCACACGCTGTCCCGGGTGCTCGACGAGAATGCACGCAACCGCGGCGCGCTCGCCGAAGAGATGAAGGCCGCCGTCAGGCACTTGGCCGAGCGCTTCGCCGACGTCGACCGCGATTCGATCGCCGCGCATCAGCGCAAGATCGAGGCTCATCTTGCCCGCCTGATGGAGGAGAGTGAAGTCAGCCGGACCTCGCTCGCCGACGAGCTGCGCGGCGAGATCCGCCTGCTGGCGCGCACGATCGCGCTCGCACGCGCGCCGGCCAACGAACCGCCAGCGGCTGGCTGACCCGCCCATGGCAGCCATTTCCCGCCGCCGCGACGGCGCCGACTATACCTGGCCCGGTTACGTCGACGCGCTCACCACGCTGCTGATGGTGCTGATCTTCCTGTTGTCGATTTTCAGCGTCGCGCAGTTCACGCTCTCGACGGTGCTGACCAGCCGCGAGAGCGCGATCGACACGCTCAATCGCCAGATTGCCGATATCGCCAGCCAGCTCTCGCTCGAGAAGCGCTCCGCCGAGGATCTGCAGAAGGACGTCTCGCGCCTGACCCTGCTCACCCGCCAGCTCCAGATCGAGCGCGAGCGGCTGAACATGGATCTTTCGGGCCAGCGCAAGACGGCCGAGGAGCTGCGCGCAGAGCGCGAGCGGCTGAGCCTCGACCTCGCCGGACAGCGCAAGACCGCCGAGGAGCTCCGCGCCGAGCGCGAACGCCTCAACACGGACCTTCTCTCCCAGCGCAAGAGCGCGGAGGAGCTCAAAGCCGAGCGTGATCGGGCCAACATAGACCTGACCGCGCAACGCAAGAGCATCGACGCCGCGACAGCCGAGCGCGACCGCCTTAGCGCCCTCTTGCGGGACGCGACGCGCGAGATCGAGAGCAAGACCACGGACATGCAGAAGGAGATCGAGCGCCAGCGGCTCGAGCTCACGCGACTTGCGGCCTCGCTGGCGGCGGCCAACAACGAGAAGGGCAAGCTGTTCGCCGACCTCACGGAGGAGCAGAAGCAGACGGCCGAACAGAAGGCTGCAGCGATCCGCCTCACGAACGAAGTCGCCGGCCTGAAGGACGAGCTCGCCCGCCTCGCCTCGCTGCTCGACGCCTCGGAATCCAAGGCGAAGGAACAGCAGGCGCAGATCGTCGATCTCGGCCAGAAGCTGAACCGGGCGCTGGCCAGCAGGGTCGAGGAGCTGGCGCGCTACCGCTCGGAGTTCTTCGGCAAGCTGCGGGAGGCATTGGCCGGGCAGCGCGACGTGCAGATCGTCGGGGACCGTTTCGTGTTTCAATCGGAGGTGCTGTTCCCGTCGGGTTCCGCGCAACTGCAGGCCGGAGGCGAGAAGCAGCTCGCGAACGTCGCCCAGCGACTGATCGACATTGCCTCCAAGATTCCCAAGGGCATCAACTGGGTGCTGCAGGTCGACGGCCACACCGACGACAAGCCGATCAGGTCGGCGCAATTCCCGTCCAACTGGGAGCTGTCGACGGCACGCGCCATCGCCGTCGTGAAATTCCTCCACGACCAGGGCATCCCCAACGAAAACCTGGTCGCCGCGGGCTACGGCGAGTATCAGCCACTCTCCTCGACCGACACCGCCCGCAATCGCCGCATCGAACTCAAGCTCACCAACCGCTGAAGCCCGGAGCCGCGAATCAGTCCTTCCAGCCGGCCGGCGGGTCGCACGGTCGGGTGCCCATCTGGCCGGGAGTGGAGACTTCGAGGATCTCCATTTCGGCGGAGGTGCGGATTTCGTTGTGCTTCATGAAGCCCGGGATGAAGAGCGAATCCCCCTCCTCGACCCGCAAGGTGCGGCCATCCTCGAACTGCAGGTCGACCCAGCCCTTGAGGATGTAGATGAACTGCCCGTCGCACTCGTGATAGTGCCAGCCGGTCGGCTCACTAAGCCCTTGGCTCGACTTCATGACTTGGGCGCGCATCCCGCCGGCGCTGGCATCGGCCACGCCGAGATCGCGATAGCTGAAGAATTCGCGCCGTCCCTTGACCAGGACAGGCTCTGCGATACGGGCGTGGGCAATCTTCTGGCCGGACGCTTTCTCCGTGGGCATCATGGTGGTGTCGGGTGCCATGGCTTCCTCCTTCTGTTGCGGAAGGGTCGCGCCGCTGTCCCGGCGTTGCAAGAAGGAATGCAGGCGAATGGCTGGCGAATCCACTTTTGACTACATCGTCGTCGGTGCGGGCTCGGCAGGGGCGGTGGTCGCCAGCCGGCTGTCGGAGAGCGGCGCCTATCGGGTGCTGCTGCTCGAAGCCGGAACCCAGGGCTCCAACTTCTTCTGGTCGCGCGTGCCGGTGGGCGTCGCAAAAATGATCGACAATCCTGCCGTCAACTGGTGCTACTCGTCGGAACCCGACGAAGGCTCGGGCGGGCGCCGGATCGAGGTGCCGCGCGGCAAGATGCTGGGCGGCTCGAGCTCGATCAACGGCATGGTCTTCATCCGCGGCCAGGCGCAGGACTACGACCACTGGGCGCAGCTCGGGAACCGCGGCTGGAGCTACCAGGACGTGCTGCCGATCTTCAAGCGGATGGAAAGCTTCGACGGCGGCTCGGACGAGTATCGCGGCCGCGACGGCATTCTGCGCGTCACCCACACGCCGCGCCACAAGGTGCCGTTGCTCGAGATGATGATCGCGGCGGCGGAGAAGATCGGCCTGCCCTACAATCCCGACCAGAACGGTGCGACCCAGGAAGGCATCGGCATGTCGCAGGTGACGATCGCCAAGGGTCGCCGCCAGAGCACGGCCTTCTGCTATCTCGATCCGGCCCGCGGACGGCGCAACCTCACCATCGACCAGGGGGCGATGGCCGAGCAGCTGATCCTGGAGGGCAAGCGCTGCGTCGGCGTGCGCTATTCCGTGAACGGCGTTAAACGCGAGGCACGCGCCGCGCGCGAGGTCATCGTTTCGGGGGGCTCGATCAACTCGCCGAAGCTGCTCGAGCTGTCCGGCATCGGCCAGGCCGACTTCCTGCGCTCGCTCGGCATCGCGCCGGTGCACGAGCTGCGCGGCGTCGGGGAGAACCTGCGGGACCACTATTCGCCCCGGGTGAAGTTCGCGATCAAGGAGAAGAACCTCACCTTCAACGACAATGCCCGCGGCTGGCGGCTGGCGCGCGAGGCGATCAAGTACGGGTTGTTTCGCGAAGGCTTCCTGGCTTCGACCTCGGTGCCGATCCGCATGTATTTCCGCACCCGTCCCGGCGCCGAGACGCCGGATGCGACGGTGTCGATCGCGCCGTTCCTCTACGAGATGGTCGACAATGAGAGGCGCGTGTCGAAGCGCAAGGGCATCACGATGAACGTGAACGTGCTGCGCTCGGAAAGCACGGGCTCGATCCACATCAAGTCGTCGGATCCGGCCGAGCCGCCCGCGATCCGTTTCAACTTCCTGTCGACCGAGCACGATCGCACCGGCGTGCTGGCCGCCGTCCGCAAGGGCCGCGAGCTGATGGCAACCTCGCCGCTGAAGGAGGTCACGGGCGAGGAGATCGCGCCCGGCGCGCACCTGCAGACGGACGAGGAGCTGCTCGACTGGATCAGGAAGAACGCCGAGACGACCTATCACCCGATCGGCACCTGCAAGATGGGACGCGACCCCATGGCGGTGGTCGATCCGGAGCTGCGCGTGCACGGCCTGCAAGGCCTGCGCATCGCCGACGCCTCAATCATGCCCACGCTCACGAGCGGCAACACCAACGCGCCGACGATCATGATCGGCGAGAAGTGCGCCGAGCTCGTGCTGGCTGCCGCCGTCGCGCGCAAGGCGGCCTAGCCAGATTTCCAAACGGTGTCGGGCCAAGCTGCCAGCTTGAGGGCCGGGCGTGGCGATCCGTGCGTGCATCGGAACCTCTGCAGATCCTTTCGGCTGCACAACCTGAGCCGTCGCTCGCTGACCTGCTTCGCATTTTCAGGGTTGCGTCAGGTGGCAATTCCCATGAGATTGCGAACGATTCGCATAAATGGGGGCTTTCTTGGATTGGGCTGCCGACACGCTGCATCTCTATTCGACGCACAGAGCCGCTCTGGTGGAGTATGCTCTTCCGATCGTAGGCGATCGGGCGCGGGCGGAGGATGTGGTACAGGAAGCCTTCCTGAAGTTCTCGCCGCAACAGGCCCTGAACTCCGACGTTCAGCGACCGCTCGGCTACTTGTACAGAATCGTCCGTAATCTCGCCTTGGACCTCTCGCGCCGCAGGGCGGCCGAAGAGCGAGTGCTGAGAGACGACAGATCGTGGTGGCTGACGCCGACCTCGATTCGAACGCCGGAACAGGATTTCAGCCACAAGGAGCATCTGCGGGAAATCGACAGGATGCTCGAGAGTTCATCCTCTCTCGTCCGCGATGCGGTGAACTTGCATCGTACCCACGGCTTTACCTTGCAGCAAATTGCCGACGCTTTGGGCGTTTCCGTGACTTCCGCCCATCGCGCCGTCCGGGAGGGCTTGGGGTTGATCGCCCTGCAACTTTCGCAGCCTGACGATTAGGTCTGCCATTTTGGGGAATGTCAGGTTGGCAGATCGTCTATCATGGCCCGCCGACTGCCAAGCTGCCGCTCAACCACTGTCCCGCATGTCCACGCCAGCGAGTGATCCCAATATCCATCTAGCTCTCGACTGGCTGCTGCGCCTGCAGGCGTCGCCGTCCGACGAGGGCCTGCGCGCGGCGGCCGAGGCATGGCGCGCCCAGGATCCCGAGCACGCGCGTGCATGGAAACGAGCGGAACGCGCCTGGAACTATGCTGCCGGCGAACTGGCTGAAACAGAGAGAGAAAGACCGGTTCCTGTAGCGGTGCCCTCCGGACGCCCATGGGAACACGCGCGCCGCGCGGCGCCGCTTCTGGCTTTGCTTGTCGCAGTCATCATTGGACTGGTGTTCTGGAGCGGCCGAGCCGACTACGCCACCACCACTGCAGAATTGAGAGCTGTTACGCTGGAGGACGGAACGCGCATCGAGCTGGCGGGTGAAACCTCGATCGACGTTGCGTTCACTGCCAGCGAGCGCTCGGTCAGGCTCCTCAAAGGCGAGGCTTTCTTTGACGTCAGGGCCGATGCCAAGCGGCCATTCGAGGTCAAGGCGGCCGATCTCTCCATCAAGGTTGTAGGCACGGCGTTCAATGTTCGACTGTCGTCCAGCACCACGGCGGTCGCGGTCGCGGAAGGCGTTGTCGAAGCACGTTATGCCGGTCAGCCAGTGCCAACCACCCTCACGAAGGGTGAAGTCGTGGAAGTCGGCCGCGATGGCGGCAGCATTAGACAAGCAACGATCTCGCCCGCGGACGTGGCTCCGTGGCGTGGCCACCAGCTCATCGTGCACGGCGCGCCGCTCCGGGAGGTGGTGGCGGATATCCGCCGCTATAGCGGAACGTGGATCATTTTCGACGACTCCCGCCTGGCCGGTCAGCAGGTATCTGGCGTGTACGATCTACACGAGCCAGAAAGGGCGTTGCGCCTTCTTGTCGGACCGTTCGGGGGAAAGGTTCGCGAGATCACCCCGTTTGTGAGGGTGATCTCCGGGCCTTGAAGCACGGGCCGAGCCGCGAGTAACTCCCGTTGATCGCGAGTTCCTTTCGCCTGCCAGCATATCTCCGGGGTCCGGAGCTGAAAAATAAGCTCGCCTTCCTTCGTCTAGGACCGGACGTGCAGCTGCCGCCACGTCGAGCTGTTCATCGGTGGGGGCGAGTGATGCGTAGATCCGGGGTAATGCTGACATTGACGACCACGCTTCTTGCGACAGTGGCGGCGGCGCAGGAAGCCCAAGTCCGCAAGGCGGCCCCCGACATCAGCCAGCTGCCTTCCACACCGGCGACGAGCGCGCGAACGTTCAGCATTCCCCCGCAGCCGCTCGAGACCGCCGTCACGGCTTTTGGCCGGCAGGCAGGCGTCCAGGTTTCCATCGAGACTTCGGTGGCGCGAGGGATTCAGACAGGCGGCGTCTCGGGAACGATGACAGCCTCCCAGGCGCTCAATCAGCTCCTTGCCGGCACAGGCGTGGCGGCCCGCTTCATCTCCGACCGGGAGATCATCCTGATCAACGTCCAGGGCAGCGGACCCACGGGCGCCATGCAGCTCGATCCGGTGCAGGTGCAGGGCGCCTTTCCGGTGCCGGCGCAGGCGATGATCGACAATGTGCCGCCACCCTACGCCGGAGGCCAGGTGGCGACAGGCGGACAGCTCGGCCTCCTGGGCAACCGCGGCGTGATGGACACGCCGTTCAACCAGACGAGCTACACGGCGAAGAAGGCCCAGGATCAGCAGGCGAAGACAATCCAGGATGTATTGATCGACGACCCCTCGGTGCGGACCGGTAGATCCAACAATACCACCGGCAGCGACCTCTTGAAGATACGAGGGTTCAACGTCGACATCGCGAGCGCCGCATATGGCGGCCTCTACGGTATGTTGCCGCTTTCATCACCGAACGCCGAGCTGGCAGAGCGTGTCGAGGTGCTCAAGGGGCCGAGCGCGATGCTGAACGGCATGCCGCCCGGTGGGTTCATCGGCGGAACGGTCAACGTCGTGGCAAAACGCGCTCCCGACGAGCCCCTGACCCAGGCAACCGCAAATTACCTTTCGGCCGGGCAATTCGGCGGCCACATCGATGCATCTCGGCGCTTCGGTCGCGAGAAGGGGTTCGGCGTTCGCTTCAATGGAGTCTTCCGGGCCGGCCAGACGGACCTGCAATACAACTCCGACCAGAGGGGCATGGCGCTGCTCGGGCTGGACTTTCGAGGCGAACGCGTACGTCTTTCGGCCGATCTTGGATATCAAGACCAATATCGGGTCGGCATCACGCCTTTCATGGCCCTGGCCGCGGGAGCGACCCTTCCGTGGGCACCGTCCGCCCGCAGCAACCCGACTGCGCAGCCGTGGAGCAATTCCTATCGCAAGGACCTCTTCGGCGTCTTTAGAGGTGAGGTCGACCTGACGGAGAACATCACCGCGTATGCCGCGTTCGGCGCGCACGACTATCGAAATCGCGGGAACTATTCCCTCGTCACGATCATCAACAATTTCAATGGCGCCTCGTCGGCGTTTGCCCCCCAGAACGACAGCTTCTACCAGACGAACCTCACGGGCGAGGCCGGCGTGCGCGCCCTGACCCAGACGAGCGTGATCGGTCACGAGCTGGCGCTCACCGCCACGACGTTCTGGTCGGCGATCGGAAACCGTTCGGTTCAGGCCCCCGGCGGGATGTTCTCCACGAACATCTACAATCCGACCATCATCGCACAACCGAGCATACCGACGCCTGCCGCGACCAAGACCGCGACGCAGGGGCTCACGAGCATCGGCATCGCCGACACGCTGTCCGCCGCAGACAAGCGCATCCAATTGACTGTCGGCGCGCGCCTGCAGCAGGTCCAGGCAGCCAACTTCAACGCCGTCAGCGGCGCAGCGACGTCGAGCTACGATCAGAGCGCCGTCAGCCCATCCGTGGCAGTCGTGGTCAAGCCTTGGGAAAGAGTATCCATCTACGGAAACTTCATCCAGGGTCTGCAGCAAGGGTCGATCGTCGGGCCAGCGTTCGCCAATGCCGGGGATGTCTTCCCGCCCTTCAAGTCGACGCAGTTCGAAGCAGGCGTGAAGGTAGACTGGGGCAAGCTGACGACGACCGCGAGCGTCTTCCAGATCTCGCAGCCCAGCATCCTGACCAATCTGGCGACCAACACGCAGGTCCTGGGCGGCGAGCAGGTGAATCAGGGCTTGGAATTCAATTTCTTCGGCGAGGTCACGGAAAGCATCCGTATCCTCGGCGGTGCCATGCTTCTCGATGCAGTTCTCACTAAGACGCAGGGC
>JAHCJV010000099.1 GCA_026126105.1 Enhydrobacter sp.
CAGGGAGGCTGCTCATCCGCGGTGGCTTCGCGGATCGAGGATGTCGCGCAGGCCGTCGCCCAGCAGGTTGAAGCCGAGCACGCTGGCGTAGATGAACGCGCCCGGATAGACGGCGTACCACCACCAGTCCGGCAGGTAGCCGCGCGCGATCGAGATCATCGCGCCCCACTCCGGCGTCGGCGGCTTGGCGCCCAGCCCGATGAAGCCCAGCGAGGCGACGGCGAGGATCGCCTGGCCGATATCCATGCTCATCTTGACGATGATCGGCGACAGGCTGTTGGGCAGGACGTGGCGCCACAGGATGCGCAGGCCGGGCGCGCCGGCAACGCGGGCGGCCTCGATGAAGGGCTCGCCGCGAATCGACAGCGCCTTGGATTCCGCGAGCCGCACGTAGCCCGGCCACCACACCAGCACGAGCGCGATCATGGCGTTGACGATGCCGGGCCCGAGGGCCGCGACCAGCGCGATGGCAAGGACCAGGCCGGGCACCGAGAGAAACAGGTCGGTGATCCGCATGATCGCCTCGCGCACCCTGCCGCCCACGGTGCCCGCCAGGATGCCGAGCGGCACGCCGATCGCGGCGGCGGCAAAGGTGATGCCGATGCCGACCAGCAGCGAGAGACGCGCGCCGATGATTACCCGCGTCAGGATGTCGTTGCCAACCTCGTCGGTGCCGAACCAGTGCGCCGCGCTGGGCGCCTGCAGCTTGCCCGCGAGGTTGACCCCGCCGGCGACGTGATCGGGATAGGGCACGATCCACGGCCCGGCCAGCGCCAGCAGCACGATGGTCGCGACCAGCCCCAGCCCGAGCGACGAGGCGAAGCTGCGGCGGAAATGCCAGGCTGCGAGCCGCAGGCTGCGGGAAGCGGCCATCAGGCGTCCCTCAGGCGCGGATCGAGCACGCCGTACAGCAGGTCGACGACGAGGTTCACCAGCATGAAGTTCAGCCCGACGATCAGGGTCACGCCCATCACCGGCTTGAAATCGCCGGCGATGGCGGAAGACACCGCGTAAAGCCCGATGCCCGGCCAGTCGAACACCGTCTCGACCAGCACGGTGCTGCTCATCATCCAGCCCCAGCGCAGCCCGATGATCGCCAGCGTCGGGAGCATCGCGTTCTTGAGCGCATGCACCGTCACCAGCCGCCACGGCGCCACGCCATGGGCGCGGGCGGAGGTGACGTAATCGGCGCGCAACGCCTCGACCATCTCGCTGCGGTTCACCCGCAGGATGGAGGCCAGGCAGGGCAGCGACAGCACCAGCGCCGGCAGGAGGATGTAGGACAGGCCCTGCCAGAACAGCGCGCCGTCGCCGCGCAGCAGGGCGTCGACCGTCAGCATGCCGGTGATCGGGTCGCCCGGATCGGTGGAGACGCCGATGCGGCCGCTGGTCGGCAGCCAGCCGAGCCACACGGCGAAGCCGAGCTGCAGCAGCAGGCCGAACCAGAACGGCGGCAGCGCGATGCCCGAGACGGCGAAGATGCGCGTGACGTGGTCGAGCCACTGGTCCTTGAACAGCGCCGAGAGCATGCCGAGCGAGATGCCGATCACCAGGCCGATCGCCATCGCCAGCAGGCAGAGTTCCAGCGTGGCCGGAAAGTAGCGCGCCAGGTCGCTGCCGACCGGGCGGCCGGTCGCGATGCTGCGGCCGAAATCGCCGCGCGCGAGGTCGCCCACGTAGCGCAGGAACTGCTCGGGCAGCGGCTTGTCCAGCCCGTACTCGCGCCGCGCCTGCTCGATCTGCGAGCGCCCGGCGTCGGGCCCCGCGGCCAGCACCGCGGGATCCGAGGGCGCCACATTGGCAATGATGAAGGTCAGGCAGATCAGGCCGAACAGCATCAACCCTGCCAGCGCGAAGCGGCGCAGCAGGTAGGCGAACATCAGGCGCCCGACCTGGTGCGGTTGGAGAAGGTGCGGCAGGCAGGCGTCACGTCATTTCACTCCGCTGGTAATCGAACTCGCGTCCGACTGCGATATCAACGTGCGGCCCCTTACGCAAATACCATGCTGCGACGGTGCCTGTTGCCGAGCTACGGTCCAGCCGGCCGGACCAGGCCCAGGGCGTCGAGCCGGAGAAGTTGGAGGAAACCTCGTGGAAACAATTGTCAGCCCTCTCCGAAGGGTGTTCTGCAGGACAGCGGCAGCAGTCTGCGCGACGCTGCTCCTCGGCATCGCCGCGCACGCGCAATCCGATCCCTTGCCGTCGTGGAATGACGGTGCGGCCAAGCGCACCATCGTCTCGTTCGTGGCTGACACGACCACACCGGGACGTCAGAGCTTCGTGCCGGAAGCAGAGCGGATCGCGACGTTCGACCAGGACGGCACGCTCTGGGTCGAGCAGCCCATGTATTCGCAAGTGCTCTACTGCCTCGACCGGGTGCCTGCGCTGGTCAAGGCGCAGCCGGAGCTGGCGAACGCGGAGCCCTTCAAGACCGTGATGTCGGGCGATCGTGCCGCGATCGCCCGCCTCCCCAAGGAAGATCTGGAGAAACTCCTTGCCATGACCCTGACGGGGATGACCGTCGACGAGTTCAGGGCGCAAGTTGCCCAATGGCTCGACGATGCCCGCAATCCACGCTGGAAACGGCCCTACACGGAACTGATCTATCAGCCGATGAAGGAGCTGCTGGCCTATTTCCGGGCGCACGGATACAGGACCTACATCGTCACCGGAGGCGGCCAGGATTTCGTCAGGGTCTATTCCGAGCGCGTCTACGGCATCCCGCCCGAGCAGGTCGTCGGTACGGCCGGCGCGACCAGGTATGGCTACGGAAAGGACGGCAAGCCGACCCTCACCAAGGAGCCGAAGCTCCTGCTGAACGACAACGACGCCGGCAAGCCGGAAGGAATCCACCTGATGATCGGCCGGCGTCCCGTCGCGGCGTTCGGAAACTCGACGGGCGACCGCGAGATGCTGGAATACACCTGGGCGGGCAGCGGCCCGCGGCTGGCGATGCTGGTCCTGCACGACGATGCGGCCCGGGAGTACGCCTACGGGCCGGCGCAGGGTCTTCCGGACAGCAAGGTCGGCACCTTCACCCAGGCGCTTTACGACGCGGCATTGAACAACGGCTGGACCGTGATCAGCATGAAGAACGACTGGAAGCGGATCTTCGCCTTCGACTGAATCCAGGACCGATCGTCAGGCGTCGATCCACATCGGATAGAAATCGACCTCGCCGGTGAACCAGATCGGGCTGAAGGAGAAGCCCTTCACGTAGTCGCGCATCGACCAGGTGCGGTTGGGGATCATGCCGAAGATCTCCGGCTGGTCGGCGACGATGCGCTTCTGGATCTCGCCGTACAGCGCCATGCGCTTGGGCTTGTCGGTCATGGCGCGCGCCTCGGCGATCATCTTCCAGACCTCGGCGTTCTCGTAGTGAGACATGCCGTAATAGAGGCCCCAGGAATCGCGGTGATACTGGTAGGCGACGGTGTCGGGATCGGTGGCGACCGGCGTCACGTAGACCGAGATCATGTTCGGGCAGGTGTCGGGTTTGGAGCCGCGCGCCACCATCGTGGTCCACGGCTGGCCGACGATGTTCACCTTGATGTCGAGCGCCCGCAGGCTGTCGAGCAGCACCAGGCCGATGCGGCGCGCATCCTCGAGCCCCTGGACGTGGACGTACTCGAGCTCGATTCCGCCGTTCGGCACCTTGCTCTTGGCGAGGAATTCCTTGGCCTTGTCGAGGTTCTTGCGCGGCATGTCGGGAACGGCGACGTAGCCGTCCATGTCGGGCGGGAACGGGCTGGTCATCAGCCGCGCGCCGCCGTTGTGGATGGTGATCAGCGCGTCGTAGTCGAAAGCATAGGCGATCGCCTTGCGCAGGTTGATGTCCGCCGTCGGGCCGGTCTGGCAGTTGAACTTGATGCCGAAGGTGGTCGAGCCGGGGTGATCCTCGTTGCGCACGCCCGGCAGCTTGGCGAGCTGGGCCATGTCGTCGGGCGACATGTTGGTGATGACGTCCATCTCGCGCCGCTGCAGTCCGGCGCGGCGCGGCGCCGCCTCGCGCACGATGCGGTAGATCACCCCGCTCAGCCGGTTCTGCTCGCCCATCGGCCAGCCCTTCCAGTAGTCGGGCACGGCATCGAGGTGGATCAGCGCGGTGCTGTCGAAGCGCTTCAGCTTGAACGGTCCGGAGCCGGCCTCGTTCTCGGTCAGCCACTTCTTGCCGTAGTCGTTGTCGACGGTGTTGGCGGCTACCTGCTTGGGATTGACGATGTACCACCACGGCACATAGGCGATGAACGGCGAGAACGGCCTGTCGAGCGTGAAGGTCACGGTCCGCGCATCGACTGCCTTGATGTTCTCCGGCTTGAGGAAGCTCTTGAACATCCAGGCGATGCCGGCATTGAGATTCAGGCCGCGCTCGTAGGAATAGCGCACCGCCTCGGCATCGACCGGATCGCCGTTGTGGAACTTGGCGTTGCCCACGAGGTGGAAGGTGTAGGTGAGGCCGTCGGGCGACACCTCCCACTTCTCGGCCAGCCAGGGGATGATCTTCGGCGGCGCGCCGACGTACTTCAGCAGGCCGTCATAGACCGACTGCTGCATCATGCGCGTCGACCAGTCGTAGCGGATATGCGGGTCGAGCACCGGCACCGCCTGGTTGCCCGAGAACACCATGATCTTGCGGTTGCCGTCCTTGTCGAACGCCCAGCTCACGTTCGGCGCCAGCGCGGAGAGCGCGGCTGCGCCGTGCAGGAAGGTGCGGCGGGTGGTGGTCATGGTCATTTCGCTCCGCATTGTGTCAGGTCGCGTTGGCGCAGGGTTGGCGCCTCGCAAATCCTATGCCGCCATGACGCAGTTCGCCACAAGCCCGCGTGCGCTCCTCCGGGTGCGCAGCGGGCTTCAGCTGTTGGGCAGGCCCGCCTTGGCCAGCAATTCAAGCAGCTTCGACGCGATGGAAGCGCGCTCGGCAAGCGGTGCCCCGTCGTGCGGGAGGATGAAGCGGTGCTCGCTCCAGCGGATGCCGACGCCATGTGCCTCGAGGCTGGCTACGGTTTCGGGAGGCGGCGGGAAGCGCGGCGTCGCGGCGATCGCCTTGTCGCCGACCTCGAGCTTCGTGAGGGCGGCTTCCCGACACAGCTTCCTGAGCTTTGCGCGCTGGAAGAGGTGCGTGACCGGCGCAGGAGGGGGGCCGAAGCGGTCCCTCACCTCGTCTTCCAGCGCCGCGATTTCGTCGGCATCCTGGAGCGCCTCCAGGCGCGCATACAGGCCGATCCGCACCTCGTCGCCGGGGACGTACTCCTCGGGAATGCGTCCTTCGTCACCGAGATTGACGGCAGGCGGAGCATCCTCGCAGGACTCGCCGCGCAGCTGCGCGACGGCGCGCTCCAGGAGGTGCCGATAAAGTCCTGCTCCGATCAGCTTGATGTGCCCCGCCTGATGCTCCCCCAGCAGGTCGCCCGCGCCGCGCATGTCGAGATCGCGCGCGCTGATGTCGAAACCGGCCCCCAGCCGGTCGAGGTCCTCGAGCGCGCGCAGCCGCTTTGCCGTGGCGGGCGCGATCTTGTCCTCCGGATCCGTCAGGAGATAGGCGACGCCGCGACGCGCGCCGCGCCCGACCCGCCCCCGCAGCTGGTGGAGCTGTGCCAGGCCGAAGCGATCGGCGCGCCACACCAGCATCGTGTTGGCGCGCGGCACGTCGAGCCCGCTCTCGATGATGTTCGTTGCGAGCAGCAGGTCTCCCTCGCCGTCCGCGAAGCCGACCATCGCCTCGTCCATCGCTTCGGTCGGCATCTGGCCGTGGGCCGTCACCATGTGGAGCTCGGGCACGATTTCGCGCAGCCGCGCCGCCATCGGTTCCATGTCCTCGATGCGCGGGCAGACGAAGAAGCTCTGTCCGCCGCGCCGCTGCTCGCGCATCAGCAGGTCGCGGATCACCGCAGCGTCGAACGGGGCGACCACGGTCCGGATCGGCTGGCGCCGCACCGGCGGCGTCGCGATGACGCTCAGATCCTGCAACCCGACCAGGGTCGACTGCAGGGTGCGCGGAATCGGCGTGGCGGTCAGCGTGAGCACGTGCACGCCCTCGGTCTGCGCGCGCAGCCTGGCCTTGTCGCGCGCGCCGAACCGCTGCTCCTCGTCGATCACCATCAAGCCGAGATCGTGAAACCGGACTCCTTTTCCGGCGAGCGCATGCGTGCCGACGACCAGGCGGACCTCGCCGCTTGCGAGGCCCTTCTTCACCGCGCGCGCCTCGGCTGCGCCGACCAGTCGCGACAGATGCGCTACCTCGATCCCGAAGCGGGCGAAGCGGCGCTGGAACGTGCGCAGGTGCTGCCGCACCAGCACCGTCGTGGGCGCGATCACCACCGCCTGCTTGCCGGCCAGCACGGCAGCAGCGACGGCGCGCAAAGCGACCTCGGTCTTGCCGAATCCGACGTCGCCGCACACGAGCCGGTCCATCGGCCGGCCGGAAGCGAGATCGGCCAGCACGGCCTCGACCGCCGTCGCCTGGTCGGGCGTCAGGCTGTAGCCGAAGCCGGCCGCGAAGCGCTCCATCTCGCGCGTGGGAGGCACCAGCTTCTCCGCCGGCGTCTCGTTGCGCGCCCGGGCGAGTTCCAGCATGCGCACGGCCGTGCGCTCGATCTCGGCTTCGACCTCGGCGCGACGCCTGCTCCAGGAGTCGCCCTTCAGGTGATCGAGCGTCACCTTCGCCGTCCCTGCCCCATAGCGCCAGACCTTGCCGATCTCGTCGATCGGAACCTTGAGCCTGGCGTCCTTCGCATAGCGCAGCTGAAGCGTTTCGGCGGTTTTCTGCGGACCGATCGGCACCTCTTCGAGGCCTTCGAGAATGGCCATGCCGTGCTCGATATGCACCACCGCGTCACCGGGCTGGAACTCGCCACCGTCGAAGATCGACGCGATACCGTCGGCGCGCCCGGCGGCAACTCCGTCACCACCGCCGAAGACGTCGGCCGCGGCGATCGCGACGATCTTTTCGTCGTGCAGGTGAAAACCCGTACCGACTGGCAGCAGCATGGTCGCAAGCGCACCCGGCTCGGATCCCGCGACAGCCGCCCAGTCGGCGGCGGGCTCCGCTCTCGTCTCGAGGGCTCGTTCCAGCCCGTTCACAAGCCGCCGCCGGTCACGCTCCGTGGAACCGCAGAGCACGACCCGCGCTCCGAGCGCGCATTGCCGCGCCACGAAGTCCGCGGCACTGCGCCTCGCCTGTCGATCGCGCACGAACCGCGGGACGCGGGCTTCCTCGGCGGGAGGCTGGACCGTGGCGGCGAGCCGACGCCGCACATGCCCCTCCCAGTCCTCGCGCGTGAGATACACCCTGTCGGGTTTCACGGGAGCTGGTTGCGATCCCAGGCGCAACGTCTTGCGGCTATCGTACGCTTCGGCGATGAGCTCGAACGCTGCCGCCGCGCGCTCGGCGGCAGCGTTATCCAGCACGATCGGAGCGTCGGGCAGATAGTCGAATAGCGTCTCGAGCCGGTTATAGAATTCCGACAGCACGAGCGTCGCATCGGAAGAGTCGGCGGACGCAGGCGCGTCGCCCCCGGCAGTCGCGATGAACTCGCTTGCCGGATCGACCCAGAGCACGTCGGTCTCGACGTCCGACCGCTGCGTCAGCGGATCGTAAGAGCGGATTGCCACGATACGGCCGTCCTCGTGCTCGATGCGGCACGGCATCGGCGCCGCCGCGGGATAGAGATCGACGACACGGCCGCGAAGGGCAGCTTCGCCCGGCACATCGACGCGTTCGTCGAAGGTGTAGCCGAGGCCCGTAAGCTGGCGTTCCATCGCCTCCAGGTCGATCTGCTCGCCGACGCGGAACTCGGCATGGGCGGCGGCCCAGATGCCGCGCGGCGGCACGCGCTGGATCGCGGCCATCGGCGTGGTGAGCACGATCGCCGGCGGCGACGCGGTATCGGTGAGCCAGCGAAGCACGCCGGCGCGCTGACCCATCGCCGCGCGCGAGGGCGGCGTGCGGTCGTAGGGTAGATTGTCCCACGCGGGAAGACGCGCGATCCGGAGATCGGGTGAAAGTGCCGCGAGAATGGCGGCCAGCGCCTCCGCCCTTCGGTCGCTCTGCGCTACGAACAGGAGAGGCTTGCCTCCCTGCCGCTCGATGACGGGCAGAAGGGCGACCGCAAGCGCGCCGATCGGATCGGCGCCCGCGTGGAATTCGAAGCGTCGTGCCGCGGTTCTCGAACGCGGAAGGGTACGCGGCGCGACTGGCATGCCGGTAGCAACGTTCGAGCCTCTTCTTTGCTGCGTCCGCTGTTACGCCGAAAGTGTTTCACCAGAGTTCCAGCCGTGGACGCTGGATCATGAGCCAGAAGATCGCTAGGACGGCGGCAAAGGCCGGAAAGCCGCACGCGAACCAGGCGCGGAACAGGCGCCGATACTCCTCGGGAAGCGCCGTTCCATGCGCAGCTGCCTCGACGGCAAGATCGCGCATCCGCATCTGCATCCACACCACGGGCAGCCAGAAAGCGCCCGTGAGCAGATAGAGCGCCAGCGACAGCACGATCCATCCTTCCGTCAGCGGGTAGCCGACATGCAGCGCGAGCCAGATTCCGGTGATCGGCTGCATCACGACGGCCGTCGCGGTGAACAGGAAATCCGCGATCACGACGATGCGAGCCACCCCCGCGACGACCGCCGGCTGTCCCTGCCGATGCGCCAGCAACATGAAGAACGCGATGCCCGCTCCCGTGCCGAGCAGGACGGCGGCGCCGATGATGTGGAGGAACTTGAGGGTGAAATAGAGCATCAGCGGTCATCCACGATGGCGAGCGCGGCAAGATGCAGGGCGATGATGGGAAAGACCTTGAGCATCGCGCCCAGGGGATCGATCCAGAGCCGGGGCACGAGCGCCGTTCCGGCGACGGCGTAAAGGACCGTCACGACGATCCCGGCGATGACGCCGACGCGAGCCGTGCGGCGCCACAGGATCGCCGCGCCGACGGCAATGTCGCAGAGCGCGCCGGCGACCACCGTCGCGGCTGCCGCCCCTCCGACGACCCCACCGTCGTTCATCAACCCGATGCCGAGCCGCCAGCCCGGGCCGAGCGAGACGAGGCCGGTCACGATCCAGAAGACGCCGCAGATCGCGAAGAGTGCGGGCCGGAGCAGATACAGACCTGCGAACCAGCGGTCCTGCACCGACGCCGGCTCCGCTCGCAGGGCATCCTCGATATCGCGCGGCACAATCCCAGTGACCTCGGTCCACGCGGTGGCATCGCCGGGCGTGGCCTGGGCCAGCTCCCGGCCGGCATTGCTGCGCACTGCGCTGCGCCAGCCGAACCAGGCCATTGCGTCGCCGAAGCCGAAAGACAAGGCTGCAAGCCATTCCGGCAGCGGGACAACGGTTGCCGGCTGTCTGCCCAGCCAGCCGCGAAACACGGCCACGAGCTCTTCGAACCGGAACGCCCGGGGTCCCACGAGATCGAGCATCACCCCCGCCGGCGCGCCGGGTCGCAGGAAGAACAGCACCGTGTTCACCACGTCGTCGATGTGCACCGGGCGCAGGAGGGCGGCAGTGCGAGGTACCGGCAGAAGCGGCAGCGCCGCCAACGCGCGCAGGAGCGCCGCGCCGCCGAACGCATTCGGGCCGATGACAATGGCGGGACGGAGTATTGCCCACTGCAAATCGCTCGCCTGCAGAGCCTCGTCGCCCGAGCGCTTGGTCGCCGAGAAACCCGACGCTGCGCGATCGGCGCCGAGAGCGGACAGGTGCACGACGCGCCGGACCCCGGCCTCGCTGCAGGCGGCGAACAGCGCCGCGGGGCCGCTGGCGTGAACCGCGTCGAGCGAGTCGCCCGGCCCGTCCTGCAACGCGCCGGCGCAATAGACGACACCGTCTATGCCTGCCAGATGCGGCCGCCATGCCGCGGGCTCCAGCGCGGCCGCGATGTCCAGGCGGATATGGCGGAGATATGCCGCCGCTGCCGGTGTCGAGCGCGACACCCCGACGACCGCCGCCCCCGCCGCGCCGAGACGTCGCGCCACTGCGGCACCCAGGAAGCCCGTCACGCCGACGACGAGGATGCTGCGTCCTGCGAGATCGCCTGCCTGAAACTCGCTCTCGGTCGGGACCATCGGGACGAAACGGAAACCCGGGTGCAACGTTGCTCCGGAAACCTGCCCTACCCTCCGTGCAGATGATCGAACAGGAAGACGCGGTCGCCGGGCGACAGGCGGGCGGACAGCGGGACGACCTTGCCGTTGAGCGCGGCCGCATAGACGTCGTGCTGCGCGCCGATCTGGATCGCGAGGTCTTCGACGGCAGCGTCGTCCGCCACCTGCAGGACCATCGAGCCCGCGCCGTTCGGCGCGAAGCGGCGAAGGTTGCCCCACAGGGTGACGCTGACCTGCATTAGTCGCCGTCCTTCAGGCGCGCGAGCGCTATCTTCTCGGCGGTGATCGGCAGCGTCTGGATCCGGACGCCCGTGGCGGCGGCGATGGCGTTGGCGATGGCGGCCGGCGGCTGGATGCAGGGCGGCTCGCCGACGCCCTTGGCGCCATAGGGGCCGTTGACGCTGGGCTTCTCGATCAGGATGCACTCGACCCGCGGCATGTCCATCATGGTCGGCATCTTGTAGTCGGTGAGGTTGGCGTTCAGCACGCGGCCGCCCTCGTAGACGATCTCCTCGCTCAGCGCCTGGCCGATGCCCTGCGCCACGCCGCCCTCGATCTGACCCTCGATGTAGGTCGGGTTGATCGCGAAGCCGACATCCTGGGCGACCACGTAGCGATTGATCGAGACCTCGCCGGTGACGTCGTCCACCGAAAGGTCGACGGCATGGGTGTGGAAGCTGTGGCTGGTCCAGGCCGGCAGCGGATGATTCCTGACCCGTGTCGGATCGAACGTGGGCATCGGCTGGATGAAGGTGCCGTGCGAGATCAGCCCGCCGCCGGTGCGCTGCGACAGGGCCGCCACCTCGGCCAGCGACAGGCGGTTGTTGCCGCTCACCACGCCCTTTCCCTCGAGCCGGACGGACTCCGGCGCGACGTTCCACAGCGGTCCCACCAGCTCGCCGATCTGGCGCCGCAGGTCCTGGGCCGCGGCAATGCAGGCGTTGCCGACGGAGAACGCCGTGCGGCTGCCCTGCGCGCCGTAGTCGTAGGGCGAGAGGTGCGTGTCGACGTCGGTCGCATTTATGTCGCCGAGATCGACGCCCAGCTCCTCGGCGAGGATCTGCGCCGCGCCGGTCATCGCGCCGGTGCCGATCTCGACCGCGCCGCTCACCACCGTGACCGTGCCGTCCGGGTTGATCTTCACATAGACGCCGGACGAGCCGCCGGTGGTCAGCCACCACGAGCAGGCGAGCCCCTTGCCGCGGCTCTTGCCGCCGTCTGGGCCGGGCTTGCGGTCCTTCCAGCCGATCGCGTCGGCGGCACGGCGCAGCGACTCCTCGATCGAGACGCTGCTCACCGTGTCTCCGGCCGGTCCCTTGTCGCCCTCGCGATAGACGTTGCGCAGCCGGAACTCGAGCGGATCGATGCCGAGATCGTCGGCGATCAGGTCGATCTGCGATTCGACGGCGAAGTTGCCCATCGGCCCGGCGGGCGCGCGGAACGAGCCGGTCGATCCCTTGTTGGTGTAGACGGCCACGCTCTCGTACGAGAAGTGCGGCGTGCGATACGGACCCGCCAGCATCTGCAGCGCGAGCGCCGCCGTCGCCGGCCCGGAATTGGCGTAGGCGCCGCAATCCAGCAGCACCCTGCCCTCCCGTGCAATCAGAATGCCGTCCTTGCTGACGCCGGTCCTGAGCGTGATCACGGTCGGCTGGCGCGGGTAGGCGTCGGTCAGCTCCTCCTCGCTCGTCGTCACGATCTTCACCGGCCGCTTCGACCTGCGCGCCAGCCAGGCGGCGAAGTGCTCGACGCCGACCCGCAGCTTGCCGCCGAAGCCGCCGCCGATCCCCGGCACGACCACCCTCACCTTGCTGGCCGGCAGGTCGAGCACCTCGGCCAGCATGTTCTTCATGTCGAACGGCAGCTGCGTGTTGCACCAGACGCTGACATCGCCGTTGCCGTCCCAGCTTGCGATCGCGGTGCGCGGCTCGGTGTAGCCCGGATGAACGTGCTGCGTGGTGAAGCGATGCTCGTAGACGCGATAGCACTCGGCGAAACCCGCCTCGATGTCGCCGCCGGCCATCGAGGAGCGGCCCGAGATGTTGCCCTCGCGGTCGAGCACCGGCAGCGCCTGGTAGTCGCCCCAGGCGCCATGGACCAGCGGCGCGCCGGGCTTCAGCGCCTCCTCCATGTCGAACACCGCGGGCAGCGGCTCGTATGCGATCTCGATCGCGCGCACCGCCGCCTCGGCGATCTCGAGGCTGGTCGCCGCGACGGCGGCGATCGCCTCACCGCGGAAGCGCACGACATCAGCCGCGAACACCGGCCGGTCCTTGACCGCCGTGCCGAACAGGATCTGCGGGATGTCCTGCGCGCTCAGGATCGTGCGCACGCCGGGCAGCGCCAGCGCTTTCGAGACATCGAGCCGCACGATCCGGGCATGCGCCTCGGTGCTGCGCAGGATCTTGCCGAACAGCATGCCGGGCAGCGCGAAGTCGGAGGCGTAGACATGCTTGCCGGTGACCTTGCCGATACCGTCGATCCGCTTCAACCGCTTGCCGGCGACGCGGCGTTCATAGGTGCTCATTACGCCTTCCTCGCCGCCTCGGGCCACGAATTCATCTGGCGCGCCGCGGCGATCACCGCATCGACGATCTTCTGGTAGCCGGTGCAGCGGCACAGCGTGCCGGACAGGGCCTCGCGCACCTCGGCCTCGCTCGGCACGCGGCCATGGCGCTCGTCGAGGAACGACTTGGCGGTCAGGATCATGCCCGGGATGCAGTAGCCGCACTGCACCGCGCCATGCTCGATGAAGGCGGCTTGCAGCGGATGGAGATGCTCGGGATCGCCCAGCCCCTCGATGGTGACGATCGAGCGGCCGCGTGCCTGCTCGGCGAGCAGGATGCAGGAATTCACCGCCTTGCCGTCGAGCAGCACGGTGCAGACGCCGCACTCGGCCTCGAGGCAATTCTCCTTGGTGCCGGTCATGCCGAGCTCTCGGCGCAGCACATGCAGCAAAGACCAGTGCGGCTCGACCATCAGCTGATGGCTCTCGCCGTTGATCGTGAGGTCGAGTGCCTGGCGCGTCATGCTTCACCTCTCTCGATACGGCCCGCGCAGGCCACGAGCGCCCGTTCGACCAGCGCCGCAACCAGCAGCTTGCGATAGCGGGCGGAAGCGCGGACATCGTCGATCGGCGCCACCGCATCGGCAGCGATTCGGCCGGCCTCGCGGAACGCGGCGGCGCCCTGCCTCTCGACCAGCACTTCTGCATCCGGCACGCGCACCGTGCGCGAGGCCGCGGCGCCGATCGCGATCCGCGCCTTGCCGCCGCGCACCAGTTGGGCGGCGACACAGATCACCGAGATTTCCATCGCCTTGCGCCGGCCGGCCTTGAGGAACCAGGTCGCGCTCGCCGCCGGCGGCTTGTCGAAGCGCACCGCCGTCAGGATCTCCTCGGGCCGCCGCTCGGTCCGCCCGCGTTCCACCAGGAAGCGGTCGAGCGGCATCGATCGCGTGCCGTTCAGGCCGCGCAGGTCGACGGTCGCATCCAGCGCGAGCAGCACAGGCACGAGATCGGCCGCGGGCGAGGCATTGACGATGTTGCCGCCGACGGTGGCGATGTTGCGCACCTGCCGCCCGCCGACCACGGCGGACGCCTGCGCGAGCGCGACGAGGTTTGTTTGGAAGCCGGGATGGTTGACCACCGCATCGTGCGTCACCATGGCGCCGATCGCGTACTCGGTCGCCGCCTCGTCGATCCGGTCGAGCCCCAGCCCGTCGAGGCTGATCAGATGCCTCGGCGCGACGCGCCCCCGGTTGATCTGGATGATGAGATCCGTCCCGCCCGCCAGGAAGCGCGCAGCATCGCCCTGCTCGCGCGCGAACGCTATCGCCGCATCGAGGCTCCCGGGCCGGTGAAAGGAAAAGCTCATCGCTGGGGGCGCCGACCGGGAAGAAGCGTTCAGACTCATGAGAGCCCTTTCACGAAGTCCCGAACTGTGCGGAGGAACTTGGCGTTCTCTTCCCGCATCAGACGATGGCCGCTGTCCTCGAACATCACCTGCTGGGCGCCGGGTATGCCCTTCACGATCTCGTCCGACGCATCGGGCGGCGCGATCCTGTCGTGGCGGCCGGTGAGGACGAGGGTCGGGACGGTGATCCCGCCAAGCTTCGACCTCACGTCGTAGCCGTGGCGATCGTGCGCGAAGAACCAGTTCAGCATGTCGATGTCGGCGATCGGCTTGAAGCCGCCCGGCGGCGAGCGTTGCGGATCGTATTCATAGAACGGCGCAAGGGCCGTGAACACGTGCTCGAGGTCCTGGGCCGACCGCACCGTCCCGGTCCTGAGGCGTTCCAAGGCGTCGCGCTGCTCGGGCGACGCGATCGCGTCGAGGCGCTTCAGGCCGCGATCGAAGGCCTCGTTGCTGGCTGCCGTGGCGCAGGCGACGAGGCCCGCGACGCCGTGCGGATACTTGATGGCATAGGTGAGCGCCAGCATGCCGCCGAACGACATGCCGAACACCACGATGCGGCCGAGGCCCAGCGTCTTGCGCAGGGCCTCGAGATCGTCGGCCATGTTCGCCAGGGTGCATGTCTCCACGGGCGGGCGCGAGGAGCGGCCGTTGCCGCGATGGTCGACGAGGATGAGCTGCGCGAAACCGGAGATCGGCGTCAGCCACGGCACGAATTGCGAATGATCGATGCCCGGCCCGCCGTGGAGGGCGACGATGACGGGCTTGTCGACAAGCTCGTTGTCCCGTGCGGCCAGCTTCGAGCCGTAGACGTCGAGGAACAGCTCCACGCCGTTGACCGAGACCCGCATCGCTCAGCGCGCCTTGTTCCGCGTCAGCACGGAGTCCTGGAATCCCCGGCGGATCTCGTCGTCGGGCGCGTGCATGGAACAGTGATGGTGCCAGATCTTCCAGACCGGGTTTCCCGCGCCGTCGTCGCGCATCAGCACTTCGGTCTCGCGCACCCTGAACCATTTGTCCGGGGTGCCCGGGGGGAGCTGCCCGCCCGGCTTCGCGACGCGGCGGATGAGCGCTTCGTGCGCGACCCACGCCATGTCGCCACGCACCTCGATCCGCATGTCGATGATGTCGAGCTGCGGCAGGCCGTAATCCTTGCCGATCACCCCCCAAAGCTGCGTCAGCTCGTCGAGAGACCGGTAGACGTGCCCATTGAGATTGTACTGCAGGAACTTGTCCCCCGACGCGAAGCACGCGCGCATGCGGGGAATGTCGAGATCGGTGTTCGCGGCCCACCACTCGTCGTGGATCCGCCGCACCTCGGCGATGTCCTCTTCGATCGTGGGACGGTCAGTGACGGCGCTCATGATTTCACCCGCGGCCAGACGTCCTTGCCGAGCGAGACCAGCGTCTGCTCCGCAGTCGTGCCCTCGCACGGCAACGGCATGACGATGAAGCCGTCGGCGCCGGCAGCCTGCAGCTCCTTCATGTGCGCCACCACCTCGTCGGGCGAACCGGCCAGCGTGAAGGCGTCGACGTGGCGGTCCGTGACCAGCGGCAGCAGCGGCGTGTAGGGCGCGGCACCGTCGGCGTAGCGCACGTTGGCGAAGGGCGCGATCTGCTCCTCGGTCAGGAGCAGGCCCTGCTTCTCCGCGGTCATGAACTTCAGCCGCCCGGCCGCCAGCATGCGCGCCACGCCGAGTCTCACGCCGTCGCGCGCCTTCCTGCCGTCGGGCGCGACGCAGGCATTGAGGCGCAGCATGACCTTCACCTCGGACGGATCGCGGCCCTTGCGTCTGGCACCCTCGGCCAGGATGGCGCGGAACGCCTTGACCTCCTCGACATTGCCGCAGCCTTCCATAATCGCGCCGTCGGCGAGGCCGCCGGTCACGCGCTGGCCGAGCGGGCCGTTGCTCGCGACGTAGATCGGGATGTCGGCGCGCACCGGCTTGAAGGATAGCTTGCCGTTGTGGAACGACACGACGTCGCCCTTGTAATCGAGCTGCTCGCCCTTGAGCAACACGCGCACGATCTCGATCATCTCGCGGATCGCGGCCGCGGGCTTCCTGCGCACGATGCCGAGCTCGGGGAAGCCCGAGATGCCGGCGCCGATCCCCAGGATGGCACGTTGGTTGGAGATCTCGTCCAGCGTGGCGATCGCCATCGCGGTCAGCGCCGGATGGCGCGCGAACGGATCGGTAACGCAGGTTCCGAGCTTCACCCTCGTGGTGTGCTGGGCGAGGATCGCCAGGGTGGAATAAACCTCGCGATAGAAACGCTCGTCGGCGACCCACAGCGCGTCGTAGCCGTTGGCTTCGGCGAGCCTGGCGCGCTCCACCATCTGCGGCATCGGCACGTTGCCGAGCATCAAGAGTTCGAGAGACATATAGAGCTGCTCCTTACGCGGCTTCATTCCAGGACGGCGCCGCAAAAGCGGCGAACCGGGGGGCCGCCCAGCACTCGTCATCGAATTTCATGCCGACCTCGCAGCCGGCACGCATCATCAGGGTCACGATGCGCGACTTCTCGTTGGCCGAGATCATCGCGGCGGAATAGGAAAGGCAGATCGCGACCCGCTCGCCGCTCTCGCGATCCTCGACGCACACCGCGATCGCCTCGACGCCCGGCAGGCTCTCGTCGGTCGCCTGCGACCAGCCTTTCTCCCGGACGGTCGCCAGCGCGGCGAGGAGATCGTCGACGGTCTGCGGCGCATTGGGCGACGGCGGCTGAAACGGCACCGCATAGAGCGCACGCACCGCCGCGTCGTCGAACCGGGCCAGCATCGCGCGGCCCGTCGAGGAGCAGAAGGCCGGCAGCCGATCGCCGGGGGAGGTCACCACCCGCAACGGCTTGCTGCCCGGTCGCATGCGAAGGCCGAGCACCTCGGTGCGATCGAGCATCGCAATGTAGCCGGTGTGGCCCGTCGCCTTGACGATCCGCGCCAGCGCCTCGTCGGCCGCCACGCTCAGCGTCGAATGGGCGCGATGCCGGCGCGACGTCTCGAAAATCAGATTGCCGACGGAATAGCCGGCACCGTGCTCGGTGATGGCGAGCAGGCCGGATTCGGCCATTGCCTTCAGCAGCCGAGAGGAAGAGCTTTTGGGCAGGGCGAGAAGCTGAGAGACTTCGGTGACGGACAGTACGCTTCGATCGGGGGTGAAAAGACGAAGTACGCTCGCAACGTTATCAACCGAATTCATTGACGATCTCTCTGCGTTCCATTTTCGGAACGGTATAGGGCTTTTATTGGAACAGCAAGAATCGTGAATGGCGCGAATCGTGCTTAATGACTTCACCGTTCGATTTCATGGCGTTCCACTTTATGACGATGGATTGACAAAACTGGAACACATGGGCTGAATGTTCCGGGGCTTGGAGGGATGACCATGGGTATCAAGGCTGATCGTCGCACTTTCCTGAAACTTTCATCGGGCGCCGGCGCCGCCGCGCTGGGCGGCATGGGCGCCTTGCCGGCGCAAGCGCAGGCCAGCTCGACGCTGACCGTCGCCTGGGACAGCGACATCGACAGCCTCGATCCGCACGTCTTCAAGTCGGTCGGCGGCTACGCCGTGCAGTGCAATCTTTATGACCCCATCGTGGGCTGGAAGGTGCGGCCGGTCGAAGGCAGCAAGGGCGTGTCGCGCTCCTTCCCCAACGAGTTCGAGGGCAGCATTGCCGAATCCTGGACCTTCGAGCGCGACGGCGCCACGATCGTGCTCAAGATCCGGCCGGGCATGACATTCCCGAGCGGCCGGCCGGTCGATTCCGCGGCGCTCAAATACTCGCTCGACCGGGCGCTGCAGTCTCCCGGCTACATGCGGTTCATCATGCCGCGGATGCTCCAGGTGACCAAGCCGGAGGAGATCGTGGTGCGCGATCCGATGACGATCGCGCTCGACATGAAGGGGCCGACGCCGCAGCCGATGGTGCTCAACTTCCTGTCGCTGATGACCATCACGGCGCTCGATCCCGAGCTGATCAAGCCGAACGCGACCGAGAAGGATCCATGGGCGGCCGAGTGGGCAAAGCGCAACGCCGTCGGCTCCGGTCCCTATACGCTCGTTACCAACACGCCGGGCGTCGAGGTCGTGCTCGAGGCGCGCAAGGACCATTGGCGCGGTGCGCCGCAGTTCCAGAAGGTCGTGCTCAAGTTCGTGCCCAACGAGGCCGACCGTGTGCTGCTCCTCAAGCGCAAGGCGATCGACTTGGTGATCGGCCGCCCGGGCCTGTCCCCGCGCAACATCAAGACATTCGAGAACGAGAAGGACTTCCGCATCGTCACGGTGCCGGACACGACCTGCCACTGGCTGGCGATGAACCAGACCAAGGCGCCGCTCGACAACGTCAAGGTTCGCCAGGCGATCAACTACGCCATTCCGGTCGCCGCGATCGTGCCCAACGTGCTGATGGGCTACGGCTCCGCCATGAAGTCGCCGGTGCCGGCGCTGACGCCCGGCCACGACGGCAGCCTCTCGCCCTACAAGTTCGACCTCGACAAGGCACGGGCGCTGATGAAGGAAGCCGGCGTCACCACGCCCGTGACGCTCGACCTCGCCGTGCGCATCGGCTGGCAGCCGCATGAAGAAGCGGCCGTCTGGATCCAGCGCGAGCTGGAGAAGATCGGCTTCAAGATCAACATCACGCGCCAGACCGACGCCACCTTTCGCCAGCTCGCGACCAAGGGCGACATGCAGCTCTCGATCGAGACCTGGCAGTCGTGGGTCAACGACCCGTTCTTCCATATGGTGCCGCTGTTCCATTCGACGTCGAAGGGCACCAACACGGCGTTCTACAAGAACCCGGACCTCGACAAGATCCTCGACGAGAACTACCACGAGCCCAACGCCGAGAAGCGTCTCGCCGCGGCCAAGGCGGCCCAGAAGATCATCATCGATGACGCCGTCTGGGGCATGCTCTGGTACGACAACTGGACCCGCGTGATGCGCAACGACATCGTCGGCGTCGAGAAGCGCTGGGATACCTTCGACCGCTTCACGTCGCTCAAGACAAGCTGAGACAGCAAGCGCGTGGGGTTCTTCGGTTACTTCCTGCGCCGCCTGTCGCTCGTCATTCCGACTCTCCTGGGCGTGACCGTCATCACGTTCACGCTGACCTACGTGCTGCCGGGTAACCCGGCCGTGGTGAAGGCGGGACCGCTGGTCTCGCCCGAGGTGGTGAAGGAGCTGGAAAAGGAGATGGGCCTCGACCAGCCGGCCTGGGTGCAATACTGGCGCTACATCTCGGGCGTCGCGCGCGGCGATCTCGGCCAGAGCGCGTCGACCGGACGGCCGGTGCTGGAGGATTTCCGGCAGCGCCTGCCGGCGACCTTCGAGCTCACGCTGGCGAGCCTGCTGATCGCCCTCGTCATCGGCATTCCGCTCGGCGTGCAGTCGGCCGTCCATCGCGACACGGCGATCGACCATATCGGGCGCATCGTCGGCGTCGCGGGCGTCGCCATGCCGACCTTCTGGACCGGCCTGCTGGCGCTCTACTTTTTCTTCTACCTGCTGGGCGTCGCGCCGCCGCCGCTCGGGCGTCTCGGTTCCGGCATCGAGCCGCCGACCGCCATCACCGGCCTCTATGTCGTCGACAGCCTGCTGACCGGCAACTGGAAGGCGCTGGGCTCCTCGCTCCACCAGCTCATGCTGCCGGCGTTCACGCTCGGGCTCAGCGTCATGGCGCCGATCGCCCGCATGGTGCGCTCGACCATGCTGGAGATCCTCGAGTCCGACTACATCAAGGCGGCCTGGGCGGCCGGCATCCCGCCGCGCCGGGTGATCTACGGCGACGCGCTGGGCAACGCGCTGATCCCCGTCATCACCATCCTGGGCATCGTGTTCGGTTTCCTGATGGCCGGCAACGCCGTGGTCGAGAGTGTGTTTGCCTGGCCCGGCATCGGCAACTACGCGATCACCTCGCTGATGACCAAGGACTCCGGCCCCATCCAGTCCTTCGTGCTGTTCGTCGCCGTGCTCTACGTCGCCGTGAACTTCGTCATCGACATGGTCTACGGCCTGATCGACCCGCGCATCCGGCTCGACTGATGGCCGACGCTGCCGAAACGCCGATCCCCTTGATGAAGCCCGCGTCGACGACGATGCGGCTGGTCTGGCTGCGCATCCGGCGCAACTGGCTGTCGACCATCGCGCTCGCGATCATCGTGGCGATGATCCTGGCGGCGGTGGGCGCCGACTTCATCGCGCCCTACGACCCCGACGCGACCGACCCCGAGGCCGCGCTGCAATCCATGTCGTGGCGTCACTGGCTCGGCACCGACATTTACGGCCGCGACCTGCTCTCGCGCATCATCCATGCCGCGCGGGTCGATCTCACGGTAGCCTTCGGCGCGACGGCGGTCGCGCTGGTGATCGGCTCGGCGATCGGCGCGGTCGCGGGCCATTATCGCGGCCTGGTCGACCTCTTCATCATGCGCTGCGTCGATTCGGTGATGGCCTTCCCTGCCTTCATCCTGGCCATGGCGATCACGGCAGCGCTCGGCAACAGCGTCGGCAACGTGCTGCTGGCGATAGCGATCACGCAGATCCCCAATTACCTCCGGCTGATCCGCGGCGAGATCTTCCGCATCCGGGAAATGGAATACGCCGATGCCGCGAAGGTCGTCGGCAATCCGGCGTGGCGCATCATGTTCATCCACCTGCTGCCCAACTGCCTGCCGCCGATCATCGTGCAGGCGACCCTGGCGATGGGCTACGCGCTGCTCACCATGTCGGCGCTGTCCTTCATCGGCCTCGGCATCCAGCCGCCGCAAAGCGAATGGGGCTCGATGACCGCCGAGGGCGCGCAATTCATCGTCAGCGGCGAATGGTGGCTGTTCCTGTTCCCCGGCCTCGCCATCGTGATCATGGTGCTGGCCTTCAACCTGGTCGGTGACGGGCTGCGCGACTTCCTCGATCCGCGCATGCGGGGCGTGCGATGAGCGCCCCTTCTGTCGTCGGCGCGTCGGTCGTCGACGTCCGCGAGCTCAGCGTCCGCTTCGCGAGCGACCACGGCGAGATCGAAGCGGTCGACGCGGCGAGCTTCGACGTGCGCGAGGGCGAGATCCTCGGACTCGTGGGCGAGTCGGGCTCGGGGAAGACCGTGACCGCGACGGCGATCCTGCGGCTGATCCGCAAGCCCGGCCGCCAGACCGGCGGCAGCATCCTGTTCGACGGCCGCGACCTGTCGCAGCTCGGCGAGGACGAGCTGCAGCAGATCCGCGGCGCCCGGATCGCGATGATCTCGCAGACGCCGCGGACCTCGCTCAATCCTCTGATCACCGTCGGTGCGCAGGTCGCCCGGCTGTTCCAGCTGCATGCCGGACTGTCGCCGGCCGAGAGCCGCAAGCGCGCGCTGGAGATGCT